>NZ_CAZEQT010000001.1:0-630257 GCF_964514025.1 Tenacibaculum litopenaei
TACTTTGCTAAAAATTTTATAAGACGAAAGATTAATGACTAGAAAGAAAAAAATCTACAAAAAAAAGGGAAAAGTAATCAAAGATTTGACCCGAAAAATATTCAAAATACTTAACGAGGATAGTAATAAAACCTATAACTATAAACAAATTGCCGCTAAATTACGCATCAATGATACGGACGGTAAAACACAAATTTTGCAAAAATTGGTGTCTTTAACAGTCAGTAAGAAAATTATTGAAGTAGAGCGTGGTAAGTATAAAATAAATGAGGATCGCAAGTATCATATAGGTAAGTTAGACGTTACCTCTAATGGGAACGCCTATTTTATGTCTGATGATTTTGAGGAGGATATTTTTGTACCTTCTGTGAATCTAGGTAAGGGGTTACACGACGATCTCGTTCGTGCCTATGTATACAAAAAACGCCGAAGTAACAAGGTAGAGGCAGATGTTGTAGAGATTATCGAACGTGCAAAACAGGAGTTTGTTGGTGTATTACAACTGAATAAAACTTTTGGTTTTGTGTTACCAGATAGTCCCAAAATGTACGCCGATATTTTTATTCCAAAAAGTAAGATTAATGGAGCCGAACACGGCGATAAAGTATTGGCCAAAATTACAGATTGGCCTGAGAATTCGAAAAATCCTTTTGGTAAAATTGATACGGTGCTCGGAAAGCCGGGTGAACACGATACGGAAATTCATTCGATCTTATTGGAATATGGTTTACCGCACGAGTTTCCGACGGACATCGAAAACGAAGCTCGTAAACTTCCAATAGAAATTACCGAAGAGGAAGTAGGGAAACGACGAGATATGCGTGGTGATTTAACGTTTACCATCGATCCTCGAGATGCCAAAGATTTTGATGATGCACTCTCGTTTACCGTGTTAGAAAATGGGAATTACGAGATAGGAATCCACATCGCTGATGTTTCTCATTACGTACAAGAAGATACGCCTTTGGATGTGGAAGCATACAATAGAGCGACTTCTGTGTATTTGGTAGATAGAGTAGTACCGATGTTACCTGAAATGCTTTCAAATGGCGTGTGTTCACTGCGACCAAATGAAGAAAAACTGACTTTTTCGGCCGTGTTTGAAATGAATACTAAGGCTGAAATAGTAGGTACTTGGTTCGGACGAACGGTGACCTATTCGGACAAGCGATTTGCCTATGAAGAAGCCCAAGCTATTATTGAGTCAGGCGGAAATACAGTGCCGGAAGAGGTGTCTTTAACGGGGGCTGCTTACGAAGTGGAGCAACCTATAGTGGATGCAGTTTTAACCATGGATCGCTTAGCGAAAATTTTGCGTAAAAAACGTATGAAAGACGGGGCGATATCTTTTGATAAAGTGGAAGTAAAATTTCATTTAGACGCTGATGCAAACCCGACAGGTGTATTTTTCAAAGAGGCTAAAGACGCCAATAAGTTGATTGAAGAATTTATGCTCTTGGCCAATAGAAAAGTGGCTGAATTTATCGGTTTTGCAAAGGGTAGAGCTACCAATAAAACATTTGTTTACAGGGTACACGACGAACCTGATGTTGAAAAATTGGCAGCGCTTCAGAATATTGTGAACAAATTTGGATATAAAATCAACACAGAAACTAAAGAGAAAACTTCTGAAAGTTTAAACAAGTTGTTGAAAGACGTTCATGGGAAGGGAGAGGCCAATATGGTGGAAACTTTAGCCATTCGCTCTATGAGTAAGGCTGCCTATACTACGCAAAACATCGGTCATTACGGTTTAGCATTTGATTATTATTCGCATTTTACATCGCCTATAAGACGTTATCCGGATGTTATGACCCACAGGTTACTTCAACATTATTTGGATGGCGGAAAGAGCCCGAAATCGGAGGTTTTCGAAGAACGCTGTAAACATTCTTCGAAAATGGAAGAGCTCGCTTCAAAAGCGGAACGTGATTCTATTAAGTACATGCAAGTAAAATACATGGAAGATCACAAGGATCAAGAGTTTGAAGGAGTGGTTTCTGGAGTAACAGAATGGGGAATCTACGTTGAAATTTCAAGCAATAAATGTGAGGGAATGGTGCGTATCAAAGATTTGAAAGACGATTATTACATTTTTGAAGAGAAGGAGTTTGCGGTGGTTGGACAGGCAACTCAGGCGCGAATTCAACTCGGTGATGAAGTAGTGGTAAAAGTTAAGCACACTGATTTAGAACGAAAACACCTGGATTTCGAATTGATTTCACATTAATTTGTGCAAGTGTAACAATAAATTGCAATATTTGTCTTTATAGTAATGGTATGATATTTGCCCTTTTGAAGGGAGTTTCATGTCATTATGAAACACTAAATAACAGAAAAATGAAAAATGTATTGGCAGTTAGTTTGTTGTTTGTTAGTTTTTTAACACTAGCTCAGAACAAGATAACCAAGGATTTAGGAAGTTTTAAAACCTTGAAAGTATATAACGGAATTGATGTAAAATTAGTCAAGTCTGATAAAACCTATGCCGTGATTACTGGTGAGAAGTCAGCAAAGGTTCGTTTTAAAGCGGACAATGATCGCTTAAAGATCGTATTGACGTTCCCGGAAACAAGTGCGGAGGGTAAGGCTAAAATAACTCTGTATTACAAAAATGATATAGCGGTTATTGATGCCAATGAAGGCGCCCTAATTACTTCAGCTGACCTACGTCAGAATATGGTTGAAATTAAAGCGCAAGAAGGCGCTTTTATCAACATGGTGGTGAAAGTAAAGCACCTTAAGGTGAAAAGTACCTCGGGTGCAGTAGTGAAACTTACGGGTGAGGCCAAAAATCAAACGGTACACGTTGATTTGGGAGCAAATTACCACGGCTATAACGTGAATGTCTCAGCCATGAATATCGTTCGTGCTGGGTCAGGAGCCAAGGCAGAAGTTCAGTCTGGAGAAACCTTAGACGCTAAGGTATCTTTTGGCGGTTCAATCTTCTACAAGGGAAAGCCTGAAGTTTTAAAAGATAAAAAAGTAATTGGTGGAGTAATTGAACACAGAAGTTAATTTTGTATCTTTGTCAATAAATTAGATTAAAAATGACGGCACTTACTATATTTTTAGGAATAATGGGACCTTGGCAAATTGCCATAGTTGTAGCCTTAGTATTGTTACTTTTTGGAGGTCGAAAAATTCCAGAATTAATGAAAGGATTGGGTACGGGTATCCGAGAATTCAAGGATGCTACCAAATCTGAAGAAGACGATAAGATAGAAGAGAAAAAATAAAGAAACGAATCCTTAGGGATTCGTTTTTTTTGGTTTATACAGTAACTGCTGTTCCTGAAGCAGTCACCATAAGCATACCGCCATTAGGTCCGACGGTTTCATAGTCTAAATCTACGCCTACAATGGCATTTGCGCCAATTTCTCGTGCGCGTTGCTGCATTTCCTTTAAGGCGATGTCTTTCGCCTCTCTGAGGACTTTTTCATAGGATCCTGAGCGTCCACCGACGATATCTCTGATTCCCGCAAAGAAATCCTTAAAAATATTGGCACCTATAATAGTTTCTCCGGTAACAATACCGTGATAGCTTTGAATGTCTTGACCTTGGAAGGTCGGGGTAGTGGTTACTTTCATTTTTCTAGTTTTAAAATAAAAACGCTGAGGCTATGACCTCAGCGCTTTCGATTAGTTATCGTTTCCTTTTTTCTTGTTTTTGGCTTCTTTCATGGCTTCTCCAATTTGGTTACTGGCGGTAAAACTCGCCACCATATTGTTTAACATATCACTTCCGGCCTGAGGTGAATTCGGAAGTAGTATGAGGTTACTATTGGTGTCCGCTCCAATGGCTTGTAAGGTATCGTAGTGCTGGGTAACAACAATAAGTGCTGATGCCTCTTGGCTGTTGATTCCTACTTTATTAAGAACTTCTACTGATTCTTCTAAACCACGTGCAATTTCTCTACGTTGATCAGCAATACCTTGACCTTGTAAACGTTTGCTTTCTGCTTCTGCTTTCGCTTTCTCTACGATAAGGATACGCTGAGCGTCTCCCTCGTATTGAGCAGCTACTTTTTCACGTTCAGAGGCGTTGATACGGTTCATCGCTTCTTTCACCTGTGCATCTGGATCGATGTCTGTAACTAAGGTTTTGATGATATCGTATCCGTATTCCATCATAGCGTCATTCAATTCTGACTTTACCGCAATGGCAATATCGTCTTTCTTTACAAATACATCGTCTAAGCGCATTTTAGGTACTTCTGCACGTACTACGTCAAATACGTATGAAGTAATTTGATCGTGAGGATAATCTAGCTTATAAAAGGCCTCGTATACCTTTTCTTTGATAACTTTATACTGCACAGAAACTTTGAGCTTCACAAATACGTCATCCAAGGTTTTTGTTTCTACAATTACATCTAATTGTTGAATTTTTAAGCTCAGTTTTCCAGCGATTCTATCTACTAATGGAATTTTGAATTGAAGTCCAGAATGGCGTATGCTTCTGAATCGTCCAAAACGTTCGATAACGCCTGCAGTTTGCTGTTTAATAATGAAAAATGACGATAATAGGACGAGCACTCCGAGTACCGTGACTACGATGTATGGAATTGGCATAATAAAAAGTATTTAAAGTGATTGAATTTTTTTTTACTAAGATCGATAAATCTTACAGCTATTAGACGCAGAATTTAATAAATGTTACATTTTTTTTAAGAACTCTTATATTTGCTAAAAATCAATTATATGGAACTTATTCAAAATAATGCAACTGCACTTTTAATATTGTTGTTTTTAATAGTCACGTTTTTACAATCTGGTATCGACAAGGTTTCTGACTGGAAAGGTAATTTAGAGTTTATTAAAGGTCATTTCAAAAACTCGCCGTTGCGAAATATGGTCCCGCTGTTGTTAGCGATCATTTTGGTAATTGAATTACTCGCAGGGGCCTTCATGTTCGTTGGTGCATTTAACATTATGACCACGGGAGCAAAATCATTGGCCTTGCTCGGAGTACAATTGTCGGCTTTGACGTTGATATTTTTATTAATAGGACAACGCTTAGCTAAAGATTATGCAGGAGCAATGACCTTGGCGGTATATTTTATTATTACCGTTTTAGGTATGTATATTTTAAATCATTAAAATTTATTACTACTAAAAATAGTATAAGATATACTTATTGAAAAACCTCTTAAAAAATCAATTTTAAGAGGTTTTATTTTGTTTTGAATCTACCAATAAGCCTGTCTTGGTAAAAGTTCTTTAAAATGGCTTTATGTAGGTTTTTATACTTTTTTTAGCAGATAAATCAACGATGAGTATTCCTGTGTCTTTTTTGCTTGCCAATTCGATTTAAATCCTTGCATCATGGCACGAATAGGTCGCATACTTCCCGTTTTATATTTCTCACTTAATAAGCTCACGTAATAGGCATCAAATTTCATGGGCTTCGTTTCTTGTAGCTGGAGGCCATAAGGCTTAAACAGTCTTTTAATACTTTCTTTAGAAAAATGCCAAAGATGTCTGGGAACATCGAAAGCTGCCCAAAAGGATTTATAATGCTGGGCATCGTAACTTTTAAAGTTCGGAACAGCAATAACTAAGGTACCTGTGGGGCTAAGTAATTTTTTAAGTTGTTCTATATAGCTATCTAAATCACGTACGTGTTCTAATACATGCCACATGGTGATCACTTCAAATTCTTGTTGGACTACTTCAGCTAGTTCCGTATGAAGTTGCAGTCCTTTTTCTTGTGCGTATTGTTGGGCTACAGCTGAAGGTTCAACTCCGGTAACATCCCAACCGTTATCTTTACAGACCTTTAAAAAATCGCCGGTACCTGCACCAATATCTAGTATCTTTTTAGGACCAGCTGTTTGCTGATTTATAAGACTAAGTTTTTTTTTGAGTGCGTATTTTTTTACCAATTGATAGGTGGTTTCAAACAGACCTTTAGAACGATCGGTATGTGAGATATAAGCTTCGCTTTCATAATATGAAGCCAAGTTTTGAGGTACTGGTGTAGTTACGAGCATGTCGTATTCGCTGTTATATACTAGTTGATACGATTCGTTTGAGACAGTATGATCTATACAGGTTAAGTAGGGCACAGCACCAGTACTATATTTTTTTGTAGTATCCAAGGATGATGGTTTTATTTCCTATTGAAAGAGGAATTCACTAGTACAATATTACGAAATTTTGATTAGTAAGATTGACGGCCAGCAGATATATTTTATGCCTAATAGAGATTTCTATTTTTCTTCTGCAAATGACTTTTGATAGCTGGATTGCTAATTGATTTTGCAAGTGGCTGTTCAAATATTGTGCTTCTCTTTTAAATAGTAACTAAGAGCGTTGTCCACTGAAATTTTAATTTTTGTGGTTACTATTATGATATCAATAGTTTAGGGTAGGATTTATGTTCCCCGTGGAACATTGCTTTTTTTTTTCCTGTGTTGTAGTGGTTTTGTTTCTCTTAATTTTTATGAATTACTGATGTTCCTCGTGGAACATAAGAGCTAAATATCTTAGCATAACTAGAATTTCGACAAAAATTGGATGTCAAGTAGGTTGTTTTTTTCGAATTGGTATTTCGAATTTTAAGAAGAGGTGTTCCACGAGGAACATTCCATGCCAATGGTTTGAGCATTTTTTCTTTGGTAATAGTTTTTCTCTGTTGTTTTGAGAGTTGGTTAATGTTCGATGCAAAACTCCCCTCCTATTTTATGGGGTTGATTTCTAGGTGCTTTTTTCGCATAAGTATCGAGTAGTTATTTTTTCGGTTTAGTTATAGAGATTTTTATGAAACCATTACTTGTTCCACGGGGAACATAATTAGCAAATGTGTTTAGCAAATGTATTTTTACAAGTAAAAGCTTTTGTTTTTATGAGGCACTACTACCCTACTTTTTTGGGTAGGTTTTCTACTTGACTATTTTAAGCTGTTGAATTTCTATTTGTGATTCTTTGTTTGATCAGTACTCTTTTTGAATTTGGTGGTTCCACGAGGAACCTTACCAATATTTTTAGCTAAACTAATGTTCGAAATTCGACGTTTCTTCTTGGACCTCCTTTTTATGATTTAATAGTTTAGGAAAGGAAGGGAAGCAATGCTGGGATTTAAATATATAGTAATAGGCATTATAGGATGCGGTTCCTGAAAATGGTGTATTGATCTCTTTATGCATACCTCCTACTGTCGGAGTAGTTGTTCTTGGAAATTTCTTTTTGAGCTAGGTTATGATGTTCCTCGTGGAACAATAATCCGCAAATTGTTTTAGCATTTCTTTAGTGATGCTGTTTTTTGAATAATACGCGGGTTCTCCTAATGAAGTTGTATTTCCGATTCGGAGTCTGTATATCTGTTTTAGGATGGTGATCGGAAGCAATGTTTTTTAGTTTTTTTATTGCCCAGGTTTGGTCGTGTAGGTTCGTTTTTTTAGTACTTTCTGTTCTGAGTAGCTATTAATGGTTGGATGAGTAGCTATGAAATAGCCAAATGAAAAGAGGAACACTTCCCTTTTGTGATACTACTAGTCAAATTGATTTATCGTTTTAAAAATGACTCAATTTCTGAAAGGCTCGTATGGAAGTTTTGAAATGTCTGATAAACTTCTTTTGGCATTCGTAGCCCTTCTGATGGATCGTACTTTTTAGCAGTCTTGTTTGGATGTTTCTCGTGGAACGCTGTCGTACTGGAATACCATGACAGGTGTTTTCAATTGAGGAATGGTCTCACGAGATATCCATAGTTAAGGAAAGAGACATCCCTCCTTTTCTGAGTGCATAGTTTAATTTAATGTCGCTGTTCCTGATCTATGCAATTGTATTTTTAGGAGCACTTGGATTCGAGCTTAAGGAATGCTAAGAAGCCCTTTTTGAGGTTTTGTATAGGCTATGCTTGGCTATACTTTTTAGAAGGCTTGTTTGGATGTTTCTCGTGGAACGCTGTTGTACTGGAACATGATAACAAGTGTTATCAATTGAGGAATGTTTTTACGAGATATCCATAGTTAAGGAAAGAGGCTTCTCTCCTTTTCTGAGCGTATAGTTTGATTTAATGTAGCTGTTCCTGATCTGTGCGATTGCGTTTTTAGGAGTACTTGGATTTGAATTTTAGGAATGCCAAGAAACCCTCTTTTGAAGTTTTGTATACGTTATATTCAGCTATACTTTTTAGCAGGCTTGTTAGGATGTTTCTCGTGGAACGCTGTCGTACAGGAACACCATGATAGATGTTTTCAATAGAGTAATATTTTCACGAGATATCCATAGTTAAGGAAAGAGGCTTCTCTCCTTTTCCGAGTGCACATTGTAATTTGATTTAGGTATTCCTGATGAACGCGATTGTATTTTTAGGAGTACTTGGATTTGATTTGTAGGAATGCTAAGAAGCCCTCTTAGAGGTTTTGTATACGTTATATTCAGCTATACTTTTTAGCAGGATTATTTAGATGTTTCGCGTGGAACGCTGTTGTACTGGAATACCGTGCTCTGGTGTTTTCAATTGAGCATTGTTTTCACGAGATATCGATCGTTAAGGAAAGAGGCTTCTCTCCTTTTCCGAGTGTATAGTTTAATTTAATGTAGCTGTTCCTGATGAACGTGATTGTATTTTTAGGAGCACTTGGATTTGAATTTTAGGAATGCTAAGAAGCCCTCTTAGAGGTTTTCCAAGCACTATTCTCGGCTATACATTTTAGCAGACTTGTTTGGATGTTTCTCGTGGAACGCTGTCGTTCGGGAATACCATGACAGATGTTTTTAATTGAGTAATGTTTTTACTAGATATTCATAGTAAAGGAAAGAGGCTTCTCTCCTTTTCCGAGTGCACATTGTAATTTGATTTAGGTGATTCTGGTCTATTCGATTGCGTTTGTAGGGATGCTCTGATTCGAGTTTTAGGTATGCCTGAAAGCCCTTTTTCTAGTTCTGTTTGTACGATGCTTAGTTATACTTTTTAGCAAGCTTGTTTGGATGTTTCTCGTGGAATGCTGTAGTACTATAATGCCGTACTTAGGTATTTTTAACTGTATGATGTTTTCACAAGATATCCATAGTTAAGGAAAGAGGCCCTCTCCTTTTTTAATGGTGCTGTTTAATTTAATCTATGCCTTCCTGATCCATGCAATTGTGTTTTTTGGAGCACTTGGATTCGAATTTTAGGTATGCCTAGAAGCCCTCTTTTGAGGTTTTGTATACGTTATACTCAGCTATACTTTTTAGCAGACTAATTTGGATGTTTCTCGTGGAACGCTGCAGTGCTAGAATGCCGAACTCAGGTGTTTTTAACTGTGTGATGTTTTTACGAGATATCCATAGTTAAGGAAAGAGGCTTCTCCCCTTTTCCGAGGGCACATTTTAATTTGATGTAGGTGTTTCTGATCTATTCGATTGCGTTTTTAGGAGTACTTGGATTTGAATTTTAGGAATGCCAAGAAGCCCTTTTTAAGGTTTTGCACACGTTATTTTCAGCTATACTTTTTAGCATACTAATTTGGATGTTTCTCGTGGAACGCTTGTGTACAAGAATACTGTACTCTGGTGTTTCTAACTGCTGGATGTTTATGCTAATAATCCAAAGGTGTTTGAAAAAAAGTTCCTCTCCTTTTCGGAAGATGCTGTTTAATTTGGTTTAGCTGTTCCTGATCTATTCGATTGCGTTTTTAGGAGTACTTGGATTTGAATTTTAGGAATGCCAAGAAGCCCTCTTTGAGGTTTTGCAAACGTCATACTCAGCGATACATTTTAGCAGGATTATTTGGATGTTTCTCGTGGAACGCTGTTGTACTGGAATACCGTGCTCTGGTGTTTTGAATTGAGGAATGTTTTCACGAGATATCGATAGTTAAGGAAAGAGGCTCCTCTCCTTTTTTAATGGTGCTGTTTAGTTTAATCTATGCCTTCCTAATCTATGCAATTGCGTTTTTAGGGGTGCTCTGATTCGAGTTTTAGGAATGCCTGAAAGCCCTCTTTGAGGTTTTGGACACGCTATAATTTACTATACTTTTTAGCAGGATTATTTAGATGTTTCTCGTGGAACGCTGTTGTACTGGAATACCGTGCTCTGGTGTTTTCAATTGAGGATTGTTTTCAATCGAGATCCATAGTTAAGGAAAGAGACTCCTCTCCTTTTTTGTGGTGCTGTTTAGTTTAATCTATGTCTTCCTAATCTATGTAATAGCGTTTTTAGGGGTGCTCTGATTCGAGCTTTAGATATGCCAAGAAGCCCTCTTTGAGGTTTTGTATACGTCATACTCAGCGATACTTTTTAGAAGTCTTGTTTGAATGTTTCTCGTGGAAAGCTGTCGTACTGGAATACGATATCAAGTGTTATCAATTGAGGAATGTTTTTACGAGATATCCATTGTTAGGGAAAGAGGCTTCTCTCCTTTTCCGAGGGCACATTTTAATTTGATATAGGTGTTCCTGATCTATTCGATTGCGTTTTTAGGAGTACTTGGATTTGAATTTTAGGAATGCTAAGAAGCCCTCTTTTGAAGTTTTGTATACGTTATATTTAGCTATACTTTTTAGCAGACTAATTTGGATGTTTCTCGTGGAACGCTGTCGTACTGGAATACGATAACAAGTGTTATCAATTGAGGAATGTTTTCACGAGATATCCATCGTTAAGGAAAGAGGGGGCTCTCCTGTTTCGAGGACACATTTTAATTTGATTTAGGTATTCCTGATGAACGCGATTGTATTTTTAGGAGTGCTTGAATTTGAGTTTTAGGCATGCCTAGAAGTCCTCTTTGAGGTTTTGTATACGTTATACTCAGCTATACTTTTTAGCAGTCTTGTTAGGATGTTTCTCGTGGAACGCTGTAGTACTATAATGCCGTACTTAGGTGTTTTTAACTGTGTGATGTTTTTACGAGATATCCATAGTAAAGGAAAGAGGCTTCTCTCCTTTTCTGAGTGCAAAGTTTAATTTAATGTAGCTTTTCCTGATCTGTGTTGTTTGCTATAGCTAAGTAGAAGTATATACTAAGGAGCTCCTCACTTTTTATAAAATCATGCTGCTCATGTAATACACCTGGTCGAATTAACTTATGAAGTGTTTCCGGAATATTCTGAGGTACGTATGCCCTCTTTAAATTCGTTTTTAACGCTTTTTACCGTTTTAAAATAGTGTTCAGGTTACATTGATCTTTTAAAGAGTATTCTTCGTTCTAAGGGCGTAATTTGGGCTTGAAATGCGGTGTTACTGCTTGTCAAAAAGAAATATTTAAGATTAGCTATAAAATCGCTATGCTGTGTATACTATATAAAACTTTTTATCGTTGTATAAGTATTGTTTGTGTTTAACATACGATATAAGTGTGAAAAAAAAAGAGGCTCTTTATAGAACCTCTTTTTTGTTTTATACTATTCAGCGATTAACGCCCCATATATACGAGTAGTACGGAAATATCACTTGGCGATACACCACTAATTCTACTTGCTTGAGATATTGAAGTAGGTTGAATTTTACTCAACTTTTCTCTGGCCTCAAACGAAAGCGATTTTACTTTTGTGTAATCGAAACTTGAAGGAATCGGAACATTCTCAAGTCTGTTTAATTTGTCGGCATTATTCTTTTCTTTCGCGATATATCCAGCGTATTTTAAATGTATTTCTACCTGCTCTATAATTTCACCGTCTATCTCATGTTCTTCAGTAAAAGCAGCTAGTTTAGCTAAGGATGCGTAATCTTCGAAATTCAATTGCGGACGAGCAGCAATTTTATAGAGCTTCATTGATTGGTTGATCAAAGCGAGATTTTTTGCCTCTAAAATAGGGTTCATTTCCTCTTTAGTAACACTTAAATTCTCAAGAAAATCAATGAGCTTTTGTGTCTTTTCTTTTTTGGCTTGTACTCTATCAAAGCGTTCTTGAGTTGCTAAACCTAACTCGAACGATTTCTCTGTCAAACGCAAATCGGCATTGTCCTGACGTAATAACGTTCTGTATTCGGCTCTAGAAGTAAACATTCGATACGGTTCTTCTGTTCCTTTCGTAATTAAATCGTCAATTAAAACTCCAATATAAGCTTCACTTCTCTTTAAAATGAATGGCGCTTTGTTTTGGGTTTTAAGTGCTGCATTTACTCCGGCCATCAAGCCTTGGGCTGCAGCTTCTTCATATCCTGTTGTTCCGTTAATTTGCCCTGCAAAGAATAAGTTTTCAATCAGCTTAGTTTCTAGATTGTGTTTTAATTGCGTAGGCGGGAAATAATCGTACTCGATTGCGTACCCATATCTGAAGAATTTTACATTTTCAAATCCAGGAATAGCTCTGATAGCTTTGTCCTGTACATCTTCGGGTAATGAAGTTGAAAATCCATTAACATAAATTTCAACAGTGTTCCAACCTTCTGGTTCTACAAAAACCTGATGGCGTTCTTTCTCTGCAAATCGATTGATTTTATCTTCTACCGAAGGACAATAACGAGGACCTGTTGATTTGATACGACCGTTAAACATCGGTGATCGGTCAAATCCTTCTTTTAAGAGCTCGTGAACTTCCGGATTGGTATAGGTTAAATAACACGAACGTTGCTGTGTAAGCGGACGTGTAACTGGTAAATAAGAGAATTTTTCTGGGTTTTCATCTCCAGGTTGTTCTGTCATTTTAGAGTAATCCAACGAACGTCCATCAACTCTTGGAGGAGTACCTGTTTTCATACGACCGGCCTCAAATCCTTTAGCAACCAGGTCTTCTGTGATTCCTGTTGAAGCTCCTTCACCGGCTCTACCTCCACCGAAAGTCTTTTCTCCGATATGGATTAGCCCGTTTAAGAAGGTACCCGCAGTTACAATAACCGTTCGCGACTTAATTTCTAAGCCTAAAGCGGTTTTAACTCCTACAATTTGATTTTCATCAAACAATAATCCATTAACAGAATCCTGATAAAAATCTAAGTTTTCGGTTTGTTCCAGTAAGGTACGCCAACATTCAGCAAATTGCATACGGTCTGATTGCGCTCTAGGGCTCCACATAGCAGGACCTTTTGACTTGTTAAGCATTTTAAATTGGATCGCCGTTTTATCAGTTACGATACCGCTATAACCTCCTAATGCATCGATTTCTCTCACTATTTGCCCTTTTGCAATTCCTCCCATGGCAGGATTACAACTCATTTGAGCGATGTTCTGTAAGTTCATTGTAATTAACAAAGTCTTTGCACCCATATTTGCACTGGCTGCAGCTGCCTCACTACCGGCATGCCCTCCTCCTACTACAATGACGTCGTATGTCGTACTAAATAAACTCATCTTTATTTCAGTTCCACGTGGAACTCGTTTTTTGTTATGGATTTAATAATTCTAAACATTCATTTTCTTTTGCACGCATTTCAGCTTTCTCTTCATCGGTTTTGTCTTTATAACCTAAATAATGAAGAATACCGTGAATGATAACACGATGCAATTCATTTGCAAAGGTAACACCAAATTCTTTAGCATTTTCCTTTACTCGTTCAATGGAAATAAAAATGTCTCCACCTACGAGTTTTCCTAAAGTGTAATCAAAGCTGATAATATCAGTAAGCGTATCGTGCTGTAAAAACTCTACATTAATTTTATGCAAGTACGCATCGTCACAGAAGATGTAGTTGACATCTCCTACTTCTCCTTCGTTTTTAGTAATGCAGTCAATAATCCATTGACGGGTGCTTGCTTCATTTTCTAAGGAAAAATCTAGTTCGTAATTAAATTCAATCATTGTATATCTTTTGCTGTAAATCGAAATCTTTTAAATACCTGTAGCCTCTGAAATTAGTTGTGGTTAATCAGAAAACTATGGGAAACGATAGTTGAAACAATCCCCTCTTACTACCAACTCCCGAATTATAAGGAAACGGATTTGCAAATAAGCTACCTTATCAGGTCGGTTCTCAACTACATTCCCCAGTATTCAACAGCCTGTTCTAGGAACTTCAGGTTCCTTTATCGATACAACGAACTATAAATTACTGTTTTTGGGTACTGTTAAAGTAGTTTTTGACCTTTTGTTTCAAATCGTCGCGCAAAGGTAGGGATTGTCTGCGTAATATTTCGGTCTGGTTTTTAAATAGCTTCTTGAATTTTAGACTTTTCTGGTTTGAAGTACCGTAATTTTTACGGTTGGTATTTGATTCGCGTTCTTTTTTGCGCCCTTGCTCGAAACTAGCTTTGTCTAGTTTTAGTAATTCGTAGTTTAATTGGCGCATGCGCTCGATCACTCCCTGGTTAAACCCTTGCTCAAGAATTTTGTTCTCTAAATCTTCCATTTTCTCTACAATTTTCTTGGCATTTCCATTCCCCCCTTTGCCTTTCTTTAAGGCATCTTGAAGCTGTTGACGTAACTGCGCTTGTTCTTTGTAAATCTGATAGAGTTTGCCATTCATCTCCTCACTCTGCTGTCCTTGTTGCCCTTCTTGTTGTCCTTGTTCCTTGCCTTTACCTTTTTGCTTTCCTTTTCCCTTTTTAGGTTGTCCCTGTTGCGATTTTTTCATCCCGTTTTTCATTTTCTCCATCAATTCATTTTGCTGTTGAATAATGTCGGGTAGGCTAAACGATTTCCCTTTCCCCTTTCCTTTTCCCATTCCTTGCTTGGGGTTCTGCATGGCATCTAAGGTATTACTCAACATGTCAGCTAAGGTGTTAGCAGAGGTCATTACATATTGCTGGTTAGAGACCCCTCGACGGATGCGATTATCCGCTAAGTTTTCTAAGGATTGGTCTATGTTATAATGGGCATTGGCAAGCTCGTCTTGAATTTTAGTACTGATGCTAGGTACACGCATAGACAAGGTAAACAAACTGTCATCTATATGTTCAAAATAGGTTTTAAGCTGGTATTGACGTTTTAAGTTTTTACTAAAGCTAGGGTGATCAGCGTTTATTTCACCAAAATCTTGCATGAGTTTCTCTTGTTTAAAGGAATAGGTAACCAAATTTTCGAGTACCTGGCGTAAACTTTCCATGTTCTCTTCTTGCATCTCCGCACTCATCGATTGCATACTCTGCTGCATTTTTTTGCTCATTTCTTGCATTTTTTGAGCTGCCTTTTTCTGGTTCTTTTTGGCTTTTTCAGAATTATTCTTTTCTAAATTTTCTTGAGCCTTTTGCATTTCTTGCTCCGTTTCTTTTTGAAGCGAATCCATTTCTGGTAATTGCATAGGCTCTTTGAGCTTAGAATTTTCTTTTTTTAAGTCTTTTAATTCTTTTTTAATGGAGTCAAAATCCTTCTTAAGCTTTGCTTGTTGTTCTTTCGTATCCGTTTTTTTAGCGTCGTTTTGCTGTGTTTCTTTGTTGCTTAAGGCCTCTTGTTTTTTAGCGGTTTTATCGAGCATATCGGCAATTTGATTCATTTTTTGCTCTACATAGTAACGCTTGGTCATTTCTAAAATGCGTTCCAAACTCTTCTCTTGCTGTTTGTTTTGCTCAGCGAGTTCCTTGGTTTTTTTTATCAGTTCTTCTTTGCTTAACTTCTCTGCGAGCTTTTTAAGTTCATCCAATAACTTTTGTTGTTTCTCCAGTTTTTTCAATTCCTCTATGCGCTTCTGTAGGTCCTCTTTTTTCTGTTGGAGATCTTCATTTTGCTCTTCTTTTTCCTCTAAGTTCTCTTGCAATAGCTGACTTTGCTTTTGCATCATTTGCCTGTATTGTTGTTGACGCTGTAATAGATTTTGAATATTCTTTTTATCGCTCCAGTTAAGTTGGTCTTTGTTTTGTAAATCGAGCTGGATTTTTTCGAGCTCGCGTTTGCTTTGTTGTTGTTTCTGCAAAGATTGTTTGAGCTGATTTATTTGTCCTTTTTGTTCTTCTAAAAGCTCTTCTTCGAGTTCCTCGCTGCTTTTTTGTCGGTAGAAAAATTTCTTGCTTTGGGTGCGTTTTGCTCCGTTAACACGGTCGTTGTCGTATACCGTAAAGTACAGTTCGTATGTTCCTGCAGTAGGCAACTGGATAGTACCGGGAAATTCGTAATAAAAAGACTGTACTAGGTCGTTACTTAAAGAAATCGACTTCTTGCTGGCCTGCTCATCCGTAGTGCTTTTATAGTTGAGCTCTAATTTACTAAAACCGTGGTCATCGGAAATTTGACCTGCAAATTGTGCATTTCCTCGCGTGATACTGTCGATATTGCTCTCGATGATAATACTGGGAAATTCGTCTTTAACTACTTGAATCGAAAAACTGAGCTCTTCGTAATTTTTTAAATTTTCATTCGATGTACTAATACTGTAATTGATGTTCTCAAGTGCTTTTAAACGATAGCTAAACTCGTCTTCTGCAGTTGTTGTAAACGCTTCGGTCTTTGTGTTATGCTTAAATTGAACGGCGGTAGTTTGTGATGTTTTTACCTTCCATTGTACGGATGTTCCTTGTGGAACAATGACATTTCCAGCATTGTTGAGTGTTTCATTTTTTTTACCCAAGTAAGCTGGATATTGCAGTACCAACTCAATATTTCGAATGGTCGGAGTATTTACTACGCTTATCTCGTAAGTGTCCGATTGTACTCCATTAGCACTGATAAAGAAAGGAAAAGAGGTCTGGATATTTTCAAAAGCATAAGAAAAAAGACCGTTTCCTTCATTGTGTAGGTAATATTCCTGATTTTGGAAGCTTATTTTCGCATTTTCGGGAAGTACAGTTCCCGATGCTTGAACAAAAAGGGTGAAAGAACTCCCTTTGATAACCTTTAGATCATCGGTTGTTAAAGCAAACGAAAAAGGAGCTGGTGGAGCGTATGCGGTTTGGTGATTTAACACGCGCTCTAAACTATTTGATAGTTTCGAACTAAAACCGGTTACAAAACTCAAAATCCAAAACAGCACAGGAATCGCAGCAAAGAGCAAGTACTTTTTGTTGGCCGTAAAATTGATTGCCTTTCCGAAAGGAACGGTTTCTAGCTCTAATGATTTTTGTGCAATGCTAGCTTGAAGTAACTCGGAATACTGACCGTGCTTTTGTAATTGCAGAACGTTGGTGAGCTTGTCACTAACTTCCGGAAAGTGATTTCCAATGATACTAGAGGCCTCTTCAGGGCTAATCCCTTGTTGTAAACCGAATAATTTAAACAGAGGAAATAAAATAAACCGGAGTAATAAATACAATTCCACAGCGATGAAAAGCCAAAAGAGCAAGGTGCGAAATGTAGGTTTTAACCATAAAAAGTGCTCAATAACCAAGGTGAACAGTAAGTACAAAATCCCTAATGCAAAGAAAAAAATACTCCCTTTAATCAGTTCATTGGTATAATACTTCTTACTGAATTGTGCTAGTTTTGACTCTATATTTTTGAATTCATTCATCTTTTTCAGCTTTGTTACTTTCGTTACTCACTTCCGATTGCTAGCAGGCAATCATGATTTTGCTTGAAAATCTGCCTATAGCTTATAACCTATAAAAATACTACTTTTAAAATAAAGGAGTTTTTCACTAAATTTTGTAATTTATATTCGGTATTTCCTACTAAGTAGTAAATTAAGAGTTCGCTTATACAACGTGTTATTTTAAAATTATGAAACAAATTAAACTTCTTGGCTTAACAGCATTGCTAGGGCTTGCAACTACAGTACAAGCACAAAGTCCGTGGACACAAAAAAAGAACAAGGCCTATGTACAGGCTTCTTTTACCAGTATTTCTAACTATGATAAGTTATACGGTGACCCCGATTATGCAACCGAACGAAAAATTACCGACCAAACCATTCAACTGTATGGTGAGTATGGAGTGAGTGATGCCACTACCCTATTTGCAACCGTTCCGTTAAAAATGATGAAGGCAGGTGATCTCGTGGTTCCTGGAGCGACTCCTTGGACTGCTGAAGCTTCAGAGAGTAAACTCGGAAACATTCAGTTTGGTGTAAAGCACAATTTTTACAATAAAAAATGGATTATTTCTGGTCAATTGGGAATAGAAGCCAATACCAGTTCTTACGATGCTGCTTCTGGATTGCGTTCAGGATTTGATGCCTGGAGTTTTTCACCGATGGTATTAGTGGGAAGAGGATTTAGTAATTGGTATATACAAGCTTTTACGGGTGCCGATGTACGAACCAATGCCTATAGCAGTAATTACCGACTAGGAGGAGAATTAGGATATAAAGCTGTCAGCTGGCTTTGGGTAGCAGGATTTTTGGATGGTTCCGCCGCTTTAGGTAATGGAGATCGCGTTGTGCCAGTAAACAATCGCCTAACCGGATTGTACGTCAACAATATTAGTTATGCGGCGTTTGGACTTAAGCTCATCGGAGAGATCAACCAAAAGTTTGGAGTAAATGCAGCTATGGGAGGTGCTTTTGGTGGACGTAACGTAGCTAAAAAGCCCGCCTTTACCTTCGGAGTGTATTACAAATTATAATAGGGGTTTTCCCCCTTTTCTGTCAAGGTAAAAGCACTGAAAAAAAGAGTGGTATCCACCGCTTATTATCAGTCGAAATCTTGATGATAAAAGGTATTACTTGAATGAGTTTTGAAGTTCGTTTAAGTAATGCCTTTTTTTATGAACTATCGGGTAGGAATTTTTCTTCTTTGTTGCGGAATTGTCGCTGTTGCGTGTAAAACCAATAAGGTATCGGTCAACTCGTCATGGAGGGCCGTCAGAGCCAGTACGAGTACTTCGAACTCAGCGGACAAGTGTTTTCTTACAGTTCATGATAAAGCTGGCTTGTCGTATATCTA
This sequence comes from Tenacibaculum litopenaei, assembly GCF_964514025.1. Classification (NCBI taxonomy): domain Bacteria; kingdom Pseudomonadati; phylum Bacteroidota; class Flavobacteriia; order Flavobacteriales; family Flavobacteriaceae; genus Tenacibaculum; species Tenacibaculum litopenaei. The sequence continues at coordinate 18,624 of NZ_CAZEQT010000001.1, forward strand.
CAATCCTCAGCTGTTCAAAGGAGATTGGTTGGCTCACCTCGGAAAAACGCTGTGTTGGGATTTTCTAGTCCTTCATGACGGTGGGTTGAATGAACCTATTGCTCCTCGATTAGTAATTTACAGTGGTGATCCTATGAATCCGACGGCTGCAGCTGTTTTTACAGCGAGTAACAATACGGCAATGAAAGGACAATGGGTGCATGTGTGTGCCCCTATCGAGCGCTGTTCAGGCAATCAATTACCGAGTAATGCCCAAGGAGATTGGACGATGAAATCGGGTGCTACGGCCAATGATTGGGAGCGGTTATTGCAACAGGTTTCAGGAATACGTTTTGTAGTTGACGTTACCAGTGCACCTACCGAGGTCTTCGGTTTTGATAATATTCAAATTCGGTAGTTCGATGCTATATGCTTGCAGCGCTTCACAAAATGGGGTTGTGTCCTTCAATTATTTCGATGGAAGTACTACTTATTTTTGAGTCTATCATTTCACAGGTTCATCGGGTTAAGTATCTTTGCACTTTTAACAGTTACTACTGATTTTTTAAAGATTTAAAACATGACTGATAACGTAAGAGTACGATTTGCACCGAGTCCGACAGGACCCTTGCATATGGGAGGTGTAAGAACTGCCCTATTTAATTATTTATTTGCTAAAAAACACAACGGAACATTTGTTCTTCGCATTGAAGATACAGATCAAACACGTTATGTGGCCAATGCAGAACAATACATTATAGACTCTTTAGAATGGTGTAATATACCATTTGATGAGGGACCTGGAAAGAACGAAAAATTTGGACCTTACAGACAGTCAGAACGCAAGGAGTTATATAAAAAGTACGCAGAGGAACTCCTTGAAAAAGGGCAGGCGTACTACGCTTTTGATACACCAGAAGAATTACAGCAATTACGCGATGCCTTAGAAAAGGAAGGCAAAACCTTTATTTACAATTGGCACAATCGCGAACAGCTAAATAACTCTCTTTCTCTATCGAAAGAAGCAGTTGCTGCCAAGTTAGCAGCAGGTGAAAAGTACGTGGTTCGCTTTAAAACACCTCAAGGTGAACGTTTGGAAATGAACGATGAAATTAGAGGTACCATTACTATAGACACGAATACCTTAGATGATAAGGTGTTGTTTAAGTCGGATGGGATGCCTACCTATCACTTAGCAAACATCGTTGATGATCATTTGATGGAAATTTCCCATGTGATCCGCGGAGAAGAATGGTTACCTTCACTCCCACTACACGTATTGCTTTACAGAGCATTTGAGTGGGAAGCACCTAAATTTGCACACTTACCACTGATTTTAAAACCAGTTGGAAAAGGTAAATTGAGTAAGCGTGATGGAGATAAGCTAGGATTTCCTGTATTCCCGTTAGCCTATACCAATGAAAATTCAGGAGAAGTTTCAAGAGGATACCGCGAAGACGGATACTTTGCCGATGCTTTTGTAAATATGTTAGCCTTATTGGGTTGGAACCCAGGTACTGAGCAAGAATTGTTTACTTTAAACGAGTTGATTTCTGCTTTCGATTTAAATAGGGTTAGCAAATCTGGGGCGAAATTCAGCCCAGACAAAACAAAATGGTTCAACCAACAATACTTGCAAAACGCTGCTGTTAAGGACCTTTCAGAAGGGTATGAAACCATTTTAAAAGAGAGAGGAATTGCTGAAAGCGCTGACTATATTCAAAAAGTAGTTAGCTTAGTTAAAGAAAGAGCAACCTTTATTACTGATTTCTGGGATTTGTCTGATTTCTTTTTCCAAGCACCGACGGAATTCGATGCCAAAGCTGCTAAAAAGCAATGGAAAGAAACTACTCCAGAATTAATGAACGGTTTAATTGAGGTATTGGAAGGTATTGACGATTGGACGGCAAATGTTACTGAGCCTATTGTCAAAGCTTGGATCACAGAGAGAGAAGTTGGGTTTGGAAAAGTAATGCAACCTCTCCGATTGAGCTTGGTTGGTGCTTTAAAAGGACCTCACCTATTTGATATTATGGAAATGATAGGTAAAGAAGCTACGATTCAACGAATTAAGCATGCAATAGCTACCTTATAAAAACAAAAAAAAGCGGTTTTAAGCCGCTTTTTTTATTTTATATACCTAAGTATTAAAAACACGTTCCAGATGATCTAGCTGCGTGATTTCCACCTTCAAATAGGTTGTTCCAATCCATTTTTATCAAAACACTTAAAGCTCCTTGAATATGCGATCGCATACTTTCATAACTTTCTAGTGAGTGCTTGTAATACACTTGAGGGTTGATACCAATACGGTCAGATACCCAATAAATTCCTCCCACTCCTAAATTAAAGGTTGGCGTCATTTTGCGCTCCGAGTCAACAACACTTCCTCCTACAAAAACATAAGGACTGAAATTGTCAATGATGGCGTCAAAATTGTAACGTAATGAACCATCAATTGAAAAGTACTTGGCACTGTTGGAAACGAATCCTACCTCGTCAAGGGTGTTAAAAGACATTGCGGCATCCACAGAAAGTCGCTCACCAATGGGCATGGTAAGGTTTAATCTCGGTACTTGAAACTGATATTGGTCTCCTATAAAGCCAGCATCGCTTTCACTAAATTTTGTCATCGCAACTCCGAAACCAATTTGCCAAGATTCATTTAAGTTCTGTGCAATTAGGCCGACGCTGAAAAATAGACTACATACTGCTAAAAAAATCGTTTTTCTCATACGGGGATTTTATAATAATAACTTTAAAGCTGTAAATTTAGTATAATTTTATTCTAAATTCACTTTTTTTATGGCTATTATGTAGTCGTCTAAGTCATTGTTATTCATAACTAAATGCAGGGATTCATCACAAACTTTTTCTACATTGTCTAGCGGAAATTGTAAGGCTACTGCAATCTTTCTCAGCAGTACTACTTGGGCTGGATCAACAGAATTATCCGCAAAAATCATTTGTGTCAGTCGGTATAAACGTTCAATGCGTTCATCGTAGTTTACAGGTGGATTTACAGGGTATTTGTTAGGATTTTTCAAAATACTCTCGTATTCCTCCTCGTTAATATGGAGCTTGCGTGCTGCTCGTTGTAATAGGTTTAACTCTTCCGTTGCGATGATTCCGTCACTTTGGGCTATTTTCACAATACTCGCAAAATGACCCAACTCTTGTTTGTGTTTTCCACTTGAATAAATATCAGAAATAGACATGATGTAAATTTTAGGTTATATAATTTTAGATTCAAAAAAGTAAAAAAGTCACCCCTTCCTTTAAGGTTTACGTCAGAAAATATTTTCTTCGGTAGTACAAGCTAAATTTACGAAATCTAAAGGTATTGTTTTTATCAATAGTTATTTTTTCTTGATAAAATATGTTTATTTAAACGGTCTTTTTTAAGTGTCTTTTTATAGAAGATTGAAATTATTTGGAATACGTGTATGCATCACCTACTTAAAGTGTCTAAAAACCCTGTTTTTGTGCTTTTTTCTAAACAGTAAGTTTTGATTTAATCCTACCTATAGACTTATATGTCACAAAATCAGTTTAGTAGAATTTTGTTTGTTATATTTTACAATTTACTAACATTTGTTTTTCAAAGAAAAGCGTTCTTTGTGCTTACTATTTTGAACGAGTTTTGCTTCGTTCTTACCTACTACATCTTTAAAGCACGTTTTGTGAAAACAAAAGGTGCTGTACTAATTTGAATCAACTATAAATTAAAAATAACGAAACTATGATTGATGTTTTAGATCAAATTATTGAAGATGGGTTTAAAAGAAAACTGGTTCACAATTACACCTCCACAGAGCTCGATGCACTTCCCAGTGAAGTAGCCATCGATGGTGATACCTATGTGAATTTTGGTTCTTGTAGTTATTTAGGACTTGAACACGATCCGGATATCAAACGAGGCGTAATTACTGCTGTAGAAAGATATGGAACGCAATTTTCTTCTTCACGAACCTATTTATCTATAGGACTTTACAGTGAATTGGAAGGACAAATGAGACGTATTTACAATCGGCCGGCTATTGTCACTGCAAGTACAACCTTGGGGCACCTGGCAACTATACCTGTGGTTGTCGGACCAAATGATGCCGTTGTCTTGGATTTACAGGTGCATTCCAGTGTGCAAATGACGGTTAAGTTGTTGAAAGAAAAAAAGATACCAGTATATGTGGTAAAGCACAATTGCATGGAATCATTAGAGAAGAAGATAGCAAGTTTAAGTAGCAAACACGAGAAGGTTTGGTATTTTGCCGATGGTGTGTACTCTATGTACGGAGACTATGCTCCCTTTGCTTCTCTGAAAAAATTGTTGGATACCTACAAAAAATTTTACCTCTATATAGACGATGCCCACGGAATGGGCTGGACCGGAGAACACGGTTGTGGAGTTGCTTTTAGTGAGCTCGGAGCACACGATAAAATGATTTTGGCCGTATCGCTAAACAAATCGTATGCGGCTGCTGGTGGTTGTTTGATTTTTCCGAATGAACACTGGGAACGAAAAGTCCGAAATTGCGGAGCTACCTATATATTTTCAGGGCCCATACAGCCTCCTATGCTAGGCGCTGCTATTGCCTCAGCAGCTTTTCATACCTCGTCCAAAGTAAGGCAACGACAAGAAGATTTGATGCAAAAGATTCAGCTGACAAATACTTGCTTAGATCGATTGCATTTACCTCAGTATCAAAAAACAGACAGTCCTTTGTTTTTTATTCCAGTTGGACTGCCTAAAATTTCCTATGATATTGTCAATAAAATGAAAGCGAGTGGCTACTTTTTGAACGTGGCTTCTTTTCCGGCGGTTCCTATGAAAAAAAGCGGAATTCGTTTTATGATAAACTGTAGCCTCAGTGTCGAGCAAATAGAAGGAATACTGTGTACTTTGCAAGAGAAATACCTAGAATCTCTGGAAGAAAATGGGAGTGATTGTAAGGAAGTTGCTCGCGTTTTTAACCTGCCAAACTTTCATAGGGAGTCTTTGAAGCAACCCCTTTCAACTGTTCGAGATTGGCAGGTCAAAATTGATAAATCGATAGTGAATATCGATCAACATGAGTGGGCTCACTGTTTTGATAAGACTCCTACCCTATCCTGTGCTAATTTGTACGAGCTCGAACGTACTTTTTCCGATACTACCACGCGTGAAAACAAATGGGATTTTTATTATGTGACCATTAAGGATGCTAGCGGAGCGCTCGTATTAAAAACTCTTTTTACGCTCGCTTGGACAAAGGATGATATGTTTGCTTCGGCAGCTGTTTCTGAAAAGGTTGAAATGGAACGAGTTAAGAATCCGTATTTTTTAAGTTCTAAAACTCTCGTTTTGGGGACTTTAATAACCAAGGGTGATCATCTGTACCTCAATTACCAGCACGCTGAATGGAAACACGCATTAAGGCTATTAGGAAAGACCTTAAGTGAAGTTCAGGAAAACCAAGGAGCCACTAAAATTATGTTGCGTGATTTTTACGGTGCTCCCGAAAGTGATTTTGAAACGTCCTTATTGGAATTAGGCTATACGAAATTTAGGCTGCCTGATAACTTTTTTGTCCGTAACATCAACTGGAACTCAGAAGAGGAGTACCTGCAAAGACTGAACCAGAAATACAGGTACAACGTACGAAAAGAAGTTTTGAAGTTCAGTGACAATTTCAGTGTGGCTTATCAGAAAGCAGCCAGTGATACAGAACTTCGCTCTTGGTATCAGTTGTATGAACAAGTGTATCACAAATCCTACAAACTCAACGTATTTAAATTGCCATTTCATTTTTTTCAACTCATGAATACTAGTGATAATTATGACTGCATTCAGTTATATCTAGCGAACGATGAGCAAGCCCAACCTAAGCTGGTTGGTGTCATGTTTAGTTGTAAGCAGGCAGATACCTATACAGCTATGATAGTTGGTCTTGATTACGAATGGGTGTACGAGTACAATGTATACAAGCAAATACTGTACAAAACACTCTGTAGAGCAAAGGAATTGGGCTGTAAAACGCTTGATTTTGGTTTTACTGCTGATATGGAAAAGAAAAAATTAGGGGCTGTTGCTCAGGAGACTTATGCCTTTGTTCAGGCTACTGAACACTTGAGCCATTCCTTATTAGATACCTTGTAATAAAGAAAGATTGGGTTGATTCAACTAGAAATCAACCCTCTTTTCCTATTACTAACTTATAGCCAACACCGTGCAGATTGACTATTTGTATGCCTTGATCTAATTGTAACTTTTTTCGAAGTTTAGAAATGTAGGTGTCTAAACTTCGTCCTACGATTACCCCTTTGTCTTCCCAAACTTTTTTACTCAATTCTTCACGTGTAATAACTTCGTTAGGACGGTTGGCGAGCAGGGCTAACAGTTCACATTCCTTACTAGATAAAGCGACTTCTTGGGCTTGAAAATGCAACTTGTGTTGGTCCGGAAAAAAATGATACTTTCCTAGGGAAATAATATTGGTATTCGCAGGTTTGTCTTTCTTTTTTACCTCCCTTCGAATACTGATTAAGTAGAACAATAGGGCAAAAAAACTTCCAAGAAGTATAAGGAGCGCACTGGTAAAATAACGAATGGAATCGGCTTTATTGGGGAGTTCCGTAAAATGTAGATGGACAGTATAACAAGCGGATGGTAAAATTCGCCCTTGACAAGGAACGATATCTTCTTTAGTATCCTGATTCATGATAAAGCTGTGTGCAATGGCATCGGTGGTACAAGGAATTACCTCTACCCTATAGCTGTTGGGAAGCTTTGCCTTGTCCAGACTTTTTTGAAATTGACTGGCGAGTACTCCTGGGTCAATTTTTAAAGCCGATTGAAACTCCAATTGATAATGGTAAGGGCTACGTTGTAAAACAGGACGTACCAAAGAGGTACTATCAGCATTGTAAAGTAACAACTGATGCCCTATTTCTCGAAGGCTGGATTGTACCTTGCTACTAAAGTCATTTTGAGGGGGGCTAAAGTTTAAAAAAAGCACTCCTGAAAGTACTAAAAGTAAACAGCTACCGTATAAGAGGATGGTTTTCGTATTCATAATTTCGAACAAATAAATTACTTTTTCACCTTATTTTACAAGGCTTGACACTTCTTTTACACTTTTTTGACACTTCCCGAACGAGGGCCTAGTAGTTTTATCGAAAACATAAATATCATGAAAAAAATTTACATGTTTGGGCTCTTATTTTTTATGGGGCTTATCACTGCTTCAGCGCAAAAAAAACTACCAGTAAAAATCCATCAGAGTACGGTTCATTGGGAAGGGTATTACGTTTTCCATTTTGGTGGGCATCAGGGAACCATCAAATTGTTAGACGGCTATTTTTTAAAGTCGGATGATAAATTGACAGGTGGTGATTTTGTTATTGATATGAAATCCTTGAAAAGTACCGATTTGGAATCGGTAGATGGAAGAACCAACCTGGACAATCACCTCAAGGCAGCCGATTTTTTTGATGTGGAAAAACATCCGCTAGCGGTATTGTCAATTTTGCGCATCGATTATGAAAAAAAGACGAAAGTAAAGGTTTACGCAAACCTTACTATTAAAGGAATTATGAAACCTATTTACTTTTCTGCAGACTTGAACTACGAAAAGAAAACTTTTCGAGCAAAATTTAAAATTGACAGAAGAAAATGGAAGGTAAATTACACCAGTGCTTTTCGAGATGGTGCTATTTCCGATGCCATTGGTTTTGATGTTTTATTGCAAATTTGATAGTTAAAACTGAAGTTTTTGTATTATTGTCCTAAGAGTATGTCTTAGAACCAAAAGGTTTATTAGGCATACTCTTGTATGGAATGAAGAAAAATAACCTAATACCAAAATGCTATGCTAAAAAAGCTATTATCGAAGTTACAACTGTGGAAAGGATCAACAGATTTTATGAAAAAGGAAGGTTCAACTGTTCCGAATATCCCGCTGCTCCCTGGTGAAAAATCGATTGTGGAAATGCCCAAGATCGGAGATCACGGAGTATATACCGTGAAAGAAGTTTTTTTTAAAGTAGGCGATATTGTCAAACCTGGGCAAGTATTGATGACCGTCGAAAATCATGAACTTCATTTTGAATTTGAGAGTTTTTGCTATGGTAGAATAACCACGACACCTCCCCAAGGGAAAATTAAAGAAGGAACCGTTCTTTTTAATATCGAAGGGATAGAACCGACCGAGTAAATTCTCTTATTTTTCGTAACTTTAAGAAGCGTTAAATACCTTATTTTATTATGATTCGCCTACTAATTTTAGCCTTTTTATGCTGTGCTCTTGGTGTTCAGGGGCAGGATGCTAGTCAAGTAAATGAGCTCAATACCCAAGTGTGGTTTCCTTTTAAAAAGGCTTACGAAATGAGAGATTGGAAAGCTTTTAACGCCTTACATACCGATGATGTTCTTCGAATTAACGATTATGGTAGCCGTCGAGGTAAGGAATATAAAACAGCTATACAAACAAATTTTTCTAAGCCTACTACCCAAAGGAAAACCATAGATTTTAGTTTCGAAAAAAGATTGGTATTTAACAAAGTAGCTTACGAAATCGGTTTTTATCGCGTGCGTATTTTTGAAGGGAAACGACTTGTAAAAACCAGTTTTGGTAGGTTTCACGTGGTAGTAGTGAAGCGTGCTGGCCGTTGGCGTATACAACAAGATTGGGACAGTGATACACTGTTAGGAATGCCAGTAAATGAACAACAGTTTTTAGCTGCCACTCGCTTAGCGGAGCGCTAAGTCCATTGCCGTTTGTGCTACAGTTAGTAGCAGAAGTATAATTTTACCCCTCAGAGCCAAATTTTACTCGTACCTTTGTGAAAAATACCTACGTTGAGTAAGCAAACCATAGTAAATCATTATCAAGAATCTGCTAAGGTTGAGCAGATTGTACAGCAACTTCAACTCGATCAAAACCATTTTCAAATTACGAATTTGGCCGGATCGTCGTTGTCTTTTGTCATTTCAGAAAGTTTTAAAAAAGCAGGAAAACCTTACCTGCTTATTCTTAACGATAAAGAAGAAGCAGCCTATTATTTGAACGATTTAGAGCAACTACTCGGTGAACAGAATGTCCTGTTTTATCCGGGATCTTATCGCAGACCGTATCAGATAGAAGAAACGGACAATGCGAATGTACTCTTGCGTTCAGAGGTACTGAATAGAATCAATTCGAGAAAAAAACCTGCGGTCATAGTCACTTATCCAGCAGCTTTATTTGAAAAGGTGGTCACTAAAAAAGAACTCGAAAAAAGTACCTTGAAAGTGGGAATAGGAGAACAATTATCACTCGATTTTGTCAATGAAGTACTCTTTGAATACCATTTTAATCGCGTTGATTTTGTTACCGAGCCCGGTGAGTTTTCGGTTCGAGGGGGTATCATTGACGTTTTTTCATTTTCTAATGATGAACCCTATCGAATTGAGTTTTTTGGGGATGAAGTAGACAGTATCAGAACATTTGACGTAGAAACGCAGCTCTCCAAAGACAAGTTGAAGAAGGTGAGCATTATGCCCAACGTAGAAAACAAGAAATTACAAGAAACGCGCGAGAGTTTTTTACAATACATAGCTTCTAAAACCGTTGTTTTTGCTCGTAATATAGGAGCTGTAAAGGGGCAGTTAGATACGTTTTTTGAAAAGGCGGAGAATGCTTTTGAGAACTTGTCAAAAGAACTCAATCACGCAGCACCTCAGGCCTTGTTTTGCGATGGAAATCAGATCGCAGAAGAACTCAAAAACTTCACCCTAACTGAAATTACCTATCGCTCTGAGTTAAGAGCAGGACACTCGGAAGGCGATATCTTGTTTGCGATTCAACCCCAACCGTCTTTTAACAAGCAGTTTAATTTACTGATTGATGACCTCGTAAAAAACGATCAGAACGGCTATAAAAATTACATCTGCTGTGCCAACGAAAAACAAGCACAGCGTTTTAAAGATATTTTTGACGACGCAGAACAAGAAGTTCCTTATGAAACAGTCGTGTTTTCGTTGTATCAAGGGTTTATCGATACCGAAGAAAAACTAGTTTGTTATACCGATCATCAAATATTTGAGCGATATCACAAATTCCGTTTGAAAAACGGCTATGCAAAAAAGCAATCGATCACCTTGCAGGAGTTGACCAAATTAGAGGTTGGAGATTATGTAACACACATCGATCACGGAGTAGGAAAATTTGGTGGCCTTCAGAAAATTGATGTGGAGGGTAAAAAGCAAGAAGCCATTAAATTAGTCTATGGAGATCGCGATATCTTGTACGTGAGCATACACTCGTTACATAAAATTTCAAAATTTAATGGTCGTGACGGAAAAGCTCCGAAAATTTATAAACTAGGTTCAAATGCTTGGAAAAAAATCAAGCAAAAAACCAAAACTCGCGTCAAGGAAATTGCTTTTAACCTCATTCAATTATACGCAAAGCGAAAGCTGCAAAAAGGCTACTCTTTTGGTCCAGATACGCATATGCAACACGAATTGGAAGCGAGTTTCTTATACGAAGATACTCCCGACCAATACACTGCGACCCACGATGTGAAAACGGATATGGAAAAAGAACAACCCATGGATAGGTTGGTTTGTGGTGATGTAGGGTTTGGAAAAACAGAAGTAGCCATAAGAGCTGCCTTTAAAGCGGTAGATAACGGGAAACAAGTCGCTATTTTGGTACCGACGACCGTTTTGGCATTTCAGCATTTTAAAACCTTTTCTAAGCGATTAAAAGATTTTCCGGTGACTATTGATTACCTCAATAGATTTAGAACTGCAAAGCAGCGAAAAGGCGTATTAGAAGGAGTTGCTGATGGTAGTGTGGATATTGTTATCGGAACACATCAGTTGACCAATAAAAATGTAAAATTTAAAGATTTAGGCTTGCTCATTATTGACGAAGAGCAAAAGTTTGGAGTCGCGGCTAAAGACAAGCTCAAAACAATCAAAGAAAACGTTGATACCCTAACCTTGACGGCGACACCTATTCCGAGAACCCTGCAGTTTAGTTTGATGGCGGCTCGTGATTTATCGGTCATCAAAACCCCACCCCCCAACCGACACCCCATCGATACCAATGTGATTCGCTTTAGCGAAGAGACCATTCGCGATGCTGTTTCGTATGAAATTGCCAGAGGAGGTCAGGTGTTTTTTATACACAACAGAATAGAAAATATTAAAGAGGTGGCCGGACTGATACAGCGCTTGGTACCAGATGCGAAAGTAGGGATTGGTCACGGTCAAATGGAAGGGAAAAAACTCGAAGAATTGATGTTGAGTTTTATGAATAATGAATTCGATGTTTTGGTATCTACTACCATCATTGAATCAGGACTAGACGTACCGAATGCCAATACAATTTTTATCAATAATGCCAATAACTTCGGACTGTCAGACCTTCATCAGATGCGTGGACGTGTTGGGCGATCTAATAAAAAAGCCTTTTGTTATTTCATAACTCCCCCCTACCATCACATGACGGATGATGCTCGTAAGCGAATCCAAGCTTTGGAAATGTTTTCTGATTTAGGAAGTGGACTCAATATCGCTATGAAGGACTTGGAAATTCGCGGTGCTGGTGATTTGTTAGGAGGTGAACAGAGTGGATTTATCAACGATATCGGGTTTGATGCCTATCAGAAAATCCTACAAGAAGCCATTCAAGAACTCAAAGAAAACGAATTTAAAGAGCTGTATCCTACAAGTGCTAACGAACCCAAAGAGTTTGTCAAAGAAGTCCAGATCGATACGGATTTTGAAATTTTGTTCCCAGACGATTATATCAATGCAGTCAGTGAGCGCCTGGTATTGTACAACAAGCTTTCAGAAGTACAAGACGAGGCAGCGCTCAGCGTGTTTGAAAGTGAAATTGTGGATCGCTTTGGTCCTTATCCTACGCAAGTTGCAGACTTACTCGACAGCGTCCGAATAAAATGGTTGGCGAAATCATTGGGGCTGGAAAAGGTAGTGCTCAAGCAAAAGCGCTTGATTGGTTATTTTGTGGCTGATCAGCAAAGTGAGTTTTATCAAACCCCTGCATTTACTAAAATGCTTCAGTACGTACAGCGCAATGCTAAGAGCTGTGTGATGAAAGAAAAAGAAACCAAAAACGGGCTTCGTTTGCTCGTAACTTTTATTAAAATAGACTCGGTAAACAAGGCTTTTTCGACCTTGAGTGCTGTCGCTTCAAACCCTTCGTAATGCATATAGACACGGTATTACAACGCGGTTATTTTCACGCTAAACACTGTGAAGACGCTCTCGTTACTGAAAGCTTGGCAAATGACAGAAGACTCCTGGCCGTGATGGACGGATGTTCCATGGGAAAGGAGGCTGTTTTCGCGAGTTTGCTGATTGTCAAGCTTCTTCGGAAGATTGCAAAAGAAGAACGTTACAAGGATTTTGTACAGCCTTCCACTACAACACTCAAAGAGCAGCTTAAAACGGTCTTAAAAGAGCTGTTTTTAGGTTTAAATGATATGAAAAGGATGTTAGATTTGGACAAGTATGAGTTGTTGAGCACGTTGGTTATCGGAGTCGTGTGTGAAAAACAGCAGGAGGCAGAAGTATTGGTGGTCGGAGATGGAGTTGTTTGTGTCAATACCGACGTGTATGATTTTGAACAAGACAATGCCCCTGATTATTTAGGCTATCACCTCGATGAGCCTTTTGATACGTGGTACGCTGCTCAACAGCAACGAGTTTCTTGTAATCAGCTCGAGCAATTACTTCTCGCTACTGATGGTGTGCACGCCTTTAAAAATCTCAGGGAACCCGCGGACCAGGAAAACTCTGATACCGTAATAGCGGCGCTCTGTGCCACGGATCGGATGGAAGGAAGCTTTATAAAACTGGCTCGATTGGTAAACAACTTAGAAAAAGCAAATGCTTGGAAGGCTACTGATGACCTAGCAGTCATTCGCTGTGATTTTTAAAATTTTAAAAAAAGCACCTGTGTTTTGAACGTGTATTCGCGACTGTAAGTTAAATAACAACCTGAAGACTCCAGCCCGAGATTCTTGTGTGCTTTTTTGTGGCTCTTTGTTGACGACCTGGCAAAACGAGAAAAGCCCTAAAGAAGCCATTTATGCAATTAAAAGACCAGCTACAACAACTATTTTTGTAGTATGGTGAGTAGTCAATAACTTAGTAACTCTTAAAAGTGTATTCTGGCAATACAGGTAGGCTCTCTTATTTTACAGAGCGCTTATATCGTGTTTTAAGAGCATTTTGAATTCTGCTTATTAGGGTTCTTGGTTACCCGGTACTTTCAAGATTGAAAGTATCGTTTGATTCAAGAACTCTTTTACCGTTTCTTCTTGATATGTCCAGCTCAAGTAGGAAATGGGAATGACGGGAATTGCCATTCGGTGTAGAATACGATAGCGTTCCAAATTGAACGCAGCAGTGTAACTGCCGGGATAACCAATCAAATCTACAGCTAAGTACTTTCCTTCGCGTTCCAATAGCAAATCGATGGATAATCCTGCAATGTCATACCCCTCATAAATGTTGAGGTCATAGGTAGCCAGAAACTTTTGAACTAGCCCACTAAAAACATCTTCTGATGTGTGGGACGTTTTTGGTGTGCCCTTAACGGTCGTAAAGGAATCTAGATAAGCTCTTAGTAGCGAATGTTCGGGTAGTTCTTTCGCTGTAATGGAATGAAAGACATACTGATGGTTTTTAGCTCTCGTAATGGCTACATTGAATACATCTTCCTTGTTGAGGTAATGGATACTCCCGTGATGTGAATGCGGTGAAACTCCCATGGAAAGAAGCATAATGTCTCGTTCTTCTCCTTGAAAGTGATAGGGAGTTCCAAGCTTTATTTGGTGTTTTTTAAGAGTGTTTAACTCAAAAGTTTCCTTGATTGCCTTACTTAATGCATTCGTTTGCTGACGAAAAGGAGACAAAACCCCAATACTACTGGAGGCGTTTTTAGGGAGTTCTTTTTCTTTTGCAATCAGTTTTTTGAGTACGACTATAATCGCGTCTACCTCAGCGGTATTCACAGGTCCGGCAGATACCGAAGTAAGGAAGTGCAGTTCCGTTGCATTTTTCTGAAGTTTACTAGGCGTTTCAGTCATAATTCGCAGCGATTTTCCGTAGAACTGTTCGTTGCTAAACCTAATAATGTCGGGAAGGGATCGATAATGCTCGTCCAATAGTACGGTTTGAGAGCCTTTTTCAGTCCGTTCTAAACAGAAATCTAAGAGGCTTTTTCTTCTAAAATCAAAAGCTTGAGGCTCCCCTATTGAATACTGTGCTTGAAATTGTTGCATTTGAGTTTTCGACAGGAAGCTCAAATGACGTAGCTGATTGGTGTCGCCAGCAACGACGATTTTTTTTGCCCGCTGAAAAATAGGCAAGCACGAAGCCATGTCACATTGTGTGGCTTCATCGATGATAGCGATGTCAAATAGGTCCTTTTGAAGGGGTAAACACCGTGATATTTCATCGATTTTAACTAACCATATTGGTAAGAAATGGGTCAAAGGAAGGGCATCTAGGTTTTGTAATGCCCTATTTATTTCTGATTTTTCTTCTGTTTGTAATACATTTCGAATAATTCCAAGTTTTTTGAGTTCGGAATCTGCATAGGTATTGATACTGCTTATCAATTTGCGATATAGGGCTTCATTTGCCGCCTTTTCGTATTGTTCAAGTAAATTGAAATATTTAGTGATTAACGACCATTCCTCTTTTTCAAATTTGCGTAGTGTATTGATGTGTAGCTTTGATGAAACTCGTTTAAAATAAAACTCGGAAAGCAGGGCCTCTGCGCTGTCAATTTCTTTGGCAGTCTTTTTTTCGAATGCTTTTGCTACCGATGTCAATTCTTTTTGAAGTAGCTGCGCAGTATTGCTAGTATCTCTGGCTTTTTCTAGGTGGTCGTGATCGTAATACTTACCGCTGAAAATCCTGTTAATTTTGGCAATGAGGCTACGCTTGTAATAGTTTCCCCCAACTTTGATAGAGAAATTACCCAGTTTAGACTTCATCAGCTTGCCTGAAAGTACTTCCAGAGCTTGGGCTGTTTTGGTCGCTATCAATACAGTTTTTCCTTGGGTTATATAGTCCTGAGCAATTGCGTGAATGGTATAAGATTTCCCGGTTCCGGGGGGACCAAAGATGATAGACTTGTTGTAGCTGCTGGCATTTTTTACTACGCGTTCTTGGGCTTTATTGAGTAACAAAGGGATGTGGATAGACCGATTTAGAGCGCCTAGATGCTGTTTTTGATCACTAAAAAAAGCTTTAAGGCCCTCCGAATAATTATCATTCTCCTTTAGCTGTTCTAATTCGCGCACAATGGCATTGGTATTAACAACTTTGCTTATTACGCAGAAGCCAGCGGCCGGGTGCAAGGTGTACGTATCGAAGTTCGATGTATTCTTTGCGTAGTTTTTTAAGAAGGTTTGATTTTTTAATCGTGGAAAAACTAGTAAATCCTCATTAAAAGCAATATTGTGGACGTGTTTTTTTAGTACAGGTTTTAAGGCGCTAATAAACTCAAAATCGATATAGCGGTGCTGCGCTAACAATTGGTCGATGGCTATGTAGAAATCGTCAAAAGAAGAACGAAATTCCAAGGTTTTACAAAAGGCTATATTCAGGCATCTGGAGTCGTGATCTATCTTGATAAAGTGGTCGTCTTCTCTGTTTACTAATTGGGCTTTGTATAAAAATAGCGGTGCCTGTAGTACCTGGGTTCGCTTTCTAAAATCCTTTCTTTTTCCCGTACAAAATAACGTTGCATACCAGAGCTCCTTATCGTTGCTGTACAAGGTTAATGTTTGTTGTATGGATTTGGCAATACTGTCTTTTACAAATTGAAGAGGATATTGGTTATTGGTCAATTCCTCCACTGGTTTGACCAGTGATTGGTGTTCGTATTTCGCCGCAAAAAAGTTAAGCATACCGCTCTCATTATTGTCGGCTTGATAACATTTGTACAAATAGTTGAGATAATCTTTGATCATAGAAATTTATTGGAAAGGCTAACTTAAACAAATTTTAAAAAGTAGTTGATTTTTCATTTAAATTACGGAGTGATTGGTCAAATTAGATTCTACTTTCCTACATTTGGAATTCAAAATTACCACATGCAAAATCAACATATTAAACAACTTGCAGGTTTGTTACTAGCAACGCTGTTTATCAGTACTTCTGGAGTGTTAGGAAGGTATATTGCAATGCCTTCTGAGGTCATCGTATGGTTTAGGTCGGCCTTTGCTTTTCCGATCTTATTACTGTTTTGTAAAGTGAAAAAAATTGACCTTCGCATTCGTAAAAAAGCGCATTACGGCCCCTTTATTATCGGAGGAATCTTTATGGCAGCCCATTGGATTACTTATTTCTATGCACTCAAACTTTCTAACGTAGCAACGGGAATGCTGTCGTTGTATACCTTTCCAGTTATGATTGCCTTTTTAGAACCCGTTTTTTTGAAGGTGAAATTTAATCCGATTTATCTGGTTCTGGGCGGAATGGTGCTCACTGGGTTATATATTTTATCACCAGAGTTTAGTTTGGAAAGTACGCATGTTCAAGGTATTTTATTCGGCTTGCTATCTGCCTTGTGCTATTCCATTAGATTATTGATATTAAAGCAGTTTGTTACCCAGTATAACGGCGTTATGCTGATGCTCTATCAGACATTGATTATCGCAGTGTGCTTGGCCCCTACCCTGTTTTTTATGGACTGCTCTGGTTTTGTGAGTCAATGGCCGTATTTACTATTGTTGGCGTTGCTAACTACAGCCATCGGGCACAGTTTAATGGTCCATTCGCTTCAGTTTTTCTCTGCTGCCACAGCCAGCATTATCAGTAGCGTACAACCTATTTTCGGAATAGTACTCGCCTTGTTATTTCTAGATGAAGTACCAACGGTATACACCCTTTTAGGAGGAGGTTTGATTTTGGCAACCGTCGTTATTGAAAGTATTCGAAGTAACAATAAGTAGTTCCTGGTGTAAGTGTTTGAGAATTTAGTCGTCTAAGTAGCAAACTAAAAACTAACGCACTATGTTTTCATTAAAAAAGCCCTTCTTAGGAATTGCTATGCTTTTTTGTTGTCCTTTTTTTGTAAATGCTCAAACACCTGTTACCGGATTTTATCCGGAAAAGAACAGTTTTACCGTGGCTTTGAGCTATTCCAACAAGAGCTATGATCAATTTTACAGAGGCGAAACATTGACGGCTAGCAACCCGGCAAATTTGGGTGCTATTAATTCAACCATCCTCGGGATTTACGGTGAATACGGAATTAACAATTGGTTATCGGCAGTAGCAAGTGTTCCGTATATTTCAGTAGAAAGTGAAGCGGGAACACTCGATCCAGTTCACCAAAAAAGCAAACAGAGTGGAATTCAAGATTTATCGTTGTTTTTAAAAGCGCGATTGTTTGAACATCATTTTGAAGGAGGAAGTAAATTCTCTTTGGGAGTAGCTTCTGGAATTAGCTTTCCCCTCAGTAACTACGAAGGAAATGGGATTATTTCTATTGGGAATAAGGCAACGGCCTTTGACGGAATTGCGATTGCACAATTTACGACTCAAATAAACCTGTTTGCCGAAGTACAAACGGGAGTGAGTTTGCGAAGTAACAGCGATTTCAGCGTTCCAAATGCCTTATTACACAGTTTTAAACTCGGTTATTACAACTCGTGGATTTACGCACATGCAAAGCTCGGTATTCAAAATTCTACTTCGGGGTATGATATCGGATCAGCAGAATTTGGTGCCAATGGCGGTCCTACAGCCTTGTCGCAAACAGAAGTTGATTATACCAATTTGAGTTTTGATGTTTATGTACCAGTATACCAACAGCAATTCGGTATTTCAGCGGGGTATGGCCTGAATTTGGACGGTCGTAACTTCGGAAATGAGCGCGGCTTTTCAATTGGACTGGTCTACAAAAATTAACGATATAGCAACCGCCTTATGGGCGGTTTTTTTCTTATAAAACACTCATGTTTTCGTAATTCCTCTTGACAAACTCCAAGGCAGTTTCTAGAATTTCTCCCATATTACTACTCTTTTTGAAGGCAATATCTTTTGTAAAATCAAACACTTGCTGCTTGAGTAACTGAATGTTTTTATCGGTTGAAATGACATCGTTTTTCATACAGAAAATCAACTGTTGAATACGCTGTTCTGAACTCAGTATGCGTTTGGCTACTATGGAGCGCTCTTCGATGCGGTATTGGTTGATAGAGGCTTCGTGAAGTTTGTCGCCTACCAATGCTACCATCGGGTAATTTTCTTTAAAAAACTGTGGGTAGTAGACTTTAAATTTTCCTTCAAAACACTGTTGATCAAAATCAATAGCTCTGATCTTGTAAACGACGTGGTCAAAGTCGTGTGTCGGTACAATAACGTAGTTGTACGAACGCATATCCCCTAGCAGTCTGATCATACAACGCTCGTTGAACTTTACAAACTCTTTGGCGATCTGAGCTTTTTCCGATTCTCGGCATTTAGGCAGAAATTCTTTGATAAAGTCATCTCCAGGAATTCCTGCAATGTGCTCTTCGATAAGGGTGTCTTTATAAACCAAGAAATTTAAATTATACGGCGAGAGTATATGTTCTAATTCCAGACCGTAAATTCGAGAGGCGTCTGTTTTTTTGACGTAGAAATAGGTATAGTTATCATTGAGAATATTACGCACTTTTACTCGAAAGGGCTTGGAGTTCCCAAAGGTACAGTAGTCGATAGCATCGATGTTGAGGTATGGGATGGTTTCTTCATTACCGTTAGAATGCAAAATGGTGTATACCTTTTTTAAACTTAAATCGATTTCTTCTCGCTCAAATTCGGAATAGTACGTGCGTACCCAAAGGGTGTCTACATCGTTTTTATCGTAAACGACTATCGACCCTTGAAAGCGCAGCAAATCTTCGTAGAAAATTGGAATTTTGATATTCCTGCTGTGTTCGGTCAAATAGGCATGGAGCTCTTCAGTGACCGGAAAAGCTGGTTTTTTTTGAGACATCAATTTTTCTTCTGAAGACATAGTGCTACGGGTTTTTATCAAAAATAGCGATTTTTTTGAGGTTTTACCCCCGTTGATTTTGAATCCAGCATCATTTTTTAGTAACCGCCTGTTTTTTAATGTTGAACGTGTTCAAATAGCTTTCCTGGAAGAGAACGAACATGACCTTGAAGTTCTAGTTGAATTAAGAGTGAAGCCACCTCTTGAACGGGAAGTTCCGTGCTGATAGCTAGTGAATCCAAGTCAATTTTACCGCTGGTTTTCATCTGAACAATCAGTTTTTTTTCGTTAGGAGCAAGTTGTGTGGGAAGTGGAATTTGTTGGGGAGTATTCGCTTTGTTCCACATGAGTTCTCGAGCGATATCGTCAACGCAGGTAAGCATGCGTGCCTTTTGGTTTTTAATTAGCTGATTACAACCGCTGCTATAGAGGTCACAGGGACGACCTGGAACAGCAAATACTTCACGTTGGTAGCCATGGGCAAAATCAGCCGTTAGAAGTGCACCTCCTTTGGCGGCCGATTCGATAACCACGGTAGCCGCAGTGATCCCGGCAATAATGCGATTTCTCTTGATAAAGTGTTCTCTGCAAGGGAGTTCGTAGTGGAAGAATTCAGTGATAAAGCCACCGTTGTTGTTTATAGTTTCAACATATGGTTTGTGACTTTTGGGATATAAGGTTTCCATGCCGTGAGCTAAAATGGCAATTGTGGGTAGTTGTTGGCTAATGGCTGCTCGATGTGCGCAAATGTCAACCCCGTAAGCAAATCCGCTTACGATAATCGGTTGGAAGGGGGCCAGTGCTTCTATGAGTTGGTTGCAAAACTCCCGACCGCTAGCAGTACCTCTGCGCGTACCGACAATAGCGATGATTCGTTGGGTATTCCAAGCCAAATTGCCATCGGTAAAGAGGACGATAGGACCATCAGTACAGTGTTTGAGCAGTTTCGGATAGTCCGCGTCCAATAAAGTAAGAGTGCGATAGCGGTTTTTTGATAGGTAACGGAGCTCTTCGTCGGCTTTTCTTCGTGCTTCTGGTTGATAAAGTTCGTAAACTAACTGAGGTCCAATGCCTGGGATTTTTAATAAAGTCGCCTTCTTTTCCTTGAAAATTAGCTCTGGACTCCCTACGGCAGCAAGGAGTCTTCTCGCGGTTTTGGCCCCTATTTTCTTACAAGATTGTAAGCGGAGAAGCGCGTAAAGTGCAGTGTTTTTCATAGTCTAATAGTTTGGTTATCAAGGTACAAATAAACTGTTGATAAGTATTACACCACGAAGGACGTTCAACCGGTGAAAATTACTAGTTTTGTATCTATGAGATTAGCCAACTACATCAGTGATTTATTGTACAGATACGATTGTGTCATAGTTCCGAATTTCGGTGGATTTGTAACGAATAAAGTCAGTGCAGTCCTCGACGAGGAGACCTCGATGTTTCACCCGCCCAAAAAGCAGGTGACCTTCAATGCGTATTTACAGCACAATGATGGTTTGTTGGCAAATTACATCGCCTCTGCAGAGCGCATTTCTTTTGAAAAGGCTACCGAGCAAATCCACGAGCAAGTGGCGCTTTGGAAGACCGAAGTAAAAACGGGAACCGTTACCATCGGAAAAGTGGGAACTGTAACCCTTAATGACGCTGAGCAATTGGTTTTCGAACCGAATTTAGAAACCAATTTCTTACTGGAAGCTTATGGGTTGGCAGCTACACCAGGACAGCAAGTAGAACGCGAAGAAACACCAGTTATCCCAGTGAATACAGTAGAAGAATCACCTGTATCTACGAAGTCAAAACTCATTCCTTTGGTAAAGCGTGCAACAGTTGCCGCTGCTATCGTAGGAGTTGGAATTACAGGTTGGTACGCGTATACGCAACAAGAGCAAGCTGCTGCAGTAGCGGATCAAGAAGCAACGCTAAAAAAGAAAATTCAAACAGCGACGTTTATCAGTGAGGCTCCGCTTCCTTCTATAGATTTGGAGGTAAACAAAGAAGCGCTCAAAAACTTTCACGTAGTAGCTGGAGCTTTTCAATCGTTGAAAAATGCCGACAAAAAACTCGAGGAACTTCAAGAGATGGGCTACAATGCCAAAATTATCGGTGAAAACGAATGGGGATTAACCCAAGTTGTTTTTGGTAGTTATCAAACTCAAGAAGAGGCTCGCGAGGCATTAATGAGAATCAAAGCGACCATTACCAAAGATGCTTGGTTACTACACAAACAGTAAGTTTTTAGGCTAAAATATAGCCGTCCTTTCCTATCACATTGCGTATCTTTGCATCAAATTTGAAATATGAGAGCAAAAGCGCCGAAAGAATCTCTTACAACACTGACAGATTTAGTGTTGCCAGGAGAAACGAATTACTTAGACAACCTTTTTGGGGGTGAGTTGTTAGCACGTATGGACAGAGCGTGTAGTATTGCTGCGCGTCGTCATTCAAGACGAATCGTGGTTACGGCCTCTGTAAATCATGTCGCCTTTACAAAGTCGGTACCCGTGGGAAGCGTGGTAACCATAGAAGCGAAAGTTTCTAGAGCGTTTAAGTCGTCTATGGAGGTATATGTAGATGTGTGGATCGAAGATCGTCAGTCTGGTGAGAAAACCAAGGTAAATGAAGGGATCTATACCTTTGTAGCTGTGGATGAAACAGGGAAGCCCGTTCCGATTCCTCAAATCAAACCAGAAACAGAATTGGAAAAGCAGCGTTATGATGGAGCCTTACGAAGAAAGCAATTAAGCCTTGTTTTAGCGGGTAAAATGCTTCCAAAGGATGCTACAGAGCTCAAAGCCTTGTTTTTGGCTTAAACGAGCTAAATTTCCTCAATATCGCCATTTTCCGATAAGAGTATCGCTACAGATTTAGTCTTTTCAAACTGAGAAAAGATGATAATCATAATAACCGTTATGGGGACACTGAGTACCATACCAGTGATGCCCCATATTTTTCCCCAAACAGCAAGTGATAAAATCGTTACTAAAGGACTTAGATTTAACGATTTTCCAAAGAGTTTGGGCTCGATAATATTTCCTACGATTACCTGAATACAGCCTACTGCAATCAACACGATAAGGAAAGGGGTAACCTCTCCAAATTGCAGTAAAGAGAATACTGCAGGGAAAACCGTGGCAATGAGTGATCCGATAGTCGGGATATAATTCAACAAGAAAATTAAAAAGGCCCAAAAAGGAGCACTGTCAACTCCGGCAATCAACAAAACGATATAACTCAGTACCCCCGTTAGTAAACTCACGTAGGTTTTTAGGCGTAAGTAGTTTGAGATGGAAGCCTCTATTTTTCCGAGCATGTTTTGAACGCTTCCAGGATGGGTTTTATCATTGCCGAATAATTTTCCGATTTTTTTCTTGAAACTAGATTCTTCTAAAAAGATAAACAAAGCGTAAATAACGATCATAAACGTATCGCCTAACAAACTGCTGATGCCGTTGGCGATATCTCCTAAAACAGATCCGTAATCGAATTTTCCGACCAAGGCTTTCACCGAGTTCACCAGATCCATATGGAAGTAGCTATCTACTTTTTGAATGATCTGATCTACGTTTTTTTCATACGTTTGATACGAACTGGTCAAATTACCGATGCTGTTGGTGATAATTTCAGAAATAGCGCTAAAACTGAGGATGATAAACGTAAAAACTAGGATGTTGCTCAACCATCTAGGAATAAAGCGTTTGGCAAAGGGAATGCGATAAATTGTTTTGCGAATTTCTCGCGTGAGAAACCAGAATATCAAGGCAAATACAAATGGAATTAAGATCCCTTTTCCGATGACCAATATAGCCATAACGGCTATGATAACGATGATGATGTTTGCTGCGTTTTTCACGGGCTGTTAGTTTATTGAATCCACTCTGCTGGGTTCAGACGAACGGTGTTTTTAAATAATACAAATCCGAGTTTGGTTTTACCGGTAACTCTATCGGTAAAAACCTTCCCTAGTTTTTGCCCGGTTTTGACGGCCTCGCCTTTTTTGACATAAACGGACTCTAAATTGTTATACGCCGAGATGTAATTTCCGTGTTGTACCAAAACGGACTTCTTACCATCGGCATTTTTTTGAATGGCTAGTACCTTTCCTGTAAAGATACTTTTGGCCGCTGTATTGGCCTTGGTGGCAATGTGCAATCCGGTACTGTTGATCGTAATTCCAGAAAAGGTAGGATGCGGTTGAATACCGTACTTACGGGTAATAATACCTTTCACAGGCCAAGGCAAATTACCCTTGTTCTGTTCAAAATTAGCCAGCAATTTCTTTTCTGCAGCATTCAAAGTAAACTCTGCTGATTTTTTACTTTTCTTACTTCCTTTCGCCTTTTTCTTTTTGCGGTTAGAACGCGCGATGGCCTCGCGAATTAAACGATCGATACGCGCTTGGATTTTGCGCTCTGCAGCTTGTTTTTTTAGGAGTGAGTTTTTGTACTTACTCTCTTGCTTTTTGATAGTGGTAATCAGTTTCTCCTGATCTTTTCTATCGTTTTCTATTTCGTCTTTTTGTTCTTTTTCTTCGGTGATAAGACGCTCTTTGATGTTTTTTTGGCGCGATAGAGAGTCGTTTAGTTTTTTTATGGCTTCGGCACGGGCTAAAATAGCCTCTCCTTGCTTTTTTCTGAATTCGTTGTACTGTTGCATGTACTTCACGCGTTTGTATGCCTGATAAAAGCTCTGTGAAGACAACAAGAACATGGTTTTACTTTGCATGGATTTACTCTTGTGGGTTTTTACCACCATTTCTGAGTAGTCCTTTTTTAAATTGGCGAGGTCTTTTTCGTAACCTTCGAGTTTTGTGGTATTTTTAGCAATGGTATTTTCGAGTTCCGTAGATTCCATTTCAATAGTTTCTATCAAGCGCTCGCGGACACTGATTTTTTGATTTAAATCTTTCAGGTCCTCTAAGGCATTGCTCTTCTTCTTCTTGGTTTTGAACAAGAGTTCATTTACTTGCTTGATTTCTTTTTTCAGTTTGTTGCGCTTTTTTTCAAGCTCTCGTTGGCTTTGGGCTTGAGCGAGCACTGTAAAACACAGGGCACTAATAAAAACGAAAATATGGAGTGCTTTTTTCATCTACAACTGAATTTCTTTATAGCCTTTCGGAATGGAAAAATCTAGGTTTAATCGCGTGTTGAATTGGATAGAACGTACTGTCATATCGATGTTGGTCGATTTCTGGTTGGCCTTAGCTACGATGTTTATTTTGTTGGGGAACAAGGCCTTTTTCTTATCCAAGTACTTTGGGTATGAAACATCGAGGCGTTGATTGCCTATCGGATTTATCAACGATTGCTTATTGAGTTTGTAGTTAAACGGATTGATGTAAAAAAAGACATCGAACAATCGCGATTGTCTTTTAGGAGATAAACGATAGGAATTCTCTACGATATTTACCTGTTGACGCTTGCTTTTGACATCAAAAATAGCTTGACCTAGCAATAGGTTTTGCAATTGTTCAAAATTGATGTCAGTTCCTAATAGCTTTTTGAGCATGGCAAAATCACCGTCAAAATAGCTCTTGGTATAAGGCGAGTAGAAACGCACTTTTTCAGGTGTGATTTTCGCCTTGAAAATAGTGATGAGTTTGGTTCCCTTTAACCAAATAGCTTTGTCTTTCTCAATTTTCATACGTACAGAAAAACCCAATCGCTCTTTGTCATTTCGATAGTTGACTTTGAGTTTGGCATCGATGGTTTTTTCTTGAAAATAATGTGCAGCATGCTTTTTAGCTACCCTTCGGGCCGACATTTCCTTGATGGCATTAGCCTGGGTTTGGATGGCTTTTTTGCTGGAACAGGCCGCTGTTAATAGCGTTAAGAGTAGTATGTAGAGGTATTTTTTCATGAATTTCTTACATTCTGTATTTTAGAGAGCTATAATTTCTTTTTGTAAAAACTCGCTTTTTTAGCATTGCCCATACGTTGGTAATTCTTTACAAACTCCTTGTAGAAGTCTTTGAGCATGTTTGGATTATCGATAACAAAATCAATGCCGTTTTCTAGGCTTTCTAACGCGTTTTTATATTTTTTATTTCGGTAAAGGGCTTTGGCGTGCATCAAATACACAAAAGGTTGTGCTGGGTACAGGCTCAACCCTTTTTCGCTGTATGCGAGTAGTTTCGCGTCTTTAGCGCTGTCGAGTTTGGTTAAAAGGGGTTTTAATATTTTAAAGGAACTGTCCTTTTCGAAGGCCGCAACGAGATCACCTGATTCTTTCGAAGGCACAGCTGCTTGTCGCCTTTTTTTCTGGTAGGCCATCAGTTGATTGTGGATTCTTCTCAATCGAGGAGAAAGTAATTTGGCCGTTTTTAGCTCTTCCAAAATGAGCTTGGCATTGTTTAAATCGTTCTTTCGCAGGTACAAATACACGAGGTCCCCTTTCTTTTTAGGATAATTTGCGATGATTTTTTTTTGCAGACTAACGGCTTTGTCAAAGGCGTTGTGATTTCGGTACACCTTAACTAAGTGTTCTGCGATCCACAAATTTTTAGGGTCCAACGCTAAGGCCTGTTCTGCATAGTTTACGGCCGGGACATAGCGATTTAAGAAATGGTAATTCTTGGAGAGCTCGAAGAGTACCGCAATGTCATTAGGAACGAGTTCGTTACATTTTTCCAGGGCCGTAATTGCCTTTTGATAGTTTTGGATGGCCTTGTCTGTAATAGCACTAAAAAAGAGCTCTTGAAAGTCTAACTTTTTTTTGAGTAACTGCGCATCCACTTGTGGGATACTGTCCTGTGCTTGTGCTTTAAAAGTTACTCCACAGCCGAGCAAAGCAATCAGTATTAATTGCTTAATACGTCGCGTGCTTTGCTCGAATAATGGATTGAGCTTGTTATATGAGTTCCGTATAATCACCTATGCTTACTGAGGTAAAGTTTCCATTGTATTTAGCATGATTTCCAATCATGGCATTGTCTAACTTAGCATTGCTAATTTGCACGTTTTTTTGAATTAGTGAGTTTACGATCGTAGCATTTTCTATCGTACTCCCAGCTCCAATTGAAACGTGCGGTCCTATGGTACTGTCCTTTAAAATAACATTTTTTCCGATGTAACAAGGTTGAATGATCTTAGAATTCTCTAAAACGACGTCTTCTGAAACCAAATTCGCCCCTGCTTCCTCTTCAAAAATAAGAATTTGTTTGTTGGTGTCTACAGTCGGATCTTTTTTTCCACAATCCATCCAAGCATCGACTTTTCCAGGAATGAATTGAGCGCCTTGTTGCTTTAAAGATTCCAGTACATTGGTAATTTGGTATTCACCGTTTTCTTTTAAATCATTGTCGATTAAGTATTGAATTTCTTCGAGTAATTTATCACCATTTTTAAAGTAGTACACCCCGATGATGGCTAAGTCAGAAACGAAATCTTTAGGCTTTTCCACGAAATCAGTAATAATACCATCCTGCAGTTTTACCACTCCGAAAGCACTCGGGTCTGCTACTTGCTTCACCCAAATTGCCCCATCAGCATTGACGTCTAAAGTAAAGTCCGCTTTGAATAAAGTATCGGCATAAGCAACGATACAAGGACCGCTAAGCGATTCTTTTGCACAGTAAATAGCATGCGCTGTACCCAGGGCTTCCTCTTGTACATATACACTTCCTTTAGCACCTAATTCTTCCGCTATTGCTAGTAAATCTTGTTGGGTATTCGCTGGAAATCCCTTGGCTACAGGTCCGATGATGAATGCGATTTCTTCAATAGGATCTTGCAATACCGATGCGATGTTCTCTACGAGTCGTTGAACAATAGTTTTTCCCGCAATTACAGTCAATGGTTTAGGAACTGTAAGCGTATGTGGCCTCAATCGTGAACCGATTCCAGCCATAGGTACAATAATTTTCATGAATTCATTTTTTAACGGTGCAATATACCATTAATATACCTTTTGTAAAAACATTAGATGCCCTTAGGAATGGCATCAATGAGTGCTTGCGTATACGTACTTTTAGGAGCTCGATACACTTGGTCCGCATCGTCGATTTCTTCTAGTTTTCCTCCATTCATTACAAGTAGTTGATCAGACATGTATTTGACAACAGACAAATCGTGTGAAATAAAAATATAGCTGAATTTGTATTCGGCTTTTAATTCGTTTAACAGGTTTAGTACCTGCGCCTGTACCGAAACGTCCAATGCTGAAACAGATTCATCACAAATAATGAGTTTGGGTTGCAAAGCTATGGTTCGGGCAATGCCGATGCGCTGACGTTGCCCTCCGGAAAATTCGTGTGGGTACCGGTCAAAATGCTCTTTTTGCAAGCCCACTTTTTCCAGTAATTCAAGTACGTATGCTGTGCGTTCTGTTTTATTCTTGAGTATTTTGTGAACTTTCATGGGTTCCAAGATGGCCTGACCAACAGGAATTCTTGGATTGAGCGACGAAAAAGGATCTTGAAATATGATTTGGATTTCTTTCCGTAGTGCTTTTAATTCTCCTTTCTTCAGGGAGGTAATCGATTTTCCGCGGTAATAGATTTCACCCTGGTCAATAGTTTCTAACTGTAAAATACTCCTACCTAAAGTCGATTTTCCACAGCCGCTCTCCCCTACTAAGCCCAGAGTTTCGCCTTCGTAGAGTTTAAACGATACGTCATTTACAGCAGTAACAACTTTTTCAGGAGTTAAAAATCCTCCTCCTGATTTGTAGTGTTTGGTGATGCCTTCAACACGGAGAAGAGGAGGTTGTTCGTATAGCTTATTGTGAAATTTCTCACGCTCCTCATCCGTATATAATGCTGTGTGTACAGTCCCAGCCATATAATCTTGGACTGTCGGAAGCTTTTTCAAGCGAAAACGCGAATTAGGACGAGAGTTGATTAGCGCCTTAGTGTAGTTTTCTTTAGGGTTTAAAAACACTTCGGCTGCTGTCCCCTGCTCTACAATGGTTCCTTTATGCATTACTATGACATGGTCTGCGATTTCTGAAACCAAAGCTAAATCATGTGAAATGAATACAATACTCATTCCTGATGTTTCTTGCAGTTCTTTTAAAAGGAGTACTATTTCTTTTTGTACGGTTACATCCAGTGCCGTGGTAGGCTCATCAGCGATCAGTACATCGGGTTTACACGCAATTGCCATGGCGATCATTACGCGCTGCTTTTGCCCTCCACTAATTTCATGTGGGTAACTGTGGTACAATTGGGCTGCCCTCGGAAGTTTAACTTGCTCAAACAACTCGATAACCTTTGACTTGATAGCGGCGGAATTTACCTTGCCGTGTTTTTTGAGAATCTCTGCAACTTGATGTCCACAGGTTAAGGTTGGATTCAGTGAGCTCATGGGTTCTTGGAATATCATCGCAATGCGATTTCCGCGAAGTTTTTGAATTTCTGCCTCGTGTAAAGTGGTCAAATCGATACCGTCAAACACGATGCTCCCTCCTATAGTTGCTGTTTTTGGTAGTAATCCCATGATAGCTAGCGAACTAACGGATTTTCCACTTCCGCTTTCTCCAACGATACCTAAAATTGTATTCCTTGGTAATGAGTAATTTATGTTTTTTATAATTTTTTTAGTGCCTTTAAATTGCACTGAAACATTCGATAACGCTAGCATTTACGGGACTTTTGTGTAAATGTACATTTTTTAATTCAACTGCCCTAATCACTTAACCTGTTGTTAGTGTGGTATTTACTTGTTTCTAAGTATATGATTTTATATATTTGATATGATTTTAATAAAATTGTAAACTAATAATTAATTTTTTAACTAAAACCCTTCTAAAATGAAACTTAGAACTACGATTACACTGATGTGTATGTTATTCGTGGGCGTTATTGTCGCTCAATCAAAACGGAATTGCCATACGATGCATAATTTGGAATACCGACAGTCCAATGATCCGATGTTAAAACAACGAATGCAAGACATCGAAAACTTTACAAAACAACGCGTAAAAGAACTGGAACACAACCATGGGAAAATTGTTGGAAACGTCATCCAAATTCCCGTAGTAGTCCACGTAATTTACAGCAAAGCACAAGAAAACATTAGCGATGCGCAAATCCAGTCACAAATAGATGTGATAAATGAAGATTTCCGTCGTACCAATTCGGACAAGACCAATAAATGGTCACAAGCTGCCGATACAGAAATAGAGTTTTACTTAGCAAAAGTAGATCCGAGCGGAAACCCAACCAACGGAATTACTAGAAAATCATCGACAAAGACATCATGGGGAACAAGTGATGCCATGAAAAAATCATCGCAGGGAGGAGTGGATCCTTGGAATACTGCGGAATACTTAAATATGTGGGTGTGTAATATTGGAGGAGGAATTCTTGGATATGCACAGTTTCCTGGAGGTAGTGCAGCTACCGACGGAGTTGTAATGAGCCCACAGTACTTCGGAAGCTCGGCAAAAGGATCAGGATTCTATTTGTCTGCACCTTTTGATAAAGGTAGAACTACTACTCATGAAATTGGACATTATTTAAACTTACGTCACATTTGGGGTGACGGTGGTTGTGGTGTGGATGACTTTGTTTCTGACACTCCAGAATCTGACGCAGCTAATTACAATTGTGCTACCGGACACCAGTCGTGTGGAAGCGAAGATATGGTTCAAAACTACATGGATTATTCTGATGATTCTTGTATGAATTTATATACACTTGGACAAAAAAACAGAATGCGTGCAGTATTAGAAGAAGGTGGAGTTCGAAGAACATTAGCCTTATCTGATAAGACTGGTGGCGGAGGAGGTTCGTGTAATGCGACTGTACCTACAGGGGTAACCACGTCAAGTGTAACGGCCTCAGGAGCTACGGTTTCTTGGTCGGCAGTTAGCGGTGCTACGTATGACGTGCGTTACCGTCAAACAGGAACTTCTTCGTGGACGACCAATGCGGTATCTGGAACTTCCACGAGCTTAAGTGGATTATCAGCAACTACGCAATACGAAGTGCAGGTAAGAAGTAAATGTGCTTCTGGGAATTCGGCCTACAGTGCTTCGGTTAACTTTACCACGACAGCGGTGACCATTTCTTACTGTGCTTCAAAAGGAAATAGCGTTGCGGATGAGTACATACAAAAAGTCGCTTTAGGTACTATTAACAATACCTCTGCTGGAGGTGGTGGCTATACGGATCACACCGCAATTTCAACGAATTTAGCTAAGGGAACTTCTCATACCATTACCATAACTCCAAAGTGGACCGGAACGGTGTACAACGAAGGTTACGGTGTGTTTATTGATTACAATAAAGACGGAGATTTCTCAGACAGTGGAGAAACGGTATGGACGAAGGCAGCGTCAAAAGATACGCCTGTGAGTGGTACTTTTACGGTTCCTGCAGGAGCGGTAGAAGGAGCGACAAGAATGCGTGTAATTTTAAGATACAATGCAGTACCTAGTGCTTGTGGTACTTATAATTACGGAGAAACAGAAGATTATACGGTAAACATTACTGCTGCTCAAGCCGATACTCAGGCGCCAACTGCACCAGCGAGTTTAGCGGCCTCTAGTGTGGCTCAAACAAGCTTGAGTTTAGCCTGGACAGCTGCAACGGATAACGTCGGGGTAACTGGATACGATGTGTACCGAGGAGCAACTAAAATAGCGTCGGTAACGACTACGAATTACAACGTAACTGGTTTAACAGCCAATACTGCTTATAGCTTTTCTGTAAAGGCAAAAGACGCAGCTGGAAATGAGTCAGCGGCGAGTAATGTTGTCAATGTAACTACGCAAGGAAATACCGTTTCGTATTGTGCTTCTAAAGGAAATAACTCAAGCTATGAGTGGATTGACTACGTGTCATTTGGTGGTATGACAAACAGCACCGGAAATGACGGTGGATACAAAGATTACACAAGTAAAGTAGCAAATATCAGCCCGGGTAGTACAAATCAGTTGTTAGTAAGCGCTGGTTTTAGAAGTAGCTCTTATACAGAACACTGGGCAATTTGGATTGACTACAACAAAGACGGAACCTTCTCTGACAGTGAAAAAGTAGCTTCAGGGTCTTCTTCAAGTGCTAATAACTTAAGTTATAATGTGTCAGTGCCTGCGAATGCCGCGCTAGGTCAAACTAGAATGCGTGTTTCTATGAAGTGGAATGCCGCGCAAACTGCCTGTGAAACGTTCTCTTACGGAGAAGTAGAAGACTATACAGTGAATATTACCTCAAGTGCCGTTAAATCGGTTGAAGTAGCCGCAGAAGAACTTGGTAACAACAGCGGTTTAGACCTGATGGCGTATCCGAGTCCAGCTACTGATTTTATTCAAGTATCTTTAGCGAGCGGTGTACAAACGGCTACCGTGAAAATCGTGAATGCCTTAGGTAGTACCGTGTATTCTGGTACCTTGACTAAAACGATTCCAGTAACTAAACTAGAGGCTGGTATGTACATTTTGGAGGTAAACGACGGCCAAAAAACCTTGACTCAGAAGTTTATTAAGCAATAATCAGAAGTTTAGTAAACAAAAAAATAAAAAAATTTTAATGGTTAAAACCCCGAGTGTTTCTCGGGGTTTTTTAGTGTTTTTACTTCAAAGAAAAAAGGGTGATTTTCCTATAATGTTATTTTTATGTTAAAAAAATTATATATTTGGCGCTGTTTTTAGTTAATTATTAGTGATTATTTGTTAAAAAATATAAAAAGCTAACGATTTATTAAAGACGTACACACGTAAACAAAGTAACTTAAAAACCCTTTCTTAATGAAAAAAACAATTACCCTGGCATTGTCATGCTTATTTATGGGCGCTACTGCTTTTGCCCAACAAACACCTACTCCGGTGAAGCGCTCTTGTGCAGTGATGGAGATGTTAGAACAGGACCTTACCAAAAATCCAGACGCACGTCACAGAATGGAGCAAATGGAAGCTTTTACGCAGCGAAAAGTGAAGGAATTGGCAAAAAACCACAGAAAAATTGAAGGAAACATCATCAAAATACCTGTGGTTGTACACGTTTTATACACAAACAGTACCAACAATATCAGCAATGCCCAAATTCAATCGCAATTAGACGTATTGAATGAAGATTTCCGTCGTACCAATTCGGATAAGACCAATAAATGGTCACAGGCGGCAGATTCAGAAATTGAATTTTACTTGGCGAAAGTAGACCCTAACGGGAACCCAACTACAGGGATCGTCAGAAAACAAACGAGTACTTCTACTTGGATTACCGATACGAACGGTATGAAAAAGAACTCTGCAGGAGGAATCAGTCCTTGGAATACAGCAGAGTATTTGAATATGTGGGTTGTAGATAACTTACGTACTTCTGATGGAAGAAGCATCTTAGGATATGCACAGTTCCCATGGATGACTGACAAGTCGTTAGACGGTGTGGTTATGGCAGATCAGTATTTTGGACGTACAGGAACAGCGAAGGCACCTTTTGACGGAGGTAGAACAACAACGCACGAGGTTGGACACTACTTAGGTTTACGTCATATTTGGGGTGATGGACCTTGTGGAACTGACGATTTCGTGTCGGATACACCTGAGTCAGATGCTGCAAACTACGGGTGTAAAACAGGACATGTTTCTTGTGGATCTGAAGATATGGTACAGAACTTTATGGATTATTCTGACGATTCTTGTATGAACTTGTTCACTACAGGACAAAAGAACAGAATGCGTACCTACTTAGCAGAAGGTGGAGCACGTAGAGCACTTGCTTTATCTGATAAAAGCGGAAGCGGTGGTGGAACACCAACACCAAGCGCGTGTTCGTCAACAGTGAGTTCTTTCCCATACAGCGAGAGTTTTGAAAGTGGTATTGGAGCATGGACACAAGCTACTGATGACAATTTTGATTGGACGAGAGATGCGAACGGAACCCCTTCATCATCTACAGGACCATCTTCAGCTGCTGCTGGAAGCTATTATATGTTTACAGAATCATCGAATCCAAACTACCCGACAAAAACAGCGATTTTTAACAGTCCTTGTTTTGACTTAAGCAGTGTTTCAAATGCGAAATTTAAGTTTAAGTACCACATGTATGGTAGCAGTATGGGAACGTTGAAATTAGAAGTACAAGAAGACGGAAGTTCTACTTGGACAAGTGTTTGGAGTAAGTCTGGAGACCAAGGAAACTCTTGGAAAGATGCAGAGGTAAACTTGGCTTCTAAAAAATTAAAAGTGAGATTCCATTTGACTACAGCTTCGTCGTATCGATCTGATGCTGCAATTGATGCTATTTCAGTTGTTTCTGGAGCTTCATCAGCAGATACGCAAGCACCAACTGCTCCAACGAATTTATCAGCTGCAAGCGTGACAAAAACATCCTTTACGTTGAATTGGTCGGCTGCTTCTGATAATGTTGGGGTAACTGGATACGATGTATATCAAGGAGCATCTAAATTAGGTTCGGTTACAGGAACTTCAGCAAATATTACTTCGTTAACGGCAGGAACTACCTATAGTTTCTCTGTAAGAGCTAAAGATGCTGCAGGAAACGTATCGGCTTCAAGTGCGGCACTTAGCGTAACTACGAAGTCAAATGCAGTGACTTATTGTGGGTCTAAATCGAATCGTTCTACGTATGAGTGGATTGATAATGTTGAATTAGGAGGAATGAAAAACCCTTCTGGTGATGACGGAGGTTACAAAGATTATACAGCAAAAGTAGCGAGCTTAGCACGCGGTAGTTCAAATGATATGATTATCAGTGCTGGATTTAAGAGTACTGCTTATACAGAGCACTGGGCTGTGTGGATTGACTTTAACCAAAATGGAACTTTTGAAGCAAGTGAGAAAGTAGTTACAGGATCTTCTTCAAGTGCCAATAACTTACGAGCAACTGTACAAGTTCCGGCTGGAGCTAGTTTAGGTCAAACGAGAATGCGTGTTTCTATGAAATACAATGCAGCACAAACGGCTTGTGAAACTTTTGATGATGGTGAAGTTGAAGATTACACAGTGAATATTACGGCTGCTTCAAGTAAAGATAACGGTGCTGTAGCCTTGTCAAATGCACAACCATTAGGAAATGAAACGGCTAGTGATGTGATGGTTTATCCAAACCCAGCAACTTCTTTTGTTCAAGTTCGTGTAGCTGCTGAAAAAGGAGCTTCTATGAGCTATAGGGTGTTAAATACCATTGGACGTGTAGTGATGACTGGTGAATTAACGCAAAGTGCTGTTGATGTATCTCAATTAAATTCAGGAGTTTACATCTTAGAACTTAATGATGGTCAAAAATTATTGACAAATAAGCTTATTAAAAAGTAATTTATTGAAATAATAATAATTTAATACTATCCCAAACCCCGAGAGTTTCTCGGGGTTTTTTGTTGATTTAGCCCTATTTACGGTCTTCAGTTTTAGAAGTGTTATTTTTTTGTTAAAAAAAAAATTATATATTTGGCACTGTTTTAATCAAATTATTGAATTATTGAGACTTAATATCTTAAAAATCTAATTTTAAATTAAAACAAAAAACTAATTTAAAAACCCTTCTTACAATGAAACACAAGTACTTTAAGAGTCTTGTAGTTACAGGTGCGTTTATTGGATTAACTTTCCAAGCACAACTACAGGCTCAAACTAAAGGCGAAGTTGAACAAATCCGGCGTGGATACAACTTAACAAAACTAGAGTCGTTGAAGCAAGATCTTTTAGAATCTGCTTCTAATGAAAGAAAACAAGCACTGAGACTTGCGAAGCAAAATGGTTGGGAAACCAAATTTACTACGAAAGACGGAAGAGTGCTAGAACTTCAAAGAGTAGTCGACGGTAAACCAATTTACTACACCACATTTAACGTCGATGCAGCAAAATCAACCAGAACAAATCATTTACATTCAGGAGGTTCTTTAGGATTAAACCTAATGGGACAAGGAATGACTGCTCACGTTTGGGACGGTGGATTAGCGCGTACTACTCACCAGGAGTATGACGGTGCAGGAGGAAACAATCGTTTCTCTATCGGTGATGGAACTTCAACCCAAAATTTCCACGCTGCGCACGTAACAGGAACTATTATCGCATCAGGAGTAGTAGCCAATGCGAAAGGAATGGCACCTCATGCCAAGGCTGTAGGATACGATTGGAACAACGATACTTCAGAGGCTACTACTGCGGCAGCTAATGGAATGTTAGTTTCGAATCACTCTTACGGATACGCGACGAGAAACCAATTTGGTCAAGTACAATTACCACAACACTTCTTTGGTGGGTATATTACTGTTTCTCGTACGTGGGACGAAATCATGTTTAACGCACCTAACTATTTGATGGTTGTGGCTGCGGGGAACGACGGTAATGATAACACAGCCAACAATAATCCTACTGGAGGTTCTGGATGGGATAAGTTAACTGGACACGCTACGTCTAAGAATAACTTGGTTGTAGCGAACGCTCAAGATGCCAATGTCGATCCGAGTGGAAACTTAGTTTCTGTATCGATCAATAGCTCTAGTAGTGAAGGTCCTACCGATGATTTCAGAATTAAGCCAGATATTACTGGAAACGGTACTGGTGTATATTCAACCTATGCAAGTAGCGATACTGCTTATAATTCGATTACAGGGACCTCAATGGCCTCTCCGAATGTAACGGGATCGTTGGTGTTGTTACAACAGCACTACAAAGCTTCGCAAAGCTCATTCATGAAAGCGGCAACGTTAAAAGGTTTAGCGTTACACACTGCCGACGATGCTGGTGCCTCTGGGCCTGATGCAGTATTTGGATGGGGTTTATTAAACACTAAAAAAGCAGCACAAGTAATTACTCAGAAAGGGAACCAATCAAAAATAGATGAGTTAACCTTGAATGCTGGTCAAACGTATACGATTACAGTAAATAGCGATGGAACAAACCCATTATTAGCTTCTATCTCTTGGACCGACAGACCCGGTACGGCAAATACTACTGTAAATTCGACAACACCTGTTTTAGTTAATGATTTAGATATCAGAGTTTCAAAAGCAGGAACTACTTATTTGCCATATAAATTAACAGGACCTACAACCAATGCGAAGCAAGATAACAATGTAGATCCTTATGAAAGAGTGGATGTTTCAGGAGCTTCTGGAACATACACAATTACCGTAACTCACAAAGGAACTTTAACTGGAGGAAGTCAAAACTTTAGTTTAATCGTAACTGGAATTAAAGGAACTCCTGTAGTTTGTAATGCGACAACACCAACTGGAGTAACTACTTCAGGAGTGAGTGCTACCGGAGCAAACGTTTCTTGGAGTGCAGTAACTAGTGCAACCTATGATGTAAGATACCGCAAGGTAGGTACTACAGCTTGGACTACCAATGCTGTTAGCGCTACATCAACTGCTTTAAGTGGTTTAACTGCTTCTACTCAGTACGAAGTGCAAGTGCGTAGTAAGTGTTCTTCTGGGAACTCTGCTTACAGTGCTTCTGTGAATTTCACAACCTCAGCAGTGACCATTTCATACTGTGCCTCTAAAGGAAACAGTGTTTCAGATGAGTACATTCAGAAAGTACAGTTAGGAACTATCAACAACACCTCAACAGGAGGAAACGGTTATACTGACCACACAGCTGTTTCAACCAACTTGGCAAAAGGAACTTCTCATACGATTACCATCACACCTAAGTGGAATGGAACCGTGTACAACGAAGGATACGGTGTATTTATAGATTATAACAAAGACGGTGATTTCTCTGATAGTGGGGAAACTGTTTGGACAAAAGCAGCGTCAAAAGATACACCTGTGAGTGGATCATTTACCGTTCCTGCAGGAGCAACGGAAGGAGCGACGAGAATGCGTGTGATTTTGCGTTACAATGCAGTACCTGCTGCTTGTGGATCGTACAATTACGGAGAAACTGAAGACTATACTGTAGTTATTGGCCCTGCAACCGCAGACACGCAAGCACCTACAGCACCGTCTGGTTTAGCCGCTTCTAGCGTTGCACAGACAAGCCTTACCTTAAATTGGACTGCAGCTACCGACAACGTAGGTGTAACGGGTTACGACGTGTATCGCGGAGCGACGAAGTTGGCAACCGTTACCGGAACTACTTACAATGTAACTGGATTAACAGCTAGTACTGCCTACAGCTTCTCAGTAAAAGCAAAAGATGCAGCTAGTAATGAGTCAGCAGCTAGTAATGTAGTAAATGTTACTACGCTAGGAACTTCAGTTTCGTATTGTGCTTCTAAAGGAAGTAACTCTTCATACGAGTGGATTGACTACGTAGCTTTCGGAGGAATGACAAATTCAACTGGAAATGACGGTGGTTATAAAGACTACACAGCGAAAGTAGCGAACGTAGCACAAGGAAGTTCAAACGAACTCTTAATCAGTGCTGGGTTCAGAAGTACTTCGTATACAGAACACTGGGCTGTTTGGATTGATTACAACAAAGATGGAACATTCGCAGCTAGTGAAAAAGTAGCTACAGGATCTTCATCAAGTGCTAACAATTTAAAGGCAACAGTGGCAATTCCATCTGGAGCGAGTTTAGGTCAAACGAGAATGCGTGTATCTATGAAGTACAACGCAGCACAAACAGCTTGTGAGACATTCAGCTACGGTGAGGTGGAAGATTATACTGTAAATATTACGGCAAGTGCAGCTAGTTTGAATACCACTTTTGCAGCTTCTAACGCTGAAAAATTAGGAAACGAACCTGCAGTTAACTTCATGGCTTACCCAAGTCCTGCAACTGATTTCGTACAAGTAAATGTTGTGACGAGAGTTGAAGGAGCAACCTATAAAGTGGTGAACACTTTAGGACGTGTGGTACAAGCTGGAAAATTAACTTCTCAAATCGACGTATCAACACTTCAAACAGGAGTGTATATGCTTGAGGTTCACGATGGTCAAAAATCTATGACTACTAAGTTGATCAAGCAATAAGAATTCGCGTACAATTATTACTACGTAAAGTACAGTTAGGGAGTCCGCTCCCTAGCTGTATTTTACACTAATACCCTACTATATGAACACAAAAATTAAGTTTTTGATTGGAGGGCTGTCTGTGGCAGCTGTTTCAATTTTAGGGTCTAAGTATCTTGCTGAAAAGAGCGAAGCAGATACCTTAGCCGAAAAGAGAAAAGTACACAGTACTTTTTACAACCAAAGTCCTTTACACCAACAATTAGAGTGGAGTAAGAAGGAACGAAAATTAAGAGGTTTACCACCTAATAGGTATTACGATCAAATGCAATTATTGACCATGAACCCAGCTACGGGACAAATGGAAGACGGAAGCTTGGCAGCTTTACGTGAGCGTTTGATGAAAGAAAGAGGACAACGCAGAAACCCTGGACATGCAAACAACGCTTGGGTAGAAAGAGGTCCTAACAACGTCGGAGGACGTACAAGAGTCGTTTTCTTTGACCCTAATGACGCTACCAACAGAGTAGTATATGCAGGAGGTGTTAGTGGAGGACTCTGGAGAAATGCAGATATTACCAATGCGAACTCTCAATGGACACGTGTTCAAAATGTACCAGGAAACTTATCGGTGACTTCGGTTACTATTGATCCTAGAAATTCAAATCGCTGGTACGTAGGTACTGGTGAGCAATATACAGCAGGAGATGTTGTAGGTAACGGAGTGTACGTTACTACAGACGGTGGAACTACTTGGAATGCCGTAAATATTCCTGCAGCTGGAAATGCAATTATTAATTACAATGCGAGTAATGTATTTTTATCAGGAGTACACTTTGTAAATGATATCTTAGCATGGAACAACGGGAATGCTACTGAATTATTTGTAGCAGTAGGTGCCAGCGTGTATTCTGATTCTTCTACTCCTAGAAACTTCTTAGGGTTACAATCAGCTGGATTGTACCGTTCTACAGATAACGGAGCAACGTGGAATCGTATCGAAACAGCCGATATGCGTTATACTAAAGGAGGACAAAACTACTACTACATTCCTAATGATTTAGAAGTAAGTGCCAACAATACGATTTGGATGGGTACCATCAATTCAGCCTTCGGTGAAGGTGGTGGTCGAGTGTATAGCTCTACCAATGGAGGTACTTGGACTCAGGCAGCAGCATCGCCTTTGGCAAATTCTAACCGTGTTGAATTAGAGCCATCGGCTACCAATGCGAATAAGATTTATGCCTTAACACAAGGAACAACATCAGCAGCGCCTGTACATATTTACTTAACTACTAATGGGTTTACGTCTGCAAGTGCCACGTCGTTACCAAACGATGCGGATACGAATATTGCAGCAAATGACTTCTGTAGAGGGCAAGCATTTTACGATTTAGTAATTGAAGCAGATCCGTCAAACGATAACATTGTTTATGTAGGAGGTATTGATTTGTTTAAATCGACCAACAGCGGAACTTCTTGGTCTCAATTATCTCACTGGTATGGAGGATTTGGGATTGCCAATAATGTACACGCAGATCAACACGCAATTTCTTTCGGTAACAACAATTCGTCAAGAGTACTTTTCGGAAATGACGGAGGTATCTACTATTCAGCAAACGGAGGTTCTGCAATCAGCGTTCGCAATAGAGGGTACAATGTAACACAGTTTGTAAAGGCAGGTATCGGTCCTGACGGTGCTGGAGATCAAAATGGAATCTTTAGTGCTGGTGCACAAGATAACGGTACACAAGCGTTCAGAAATGCAGCTGCTGGAATAAACAGCTCAACTGAATTGAGTGATGGTGACGGTTTCTATACTTTCGTTGATAAAGACGGTCAATACATGATTGCTACGTATACAAACAATGTAATCTATCGTTTTAACCTTCCTTGGAACGGGTTAGGTCGTCGTCAAGGTGGTGCTACTACCTTATTAAACGAACGATCTACTGGAGACTTCGTAAACCCTATGGGGTATGACGATCAAGCAAATCGTTTATTATCAAATGCTTCTACGAGTGCTGGTAAATCGATTAAGAGTATCAATGTTGCATCGAATACTAAAGGAAACATCACGAATGCATTAATGGATGCAAGTCCTACAGCATTTACAGCATCTCCTTTTGCGAACAATACTTGGTATGTTGGTTTGGCAAACGGAAAACTTTTGCGTTTGACAAATGTTACCAATAGCAGTGCTACATGGACAAATGTAGCGACCCCATTTGTTGGGTCTATTTCTGCAGTTCGTTTTGGAGCTACAGCAAATGATATCTTCGTAACAATGCACAATTACGGAGTAACTAGTGTGTGGGCCTCAACTGACGGTGGAGCAAACTGGGTGAATAAAGAAGGTAACTTACCAAATATTCCTGTAAGAGATATTTTACAAAATCCATTAAATAGAAATGAAGCGATCTTAGCGACACAATTAGGTGTTTGGGCTACAGAGAACTTTAATGCTGCTAATCCTAGCTGGACGCAGTCGTATAACGGAATGAGTGACGTTAGCGTTACGTCATTTGATTATTGGAACGTAAGCGGAAATAACGCAACCAATAAAGTAATTGCTTCTACTTATGGAAGAGGTGTATTTACAGGAACGTTTACAGCAAATGTGGCAGCAGACACACAAGCACCAACAGCACCGACAAATTTAGCTGCAAGTGCTATTTCAGCAACTGGATTAACTCTTAACTGGTCAGCGGCGACAGACAATGTTGCAGTAACTGGATACGATGTTTTTAGAGGAAGTACCAAGTTAGCAACAGTAACAGCAACTACTTATAATGTTACTGGTTTATCGGCGAGTACGGCGTATACCTTTACCGTGAAAGCTAAAGATGCGGCAGGAAATGTATCTGTAGCTAGTAACACGGTAAATGCTACTACCACAGCACCGAGTTTAAATTACTGTACGTCGAAAGGAAACAGTGTTTCTGATGAGTACATCCAACGCGTACAATTAGGAACAATTAACAATACCTCTACTGGTGGCAATGGATATTCTGATTTTACTTCAATCTCTACGAATTTAGAGAAAGGGAAATCAAATACGATTACCATTACACCTAAATGGACTGGATCGGCATACGATGAAGGATACGGTGTTTGGATTGATTATAACAAAGACGGAGATTTCTCAGATGCAAACGAAACTGTTTGGACAAAGGCAAAATCGAAAACTACGCCTGTGAGCACGAGCTTTACTGTTCCTGCTTCGGCAGTAGAAGGGCCTACGAGAATGCGTATTGTTATGAAATACAATGCTACTCCTACAGCTTGTGAAACTTCTTTCCAATACGGAGAGGTAGAAGATTATACTGTAAACATCCAAGCGGCAACAGCAGATACTCAAGCACCAACGGCACCTAGTAGCTTAGCAGCGGCGAGTATCGCACAAACTAGCTTGACATTGAACTGGACAGCAGCGACGGATAACGTGGCCGTAACTGGATACGATGTGTTTAGAGGAAGTACTAAGCTTGCAACTGTAACAGCAACAACGTATAATGTTACTGGGTTAACAGCAGGTACAGCCTATGCTTTTACAGTAAAAGCAAAAGATGCAGCAGGAAACGTTTCTGCAGCGAGTAATACAGCCAATGCAACTACCCTAGCGAATACTGTAACGTACTGTGCTTCTAAAAGTAATAGAGATACGTATGAGTGGATTGACTATGTCGCTTTTGGTGGTATGACTAACGCGACCAACAAAGATGGTGGGTACGGAAACTATACGGCAAAAGTTGCTACTGTTGCTCAAGGAAGTACCAACCAAATTACGGTGAGTGCTGGATATAGAAGTACTGCTTATACTGAGTACTTCACAGTATGGATCGATTACAATAAAAATGGAACATTTGAAACGAGTGAGCGTACTTCTTTAGGTTCTTCTAGCACTGCCGGAAACAGAACAGGGAATATTTCTATTCCTGCCGGAGCGAGTTTAGGACAAACGAGAATGCGTGTTTCTATGAAGTACAACGCAGCGTCTACACCTTGTGAAACTTTTGACGATGGTGAAGTAGAAGATTATACTGTGAATATCGTAAGTTCAGCATCTTCATTAGCAGGAGCAACAGCAGCAACTGCTGGAGAGCCTTTAGACGTTGATGGATTGAACAGTTTACAAGTATATCCTAATCCTGCAGTGAACAATGTAGTGGTGAAATTTGGAGACAACCAACAGGTTGACTACCGCATCACCAATGCTATTGGTCAAGTGGTGAAGAGAGGAACTACTTTAAACAGTAACGTAGATATTTCAGACTTAAAGAGCGGCGTTTACTTAATCGAAGCTAACGACGGTCAGAAATCTCTTAGTACAAAATTGGTTAAAAGATAATTTTAAACCCTTCTTTCTTTTTAACTAATGCTAGACCCTGAGCTTTTGCTCAGGGTTTTTTATATTTTTGCAGTATGAATTACTTATCGGTAGAAAATATATCTAAAGCCTACGGAGAACGCGTTTTGTTTGACGACCTCTCATTTGGTATCAACAAAGATCAAAAAATTGCTTTCGTAGCAAAAAACGGAAGTGGTAAAACCTCAATCCTCAATATCATAGCAGGGAAAGATACCCCTGATACAGGGCAAATTATCAGTAGGAAAGGCATTCATCTTGCCTACCTAGCGCAAGATTCGGATTTTGATGGGAATTTAACCGTAGAAGAGACCATATTCTCTACGGAAAATAAAATACTACCCGTAATTCAAGAGTACGAGGCGGCTTTGCAAAATCCCGATGACCAGGATGCTTATCAAAAGGCCTTTGAGCAAATGGAGCAGCACAATGCCTGGGATTTTGAAACTCAGTACAAGCAAATACTCTCAAAACTAAAACTCGATAACTTACAGCAAAAAGTAGGAAAATTGTCGGGAGGGCAACGCAAGCGTTTAGCTTTGGCCATTATTCTGATCAATAAACCCGACCTGTTGATTTTAGACGAGCCTACCAACCACCTGGATTTGGAAATGATAGAGTGGCTAGAGGCGTTTTTTGCTAAAGAAAAAATCACCTTGTTTATGGTGACTCACGACCGCTATTTTTTAGAGCGAGTGTGTAATGAAATCATAGAATTAGACAATGGGAAATTGTACAAATACAAAGGGAATTATTCGTATTACCTTCAAAATAAAGAAGAGCGTTTAGCGCTAGAGGCCACTAATTTATCCAAAGCCAAGAGTTTGTTTAAAAAAGAGTTGGACTGGATGCGCAGACAACCGAAAGCGAGAACGACCAAGTCGAAATCGCGTATCGATGATTTCTTTGAGATAAAGAAGAAGGCTCACCAACGCCGTCAAGAACACCAAGTACAGCTCGAAATTAATATGGAACGCTTGGGCAGTAAAATTGTCGAGTTACACAATATTAAAAAGAGTTTCGACGACAAAGTTATCCTCAACGGATTTGATTACGTTTTTAAAAGAGGAGAACGCATTGGTATTATCGGAAAAAATGGAACGGGAAAATCCTCTTTTCTCAACATGCTTACTGGGCAAATCCCTTTAGACGGTGGAAAAGTTGTTGTTGGTGAAACAGTGAAGTTCGGTTACTATACGCAAAAGGGAATCCAGATTAAAGAGGGCCAGAAGGTAATCGATGTCATCAAGGAATTCGGTGAATACATCCCGTTGACCAAAGGAAGAAAAATTTCTGCAGCGCAATTACTCGAGCGCTTTTTGTTCAGTCGAAAAAAACAACACGATTTTGTAGAAAAGCTATCAGGAGGTGAACAAAAACGACTGTACCTCTGTGCGGTACTCATACAAAACCCCAACTTCTTAATTCTCGATGAGCCTACGAATGACCTCGACGTCGTTACTTTAAATGTCTTAGAAGCCTTTTTATTAGACTACCCAGGAAATTTATTGGTCGTTTCTCACGACAGGTATTTCATGGATAAAATTGTGGATTCTTTGTTTGTATTTCAAGGAGAAGGAGTTGTGGAGAATTTTCCTGGAAATTACACGGATTTCCGAGCGTATGAAAGCTCGCAAGTACCAGAGTCTAAAAAAGTAGAGAAAGTAGCAGAAAAAGCTCAAAAACAACCCAATAAAGGAAGTCTGAGTTATAATGAGAAACGTGAATACGGACTGTTAGAATCGGATATAGAAAAATTACAGAAACGCAGACAGGTGATTGAAGCAGCGTTTACAGATGGTACTATTGACACTGACGATATTCAAGAGAAATCATTAGAGTTACAAGAAATTATTCAGAGCATCGAAGAGAAAGAAGAACGATGGTTTGAACTTTCCATGAAGTTGGAAGGATAAAAATGAAAGCCCCTGCTGGGGCTTTTTTTATTCTTGATAGATTTTTACAGTAAGCACTCCTCGGTCATTTACAGAAGCTCTATACATACCTGCTGTATTGAATTCCCAAGAGATATTTCCCAGACGGTCAATAGCGATGATCC
This sequence comes from Tenacibaculum litopenaei, assembly GCF_964514025.1. Classification (NCBI taxonomy): domain Bacteria; kingdom Pseudomonadati; phylum Bacteroidota; class Flavobacteriia; order Flavobacteriales; family Flavobacteriaceae; genus Tenacibaculum; species Tenacibaculum litopenaei. The sequence goes on from NZ_CAZEQT010000001.1 coordinate 62,832, forward strand.
CACCGGTACCTCCTGCTGCAGTTAGTTTTCGTTGGATGACATCGTGGGTAGCGTCTTGTAAGCTTGCCTTTTTATAATCCATTTGAGCCGCGATATCGTAAGCGACTACTCCCCTTATAAAGTATTCACCCCATCCTGTTGATGAAACGCCACAAGTGCTATTATTTGCGTAGGTTCCTGCTCCGATAATCGGTGAGTCTCCTATCCTATTCCATCGCTTGTTGGTCATTCCTCCTGTGGAAGTTCCAGCGGTAATATTGCCTTGCTTGTCGAGAGCGACACAACCTACAGTTCCGTATTTGCTGTTTTTTATATAAGGATCGTGCATGGCTGTTTTAGCATCGTGGTCTAATTGAGCCTTGTTTTTTGCTTTAATTCGAAGCAGTGACTGATGGCGTTTTTCGGTGTAAAAATAGCTAGGGTCGACGATGTCGAGTCCTGCCTGAGCCGCAAAGGTATCAGCTCCATTACCTGAAAGTAATACGTGATTTGATTGATTCATCACTGCAATGGCGGCAGAAATAGGGTTCTTTACTTTGGTTACCCCAGCAACAGCTCCGGCCTTTCCAGTGGCTCCCTCCATAATAGAAGCGTCCATTTCATTGGTTTCTGCATGGGTAAAAACAGCACCTTTACCGGCGTTAAACAACGGTGAGTTTTCCAAGATGTGGATGCTTCGTTCAACGGCCTCTGTACTGCTTCCACCATTTTTGAGAATTTCGTAACCCGTTTGAGCTGCTTCCGTGAGTTTGGCCTTGTAGGCAGACTCCAGTGCTGGGCTCATGTTTTTTTTCAAGATAGTACCGGCACCTCCGTGGATGACGATGGCAAATTTATTGGTAGGGTTTTCTGTGGAACTCGTATTTTTTTTAGGTGTTTTGCATTGGGTAAATACCAAAGCGATACTCGCGATGAAACTAAGTGTTTTCATAGTAAAGTTGTTAATTGTTTGATTCATTGATGCTTGAAGCCGTTGGTAAGTTGCAACAACTACGTGAGGAAATATTAATATTTACACAGAATGTTTTAAAATTAAACAAAATTCTTTTAAATGTTAATTATTATAAACTTATTTTATTTGTAGTTTTGTTACCCTAAAAGTACGATTATAATTAAATTAAGAAATACCATGACTAATTTTGGAATAGCAGAGGCTTTAAAAGACTTAGGGCTTCAAGAAATCAACGAAGGGACTTCTACTGGTGCCGTTAACTTTTCAAATGGAGAAATCATCGAATCGTATTCTCCGGTAGATGGTAAGTTAATTGGAAAGGTAAAAGGATCGACTAAAGAAGATTACGAGAAAGTAATGGAAGCTGCAACGGGAGCTTTTAAAACTTTCAGATTGATGCCTGCTCCACAAAGAGGAGAGATTGTTCGTCAGTTTGGTGAAAAGTTACGCGAGAAGAAAGAATCGCTAGGAAAATTAGTTTCTTACGAAATGGGTAAATCTTACCAAGAAGGATTGGGAGAGGTACAAGAGATGATTGATATTTGTGATTTCGCTGTAGGATTATCACGTCAATTACACGGTTTAACGATGCACTCTGAACGTCCTGGACACAGAATGTACGAGCAATATCACCCATTAGGAGTGGTAGGAATTATCTCGGCATTTAACTTCCCAGTTGCTGTGTGGGCATGGAATACTGCTTTGGCTTGGATTTGTGGAGATGTTTGTGTGTGGAAGCCATCAGAAAAGACACCGTTGTGTGGAGTTGCCTGTCAAAACATTATTGCTGAGGTATTAAAAGAAAATAACTTGCCAGAAGGAATCTCTTGTTTAGTGAACGGAGATTACCAAGTAGGTGAGTACTTATCTAAAGACACGCGTATTCCTTTAGTATCTGCTACAGGGTCAACACGTATGGGGAAAATCGTTGCTAAAGAAGTAGCTGGTCGCCTTGGAAAGTCTTTATTAGAGTTAGGAGGAAACAATGCAATTATTGTAACTCCAGATGCGGATATTAAAATGACAGTTATCGGAGCGGTATTTGGAGCGGTAGGAACTGCTGGACAACGCTGTACGTCTACACGTCGTTTAATTATCCACGAATCAATGTACGAAACGGTGAAAACCGCTTTAGTTGATGCTTACAAGCAGTTGCGTATTGGAAACCCATTAGATGAAAATAACCACGTGGGGCCGTTAATCGATACGGATGCAGTAGGAATGTACAAAAATGCACTTGAAAAAGTAGTTGCAGAAGGAGGTAACATCTTAGTAGAAGGTGGTGTTTTAGAAGGTGAAGGATACGAAAGTGGATGTTATGTAAAGCCTGCTATCGCTGAAGCTTCTAACGACTTTGAAATTGTACAACACGAAACTTTTGCTCCAGTATTGTATTTATTGAAGTACGAAGGAGATGTAGAAAATGCTCTTGCAATTCAAAATGGAGTGGCACAAGGGTTGTCATCTGCTATCATGACCAATAACTTACGCGAAGCAGAACGTTTCTTATCACACGCAGGTTCTGACTGTGGAATTGCCAATGTTAACATCGGTACTTCAGGAGCAGAAATCGGAGGAGCTTTTGGTGGAGAGAAAGAAACTGGTGGTGGACGTGAGTCTGGATCAGATGCTTGGAAAGTGTATATGCGTCGTCAAACAAATACGATTAACTACACTACAGATTTACCGTTAGCACAAGGAATTAAATTCGATTTATAGTAGAATTTTAATCATATAAAAAAAGCCTCGTTGAAAATCAACGAGGCTTTTTTTATGTGTTACGTTCGCAACTTAGCGCATGCGAACAGGAGTATTTTCTTTGATGTTTGAAATCTTGTAGTAGCGGAGCTTTCCGTTAACTTCATAACTCAGTACAGCTTCATTTTGTTGCAATTCAAAAGGAAATTTTTCTGCTTTCTTAGCGGTCGTATTACCGTATTCCTTTTTGACGTCTTTTTGAAGTTCTAAATCGTAGCGTTCAGCATTGTCTTCTTCTTTAAAGCGCGCAACGATATACGGATTGTCGAGCTTTTGCTCAATGATAGCCGTTGTTTTTTTACCTCTAAAATAAAGGTGTTTAACCGTTGGTTTGGTCGCTGCAGTGTATTGTAGATATACGTCTAAACTCGAGACTCCTGGAACTCCACCAGTAATGTGAGTCATTTTGGCACTCAGTATTTTAAAAGGTGGGGTTTGGTCAAATTTGGTGCTGCCACATTGGATAAATCCTAAACTTAGGAACAACAAGCTGAAGAGTTTCATTAATTTCATGAGATATTGTTTATATTTTAGCTTTTCAAGTAGTGTGCCAAAATACTAATTTATTAGCGATTATAAAATGTTGAATTTCAGTTACTGGGAGTTGAAAGAGTGGTTTTCAAATGTCGATATTACCATTGTAGGCAGTGGAATTGTCGGTTTGTCAACGGCCTTACAGCTCAAAAAGAAATATCCTACAGCCAAAATACTCGTTTTGGAGAAAGGAATGTTGCCACAAGGAGCAAGTACTAAAAATGCGGGATTTGCCTGTTTTGGAAGTTTGTCAGAACTCATTGATGATTTACAGAGTCACCGCGAAGCTGAAGTTCTTGATTTAGTGGCCAAGCGTTGGGAAGGTTTAAAAGAACTTCGGAGTACCGTTGGAGATCTAAAATTAGATTTTCAACAAAAGAAAGGATTTGAGCTGTTTTTAGATAAAAAGCTATACAATACTTGCGTTCTAGAAAAAGAACGCGTAAATGAGCTCTTATTGCCTTTATTTAAACAACCAGTGTTTACCGAAATGACGAATGTATTTGAGTTCGAGAATATACACCCGTCGTATATCGTTAATAATTTTGAAGGGCAAATAGATACGGGTAGTATGATGGCTTCTTTATTAGCACTGGTACAGCATCGAGGAATTCGCGTACTGAACAGTTGTGAAGTAACCGAATATCAAAGTGATGCTGATGGGGTACGCGTATCTTTGGGAAGTTTTGAATTTCGCACGGCAAAATTGTGCATTACGACCAATGGCTTTGCCAGACAACTGCTGTCGGCTGATGTTAAGCCAGCACGAGCTCAGGTATTGATTACAGAACCGATACCAGACTTACACATTGAAGGGACCTTTCACTTAGACAAAGGGTACTATTACTTTAGAAATATCGATGGTAGAATTTTGTTTGGAGGCGGACGAAATTTGGATTTCAAAGCAGAAGAGACCGCTGAATTCGGGCAAACTCAATTGGTGCAAAACAAGTTAGAAGAATTGCTACGAACCGTGATATTACCCGGGAAGAAGGTTAAAATAGCGCAGCGTTGGAGTGGAATTATGGGCGTAGGTGAACAAAAGAAAGCGATCGTTAAATCTCTGGACGCTCATGTATACTGTGGTGTCCGCTTAGGAGGAATGGGGGTGGCCATAGGTAGTTTAATAGGAAAAGAACTGGCTGAAATAGTGTAGTGTATGGAAGCGATTAAACGACAATTAAAAGAAGCTTGTGAGCGCTTTGTGAACAAGCGTTTGGAAACGGTTAGCAAGGTCATGTCGTCAGGAAGAGATTCGTTGAATTCTGAAACCAAGAGCTCTGCCGGTGACAAACACGAAACAGGAAGGGCCATGATTCAATTGGAAATGGAAAAAGCAGGACAGCAACTACAAAATATCCAAGCCATGCAAACGACTTTGAATAAAATCGGACTAGACAGCTCTGACGTCGCTCGTCTAGGAAGTCTGGTACATACCAATAAAGGACAGTATTACCTGAGTATTTCTGCTGGAAGCTTGCACATAGCGGACCAAAATTATTTTGCGGTTTCGCTGTCTTCTCCAATAGGAAAGTTGTTATTGGGTAAAAGAGCTGGAGACACCGAGATTTTAAACGGCATGAGCATCAAAATAACCGCGGTATTTTAATTTTGTGGTAGGGAATAGTACAACGAGGTTGTTATATAACTGATGAATGTCAAAAATCGGTTGTTTATAATTTAGACGGTTTCACGAGTGAGTTTTTTATTAAATTCCAGTGAAACTGTTCTTTTTTTAGGGATAGGCCTTGGGTGATTCACAAAAATATGCGTTTCGTTGAATTCGATCTCTAGCAACCAAGTACTACCTCTGAAGTAACTAGTAACTACAGTACCGCGATATTCACTGTGATCGACAATGCTAATTTGATGTGGGTACCAAAATGTGGTAGTACCGTTAAATTGGATTTCATTGACATCGTCAAAGAGCGCTGCGGTATAGCGGTTTTTAGGATGGTTGTACAGTGCTGTGGGGCTGTCGAAATCCAAACATTGCTGGTCTTTGATAATCAGTAGTTTGTCGGCAAAAGACAATGCGTCGTTTCCGTCGTGTGTCGCAACGATACAACTGATGTTCTTCTCCTTTAAATACTGAAACAGCTTTCTGCGCAGCGAATTTTTCTTAAAATTATCGATTTGGCTAAAAGGTTCATCGAGTAAAAGTAATTCAGGTTCCTTGGCCAAAGCACGTGCAATGGCAACGCGCTGTTGTTGTCCCCCGCTCAAGTTTTTTACCTTAACGTCTGAAAAGGCTGTCATTTCAATGACTTCCAAGAGTTCTTTGGTTCGTTTTTGAGCTTTTTCAGGATAAAAACGAGATAAGTATTTCGAGATGTTTTCAGCGACACTAGTGAATGGCATCAAATCAAAATCCTGTGCGACGTATTTAAAAAAATCCATACCAGGGACTAAGTAGTGCTCTGGTCCGAGAACTTCTGTTTCTTTCCAAAAGATATGTCCGGATTTCAGGTCGAGTAAGCCGTAAATGAGTTTGAGTAGGGTTGATTTTCCACACCCACTTTCGCCCATGACACACAAGTGCTCTCCAGGGGCTAAATCAAAGCTGATGGAATGTAAGGTAGCTGTTTTATCAGGATAGGTAAACCGTATGTCTTGTACTTGAAGCATGCTTGCAAAAATACGATAATTAACGAGCTTTTGTACTTTAGAATACACGGTAAATAACCATAAAAAAAACTGGCACAAGGCCAGTTTTTAAAATTCAGTCGTATTCAAATTACCAGATTCGAACGCGATCTTCTGGTTTTAAATACATGTTGTCTCCTTCCTTAACATCGAATGCTTCGTAAAAAGCGTCTACGTTTTTTAAAGGCATATATGCGCGATACATACCAGGTGCGTGGGTATCGGTCATAATTCTATTTTTAAGAGCTTCATCTCTCATCTTAGTTCTCCAAATGGTTCCCCAAGAAAGGAAGAAACGTTGCTCAGGTGTAAATCCATCAATGTTTTCAGGACGTCCATTTTTAGCTAAAAAGATCTGTAATCCTTCATAAGCTGCCTGAACACCTCCTAAATCACCGATGTTTTCACCAAGTGTATACTCACCATTTAAGTGCATGCTGTCAATAGCGACAATAGTACTAAACTGATCGATCAAGCGTTTTCCTGCAACTTTAAACTTCTCAGAATCTTCTTCTGTCCACCAGTTTTTGAGGTTTCCATCACCGTCAAAACGCGCACCAGAATCGTCGAAGCTATGAGAAATTTCATGCCCGATAACAGCACCAATTCCACCGTAGTTTACAGCATCATCAGCTTTGTAATTGTAGAATGGAGGTTGTAAGATAGCTGCTGGGAATACGATTTCATTGTTCACCGGATTGAAATACGCATTTACAGTTTGCGGAGACATCCCCCACTCTGTCTTATCTACTTCTTTACCTAATTTCTCCAAAGTCTTCATAAAGTTCCACTGACGAATTTGAAGGGCGTTGTCAAAGTAGTTTCCTCCTTTTTCGGTTCCTTTTACTTGCAATGCCGAATAATCTTTCCACTTGTCCGGATAGGCTATTTTAACAGTTAACTTATGAAGTTTATCTAAGGCTTTTTTCTTAGTTTCTTCACTCATCCAAGGCAATTGATTGATGCGCTTTTCAAATCCAAGCATTACATTATCAATCATTTCACGTGCTTTTTTCTTCGCTTCAGGCGGAAACTTTTTTTCTACGTATAACTTACCTAAAGCTTCTCCGATAGCACGGTTTAAGCTGTTTAAAGCTCGCTCATTTCGAGGGCGTTGCTTCTCAGCACCACGCATTTCTTTACTGTAGAATTCCCAACTGGCTTTGTCTAAATCTGTAGTTAACAAACCGAGCGAACCATTGATAGCATTCCAGCGCAGTAAGAGTTTGATATCGTCGATAGAACGAGTTTTTAAAAGACTACTCATGGCTTTAAAGTATCCAGGATCCGTAACAATTATTTTATCGATATCAGTTACGCCAATTCCTTTGAAGTAAGCATCCCAATTAACAGCTGGAGCCAAATTTGTCAATTCAGCAATTGTCATTGGATTGTATATTTTACGAGTATCTCTGCGCATCTCTTTGCTCATCATAGGCTCCGCCAAGCTCTTTTCAAAGCTGATGATCGCAGCAGCATTTTTCTGTGCTGTAGCAGTGTCGTCTCCAAATTTCTCGAGAATTTTGGCAACGAAGAGTTCGTACTTTGCTAATTTCTCTTTAACCTTTGCATCAACGTAGTAATCACGAGAGAGTCCAAGACCGTCAGAACCTAAGTATCCAGCATTGATGGAACTGTTTTTTAAGTCGTTAAAAACACTGAATCCATAAAAACCACCACCTCCATATGGAGCCATATTGATTAAGTACTGTTGAACGTCATCCAGGTTTTTAATTTCGGAAATACGCTTTAAAAAAGGTTCAATTGGGGCTATTCCAGCTTGATTTCTAGCTACGGTATCCATAATGGTCTGGTAGTAGTTTACAGCTTTCTGCTGATCAGAATCAATTTCGTTTCCGTTGGCATCTTTTACCTTTGGAAAATTTCCCTGTTCAATAGCCTCTTCCAAAATGGCTAAGACATCGGCATCGGTCTTTTTAACCAACTCTCCAAAACCTCCCCAAGAAGTTCTGTCGGCAGGAATTTTCGTGTTCTCAATCCACTTACCATTGACATAAGTGAAAAAGTCATCACTGGGTTTTACAGAAGGATCCATATTGGCCAAAACGATACCCTGAGCTTTTGCTTCAGGCTTCGCTTCTTTGTTTTCAGTCTTACATGCAATGGCAAGGGATGCCAAGGCAGAAGTAAAAACAACTTTATGTAATGTTCTCATTGTGCTAATATATTTGATTATGATTTGATTTTCGCCGTGCTTGGGTTCGGCAATGCTTTGAATCCCATGTTATAAAGGGTAAATCCAAAGATGTCAGCGTACTGTTCTATAGTCTTTGCAACTGGGGTTCCAGCACCGTGTCCGGCATTGGTTTCAATTCTGATTAACACAGGATTGTTCCCTTTTTGATGTGCTTGTAGTTCTGCAGCAAACTTGAAACTGTGAGCAGGGACTACGCGATCGTCATGATCTCCGGTAGTTACCAAAGTTGCCGGATAGGCCACTCCGTCTTTTACATTGTGTACTGGAGAATACGCTTTTAAGTACTCAAACATTTCTTTACTTTGTTCAGATGTACCGTAGTCGTAAGCCCAACCAGCTCCCGCTGTAAAGGTGTGGTAACGCAACATGTCTAGTACCCCAACTGCAGGAAGTGCTACTTTCATTAATTCAGGACGTTGTGTCATGGTAGCTCCCACTAACAAACCTCCATTTGATCCTCCTCGGATAGCTAAGAAATCAGAAGAAGTATATTTTTCAGCGATTAAGTATTCAGCTGCAGCGATAAAATCGTCAAATACGTTTTGCTTTTTCATTTGAGTTCCTGCATCGTGCCACTTTTTACCGTATTCTCCTCCTCCTCTTAAATTCGGAACAGCATACACACCACCTTGCTCCATCCAAACGGCATTTCCTATGCTAAAACTCGGAGTTAAGCTTACGTTAAATCCTCCGTATCCATATAAAATAGTAGGGTTCTTTCCGTTGAGTTCGATACCTTTTTTATAGGTGATAATCATTGGAACTTTGGTACCGTCTTTTGAAGTATAGAATACTTGCTTGCTCTCGTAATCGTCCGAATTAAACGAAATATTCGGCGTCCAATATACTTGGTAGTCTCCTGTTTTTGGATCAAATTTATACGATGATGAAGGAGTGTTGTAGTTTGTGAATGAGAAATATAATTCTTTGGCGGTTGTTTTACCTCCAAATCCTCCAGCAGATCCTACACCTGGTAGTTTAACCTCACGAATTAAGGTTCCGTCAAAATCGTATTGCATTACTTTTGATACTGCATCAACCATGTACTCTGCGAAAAAGTATCCCGCTCCTGTTGATGGTGAAAGTACGTTTTCTGTCTCTGCAATAAAATCTACCCACTGATCAGGAGTAGGATTTGCAGCATCCACAGTTACCACCTTTTTATTCGGTGCATTTAAGTTGGTTACCAAGTATAGTTTGCTTCCTCTGTTGTCAATTACATAGGTATCGCTGTCAAAATTATCCACGATACTTACGAGTTTGGCTTTCGGATCGTTTAAATCTTTGATAAATAGTTTGTTTCCAGAGGTAGAGGTAGATGCTGAAATCAATAAATAGCGATCGTCTTCAGTCAAATAACCTCCTACATAGCGGTGTTTCTCTTCTGGAGTAGCTCCAAAAATTACCTTGTCTTCTGATTGTGGAGTACCTAATTTATGGAAGTACAATTTGTGTTGATCTGTCTTGGCCGACAATTCGCTACCCTTTGGCTTGTCGTAACTAGAATAGAAAAATCCTTCATTACCTTTCCAAGAAATTCCTGAAAACTTAACGTCAACGAGCGTATCTTCTTTAATTTCTTTCGTCTCCGCATCCATGATAATTACTTTTCTCCAATCACTTCCTCCTTCTGAAATTGAATAGGCTACTGTTTTACCATCTTTGGTAAAGCTCACAGATCCTAAAGAGGTCGTACCGTCTTTTGAAAAACCATTAGGATCTAAAAAGACCTCTTCTTTTCCTTCTTTATCTTTTCGGTAAATAACGTATTGGTTTTGCAACCCGTCATTTTTATAATAATAAGTATAGTCTCCTTCGATAAATGGCGTCCCTACTTTTTCGTAGTTCCAAAGTGCTGACAATCGCTCTTTGAGTTGTTCGCGGTAAGGAATTTTCTTTAAATAATCGAAGGTTACTGCATTTTCAGCTTTTACCCAAGCTTCAGTTTCAGGACTTCTGTCATCTTCTAACCATCTGTAATTATCGGTCACCTTAGTTTCAAAATAGGTGTCAACAACTGGTTTTTTAGTGGTTTCCGGGTATTTCACGGCAATATCTTGTTTTGAAGTTGATGAATTGGTGTTATCACATGCGACCAATAGTGCGCCCGCTGCCATAACAGGGAAGAGTAGTTTTTTCATGGTATGAAATAGTTAGATAATTCTCTCAAAGTTAGATGAAATAAATCCGGAAATGTTACATTTTAAGAGGATTTTAACATATGATAACATTCCAGTAAACGAAGGAAGCTCCTTTTTTAGTAGTGAAACGAGCGAGAATTTTTTTAGAACAAACAGCGAGAGAAGCTGTACTGTGTTTAAAATCAGGCCACTCTCCTGGATTTGGAAAGTGGCGCTAATATTTTGGATGCTTACATCACTTTTGATGCCAAGTATTTTTGTACTTCGTAGATATCGATGCTCTTATTAAATTTTTTACTAACCGTTGGAGTGTCGGCGCTTGACATAAAAATCTTTAATTCTGCATCGAGGTCAAAGGTACCCGCTGTTTCCAATGAAAAACGTGAGATACTCTTGTAAGGAAGTGATAAGTACTCAACTTTACTTCCCGAAAGTCCTTGAACATCTACTAAAATTAAGCGCTTATTGGTAAACATAAAGGTATCTCTTACCAATTTGAATCCCAATTCAATTTCCTCGTTGGCCAATAGCAATCGCGCGTATTTTTCGTTGAGTTTTTCTGAATTTACTTCGCTGGCGTTGCCTAGCAATTTGTTAAATAATCCCATGAGTTTAGAGTTATATAATTAATGTTGATTTGTCATTATTATAAGTAGCTGTAAAGCTTGATTTTTCGAGCTTTTTTAGGAGTAGCTCTAACTCATTAAGAGGAATTTGTACTGTACATTGAATTGACTGCTCTGCTGATGAAATGCATAAACTGCCTGTAGTATTATCTTTTGAACGTGATGTGTCGAAAGTAAAGAACACAGCGCCCCTAACGGGTAAAGTATCCATTTCTTCTGAAAACCATCCGTAGTGAGTCGTGTATGTGATGCGATCGCCGCGAAAATCAATGAGGTCTACTCCATAGGTATTCCACAGAGAAATACGAAACATATAGTAGCCCATTAAAGCTAACACCATGACAAAGGCAAACAAATAAAAAGTGGGAGCTTGCTGTTCCATAAAAGCCTTCACCAAAGCAGCTATCGGCATAAGAAAAAAGAGCAGTGCTAAAGTAAAAGTAATAACTCTGACAACAACAGGTGTTTTACCATTTTTCATGGTCAGGAGGTTTCCTTTTATTTCAAATGAATTCATAGCTCAGTTAGTCAATTTTGGGATTAAAGATACGAGATTTTTTGAAAGATGAAAAAGAAAAAGCTAGGTCTTCAACCTAGCCTTGTTCTTGTTTTTTCATCGTACACTTAAAGGTACCCTGCTTAAAAGTGAGCTGATTGTTTTTTGTGTCAAATACGAAATGGATGGGATTTGCATGTATTTGATCCAATACAAACTCGTGAGCTCCTTTATAACGCAACGGATCTTTAAAGTCACTGAGATGAAGGTATAGGATTCCGTTTTTTGCAGAGAATTCCGGTTGGTGTTTAGGGTCTGTAGGGTCTTGATAACGGCCGGTATACTGCAAGAGTTGTTGCTGAGAAATTTGTAATTGGGGTCGATTAAAAAATTCGCTAGTGAGTTCTTGAAGGAACTGATCGAAATTATTAGCAGTACCGTTTGAGCAAACACTCAGGGCTATCTTTTGCTTTGGAAAATAGAGAGCCGCAGTTTTAAACCCGTCAATACTTCCCATATGTCCCCAAGCCTTCTGATCGTTAAAAACGTATTCTTTTATTCCTAGTCCAAATTGTTGCCTAGCAGAAAGCATGAGTGCTAGGGTGTTTTGCTGGAGGAGTTTTCCCTCAAAAAGAGCTGATAAAAACCGATTGAGATCGCTCGGGTTGGAACACAGTGAGCCGCTACCCAAAGGAATAGACAGATGGGTAGGTGGAAATAGAGTCCAATGGCTAGTATAGGTATACGAGTTAGGTTGAGCAGCGGCTGTTATGGTTGTACCTTCATAGGTATGCCTGAGTTTTAAGGGAGTAATAATTTCAGATTTGATGAGTGCTGCGTAGGGCTGCTGATACAGTTTTTCTAAAATGAGTGCTAACAAAAAATAGTTAGAATTACTGTACTCAGTGCTGTGCCCTGGTGTGAAATCTAAGGGGAAATTGCTGATTTTTCCCAACAGCATTTGCTGGGTTTGTGCAGTTTCTCGGTAGGAAAAGAAGGATGAATCTGCTGTGAAATTGTGAATTCCACTTTGGTGTTGTAATAACATTTTCACCTGGATGTCTTTCCAATGCCTGTTTTCTGGGAAGAACGCTGTTAGAGGAGTTTCCAAAGTGAGCATTTTTTTCTCATAGGCTTTCAATAAGAGCACCGCGGTAAACATTTTTGAAACGGAGCCGATTTTAAAGGTGGAGGAATTGCCTATCGGGACCCCTCGGGTCAGCTGCTCAAAACCTTGGTGTTTTGTGAAGCGAACTCGGGTTTGATCCGCAATTTCAACAGATCCCATAAAATGAGTTTCTGGAGGGTACTTCTTAAAAGTACGAGCGAACGATTGAACTTCAGTTGGTTTGGTTTTATTAGTATGTTTCGGTTGGCAAGCCACTGCAAAGAGCAGTAGGCATACCGTGTAAACAGTGTACCTTTTCATACTGATAAATTAATGTATTAGTTCGGCTAAGTTAAAAATATATACCTTGTTATGCAAGGTACTATATGTTTTTTATGTCAATATTTCAGTTTAAGGGAGCGGTATGGTTCTTGAAGGACAACAATATATAGGAGCATTAGGAGTTTTAGTTAGTAGCTTTTGCTATACAAAGGTTAATAAAGTTCCAGGGCTGTAATGATTGGGTTATACTACGACTAATCAAGCCCAAATGTAGTGTAATTAAGAAATTCAGGATAATACGAATAAAGAAATGACAGAAAATTTAACCAAAGCAACTTTTTTAGAAAAGGTGTTTAATTATGAAAAGAATAAGGAATGGACTTTTGAGGGGTCGGTTCCTGCCATTATTGATTTTTACGCAGATTGGTGTGGTCCATGTAAGATGATTGCTCCTGTATTGGAGGAATTGAGCGAAGAGTACGGTGATAAGCTAAAAATTTACAAAGTAGATACGGAAGCAGAACAGGAATTATCGGCTGCTTTTGGAATTCGAAGCATTCCATCCATGTTGTTTTGTCCTATGGGCGAGGAACCGCAAATGGCACACGGAGCACTGCCGAAAAAGCAGCTAGAGCAAATTATAAAAGACGTGCTCAAAACAGAAAAATAAACGGATAAAAGTGAGGTAATTTTACCTCACTTTTTTTTTAAAATGCCGTTCAATACAAACTCAGTGATTATCACTGCGGAGCGAAAAAAAGTAATTTTAAACAGTTGTTTTTTAGTTGTTTATGTAAATCTTTTTTTTAGTGAAAAATTGCTTAAAAAGCTCATTTGTTAAAAACTTCAAGGGATTTGTGAATAAGTATAACTTTCAATTTGAATCAAAAATTCCAATCTTTGTTTATCCCTTAACAACTCGAAAAAATAACAGAAAATATTAGTTTAAAAAATGGCTGGCATCGAACCAATTTTACAAGAAAACAAAGACAGATTTGTAATTTTTCCAATCCAACACAACGATTTGTGGGAATGGTATAAAAAGCAACAGGCTTGTTTTTGGACTGCGGAAGAAATTGACTTACATTCTGATCTCAATGATTGGAATCACAAGTTATCTGACGACGAGCGCTATTTTATTAAACACGTATTGGCTTTTTTCGCTGCATCGGATGGTATCGTAAATGAAAATTTAGCGGAGAACTTCGTAAATGAGGTTCAGTATTCTGAAGCAAAGTTCTTTTATGGGTTTCAAATCATGATGGAGAATATTCATTCTGAAACGTATTCATTATTGATCGATACTTATATTAAGGACGAAGAAGAAAAGAACAGGTTATTTAAAGCGATAGAGGTATTCCCAGCAATTAAGAAAAAGGCTGATTGGGCACTCAAGTGGATTGATTCTGATTCATTTGCTGAGCGTTTAATCGCTTTTGCTGCGGTTGAAGGAATATTCTTCTCTGGTTCTTTCTGTTCAATTTTCTGGCTAAAGAAAAGAGGTTTATTACCGGGGCTAACCTTCTCAAATGAGTTGATTTCAAGAGATGAAGGTATGCACTGTGACTTCGCTGTTCACTTACACAACAACCACCTAGTCAACAAAGTTCCTAAAGAACGAATTAAAGAAATTATCGTGTCAGCTCTTGATATAGAACGCGAATTTATTACGGAGTCATTGCCTGTAAGCTTGATAGGAATGAATGCCAAATTAATGACGCAGTACCTAGAGTATGTGACCGATAGACTACTACTCGAATTCGGATGCGAAAAAGTCTACGAGTCTTCCAATCCGTTTGACTTTATGGAGATGATCTCTCTAGAAGGAAAAACTAATTTCTTCGAAAAGAGAGTCTCTGAGTACCAAAAAGCTGGTGTAAAATCAGGAGGTACTGGAAGTATCAGTTTTGATGCTGACTTCTAAAAAAGGAATTGAATACTGCTATCCCCTACATGCGGTAATGTAAGTATAAAAGCTTTGAGCTTTTCATACGTTATCTAGTTTTCATTGTGGAAACCATTTTTAATCATTTAAAAAAGGTTGCTGAAGTTCTTGTGGACTCTTGGCAACAGCTAAATTAACCTAAAACGACCTATTAAGAGTATGTATGTAGTAAAAAGAGACGGTAGAAAAGAGCCTGTAATGTTCGATAAAATCACTGAGCGCGTGCGCAAAATGTGTTATGGTTTGAATAAGATTGTTGATCCTGTTAAAGTAGCCATGCGTGTTATTGAAGGATTGTATGATGGAGTTACTACTTCTGAATTGGATAACTTAGCCGCAGAAATTGCTGCAACCATGACCACTGCACATCCAGATTATGCGAAATTAGCAGCTCGAATCGCAGTGTCTAACTTACATAAAAACACTAAAAAATCATTCTCAGAGACCATGAAGGACCTCTACGTGTACGTAAACCCTCGTACTGGTAATAAGGCACCTCTTTTGGCCGATGATGTCTATGAAATCATTGAGAAAAATGCGGATAAATTAGATTCTACCATCATCTACAGCCGCGATTTTAACTATGATTATTTTGGTTTTAAAACTTTAGAAAGATCGTACTTACTCAAGTTAAATGGACTTATAGCGGAACGTCCACAGCATATGTTAATGCGTGTGTCTATCGGTATTCACAAAAATGATATCGATGAGGCTATCGCAACTTATGAATTGATGAGTAAAAAGTACTTTACCCACGCAACTCCTACCCTGTTTAATTCAGGAACACCTAAACCACAAATGTCTTCTTGTTTCTTATTACAAATGCAAGATGACAGTATTGATGGAATTTACGATACTCTAAAACAAACGGCTAAAATTTCTCAGTCGGCCGGAGGTATTGGGTTATCTATTCACAATATCCGTGCTACAGGTTCTTATATCAGTGGAACCAACGGTACTTCAAACGGAATTGTACCGATGTTACGTGTATTTAACGATACCGCGCGTTACGTGGATCAAGGAGGAGGAAAACGCAAAGGATCTTTTGCCATGTATTTAGAGCCTTGGCATGCCGATATCTTTGATTTCCTAGATCTTAAAAAGAACCACGGTAAAGAAGAAATGCGTGCCCGTGACTTGTTTTACGCAATGTGGATTTCTGATTTATTTATGAAGCGCGTACAAGAAGATGCGGATTGGACGTTGATGTGTCCGCACGAGTGCCCGCATTTATACGATACGTATGGTGAGGAATTTGAGCGTTTGTATACGAGCTATGAGGCAGCAGGAAAAGGTAGAAAAACCATCAAAGCACGAGAGCTTTGGGAGAAAATATTAGAGTCTCAAATTGAAACGGGAACGCCTTATATGTTGTATAAGG
This sequence comes from Tenacibaculum litopenaei, assembly GCF_964514025.1. Taxonomy (NCBI): domain Bacteria; kingdom Pseudomonadati; phylum Bacteroidota; class Flavobacteriia; order Flavobacteriales; family Flavobacteriaceae; genus Tenacibaculum; species Tenacibaculum litopenaei. Next base: position 78,919 of record NZ_CAZEQT010000001.1, read on the forward strand.
ATGCGGCAAATCGCAAGTCGAATCAAAAGAACTTAGGAACTATTCGTTCGTCGAATTTGTGTACCGAGATTATGGAGTATACTGCTGAAGATGAGGTAGCAGTATGTAACTTAGCGTCTATTGCCATTCCGATGTTTATCGCACAAGATGAAAACGGAAATAAGTTTTTTGATCACCAGCAATTATTTGAGGTGACGAAAAAAGTTATCCGTAACTTAGATACGGTAATTGATCGTAACTACTACCCTGTTAAAGAAGCTGAAAACTCAAACTTCCGTCACCGCCCAGTAGGATTGGGAATTCAAGGATTGGCCGATGCTTTTATTACGCTGCGCATGCCGTTCACAAGTGACGAAGCTAAAAAGTTGAATCAGGAAATTTTTGAAACCTTGTATTTCGCTGCAGTAACCTCATCAATGGAGGTAGCAAAAGCAAAAGGACCGTATTCTACTTTTAAAGGATCACCGATGTCTGAAGGAGAATTCCAATACAATATGTGGGGAGTTCAAGATGACGAGTTAAGTGGTCGTTGGGATTGGAAATCACTGCGTAAAGAAGTGATGGAGCACGGGGTGAGAAACTCGTTGTTATTAGCACCTATGCCAACAGCATCTACATCGCAAATTTTAGGAAATAATGAAGCTTTTGAGCCTTATACTTCTAATATTTATACGCGTCGTGTACTTTCTGGAGAGTTTATTGTCGTAAATAAACACTTGTTGGAAGACTTGGTAGAGTTGGATTTATGGGACAACAATATGAAGGAGAGTATTATGCGTGCAAACGGTTCGATTCAGCATATCGATGCGATTCCTCAAGAACTCAAAGAGCTGTATAAAACTGTATGGGAGATGAGTATGAAGGATATTATCGATATGGCACGACATAGAGGTTACTTTATCGACCAGTCGCAATCGTTAAATTTATTTATGAATGACCCTGATTACGGTAAATTGACATCGATGCACTTCTACGCTTGGAAATCTGGTTTGAAGACAGGTATGTATTACCTACGTACCAAATCGGCTGTAAATGCTAAACAATTTACACTAGATGTTGAAAAGAAAGAAGAAGAGCCAGCAATGAGCCCAGAAGAATTTAAAGCCATGGTTGAACAATCAAAGAACGCAGGTCCTGATGATTGTTTAATGTGTGGATCATAAGCTTGATTCCCTAAGAATCGACACGAAGGAGTCTTTGCCCGGATTGGGTAAAGGCTCTTTTTTTGGTGTTAATGGGGTTTTATAAAACGTTTGTGTATGGAACAAGGGATTCCTTAGAAACTGATAAAACAGGTCTTAAAATGGAGGTTTACTGGTTTGTGGCGCGAGTAGCTTGTAGACTGGGGTATTTATTTAAACAAATAACGCATGACCAATATAAAAATTCCTACGACGGTAGCTAGTGAGGAGGTGATGAGGGCAATAAGTACGGCCTCGCTCAACTCAAAATGACTCAATTTCGAAAAACCAGCTGCAATGATAATCAGCAGGACCAAACTGGTAAACGCACAGAGAAATATAAAAGTCCGAAAAGCGTATTTTTTACGCTCGTATCGGTCTTGTACGCGGTCGTATACCTCTTGTTGGGTAAGCGCGGTGTCTTTGTCTATTTTTGTGGTATCTACTGCAACTTTTTTGGAACCTTCTAGTAGTTTGTCTAGCTTGGAATTATGCACTCTCTAATTGTTTATCCAGGTTGATAATAAACTTATCGTAATACCTTTTGATAAGGTCGTTACTGATAACTCTGTTTTGATCTGGACTGTAGGTTAAACTCCAAGGAGTTCCAGGCATGTGGGTGAGATTTACCAAATCTTTGGCAGAAATATCTCTGTAGAGCTGCCAAGTGAGCAACACTATTTTTCGATCCTCTTCATTGCTTAAAGTCGGTTCTGATGAATGACTCCAGTCACTGTCAAGGATAACTGACTTACTGGTGATAGGATCAGATTTGAAATGCTTAAACTCGTGGTATACACTAGGGATAACCGGACCAAATTTCCAAGCCTCAATAGCGTCATTTCTAAAGATTGGACGTTCCAATAAAGACAGAGAAAGCCCCTGCGCTATGTACATCAATTTAATGAGTTTCATATTAGTAAGCGCAACATCACTCTCCTTAGAAAGTTTTATAAATTCATTAGCTACAGAGCTAGTACTCCCCATGTGTTTTATATTTTCGGTAATAAAGTTAAGCACAATTTTTTGGTTAGTCAAGTTAATTAATACAAAGGTACGGATTTACTTTTTGTTTTAACTCTTTCGTTTACAATTTTTTATCAGAGCATCTGGGTTTCAGTAAAAACCTATTCGAAGCAAGTTAAAAAAAGCTTACCGAAAGATAAAAACTTTAAATAACTTTGTTTACTTAAACTACCGATATGAACTGGGAACAATTACTTTCGTTAAAGAGATTTGGAGATACAAAAAAGCGCTTAAGAGCCGAACAAGATGAAACGCGTTTGGGGTTTGAAGTCGATTTTGATCGCATTATATTTTCATCTGCTTTTAGGAGTTTGCAAGACAAAACTCAAGTGATTCCCCTATCGAAAACTGATTTTGTTCACACCCGTTTGACCCACAGTTTGGAAGTATCAGTAGTTGGAAGAACCTTAGGACGTCGCGTTGGGAAAGTCTTACTAGAAAGACATCCACAATTGTCCGAATTAGGTTATACCTTCAATGATTTTGGAGCCATAGTTGCGGCTGCATCCGTCATGCATGATATTGGAAACCCTCCCTTTGGTCACTCTGGTGAAAAAGCTATTGGAGAGTATTTTAAAACGGGTAATGGATTGCAGTACAAGGACGAACTGACAGCCCTGGAATACCAAGACCTCATCGATTTTGAAGGGAATGCCAATGGATTAAAACTACTCACAGAATCTAAGGCGGGTGTAACCGGAGGATTGCGTTTGTCTTATGCGACTTTAGGAGCTTTTATCAAGTATCCTAAAGAGAGTTTACCTAAAAAACCAAGCAAGCATATCGTCGATAAAAAATACGGTTTTTTTCAGTCAGAAAAAGAGGCATTCAATGATTTAGCGCAGGATCTCGGTTTGCTAAAAAAGGAAAGTACAGGCGTGTCGTACTATCGCCACCCTTTGGCGTATTTAGTGGAAGCAGCAGATGATATTTGCTATACGATTATCGATTTTGAAGATGGAATTAACCTCGGATTAATCGATGAAGAATACGCATTGGAGTACTTGATTAAACTGGTGAAAGGAACGATTGACAGCGCTAAATATCACTCGCTAATTCATAAAAAAGATCGTGTTTCCTACTTGAGAGCCCTCGCTATTGGGGTCCTAATTAACGAGGCTGTAACCATCTTTTTAGATAATGAAGCAGCCATTATGCAAGGAACTTTTGACAAAGGCCTGCTCGATAAATGCCAATACGAGGCACAAATCAATGATATCATAAAGATCAGTGTAGAAAAAATTTATCGCAGTAAAGACGTCATTGAAAAGGAAGTTGCTGGCTATCGAATTATTGCAGATTTATTGGATGTTTTCGTAACCGCATTAAACAATACCTACTTAAATAAGGCATCTAATTACGATAAGCTTGTGCTTAATGTGCTCCCTCAAGAGTACCAGCAAGGAAAGGAACGCTTGTACGATCGTATTATGCAAGTTTGTAGTTATGTAGCAGGATTGTCTGACGGATATGCCATCCGTTTGCATAAAAAACTCAAGGGAGATATATTTTAAATAGTTGTTCTTAATGGAGTGCTTTACTCTTTAATGATCATGGAAATACTCTTTTACAGAAGCTAATTTTGTGGGGTAGTTTTAAACAGCTATCTTGTCAAAGCATGAAAAAGTAGCTTGTTAAATGAAAGAAGTATTAGAAAAAATTGCCAAGAAGGCTGGAGCATCCTTGTATTTTAATGAAGCCTTGGTTTACAAAGGGTTTGGAGTTCGCGATACTGCGACTAATGTTAAAATAGTTTTAGAATATCGCAATAAAACGGTTGTACTAACAAATTTTTTAGGAGTTGGTGCTACGGGTTTGGTGTACTGTAGAGATTTGTCTTACAATGCCTCTGGTGAATTTGAATTAGTAACGAGAAGTCACTGGGAAACCTTGTTTTTTAGAAATAGAAACCGCTTTAAACTAAATTGTGATCACTCAGGAATTCGTAATTTTATACGTACCAATAGTGCCGTAAAGACTCTTAAAAACCTTGCTAATGAGCAGGCTTTTGAGCCCCGTATCACAGGGAAAAATGTAGCCGAGAATTTTCATTTAGAAATGGAATACCACCTCGCTTTTGAAAACTGGTGGGAAGCGATACTACCAATTTTGAAATTTTACAAAGATTTTATCGATAGACATAATTAAAACCAATCATTGTTTTGGTCACTTACCGTTGGTACCTTTCAGCAATAGCCTTTCAGAATAGGTTTTGTTTAAAATAATCAATACCAGTAGTATAGCGAATTATAGGGGAGGCTTTCGTGATGGTAAGGAGTCCTATATGCTGATTTAGGACTTCTAAAACTTGATAGTGAGGGGTTTGTGGAACACCTTTGTGTTTGTAATCATGATCCTTGAAGTGGGCTACTTCAACTCCAAAAGAATAAACTACACACTGCTAATTAGTAACACAGCGGTAAAATGGTTGAGTTAGGTCGTCACTATCTTCAGGGGACACTAAACCCTTTATTATGAAGAAAATTTTTGTAGCACTTCTCGGAGTGCTGGTATTCTTTATCAGCATGCGTTGCCAGCACAATGATGAACTTTTAGAAATGGCTATCCCGCAGGATAGAGCTAAGCAAAACCAATTTATGGAACGCAGTATCACGGAGCAAATTAAATTGGTGACCTACAATACACATCTGTTTTTGATTACTCGTTACGAAGACGCTTTACGTCAAAAGGCGGTGATTGCTTTTCTCAAGGAACAAGTAGATGCAGATGTATTTGTATTGACTGAAGTTTGGACAGATGCGTCGAAACGAGCAATTGCACAAAGTTTAAGTGCTACCCACCCCTATGCCATCCATACAGAAGCCAATGGAATTGTTGGGGATGGTTTATTAATTCTATCGAAATTGGGGGTTCATAAAAAGCATTTTGAGCGCTTTAAAGATGCGGCCGGTTTTGATGCCTTGTCACAAAAAGGATTTTGGGAGCTGGAATTAGGTACTAAAAAAGGCGCTGGTGTGTATTTGTACGCGAGCCATTTGCAAGCAGACGATGATCAGTTCGAAGTTCGTAACAAGCAGTTTAGTCAAATGTTGCAACGAATGAATGCTAAAAAGGACTACCCTATTATCGTAGCTGGGGACCTCAACGTACCTGCGGAAAAAAGGGAATACGTAAATGTCATGGAGCGACGATTGGGCTTTTTACAAGATCCAGCAAAGCATCCAACAAAAAAGAATTATACCTATGACGAAGTTCATAATGAACTGGCACAACACTTTGATACAAACAAAAAAGTGGTTGAGCAATCGCGATTAGATTACATACTCGTCGCTAAAGAAGCTCATGTAAACAAGGACTTAACAAAGGTGTTTACTCCGAAGTATACCTCTAAAAAGGCTGGGAAACTACTCGATGTATCCGATCATTATCCAATACAAACCGTTGTAAGCATAACGACTGATAAAACGTCGATACCTCCGCATCTTTACAATACCCGTTCAGAAGCAGCATCTGCGGTTAAAGCACTAAAGTCTGCTTATGGTAATGGCGTTTCAGGATTGACAATCATTGAAAACACCTCCAATCAGTACCTGCGCTTAAAAAAACGCATTGTTTTGGATGGCGGAGAATTTTTTAGCGAACCTCCTAGCGTGATTCCTCCTGGAAAGTTTGGTGTTTTTCTAGTGGTACATCCACCAGGAGAGGCTTTAGGGGTAGAAAGTTCTTTGGAGTACCACATAGGAGCTACCGGACATTATTTTTCTACCAAATCAATTATCCCTTGGGGTTGGGCGGCCAACGAAATCAACGGTAAGATTAACGCTGTGGTTTCTGACGGAAGCGGAAAACGCTTTACATCGACGGCACAGGGTTTTCAATTACGAGGTGTCATGGGAGGAGGAACGAGCCCAACAGTCACGTTTACCTTTAGCAACCAGTAATCGAAGTAGTTTTCTGAGCTACTTGTTGTTATCCAGCTGTCTGTTTCGAGTTCGACGGCGTTAAGGGTTAAATTGAAGGGAATTAAAAGTGCGTATCAGTTCTTTTAGCGATGAGAAAATTTAAATTAGAAATAGTGTTTAGTTCGTTCTAAATACTATTTCTTTTTGTACTAAGAACTTTAGTATTAGATGATTGTTAGTTTTTAGTAAAAAAAACGTCTATCCTATTACTATTGGTAAAATATTATTCTTTTTATGTTAAAAGATTTAATATTTTTTTAAAATAGTTGTTTTTTTGTTAAAAATAGTTAGGGTATTTATGATTTTAACTGTTATAAGAGGTACTAAACTAAACAAATAAGTATGAATAGAAGAATATTACTCTTTGTGTCTTGCACAGTAATATTGGCCGGAGGGGCAATCTTAAAAACAATGGAAGGTCGACCGTCTGAGGTCGAAAAACTCAGAGAAAAACACGCTGAGTTCTTAAAAAATCACCCATATCAAAAAGTTGGGGATTTGGACAAAGAGGAGCGAAAAGCTTTAGGCTTACCTCCTAACGCGTTTTACGAACAAAAGTACTTGTCGGAAATCAACCCTGCTACAGGAGAAATTCACAAGGAAAACATTTTTGAAGTTCAACGTGCACTAGCGGAATTACGTCGAGGAAGAAGAGTTCCTGGAGATGCTAAAAACGCTTGGATTGAGAGAGGACCAGATAACGTAGGTGGACGTACGAGAGCCGTGTTATTTGATCCTAATGACGCTACCAATGAAACTGTATTTGCCGGTGGAGTTAGTGGTGGTTTATGGAAAAATACCAAAATATCTGACGCAGCGCACAAATGGGAGCGTGTTGGAATTCCAGAAAACTTAGCCGTTTCGTGTATCGCTGCGGATCCAAACAACCCTAAAATTTTATACGTGGGTACTGGTGAGTCGTATACAGGAGATTCTAATGGTGACGGTGTATGGAAATCTGTCGATGGAGGAGTTTCTTGGAAAAGAGTATTCGGTGATGCATCGGGTGCCTCTTTCTTAGATTTTAACACCAAGATGGTCGTAAACAGCCCTGCTGGAATTGCTGGAGAGTACAGATTGGTAAAGTCTTCTCGTTTTGGAGGAGATATTACGGCGCCTATTACAGGGGATGTAGCCGTGGCAAATGACGGTACTGGAACGGTAGATGATATTTGTGAAGATATCACGAATGCCGCTGCTGTAAACGGTAAGATTGCCTTGATTAAAAGAGGTGGTTGTAATTTTGACGATAAAGTATTGCGCGCTCAAAAGGCAGGAGCTATTGCTGCTATCGTTATCAACAATACATCGGGTAATCCAATCGATATGTCAGGTGACGATGCTACTATTACCATTCCAGCTATGATGTTGTCACAAGCTGATGGTAATAAGTTGATAAATGCATTGGGTTCAGGTGCTGTTAATATTACATTAAGTGCTGTTTCTGGAGCAATTAATCAATTAATCGTTCCTGGAGTTAGAATGGTAAACGACATCGTTGTAAGAAACAACGGAGGAAACTCTGAAGTGTACGTTGCTGTTGCAGAAGGTCCTAATAAGAGTCCTGGTACTACTGCATTCATCGGTTTAAAAACCTATGGTTTATACCGCTCTACTGACGGTACTAACTTTGCGAAAGTCAATGTGCCAAAAACTACAGGGGGTAACGAGCACGAACCAAATAACGTTCGTATTGCAGCGGATAACGCAGTAATTATGAGTACGGCGCGTTCTTCATTCGGAAATGGTGGAGGAGAAATCTTCAGATCTACCGATGGGGTAACCTTTACTAAGGTACACACAGTGCCAAATGGAGCGAGAACTGAGATTGCACTTTCAAAGCAAGATGCAAAAGTTGCTTATATCCTAGCGCAAACAACAGACAGAAACAACCCTGTTAAGATGTATAAAACTGTTGACAGTTTTACTACAGTTACAGAAATGGCATTGCCAAATGACGCTGATACTGGTATCTCAGCTACTGATTTTACACGTGGACAGTCTTTTTACGATTTATTATTACGTGTAGATCCTAACAATGATAAAGTATTGTACGCTGGAGGTATTGACTTATTTAAGTCAACAGATGCAGGTACTTCATGGGGACAGTTATCACACTGGTACGGTGGATTCGGAATTGCAAATAACGTACATGCAGATCAGCACGGATTAGCGTTTGCATCTTCTTCGAAAATGGTATTTAGTAATGACGGAGGAGTGTACTTATCTACGAACTCAGGAACTACTATTTCAGCGAGAAATAAGAATTACAATACCTTGCAATTTTATACTGTTGGTGTTGCACCGACAACTGCTTTTGGTGGAGCTGAGTACTTCTTAGCTGGAGCTCAGGACAACGGTACTCAATTAGTGCAAAACGCTACAGCTGGAATCAATAGTTCACGTGATGTGTCTGGTGGTGACGGTGCTGCGAGTTTCTTCGATACCGATGGAACAGACAGGTATTTTGTTACAAACTACGTTTACAACCAGGCAATTGACTTAGTTGATGTGGCTACTGGTAGAAAGAGCATTAATAGTGAAAGAACTAGAAATGGAGACTTTATCAACCAAGAAGATTTGGATTCTAATTTAGATATCTTATACTCTAACTACAGTGTTACAAGTGCTTTAGACGGGTCAGTAACTCCAATTGTAATGCGTTATTCAGAAATCAAAACGGGTACTGTTGGGAAAACTCAAATGACATCTCCTATGATGAATTCTGAACCATCAACGTTAAAAGTTTCACCATATACAACAGCTTCAAGCAAATTATTTGTTGGATTGAAGAATGGAAAGTTATTAAAAGTAACCAATGCAAATACTGCAGCAGCTGTTTGGGCTGACATTACGGGAACAGACTTTTTAGGTTCAGTATCGGATGTTGAATTCGGTGAAAATGAGAACCAAATCTTCGTGACAATGCACAACTACGGTGTAAACAGCATTTGGTATTCTGCCGATGGAGGAACGAACTGGGTAAGCAAAGAAGGAGATTTACCAGACATTCCAGTAAAAACTATATTACAAAACCCATTGAACAGAAAAGAAGTAATTATCGGTACTGATTTAGGAGTATGGACAACTTCTGACATTACTGCTAGTAGCCCTAAATGGGTACAAGCGTATAACGGAATGAGTAACGTACCTGTATTAGATATGGATTTAAGAGATGATAATACTGTATTTGCCGCTACTTATGGTAGAGGAGTATTCTCAGGTAAATTCACTGCTGAGTCGGCGTCTGTAAAAGATGTGATTGCTGATGTAGATGTATTTACGGTATATCCGACCGTGTCTAACGGAAGTTTTACAGTATTTGCAAAGGCTGATGCAGGAAAGTCTACGATAAAAATGTACAATGTAAAAGGTCAAGAAGTACACCGTCAAAATATCGACTTTAGCGTTGAAGAGCGCAATAAAGTTGAGGTGAACTTGAGTGCAGGAATTTACATTATGCAAATTTACGACGCTCAAAATAGAAAGAGCTCTAAAAAAGTTGTTATCGAATAATAGATAGTTAACAGTAAAAATTCTTTGTAAGAATGAAAAAGCCAGCAATTTGCTGGCTTTTTTTATGCTGGACTGTTGTCTTGTTTTTCTTTGGCAACTTTTTCAAGTTCACTGTACCAGTGTTCGCCGAACTTTCTTATCAAGCCGTCTTTTACAAATTTGTATACAGGAACTTGCAATTCTTTCCCCAAGCTACAAGCATCATCACAAATTTCCCATTGGTGGAAATTCACAGCAGAGAACTCGCTGTAATCGCGTACGCGAATGGGATACAAATGACATGAAACAGGTTTTTTCCAGTCGACAAGTCCTTGATTATAGGCTTCTTCAATGGCGCAAAGCGCCGTTCCCTTATCGTCGAAAATGACATAGGCACATTCTTCGTGATTTACTAAGGGGGTTTCTAGCTCGTCGAAATCACTGGTAATCCAGGTTCCCTGGGCTTCTATGGCATCGATTCCTTCTTGACGTAAAAACGGTTTTACTTGCGGGTATATGCGTTCTAAAATTTCGGTTTCTTCTTGACTTAAGGGTGCACCGGCATCTCCTTCAATACAACAAGCCCCTTTACAGGCAGACAAATTGCAAACAAACTCTTTCTCTAATAAATCTTCCGATACTATGGTCTTTCCTAATTGAAACATATCCTCCTTGATGTTATGGTGTTTTGCTAGTTAACTCAAATAAAATCAGAGTACTACGCGGTAAACTTAAAAATAGTATATTAGTTTTCTGTAAAACTTTTGCAAAAATAGCAGATTGTAAGTTTACTTATCTAATTTTGTCAACGAAAAACAACCTATTATGAATTTTGATTTAAAAGAAATTTTTACGGCATTTATGGTGTTATTTGCTGTAATTGATATCATTGGAAACATTCCAATTATCATCGATTTACGAAAAAAGGTAGGTCATATTCAATCCGAAAAGGCCGCAGTTATTGCAGGAGCCATTATGGTCGTCTTCTTGTTTGTAGGACAGCGATTGTTAGGGTTTATTGGAATTGATGTAAATTCATTTGCCGTGGCAGGTGCGTTTATCTTGTTTTTTATCGCCTTGGAGATGATTTTGGGAATCACCTTGTACAAAGAGGATGAAGATGAAGCTTTAAACGCTTCCGTTTTTCCTATTGCATTCCCATTGATTGCAGGTCCAGGTAGTTTGACTACGCTATTATCTTTGCGTGCAGAATATAACTGGGAGAATATCTTAGTCGCTATCTTTTTGAATGTATTGTTGATCTACGTGGTTTTAAAAACCTCTTCGAAAATTGAGCGATTTATTGGTCCGAACGGAATTAAAATCATCCGTAAAATATTTGGTGTGGTACTGTTGGCGATCGCAGTAAAGCTATTCGCAGCGAATATCAAAATGTTATTGGCCTAATTAAAAATTCGAATTAATTAACTAGAATTATGTTTGATGTACTCATCATAGGTGGTGGCGTGGCAGGAATGCAGTGTGCTCTGGTACTCGGTTCTGCCCTAGAAAAGCCATTCGCTCAAGGGAAAAAGGTTGGAATAATAATGCACCAACGTACTTCTCATTTACAAAATGCCTTGTTCAACAATGTGTTGGGGCTCAGTCCAGGAACCTTAGGAGAAGAGATATTGAGTTCAGGAAAAGAGCAACTAACAAGTCAGTATCCTGAAGTGATACAAATAGCGTCGGAAAAAGTGTTAGCGGTAATGGATTTGGACGGTAGTTATCGAGTGGTTACCAACAAAGCAGAATACACAACCGCCAATGTAGTCGTGGCGTTAAACTACTCGAAACCTTTTGAAATTGGTGGTTTGGAGCAATATGTAGAACGCCATTCAAGAGCTAATGCTATGAAAGACCGCATCCAGTTGCGCAATTTTAATCACCTCATCAAGGAGGGATTATACGTCTGCGGAACACTCGCGGGTTGGCGAAGTCAATTTGCCATTGCAGCCGGTAGTGGAGCTAGTGTCGCTACGGACATACTCACCGTTTGGAACGAACATATACCTACTAAGGTGCACGATAAAAAATAAGTCTTACGACTGTATAGCGTTTAAAAATGACTCCTTATAGGTTCTGCCTATAGGGAGTTTTTCTTTGGCAATCCACACAAAGCTCCCACTGTATTTTTGCAGGTGTTTTTTATTGATAAGATAGGATTTATGGACCTGGATAAATCCGTTGGATTGCAGCTGCTGCTTCCATTTTTTTAAAGAGTCTACGATACTCAACTTTTGCTGAGTGGTAACAAAAGTCAGATAATTCCTGTCAGAAACCAGGTATACCAAATCGTCTAAGGCTATTTTGTGTAAAAGTTTATCGACGTTTAAGTACAAGAATTCCTGCGAGGTACTTGCGTATCGATCAATTTGTTTGTTTGCTTTTTGGATGGCTTTTACAAAACGATCAAACGAAATGGGTTTGACTAGGTAATCAGTAATAGTTTCCAATTCAAAGCTCGATACGGCGTAATCAGGATAAGCAGTTGTGATGATGATTCGAGGTGGTGTCGGAATGGTCTTGATAAAATCGATGCCCTGTATGTCCGGTAAGTTGATGTCCAATAATACCAAATCAACCCGCGTTGATTTTAAAAAATCATGAGCTAGGAGAGCTGTTTGGAAACAGGCTAGGATTTCCAAATCTGGAATTTTATTGATATAATGCTTTAAAATGCGCTGTGCCGGCATTTCATCTTCAATTATAATACAGGTCATACTTCTGTGAGTTTGATGCTTAAATGGACTTTAAATAAGGTTTCTTGCTTAATTTCTAAGCGGTAGTGTTCCTTGTAGATGAGGTCTAAGCGTTTTCGTAAGTTTTTTAAGCCGATGGTACGCTCATTTTCTTCGTTTTTGGGACGATAGCTGTTTTCACAAAAAAAATCGAGTTGCTGCTCCTTTACTACCAAACGCAGACGAATGCTTCCATGTGGAATGCTGTGTTTAAAAGCGTTTTCAATAATGGTTATCAGGAGTAACGGTGCTATTTTAAGGCGATTCGGTACGATGTTTTTTTCATAGTGGATGGTCTGTAATCCTTCTGTTCGCAATTCTTGGAAAGCTAAATAATTGTCAATATAATCGATCTCCTTGCTCAAAGATACATAGCGTTCGTGACTTTCGTAAAGCACATGCTGTAGGTTTTCGGAAAGTTTTAAAATAAGGTCCGGGGTTTCATCTGGCTTTTCGATAGCGTGAGCGTAAATGGTATTTAGGTTATTGAAAAGAACATGAGGGTTGATCTGATTTTTTAAAAATTGGAGTTCCATAGCGGTATGTGCCTTCTTTACTTCTTCGATTTCTTCGGTGTTTTCAATGAATCGGAACAATAACCACACAAAGGAAAAAAATAACAGAGGAACCAAGGTTTGCCATAAGTAATCGCTTAAACATTTGAGTACAGTACAACCGCAACGCGTGAATACGTTACAATAAAGTTGGGTTGCAAGGAAGGCAATTGCCGCAAAAAGGAGAAGGTATAAAAAGTACCACTTTCTTTTGACGAAGAATGGCAATAGGATAAAGTAATTGCTGTATACGATGCTCACCAAAATAAAAAAGTACTGTAAAAAGGGGTTTTCTGTCCAATAATACGGGGTAAAAACAAAGAGTGACACCGCTGTAAAGAACAGCCAAAAAAGGAGGTGGATAAGCAGCTGTGTGCCGTATTTTTTTATAAAAATCATAGGAAAACTAAAATACGTATTTTTTTGTGGTCCATAGCTAATGTCGAGTACCAATGACGGTCTTATGTGTATGAACAACACACTTTTTGTCATTGATACAGTTTTTGAGGTAGTAGGTATTGATTTTTTGTGCCTACTAGCGGTGGCTCCTATTTTTGACTCATCAAATTAACTAACTATGAAATATATAGGATTCATTTATTTTTTTATGAGCGTACTTGCGTTGTCTGCGCAACAGTCGACGGCAAGGGTTGTGGACGAAAAAGGTACTGTGCTACTCTTAGGCCCAACAACGAAAGCGGACTTGCAGACGGCTGAATTTCCTTGGTTTGAGAAAAATCAGGAAACTTATCTTACTAATACGGCGGTAATAACGCAGTTGGCAAAGGAGCTACCAAACTATACGATCAAAGTATTTTACGGAACCTGGTGCGGCGATAGTAAGCGTGAAGTTCCGAGGTTTTACAAGGTATTGGAGGAGGCAAGTTTTCCAATAGCACAACTAGAACTCATCGCTGTTGACCGGAAGGCAACGGCCTATAAACAAGCGCCTAATGGAGAAGAAAAGGGCTGGCGAATTCACCGTGTTCCCACAGTAGTTGTTTTGAAGGATGGAAAAGAAGTTGGACGCATAGTGGAGTATCCTAAACAAGATTTTGAGCGCGATATGTTAAAATTAGTACAAGGAGAAACGTACCGTCCTAATTACAGTGTAGCGAATTATTTATACAGTTTGCTAGAATCGAGTACTTGGTCTGAGTTAAAAAATCAAAAAGCCCAATTGATGGCGAGTTTTGTAGAGCATGCCAAGGGTAGCAAAGAACTAAATACGCTCGGTTATAAACTTTGGCGATCAGGAGCCATGGACAAAGCCCTTTTTGTTTTTGAGTTAAATGCAGGTATGTACGCGAACAATGCGTATATCCTAGAGAGTCTGGCAAGTCTTCAAAAGGAATTGAAGCTGTATACTGCAGCCTTGGAAACCTATAAAAAAGCGCTGCAATTACAGCCAAAAAATAACGAACTACAAAAAGAAATCCGTGAGGTTTCGGAAGTAATAAAAAAAAGTAATCCATAAAAACGAAAACATATGAAACGAAGTGTACTCTTTTTATTAGTAGCAGGCTTGTTCCAAATGCAACTAGTAGCACAAGAATTTAAATTTGAAAAAGAACAAATTGATTACGGGAAGGTAGTACAGGGGGCAAATGGAGAACGAAGCTTTGAATTTACCAATGTCGGAGATACGCCTTTGGTTATCAAAGAGGTTCGATCTACCTGTGGTTGCGCAATTCCCAAGAAACCAGAAAAACCGATTATGCCCGGAGAAAAAGGGAGTATCGTGGTTTCCTACAATACCCATGCACTTGGAGGGTTTTCCAAGGTTATAACTATAGTGTCTAATGCCAAGCAACCGAAAAGGCGGTTGAAAATCAAAGGGTTTGTGGTGAAAAAAGGGAAAAAAGATGTGTAAACACAGAAAAGCCTGAGTAGTGAGCTCAGGCTTTTTTATACCCATGTGGGTTGTACTGTTGATGTCATTATTACATGCAAATCCCCCCAGATTTTTATGCTTGGTTAATCAACGGGTACAAATGTATTCGTTTTCTTACAGAGAAAAAAAAAAGAACCACAAACGTGGCTAATAAAGGTATAAAAGTGGGTAAAAAAAGAAAAGCGAGGATCTTCATCCTCGCTTTTTTTATCGTTAGGTATAACTATTAACCTTTTAAACTCGCTTTTAAGAATTCAGAGTTCATACGAGCGATGTTTTCTAAAGAAATTCCTTTCGGACATTCTACTTCACAAGCTCCAGTATTGGTACAGTTACCAAATCCTTCTAAATCCATTTGAGCAACCATGTTTTTAACACGATCTACTGCTTCTACTTGTCCTTGTGGCAACAAGGCGTATTGAGAAACTTTTGCTCCTACAAACAACATGGCAGAAGAGTTTTTACACGTAGCTACACAGGCTCCACAACCAATACAGGTAGCGGCGTCAAATGCTTTGTCTGCATTTTCTTTATTAATAGGAAGTGCATTGGCATCTTGGGTGTTCCCTGAAGTATTCACAGACACGTATCCACCTGCTTGTTGAATTCTGTCAAAAGCACTGCGGTCTACTACTAAATCTTTAATTACCGGGAAGGCTTTTGCTCTCCATGGCTCGATAAAGATAGTATCACCGTCTTTAAACATACGCATGTGTAACTGACAAGTTGTTACTCCGCGGTCAGGACCGTGAGCTTCCCCGTTAATATACATTGAACACATACCGCAAATACCTTCACGACAGTCGTGGTCAAAGGCTACAGGCTCCTCTCCTTTTGCGATTAATTGTTCGTTTAATACATCCATCATTTCTAAGAAGGACATATGTTCAGAAATCTCGGTCACTTTGTATTCGACCATTTTTCCCTTATCATTCGCACCTTTTTGGCGCCAGATTTTCAATGTTAAATTCATAATCCTTTCTTATTTGTATGAACGTTGTTTTAATTCAATATCGTTAAACTCTAAATCTTCTTTGTGTAAAACAGCATCTGATGGCTCTCCTTTGTACTCCCATGCCGAAACATAAGTAAAGTTCACATCATCACGTTTTGCTTCTCCTTTTTGAGGTCCGTCTAATTCTACAGACTCCTCTCTAAAGTGTCCACCACATGACTCTGTTCTGTCCAGTGCATCGCGTGCAAACAATTCTCCTAATTCAAGGAAATCAGCAACACGTCCTGCTTTTTCTAATTCAGGATTCATTTCGTTAGCTCCTCCAGGCACTGTTACGTTTTTCCAGAAGTCTTCACGAAGTTCTTTAATTTCTTTGATAGCTTCTTGCAATCCTTTCTCGTTACGCGCCATACCACATTTGTCCCACATGATTTTTCCTAATTTCTTGTGGTAGTAGTCTACTGAGTGCGTTCCTTTGTTGTTTACGAAGAAGTCAATACGATCTTTCACTGATTTTTCAGCAGCGTCAAATTCTGGTGTGTCAGTGCTGATTTTCCCAGTTCTAATATCGTTAGCTAAGTAATCACCGATCGTGTAAGGCAATACAAAATACCCGTCAGCTAATCCTTGCATTAAGGCAGAAGCTCCTAATCGGTTGGCACCGTGATCAGAGAAGTTTGCTTCTCCAATTGCGTAACATCCAGGAATGGTTGTCATCAAGTTGTAATCTACCCAAATACCTCCCATGGTATAGTGCGTTGCAGGGTAAATCATCATCGGTGTTTTGTACGGATTCTGATCTACGATTTTTTCGTACATCTGGAATAAGTTTCCGTATTTATTTTCAACTACCTGCTCTCCTTCTGCTAAGATTTCAGCATGTGTAGGGTTTTCATTCCCTTTTAATTTACACTGCTCTTTACCATAGCGTTCGATCGCAGATTTAAAATCTAAATATACTGCTTCTCCTGTTGCGTTTACTCCATATCCAGCATCACAACGCTCTTTGGCAGCACGAGAGGCAACGTCACGAGGTACTAAGTTACCGAAGGCCGGGTAACGGCGCTCTAAGTAGTAATCTCTGTTTTCCTCAGCGATTTCTGTCGGTTTCAATTTCCCTTCTCTGATGGCCAATACATCTTCCATGTTTTTTGGAACCCAAATACGACCATCGTTTCTCAACGACTCTGACATCAAGGTTAATTTTGATTGGTAATCACCAGAACGAGGAATACATGTTGGGTGAATTTGGGTAAAACAAGGGTTAGCAAAGAAAGCTCCTTTTTTGTGAATTTTCCATGCAGCCGTTGCGTTTGATCCCATGGCATTGGTCGATAAGAAGTATACGTTTCCGTATCCTCCTGAGGCGATAACCACAGCGTGTGCTGAATGACGCTCAATTTCTCCTGTTACCATGTTACGCGCAATAATTCCACGCGCTTTCCCGTCAACGATTACTACATCAAGCATTTCATGACGGTTAAACATTTCAATTTTACCACGAGCAATCTGACGGTTCATCGCCGAATAAGCTCCTAATAATAACTGCTGTCCTGTTTGTCCTTTGGCGTAGAACGTACGAGATACTAATACCCCACCAAAAGAACGGTTATCTAACAAACCACCGTAATCACGAGCGAAAGGAACTCCCTGGGCAACACATTGGTCAATGATGTTGGCAGAAACCTCAGCTAAACGATATACGTTGGCTTCACGTGAACGGTAATCTCCTCCTTTTACTGTATCGTAGAATAAACGGTACGTAGAGTCACCATCACCTTGGTAATTTTTTGCTGCGTTGATCCCTCCCTGTGCTGCAATCGAGTGCGCACGACGCGGTGAATCTTGGTAAGCAAATGCTTTTACATTGTATCCTAATTCAGCCAAGGTAGCCGATGCTGAACCTCCTGCTAAACCAGTCCCTACAACGATAACGTCAATCAAACGCTTGTTAGCAGGGTTTACTAAGTTAATTTTATCTTTATAATCAGTCCACTTAGTTTTTAATGGACCCTTTGGTACTTTTGAATCTAAAATTGCCATATGTGATAAGTGGTTTTATGCGTGAGTCAAATGGTGAAAAATTGCGATGATGATAAACCCTACTGGAATACCGATAGCGTAAATCTTACTGAATGTTTTCAACCCTCTCGTGTATTTGTTATTGGCACCCACAGATTGGAATGCTGAGCTAAATCCGTGTAATAAGTGTAATGCTAGGAAAACAAAAGCAATTACATAAGCTACTACGCGAATTGGATTTTCAAATTTGTGTTGTAATTCGTGGAAATATCTGAATTCACCGTTGTGCATTCCTGTCCAGTCTCCTTGAATAAACTTGGTGTTTAATTCTGGAATCCAGAAATCGATAAAGTGTAAAACGATAAATGCTAAAATAGCCAATCCGCTGTATACCATGTTTCTACTCATCCAAGTAGAATTGGCGTTTCCGTTATTTTTAGCGTATTTCACTTGACGAGCACTGTTGTTTTTTAACTCGAGTACAAATCCCATAACAAAGTGGAATACAACTCCGAAAATCAATACAGGCTGTAAGGCGTACTGTACTGCTGGGTTGGTTCCCATAAAGTGCGAAAGCTTGTTGAAAGTCGCTCCGTTATCAGGAAACATAGACGTCAGGTTAATAGCAAAGTGCTGAAGTAAGAAAAACATTAAGAAAAAAGCCGAAAGTGCCATGGCAAATTTCCTTCCGATCGAAGATTTGAGTAATCCGCTCATTATTTTGTGTTATTGTTTAAATAATAACCACAAATTTACGCCGAACCACCTACTTGGGCAAACTTTAAGAATTGTTTTGTTGGATATTTAGAATCGGTTTAAATAAGTTTTTGAAACTAGGGCTACTAATTCGCTCTGAGTAGTTTATTGATGTTTCGTTTCAGTAAATAGAATATGTTTTTAAAAGGAATCCCTAAATTTCCACGAAGAGAACTAAACTTATGCTCGGGATCATCGATGCCAAATTTGAGTTTGTCATCGGCATTTGAAATGACAAGCGTGCCAAACAGCCAGTCCCAGATAGCTAGTTTTGATCCCATGTTTTTGTCGTAGTGTTCCGTGGCTTTACTGTGGTGAATTTGATGTTGTCTCGGACTGATAAAAATGCGTTCGAGTAAAGGAGGATATCGGAAAGGAACGTGTGAATGTCGTAAGTTGGCCCCCGTAAACATAAATAACAAGCCGAAAACAGGAATCCCAAAAAGTGCTAATTTGGGGAGTGTTTCTCCCGAAAAATATTCAAAAACCCCGGTTGTAAGGCCGAAAATAAGCAAACTTCGCGCATTGTTGGCAAATAACTCAATAGGGTGAATACGGTATTGCGTAAAGGGATTTAAACTCGTTGCCGAATGATGTACCTTGTGAAATTCCCAAAGCCAGGGAAGTTTGTGGAAAGCCAAATGCAACAGGTAATAGGTGAAATCGTTGAGCAACATCAAACATATGCTGTAGGTGATGATTAGTGTATGGGTAGCGTAGCTAGCTGTCGGATAGCCAAACTGTTGTAGCAAGTATTCACGAGTGTAAAATGACAAGTACAACCCCAAAATCAAATAAGGTCCGATAAATACAACTTTTAAAACACTGTTGAATGTGAGTATTTTATAGTCGACTTTCGCCGAAGAGGAAAGCCAAACTTTTCGATTGAAAATGTATCGCCAAAAGGATCCCTTGATCTTTTTTCGTTTAAACCAAAAGTAAGCTAGGGCACCTGCGGAAAGCAAGTACACTACATAAGTCCTGCGTTGTGGGTTGCTCAAGTATGAACCGAGCAACTGAACTACTGATTCGAGTTCGCGTAAAAACACATCAAAATTCATAATTAACGATTGGTTTTATCGGTGCTACCCTCATTGGGATGATGTGTTGGTTAGTACTGCAAAAATACGAAATTATAGGGCTTCAGAAAAACGTTCAATAATCGTTGTTAAGACTTCTGGTTTTTCCAGCGGAATCATATGACCACTCCCCTTTAATAACATATATCGAGCCTTCGGAATTTTCGGGTATAATTGTTTTACTGGCGCCGGATTTACCAGGGAGTCTTGAGCCGCTAAAACAAAGAGTATGGGTACGGTACTTTTTTTGAGCGCTTCACTAATATCGGTCCTGCTAGAAGTGGCTTTCAATTGTCTAATCAATATTTCTTTACCCAAATCCTTATCCATTTTTTTGATCAGTGCAATCAAAGGAGTATTCCCTATTTGAGAAGGGTGAATAAACTGTGCTATTCGTTGCTGAGAAATTCCTTTGTAAGGATGTTTTTCAAGGAATTCTAAAGTGCTTTTCCTCAGTGATAATTCCCGTTCACTCAATCCAAAGGGCGTTGCCGATACAACGATTAATTTGCGCACTTTTCCAGGGTGTTTTACGGCGAAGTACATCGCGGCAAAACCACCCATCGAAAACCCGACTATAATACTCGGCTCGGTTAATGTTGAATCGATAATGGCGTTTATTTCATCGAAGGAGGTCGCAGCAGTCGTATCGATATAAATCGGAGTATAGTTGTGAGCTACAGCGTGCATGGAACTCCACAAGGCAGCGGTACACATGGTACCTGGAATAAAATAAATTTTTTGCATTAGCGGTTGCGATAATTAGATGGGACGAGACATTTTTCATTGTACCAGGCTCCTTGAAGGGTTTCTTCAGGAATTACAGCATCGTTGCAGGTTAAAAACTGTTGATCTTTATTTTTTTTGATCACTTTGAGTTTTCCAGCTTTAATGGCGTTAATTATTTTGTAAATAAGTCCTTCTCTCGGGCACACACAGTTTTTAACGGTGAAACTGAGCCCAATTTCGTTGTTGTACAAATCCATTTCTGAACTGATAGCATCCGGCACACTTCCCTCCTCTTTTCGTCTCTTTAGAAAATCGTTGTAGTTTTCTTTTTCATGAGCTTTTCCTAATGATCGAGCTGCATTTTTACCTATTTCCTGTCTTAATCTCGCCATCCAATAGGCATGTCGGAAAGCATCAACTTGACCTCCTGAAGGATCTCGGTCTAGTAACGGTGAGTTTTTGATAGAGTCAGCTACCCTCCTAGCTTCTAGTGATATTTGTCGCGCTTTTTTTGCTTTAAAAACATGCCAAATAACCCAATTTTTCTTGGGCCCTGATAACTTTGTAAAAGCTTTCCAATTAGACTGGCCAAAGCCGTAACTGCTCAGCAGTAGAAAGGCAAATAACGCCGTATAACGTTTCATAGTACTTCCTAGTGATTGCGGCTAATTTGTTCTTGTAATTCTACGAGTTGACTTTCTAGGTCGTGCAGTCTATCGTAAACATCCACAGGTTCTGGCATTTGCTTTGAAGCAAACATGGTTACATACCACACCTCCATAATTTCTTCTGCATTAATGGTATAGGTTGGGTAATTTCCTGTTTTGTTATCGCTTTTTAAAATTAACTTACCGCGTTCCTGAATTCTGTTGATGACGCGTTTAAGTACAATACCATCATTCTTACTAACGATGACGTACACCCTACCGTCTTTGATATCTTCTAAATGTTCAACGTATTTACCGAAAACGAGATCACCGTCAAAGAAAGTACGGACCATGGAGTTCCCTTGTACTTCAAAACAACGAAATGTTCCGTTGTTTAAATGCGGCATATGAAAGGAAGGAAGTTGTCCTATATAATTAGAATCGCCATAGCCATTTAAATATCCTGCTCTTGCTTGGATTGGTACGTATATAATGTTTTCATGTCCTTGCGGATTTACCGAAACCACTTGAGGCATCCCTGAATAGCTCGTCGGGCTCGTTACTTCGCTTTTAAGCATCTGATCGCTTTTTCCAAACAAGTAGTCTGGATTGATATTAAACTCATTGATGATGGCTGTTAATACGTCGTAGCCTGGTTTGGTTTTCTTCCTGCTTCCATCGCGCTGCGGCCTACCGTTGATAATACTGTCGATGGTGGTACCAGTAACGCCAATGCGCTTAGAAAGCGAAAAATTATTTAACTGAAATGCATCGCGTATAGCGGCTATTTTTTCTGATATCCCCATGTTCATTGTTTTTCTTTTTTTAGCACATTTTACAAAAAATAATCACACTTTTGTTTGGGTGTGTTTGTAAAATGTGGTATATTTGCCCCGTAATTAATTGCTAAGATACAAAAAAACTTTATAAATCAAACATTTGTGTTGTTTTAGTGATTGCGTTTTGGAGGTTTTGACTTGATTTTCTTCACTTTCTTAAAATCTCATTTAAAAAAATCAAACATTTTTTGGAATACTATTCCAGAGTGGACTGTTAGAAAAGCCAAAAACAGGATGCTCTAAGGGAGTATTATTAATTAAAAAAAAAATTAACATGAGTAAAAAACCAATTACATCAAACCTTTTTAGATTTGTTACACTGCGTAGTCCACAAACTATTGATCAGAAAAATCTTGAAGTAGGATTTATTTCCTTTCCTCAGGAGCGAAAGAAAAATAACAAAGCACTCCTAGCAGTGGATGGAGTCACCACGGAAGCAGCGCGAAAAACAGCTTTGAGTGGCGCTTACAATACTGGATTTGTGAGTTTGAATTCCAGAGCAGCCTTAAAGAAAGCTTTCGAGAGTATTTTCGATTTTTCAATGTGGTTAGGAAGAAATAAGCAGTATTTTTCGTATGAATCGGTAGCTGCTAACCTACCAAAGGACCTAAAAATTGATGCTGCCTTCTTAGCTATGGAAGACGCTTTGTGGAATCAATTGTTCAACAACGTGATCGAAAAAGGAGATGCTGGCATCAGGGATGTTTTAATTCAGCTGATGATCGGGTATCGATTTGCCAAGGAGTTTAAGACGTTTACTCCTTCCTACGTGCCAAAATCGGGAAGTATTGTTTTTTCAAAAGAAGAAAAGGAGCAGTTTATTCGACGCGCTAACGCGAGTGTGATTATCCCGAAAGCAGTGATATTAGAAGGGAGAAATGCTGCTGGAAATCCGGATATTCGATTGACGAAAGACGTGGAACGATATTTGGAATCAAGCTTAAAACTACACCAATCGCGTACTAAAATAAGTCAGTTAAAATCGAGTTTAGACGAATTAGAAAGAGCTGACAGAACCTTTAGAAAATCGGAAGAAAAGAGATACGATGTCGCAGTTAAAGCACACGAGCAGGAGATTGAACGCTTAAAAAATGAAGCGACTCCCATTGTTCAAAATGTCGTAGATTCCAAAACGGGATTTCAAAAAAGTGTTAAAACCTATCCAGAATTAAAGTTACCGAAGTTTAGCTTTCAAAATGGTGTTCAGATTCCGAGAAATCAGCCTGTTTCGGCGAAAGCGGAAGCTGCTTTGTCAAATGCTGCTGAAGTAACGGCTTTTTCTGAGGTAACTAATTTATTATTGAACTCTGAAGAGTTTAAAATGTACGACACGTTTACCGAAGTTACCAAAGCTGTCGAGAAAAAGGTGGCCAAAGAATACCAGAATTTAATTGAAAATACACCGCAAAAAACAAAGGCGCTCAAAATTAATGGAGAATCTTTAGTCTTTAACATAGACAAACAAGTTCCGGTGTATTCGTATTGGGGAGGTTTAGCGAGTAACGGAAGTTTGGTATTTCCATTTTTTCAAACCAAATCGAGTGTAGAGTTGGTGTTGCGTATTCCGCAAGAAGGAGTGACAGTTACCAGTGCTACATACGAATTATTGCAAGCCGACGGTGGAGCGTTGTACGCAGGAACCGCTGTAGAAAGTAAGGCGTCAAGTTTTAATAAAAAAGACCTCGTTGTAGCGTTGTTCCCTGAGAAGAAAATGATTGCTGAAGGCACCTATCAATTAAAAGGAGAATTGACCTTGAGTAATGGGGTTGTGTTGACCTTCCACGAAAAGAAGATGGCCGTACTTTTCGATGATGGGATGTTGGATGCCAACTTTAGAGGACTGTGTAAAATAAAGCAGAACGCTGAGGATACTTCGGATGCTGAGGAAGGTGTGTTTTACGGAGTAACACAATTGGGAATTGCCGATTTCAGACGCGTAGAGCAGGAAGTATGTTGCTATGTTCCGGGAGAAGTTTCGCATATCGAAAATATTATGGCGAAGGAATACAAGGAGCGCTCTACCAGAAATTTGACCAGTTCAGAGGTAACCACGGAAAAAACATCAGAGCAAGAAGTTGAAAACTTGACGGATACCAGTACCACGGAACGCAATGAGCTGCAAAGTGAAGTATCGTCAGTTGTAAGTAAAGATTCATCGACGAGTTATGGTGCTAATGCCAGCGTAAGTGGTGGTTTTGGAGGTGTTAAGTTTAGTGCAGGAGCAAGTTTTAATTCGGCTTCAAATAGTTCACAGTCAAATTCGAATTCGCAAGCGCAAAATTACGCACAAGAAGTAACGGAGCGCGCTTTAGAACGCGTTGTGCAAAAGGTGTCATCACGAAGAACATCGCGTATGTTGCGTGAATTTGAAGAAAATAATAAACACGGTTTTGACAACACCAAAGGCGATAAACACGTAACGGGTGTTTACAGATGGGTTGATAAAATTTACAACAACAAAATTATTAACTACGGAAAGCGCTTGATGTACGAGTTTTCTATCCCGGAGCCGGCGAAGTATTTCATCGATTCGTATTGGGGGAAGGATACTACGGAAGAAGGGTTTTCAGGAGTTGCTCCTGTTAAGCCAATCCATCCGGCTGAGCTAAATATTCCGATTATTAAAGACGAATACGGAAATATTTCCCACAATGGAATCAAAAATGCAGGAGATTTAAGCATACAAAACTACCAAAAAGTAGCAGCGGCTTACGGTGCAGAGGTGGAGGCCTATCCAGAGAATATTAGTGTTAGTAAAGGCTTGACGTTTACAACTCCTGAAAGTCACGGAGAAGAGTACGATGAGGTAGCTGCAGGAAGTTATGAGTTGGTAATTCCGGAAGGGTATAAAGCCCGTTGGTACGAAGTTCAGACTACGATGTCAAATGAAAAAGATGACGGAAAAGGTGTTCAAGTATTGCTTGGAGGAAATCGTTGTACTATTGGAAGTCAAGCTAGTTTCTTAGGAGAATTGACAGGAAAAGTCGCTATTTCATATTCTGTAATGGGACGTCATTCAGGAAGTGTGAATGTAAGAGTATGGTGTATTCCTACCGTTGCTGCCGGTCAAAATTGGCAAAACAAAAATTACCAACGCATTATGGAGGCGTACCGCGATCGCGTGTTAGAGTACAATGAGTACGCACAGATCAAAGATGCTACAAAAGCCGCTAAGGAAGAGAAAAAGGAATTGAACGCTGCTTTGAATCGAGGTATTGAAAAACGCGAGCTAAAACGAATCGCTGTTGATTTATTAACAGAGCCATTCGGATTGAATACTAGCGAGTCTCATTACATAAATGAAGATTATACGGAGGTGGTTAAAAATGCAGGCTTCGAAAAACACAGTGCGCTGGTTAAATTCTTTGAACAAGCATTTGATTGGGAAATCATGGCCTATACGTTTTATCCGTACTTCTACAAAAACAAAGGAGCTTGGGAAAAATCGTTCAATTATCTCGGAGGGAATGACCCCGTATTTAAGGCCTTTTTACAAAGTGCCATGGCGAGAGCTGTAGTGCCTGTTAAGCCAGGATTTGAAGAAGCAGTTAACTGGTATATGAAAACCGGAGAAATCTGGAATGGTCAAGGAATGGTAACGGACATTGATGACGATTTGTACGTTTCTGTTGTTGACGAAATGCAAACGGTCGAGGGAGAAATCGAAGGAACTTGGGAAACACGTGTTCCTACTTCATTAACCGTTTTACAGGCAGACGCTGTAGCCTTGAATGAAGGCGGCTTACCTTGTAATCCAGATTGTGAAAGCGGTGGTTTGTTTGATTCCGTAAAAACGTCACCTGATGGTGTTGACTTTGATATCGTTGGAAAAACGAATACTGTAGCCTAAACGGCAGTAAATTGAAAGTGAGTCTCATAAGGCTTTGCTAAACATTTCACTATTGTGCTAACCTCGTGCTTTCTGTGACAAAATTTCGTTGTCACAGGCACATTTTTCATCTATTTAATAAAGTTTTTAATGCGAGCATCTATGCGCTTGCACTGGGGGATTGCTGTAGGTATGTGAAATAGTTTGCAAAGGTCTTGTGGGGCTTTTTTGTGAAATTTTGAAGAAGAATTAGTATGATGAAAAGTCAATTTGAATTAAAAGAAAAATTTGAGTTCACACCTCCTTTTCAATTTTTAGCGCCCGAAGTTGCTGATTTAGATGTATACAAAGATCCTATTAAGCTCACAACCAAACGCGTGCAGTCGGGGATTATTTGGGTAGCATCAAAACGAGATTTTGAAAAGAAGTTTGGTCTGTTAAAACACGCTCCCAATAAGTTTCGAGTATTTGCGCAGTTATACAGCCCTGAAATGAAAGTCAAAGGGTCATTTAAAAAGCTGGAAAACGCAGGCCTTGGACATCGAGATATTAAAAAGATTCACGGAGTGAGTTTAGGAGTCAATTTGGTGAAGGCCATTGAGCAGGATCCGAAAAACATGGAAGTAATCCTAAAAGATTATTTGAGTTGGATAGGAACGAGCAGAGCTAAAGATGAAACGGCCTATTTACACCTGAAAGGTTTGATAGGTGATTTTGTAACTGAGTTTCCATCAGAGGTCTTTGAAGCGCCAAAAGTATACGAAGAGTTTGTAAGGCTCCTACAGCAGTGTTTGATTCTGGGGGTAGAAGGTGTAAGTGATATTGCAAAGTTTCTGGCTGATGAAGTTTTTTTGGCGTTGGCTAAGGAAATTAGGAAGTTAAAATTAGCAGAAAAAAGATGGAATCCGGATAGCAAAGACAAAAAAAACAAACCCGATTACAGTCCATTATTTAGCGATTTTTCAAGTTTTGAAGAGCGTTTAGAAGCTTTTTTTGATGGGCTGGAGTTAGGAGAAGTTGGGATGCCTCAACATCCTGAGGCAGCGGCCATTTATCGAGGGTTTGCAGGACAGGTGAATCAATTGCTCAGATGGTTTAAGAAAATCTTGTTGACTCCCTTAAAAAGTTTGAATGAATACATCCGTGAAAACAATGCTTTTATAGTTGGGTTAATCAATGGGGTAATTGATGCTGTTGCTTCTGTTGTAGAAGGAATCGGTTCCATGATAGGCTTATTCAATAAGGAAACGATGTTTGAGTTAGTCAACGCTCTTGAAGAATTTGCTGAAAATTTTGAATGGTCTTTACTGGTTAACATGTTTCAAAAGGAGCTTCAAAAGTTTTTTGCCTTTGTTGACGAAGAAAACAAGTACAAGCAAATTTATTTGTTTGGTGAGTTTTTTCCGAAACTCATTGAGATGATTGTCAGCTTGCTAACCGGAGCTCGAGCGGCACAAAAAGGACTGAAAACAATTGCAGAAATCGTTAAAGACCTACCTAAGAAAGCAAATGAGTTAAAAAAGGCGGTAAAAGAAATCAAGAACAAGCTATTGTTGAATATCAATCCTGAGCTGGCTGAAAAACTAAAGCTTCTCGGAATAGAGGTACGCTTTAATTTTCAGTTTGATAGTTTTAATTCTTTTATCTCGATACCGGCAATTGTAACGATACTCTTAAAATCTAAAGTGAAAAAAGTGTATTATAAAGGAGATTTGTTATTCTCTTCCAAAGGATATGATTTTACCCCTGAATATGATAAGTATTTGTATCGATTGACGCGGGATAAAGACTTTTTTGAGAACGAAATAAAGAGAATTGCTCGAAGAAAACGTAGTTTGTTTAGGAGAAAAAATGCAAAATTTCTTAAAATTGATAATTGGTTTAAGGAGAATAGAGAACGTTTTATGCTCGACGGTAAACTCGATGATCTTTTTATTAAGGATGAGTGGAATAAGCGTTCTAAGATTGTGAAGGAAGAAATTCCAAAAGAAAGGTTAGACGAACTCTTGGTATATTACGAGGAATTGAAAAACGTGAATATAGCAACGGCAAAATTGGAAATAAAGTTCGAAGGAAAGGTGTATACGTATGATTATATTGAACACGCAGGAAATGGAGCGAAGATTCCTGGTTCTTTAGGAGCTCCTCATAGGGAAACGCATAGGCCGCATTTTTACGATTCAGAATTAAATGTACCAAGGCTCAATGATTCGGAAAGGAAAATATTGGAGTTGGTAAATGAAGATATAGTAAAGCTTGCTGATAAATTAGGTATCGCATTGGAAGATTTGAAAAGGCTGAAAATCGACTTAAAAATTGACTCTACTTATGATCCGTGTATTGTTTGTAGAAAAGAATTATTGCTGTTTCAAGAGCTCTACGATGCCGACTTAGCGATTTTTAGACCTTTTTACGTGAATAAAAAAGGAAAACGAGAAGTCGTAATTGATAAGACAGGCCTAGAAAGGGCTACAGGAAAGTTAACTAAGAAAAAATAATGAGGTATGTTGGAAAAAATTAAACAATGGAAAGAAACCTATGAAGATGGGAGTGGTGTTTCGATAAACGAGATTCAAATGATGGAAGAGCGAGCAGGAGTAGAATTTCCGGAGAGCTATAAATCTTTTTTACTGCACGTTGGGGAGGAAGCACCCTTTGTTAGAGTGTCTCACAATTTTGATTATTTAGAATCTTTTCAGGAGGATGCGAAGTCCTGGTTGACGGAATTCGGTTTTGATGGATTGGTACCCAAGCCTTTTTGGGTTTTTGCAGTTGATTACGATTCGAGGTCACTGTTTTATTTTCCGTTAAACAAAGGAGGAAATCCACCTGTATATCGTTTGGCATGTGAAGCACATCAAGAAGAACCTGATGAATTTAGTTTTGGAAAACTTGCCGAAAATTTTGAAGATTGGATAAGTTCGAAAATAGCGCGTTATACTATTTAAGAATAACCGCTCATCAAAACAAGACAGGTTAAGTCTGGTAATATTGTAAAGAATACAATTTTTAAAAACCGCAGTTTTAACTGCGGTTTTTTTTTGTTATTCTGTGTAAAAAGCTCTTAATAGTTCAGGGCTTTTGGTTTGAACGGTATCCTTTTGTGTGGTGTTGTTTTGCTGATAATAATAGGTTTTTCCTTTAAAGATACCCACATAGCGTTGCTGCTCTTCAGAGGGGAGTATCTTGTCGAGACATTCATTAATGCGGCTGTAAAAGGAGTCGCGTTGTTGACCTGTATAACTTTCTAAATTAAAAGCCCCAACTAACACGAGTATTTTGTTGTCTTGCACCTTGGTATAATAGGCGATGTCTCCCTTTTTAGCAGTAGCTAAGTTGCTCTCTAGGCATTCAAAAATTCGGTGTTCCAGTGCCTGTTCGGTTGCTTCAGGAAAGTAATTTGCCTTTCTTCTATCTTTCTCTAGCGTTTGCAGCCACAGGGGGAGTACTGACTCAGAACGAGTGTTTTCTGGGGGAGCTGTCCCCTCGGTATGGTAGTACGAATCAGAAGAAGCTGGGCTGTCGGGTTGTCCTTTAATGAGATTGTAAAATATGGCAAATACAGCAGTAATTACAAAAAAGGCAATGATTGCGCTGATGCCAAGACAGCCAAAGTATTCCCAAAATTTGTGTTTTACCGGTTGCTGCTCGTAGGACTGTGTAAGCGCTTTTTGAAGGTAAGGAGGTAGCTCTTTTTCGTGATACGCTTTTTTGCAATGCTGGCAAACGACTACAGTCTCTTTGCTGATTGGGAGGATAGGAATCCAAAAGATGTGGAAATAGGTGCTTTCTGTGATAGCTCCATACGTGTTTTCTTGTTGACAGTGATCACAAGGAGTTTCAGAGGTAAGCATTCTAGCGTCCAGCCGTGTCTTGCCGGTTCCAAATAGTAGTAACATAGCGTTTTTAATTTTTTTTTCGTGCTTGTAAATTTAGGAATTTAAGTTTCAATTGGTTGATAATTTTTTTCCGCAACATGTTGAATTAATCTGTAAAATGTTTTGGGTTTATTTGTAAAATGTTGTATATTTGCTTAGCTTTTTTAACAGTTCAAGTAATTATTAATCTAGTATTGTTCGCCAGAAACTAAAAAAAGTTGGGTTAAACCTCATTCAGGTCAAGAAAAAACGAAAAAGAATCACAAACTTAATAGTTTGATCTGCGAACGCTAAAAATTCAAACATTTGTATGAGTAATGTGTTAACAGTAGCGTTGTCGCAATATGGAGTAAAAGAAGTAAAAGGGGCTAAAGACCACCCTCAAATTATCAATTACTTTACCTCAATGGGCTTCGAGGCTACAAAATTTAAAGAAGAAACAGCTTGGTGCAGTGCTTTTGCCAACTGGGTAGCACAGCAAGCTGGCTATGAAAGATCCAATCAACTTACGGCAAGAAGTTGGTTATCGGTAGGAACGTCTACCATGCAACCAGAATTAGGAGATGTGGTGGTATTGTGGCGTGAATCACCGAATAGCTGGAAAGGACATGTCGGATTCTTAGTGAAGGAGTCTAAGCGATATGTGTATTTATTAGGTGGAAACCAGGGGAATAGTGTGAGTATTAAGGCCTATCCTAAAAACAGAATTTTAGATTACAGAAAATTAGCGAAACATGGATAAGTTAACTCCCAGTGTTTTTTGGTTGTTAGCCTTGCTTTCGCCGTTAAACGGGGTGTTGACTACTGTAATGTTTCTTATTGTAGTTGATTTTATTACCGGTGCCTATGCGTCAATCAAGCTTTTAATGCCGATTAAAAGCGCCAAAATTGCCCATACAATTTCCAAGTTTTTTATTTATAATTTGGTGATTATCTCCGCGTATTTCTTGGAAATTCACATCGTTGATGAGGTGCCATTTTTAAAAATTATTGCTGGGTTTATTGCGATTACTGAGATAAAATCAATCCTAGAAAATTACAATAAAATTTACGGAGTAAATCCGTTTAAAGTACTGCATAACTTATTGAATCAGTCTGGTTTTAAATCGACACTGGAACAGTTGAATAAGGAGCAACCAAAAAAAGAAGAACAAGAAAAAGTTTAGTCGCTAACGTAGTTTTTAGCGCCTCTTTTTTATCATTGAAACAGATAAAAAAGATGAAAAGAACAAAAGAAGTTTTAAAAGAATTTTTCGAAACAGGTGATAAGCCAACACAAGGACAGTATGCCGATTTAATCGATAGCTATGTCGATGCACAACAGCCTGCAGGAGCCTCGAACAGAAGATTTGTTATTGACGAGCAGGGAGCCGTAAAAGTTGCACCCGAGCAAAAGGTGCCCGCCTACCAAGGTGGAACCAACGTAACCATTGATACGTCAGATCCTCAAAGACCGGTAATTAACGCCACAGGTGGAGGTTCCGGAGGGAATTTTGTAACCCTAGATACTGATCAGACCATTACCGGAACTAAAACAATTCAGTCGAGTTTGTATACTGGTTATATTCAAAGTAATAACGGTATCTCCGCTGCAAAAGGAATCGTTGCTGGAGGACGTATCCGTGCGGGTGCAAATGCACTTGATTTTACAGAACCGAACAATGCGGGTTCCGCTACTATTAAAGCGACCATTACGGGAAGTACGCAGCACCTATTACAAGGGAAGTCTGGTACCATTGCACACCTAGACGATATCCCAGCTGGCGGAGCAACAAATTTATCGTATGTAGCGAGTGCTGGGCCAGGAACAGTGGCGTCAAGCAGTGGGACCAATACCCAAATTCCTCTGGCGAATAAGACCCACTCAGGGTTGATGATGCCCAACTTTTACGAAGAAGGTACCTGGACTCCAAAAATTGCAAAAGGAGTAACCTTAGGAAGTATAGGTACGAGTGCTGATGCGAATTACGTCCGTATGGGTAATACCGTCCATTTTTGGATCAATCTAACGGAGTTGACGACGCCAAATGCCGGAGGTATGATCAATATAACATTACCGGAAGGGCTTCCTGTTGCAGGTTTTACTTTAAATAATGGCTATGCAACCATAAGTGGATTAAGTTATGGGGCTTCGGGGTCTATAAGTCCTGAAGGTGCTACAGTGTACGGAATATTCTCAACGAGCGATAAAGTGTTTCTAAGCGGAGTTAATAACCTTCAGTTCAAAACTCCGGGAACGCAATTAATCTTGGGAGGTACCTACAGAACCAACGTGTTTGGAGCGTCAGCACAAAGCTAATAAGTAGAAAAATTAAATAAACATCAAGTAAAAACAAAAAAAGAATATGAAACAAAGCAAAGAAACCTTAAAAAAGTACTTTGAAACAGGTGACAAACCAACACAAGGGCAATATGCCGATTTAATCGATAGCTATATCGATGCAAAACAACCAGTAGGAACTGCGGATAGACAGTTTTCTATTGATGAACAAGGGGCCGTGAGCGTTATTGAAAAACCATCGTTGCCAGTGTATACGTTGTCGGATATAGTGAATAATAAACTATCCCTTTTAAAAGACGGTGTGGTGGTAAAGGAAATTAACTTGTCTCCGTATCTCGACGATACTAATCTGGCCCGACTGACGGAGGGAGAAGTAGATAGAAATGGAATTGCGACGTTTACCAGAACCGATGGATCAGAGTTTACGGTCGATTTTAGTTCTTTAGTAGGCGGCGGCGGAGCTGGAGGTACAGCGACGAACTTATCGTATGAAACTGCAGCTGATCAAGGAAAAGTAGTTTCAAGTTCAGGAACAGCTGCTGTCATTCCTGTAGCAACAACGTCAAAGGCAGGTCTTATGAAGGCCAATTACTACGCGGAGGGGAATTTTACCCCTGTGTTCAGAGGGCATTCAGGAGTAAATGAGTTTACTTACAATACAACTTCAGCGGAAGGAAAGTACTTGAGAATCGGGAATTTGGTATATGTAACCATCAAGCTTACAGGAATTACAACTCCATCGAATACTATTCAAGCAGGGTCTGGAGCTATGTCAATTTCGTTACCCTTCAGATCCGCAGACTTGACTCTGGGAGGTAGTTTGAATATCAGTGCTTTTAAGTCAGGGAATTCTGGAATCACCTTGCCTACTGAGACACTTAACGCTTATGTAGGAGCTGGGCAATACACCGATCGTATTAAGTTCAATTACGGTATTTTAAACGCAGGTGGAACCACTACGTTACCAAAAGTTGAGTTTACCAATGGAGCTGTTTTTGTCTCAGGGTGTTATATGACCAATGTTTACCAATAACTAAAATACACAAGGAGTTGCTAGGGCATTGCGCTAGCAACTTCGATTAAAAATAAATCGAAAAATGAAAAAAAATAAAGAAACGATAAAGACGTACTTTGAGACGGGAGATAAGCCTACACAAGAACAGTACATGGATTTGATTGATAGCTATATCGATGCGAAACAACCCGAAGGTAAGCCCAACAGACAGTTTGCCATTGATGAAAAGGGAGAGGTCGCTCTGGTAGAACAACAGCCAATTCCTGTGTACAGTTTATCGGAGGTTACCAATAATAAACTATCGTTGTTGAAAGACGGTGTGGTAGTAAAGGAAATTACTTTGCCAGCAGCGAGTGGAGCCAACGGAAATTTACATGAGGTGTCGTCAGTAGGAAACGAAACTAGTAACGATTTAATCATGAGGAGGGTGGCTTTTAAACCCACGCCGTCGGCTGGTGGTATTAATGGAGTTACCGCTTGTGCAGGATATACGGAAAGTGCTGCCTCGAAGGGCTTTTTTTTCAATCCTAAAGGAACGTCTCAACCGTATATTATCACTTCGAATTTTACGAATATTCATACCTTAAAGTTAGAGAATAGGGTCGGTAAAGGATCGACAGGAACTTTTGCTTTTGTTGAAGACTTAACAGAGCAGCTGAGCACGAAGCATATTGAAGTGCAGGCGAACGGAGGTGGAATCGTTTTGAAAAGTCCTGATGGGAATACGACCAAGAAAATTACCATTGATAATGCAGGGAACCTAGTTCTTGTGTAATTGTTAAAGTTTAGTCACTATCACCGTTCTTGAGGTGTTTTTAGGGACTCTTTTTATCATAAATAGAAGAAATCACATAAAAAACTATGATAAGAAGATGAAAAAAACAAAAGAAGAATTAAAACAGTACTTCGAGTCTGGCGACAAGCCAACCCAAGCGCAATACGCAGATTTAATTGATAGTTATATCGATGCACAACAGTCTGAGGGAAGTGCTGAAAGAAGCTTTGTAATTGACGAAAAAGGAGCTGTCTCGATTGCTGAGGCTAAAAAAATACCTGTGTACGATGTAGCAGGAGTTACGGGAAATAAAATTAGCTTTTTGAAAGATGGCGAAGTACTCAAGGAGATCGACCTTGCCCAGTATGCTAAAGATAGCAGTGCTTTAGGAGACCTTCCTGAAAGAAACTACCACAGTTCGTATTTGCCAAAATTCCGCGATGTCGTGATCGATCCTAAAACGAACTTGTTGCATAAAGACATGCATTCAGACTGGGTAGCAGTGCCTTTAAATGAGGGGTATACAGCAACTTCGTTTTACGCAAAATTAGAAGGTAGATTTTTACTGTTGCATGCAGTTAACTTGTCAGGTGGTGCTGAAAACCTTGAAATTACTGCTCAATTACCTTATAAAATTCAATACACCCAATACTTCCGTGGTGGTGGTACCGCAGGTATGCAAGATTACAAAGTCAGGGCAAACAGCACTGCGCTCCAGAGTATGGGAGCACTACAGGGGTTTAATGAGTTTTTCGCCGTTTTGATGGTACAGGTAAATTAATAAAAAAAGAAGTTGCTATGAAGCTAGAAAGAGGATTGTGGCTGTTCGTAATTGCGGTATTGCTTTTTTGGTTGAGGTCAGGAAAAGAAGGCACCACAGTGGAAGGTTCTCCCGTAATTACGGTGCAGCACGATACTATTTGGAGAACAAAAATAGATACGTTTTTGTTAGAAAGAACCAAGTTTAAAAAAGTCTATGTTTACCGTGAAC
This sequence comes from Tenacibaculum litopenaei, assembly GCF_964514025.1. Classification (NCBI taxonomy): domain Bacteria; kingdom Pseudomonadati; phylum Bacteroidota; class Flavobacteriia; order Flavobacteriales; family Flavobacteriaceae; genus Tenacibaculum; species Tenacibaculum litopenaei. The sequence goes on from NZ_CAZEQT010000001.1 coordinate 113,529, forward strand.
AGCCTGCGGTAGTGGTTAGTGATAGCACATTGATTAAAGATACGACAGCTGTCATGACTGCTCGTGCATATCGTGATACACTGCAGACGCCTTCGTTGGAGATTTATTCTTATCAGTTGATTCGAGGGGTTTTGTTGGATGGAAAATTGACCTATAAAAACAAGACTGCTGAGGTGAACGTTAAAAAGACGATTCGATATCCAAAACAGTACTACAGTGGTTGGTATATCTTTTCGGAGTTAGGAGGGAATGCGGCCAAATTTTCAAATGTAAGTTTAGGAGTGCAATACCAGCACCGAGGAGCTTGGTTTGCGAGTTATCGTATGAATTTGAATACTTGGAGTCAGCCTACTCATAACATAGGAGTGGGATATCGGTTGTTTAGGTAGCGATAGATAGTACTATAAGAGAAAGAGAAATTTATCAGGACCACTAAGTTAAACTTAGTGGTCTTTTTTATGCGTAGTTAAAGGCATTGGATGTTGTTTGACGTCACTGTTTTTAGGAGATTACTACTGATTTCTGCCAAAGGTTTTTTTAGTGGTTTTTTGTCAGTATCTTGTATTTATACGACCAATTCATTAAAACTATCGCAAACTATGGCAGTGCAAGATTTAGTAACCTATAATTTTAAGAATGTTTTCGCTTTACATCAGGTGCAGTTTGAAAAAGCCTGTATAGCAAATAAGAACGAGCGCGTTGATTCGTACAAGATTTACTGGATTAAGGAAGGAAAGGGTACCTATACAATTGACTTCGAGAGTTATAGTTTTACGGGGAATGTGCTTTTTTTTCTATCTCCTGGGCAAGTGTTTACCGTAGATTCAGAAAAAGTGAAAGAAGCTTACCAGTTGAGTTTTACGAGAGATTTTTATTGTATCCAAGCGCATGATGCTGAGGTTGCCTGTAATGGGGTGCTGTTTAATAATGTATATCAAACCCCTTTTGTATCTCCTTCTGATGTGGAAACAAAAAGACTCGAAATGATTTTGTCGGGTTTAATTGAGGAGTTCCGACTAGAAGAAACCGCACAATACGACATGCTACAGTCTTTTTTAAAGCAGTTTATAGTGTATTCGGTACGAATAAAAAAAGAAAGAGATGTTGTTAAGGAAGATGCAGAAACCAAGTTGTTTAAAGATTTTAGTTTGTTAGTTGAGCAAAATTATAAATCCCTGCACAGCGTTACTGATTACGCCAATAGGTTGGGCTTGTCGCCGAAGTCATTGACAAAACACTTCCAAAAGTTAGGTGTACAAACTCCGAGTGATTATATAAAAAATCGCATTATTACGGAAGCTAAGAGAAAGTTGAGGTATTCTAATGATGCCATCAAATACATAGCCTTTGATTTAGGCTTTAATGATCCGGCTTACTTTTCCCGGTTTTTTGCTAAGGCCACAGGAATTTCGCCAAAGCAATTTCAAAAGAAATAGAATTTTTACTTTTTAGATGTGTATATGCCGGCTGTACGTGATTAGCGATCGTACAGCCGGTTTTTTTATGCGTTTTTTTCTGTTTTTGCTCTTAAAATCATCCCTTTTGTATAGCTGTCCAAGTGTTAGGAACCTTTGTCCATTTTTTGAGCTTGGTATCTGTCGCATCTTTGTATCAGAAATAAAACACAAGGCTATATGAGAACAGAGGAACACCAATGCCCAAACTGTTGGGGCTATCAGGAATACGATGAGCAATATCCGGAAAGAGAATTGTGTCAGTGTAATAAGTAATTAAAAGAACTATTTAATAAAAGCATTATGAGTACAAGAATTAAAACATTAGACCCAGCGACTACTACTGGGAAATCAAAAGAGTTATTTGATGCCGTTCAGGCTAAATTAGGGTTTATTCCGAACCTTATCAAGGTATTTGGAAACTCTCCTGCGACCTTACAGAGCTATTTGAGTTTAGGAGAATTGACAGCGAGTGGAAATTTCACCAATAAATTCAGAGAGCAATTAGCACTGGCCATCGCAGAAGAGAATAGTTGTGATTACTGTTTGTCAGCACACACTGCTATTGGGAAAATGAACGGTTTAGAGGAGTCAGAAATTGAGCAAAACCGTGTTGCCAATGCCTCAGATGCTAAAGTTGCAGCAGGGCTTCAATTTGCACAGCTCGTAACAAAGAACCGAGGGAAAGTTAGTATTGAGGAAGTACAAGCGGCTAAGGCTGCGGGGTATACCGATGAGGATATTCTTGAAATCGTGTTAAATGTGGTTTCAAATACCTTAACAAACTATGTAAATCACATCGCAGAAACGGAAATTGATTTTCCAAAAGTAACAGCTGGTAAATTTTCAGCAAGCGTATAATCTATAATCTAATCAAAAAACACCTATATCACCATGAAAAAATTAATCGCAATTATCGCTTTAGTACTTGGATTCGGAATTCAAGCAAATGCACAATCAGTAAAAACAGTAGCCTTAGAACAAACTAAGGGAGAGTTTACTCAAAAATCCTTAACCCTAGCACCAGGAACCTATGTTTTCGAAATCGCTAACAACGAAGTAGGGCACGATGTAGGATTTGTGCTAGCTCCGAAAGGAAAAACCGATCAAAAGCACCATATTAAAAACGCATATGTAACGTCTTTAGTTAAAACTAACAAAAAGTCACGTTCTAAAAAAGTACAGTTGGAAAAGGGAGAGTACGTATATTTTTGTCCGTTGAACCCGACGCCACAGTACACACTTACAGTTCAGTAATATACCTATATTGATTTCTGAAGACCTCGCCATTTGGCGGGGTTTTCTTTTACCTACAGTTGTACTGTTGGTGGTGGTTTTTGTGACTGTAAATCAGTCGTTTGTGGATTTTTGTAGGCGTAAAGGATTTAAAATGACAAACTTTGAGTAGTGAAGGGACTTAGAGAGTCTGTTTTGTTATCGTAGCGCAATTACCCAGCGCTACGAGGAGTCTTTCGGAGGACCTTCGAGTATTAACTAACTAAACTATTTATTATGTCAACAGTAAATTCTCAAATTACTGACGCAGCTACGCAAGAATTAGCAGCTGCCAACAAACTAATGCACGATGTAAGTACGACCGAAGGGAATACTGCTAAATTAGAAGCGGATACCAAGAGCTTGTACAATGATCTGGAAACGATAGACAACGATCTCGCCGTTTCAAAAAAAATCAATACGGCCTTGAGCGATATCGATTCGGCACTCGGTGAAGCTATTGATTTGTTAGAAGTGGTTTCTGTTATCCCAGAAATTGGGGCCGAAGCTGCTGAATTAAAAGATACCTTATCGGCGTTCAAAAAACCTATTGATGAGGCGTTATCGGCTTCAAATGACGTAGAGAAAGTGGTGTCTCCTGTGCGCAATGCTATTGAAAAGATAGCGCCTAAGGTGCAACAAGTAGACAAAGCACTTTTGAATTTGATGAATCGAGAAAACTCGTTAATTGCTGCGCTTGGAAATGCTATTCAGTGTATCGATAGTCTTCCTAGTTCTTCGGTAAAAACTTCCTTAGGGAATGGTTTGGATGCGGCAGCAGAAAAAGTAGATCCTATTGTTTTGGATTTTGATGCCGTTCAAATTCAATTGTTAAACGGGATTAACAGCGCGGAGGCTGAGGCCCAAAAATTGGTAGGGATGGTTTCTGGTTTGGTGAGTTTACAAAACCAAATCAACGCAATTATGAATGTGTTGAATCCGTTAATTTCTGAGCTGAATGAGGTGAAAAAAGTACTGAGTGATACTATTAGAGTGCCTTACGGAGGTTATCCAAAAGTGTGTTATAAGCACGTGTTGGGAGTAAAAGTTCCGTATCCATGTGGATGGCACACCGTGTACTTTTCATTTTCGGTGGACGATATTTTAAAAGGTGTTGATGTGATCAAGCCGGTGATGGATTTGCTAAACAAAGCCATGGAAAAAGTGTTAGATCCTGTACTTAAAGCATTGCATTTAAACATTAATCTGCCTTCTATTCCTGGTTTAGGGGTACTAAACGACTTGACATCTGCATTGAATTCTTTTGAAAATAGTATCGAAGCTCCGATAAATGCCTTGGCAGCCGATTTGTCAAAAATTGAAAGTGTGTACGCTCAGCTCGAGACTTATGAGCAAGAATTGGATAAGATTTACCAATCTTGTAGCGTTGAATTAAAATCTTAAGTATAAAAGAAACGACAGGTAAAACTACCTGTCGTTTTGTATTATTTGCCTAAAACGCCTCTTTTATTAAAAGGGGTTAACATGCGGAGATTTCCTTCTTTAATGGTGTTTTTTTCAAAAGTAAACGTTTTTTCAAACAAGGTGTTCCCTTCAAAAAAACTGACTTGAAAGCGATTGTCTAAAGCGAATAATTCAGGCTGAATTAACTCAATTTTAGCTACTGAATTTGCAGGAAGAGCATCGATTTTTTTTCTAAAAACAGAAGTGGTTTTGGTTTCGGAGAATCCTTGTGATACGATAACAACCATTTCGATAGCAACGGATTTTTTATTCAGTAAATACACGTTCCAATCATCGCAATTATGGGTTTCATTGTGCTCTAAAACCACAGCCATTTCGATATCGGTTACTTCTGGGATTTGGATGTCTTTTTTCATACTACTTCAATTACTGTATTAGGGTCTTTTCGTAAAATCAAAACGGAAAGCAGTGCTTCCCGTCGTGAATTTTTGTAGTTGTTAAGTGGTTCTTAACTCGTGAGTGGTATATAAACTATTTTTATAAAACAGACTTGAATTGCTCTAAGAAACGTTTGTCGTTTTCGTAAAACATTCGAATATCTGGTATTTGGTATAAAAGCATGGCAATTCGTTCGATTCCCATTCCAAAGGCATATCCTGAATATTTGGTAGGATCGATATTACAGTTTTTTAATACGTTTGGATCTACCATACCGCATCCCATAATCTCAAGCCATCCTGTTCCTTTGGTAATTTTGTAATCTGTTTCGGTTTCAAGTCCCCAGTAAATATCTACTTCAGCACTAGGCTCCGTAAAAGGGAAATACGAAGGACGTAATCGAATTTTCGACTTTCCAAACATTTCTTTGGTAAAGTACAACAACGTTTGTTTCAGGTCCGCAAAAGAAACATCGGTGTCGATGTAAAGTCCTTCTACTTGGTGAAAAATACAGTGTGCTCTTGCCGAAATATCTTCGTTTCTAAAAACGCGTCCCGGTGATATGGTACGAATAGGAGGTTCATTGTTTTCCATGTAACGTACCTGTACCGATGAGGTGTGGGTTCTCAATAAGGTATCCGGATTTTTTTCGATAAAGAAAGTATCCTGCATGTCGCGTGCTGGATGGTATTCCGGTAAGTTTAAGGCCGTAAAGTTATGCCAATCATCTTCTATTTCTGGACCTTCTGATACGGTAAATCCGATGCGGTTAAACACTTCGATAATTTGATTCTTAACGAGTGAAATAGGGTGTCTTGAACCGAGTTCTATAGGTTCTGCAGGACGGGTAAGGTCTCCGTAAACACCTTTTTCTTCGATAGCGCTTTCCAGTGCATCGTTTAATTCAGCAACTTTTCCTTCCGCTGATTTCTTTAGGTTGTTGAGGGCTTGACCAAAATCTTTGCGTAACTCAGCGTCTACGTTTTTAAACTCAGCAAATAGGTCTTTTAAAAGTCCTTTACTACCCAAATATTTGATTCTGAAAGCTTCAACTTCTTCCTTAGAGGTGGCTTTAAATGCCTGTACATCTCCAATAAGTTCTTTAACCTTGTCTAACATTGTTTTTGTTGCAAAAAAAATTAAGTCGCAAATTTACGTTTTTTTGGTTAAAAAAGCAGGAGTTTTTAGGGAATAACGAAATCGTTGTAGGAATAAGAAAAATAAACGATAAAATCAAATTTAACAAATTGTAAATTAATTATATTTGCCGAGTAAAATTGTTAATATTTAATAACAACAACTAAAAGATTTATGGAATCTAAAATAAATGCTTTTATGGATTACGTTCAAGAACGTAATGCATACGAACCAGAGTTTTTGCAAGCAGTGAAGGAGGTCGCAGAAACAGTTATTCCGTTCATTGAAAATAACCCTAAGTATCAAGATAAAAAATTACTTGAGCGTATGGTAGAGCCTGAGCGTGTTATTATGTTCAGAGTGCCATGGGTAGATGATAATGGCGAAACTCAGGTGAATAGAGGGTATAGAGTGGAGTTCAATTCTGCTATTGGTCCTTACAAAGGAGGGTTGCGTTTCCACCCATCTGTAAACTTATCAATCTTAAAGTTCTTAGGATTTGAGCAGGTGTTTAAAAATTCCTTGACTACTTTACCTATGGGAGGTGGAAAAGGTGGTTCTGACTTTAACCCAAAAGGAAAGTCAGATCGCGAAGTAATGGCTTTCTGTCAGTCATTCATGAGTGAATTAGCACGTCATATTGGTCCTGATACGGATGTTCCTGCGGGAGATATCGGTGTTGGTGGTCGTGAAATAGGATTTATGTTTGGTCAGTACAAGCGTTTACGTAACGAATTTACTGGTGTATTAACTGGTAAAGGAGCTTCTTGGGGAGGATCTTTAATTCGTCCAGAAGCAACAGGTTACGGTGATGTATATTTTGCTGAGAACATGTTGAAAACGAAAGGTGAGTCTTTTGAAGGAAAAACAGTTGTAGTTTCAGGATCTGGAAACGTAGCACAATACGCGACAGAAAAAGCAACACAATTAGGAGGTAAAGTAGTTACTTTATCTGATTCTTCTGGATTTATCTATGACGAGGAAGGAATTGATGCTGAAAAATTAGCGTTTGTAATGGAGTTGAAAAACGTTCGTCGTGGAAGAATTCACGAATACGTTGAAAAGTACCCGTCGGCTAAGTTCTTCAAAGGTGAAAGACCTTGGGGTGTGAAGTGTGATGTGGCTTTGCCATGTGCAACGCAAAATGAGTTAAACGGTGAGGAAGCAAAAGCTTTAGTAGCAAACGGATGTATCTGTGTTGCTGAAGGTGCTAACATGCCGTCAACTCCTGAGGCTATTGAAGTATTCCACGAAGCAAAAATCTTATTTGCTCCAGGAAAAGCTTCGAATGCTGGTGGAGTAGCAACATCTGGTTTGGAAATGTCTCAAAACTCGTTGCGTCTTTCTTGGACAAGAGAGGAAGTAGATAGCAAGTTACACGGTATCATGAATAATATTCACGAAGCTTGTGTTACTTACGGAACTGATGAAAATGGTTACGTGGATTACGTTAAAGGAGCAAATATTGCTGGATTCGTAAAGGTAGCCGATGCAATGTTAGATCAAGGAGTTGTATAAACTTCTAGCGATAAAATTTTTAAAAACCCACTGCTTAGCAGTGGGTTTTTTTTTACTGTTATACCCCAAAATTTAGGGCTGTTTTAACAGAATAAAAGAATAAACTGATCCGGTTTTTACATTTCATAAGAATATGTATCTTTACTCATTAAAAGTAGATTTTGACTATTTGAGGTTAAAAAATTGAAAATCAATAAGATAATAAGTGTTTTTTGATGCTGATGAAGGTCAGGTTTAAAGAATGCGATAAAAATATACATGTAAATTATGAGTTGTAGCAGTTGCTCAACTAGTAAAGACGGAGTGCCTAAGGGCTGTAAGAGCAATGGAAATTGCGCTTCTGGGTCTTGTGGTAGTGGAAATAAATTAGCCGTTTTTGATTGGTTGTCTAATATGACTTTACCGACAGGTGAAGCTCCATTTTCTATATATGAAGTCCGTTTTAAAAACGGAAGAAAACACTTTTTTAAAAATACCGAGAAACTAACCCTATCTATGGGTGACGTTGTTGCCGTCGAAGGCTCGTCAGGACATGATGTCGGCGTGGTTTCGTTGGCAGGTGAATTGGTAAAAGTTCAGATGAGAAAACGCAAGGTTGCGTTTGATAGTGAAGACGTGAAGCGCATTTATCGCAAAGCGAGCCAAAAAGATATTGATGTTTGGCAAAATGCACGCGATCGAGAGCTCGAAACCCAGCGTCGTGGTCGTGAAATTATCTCGAAATTAGGATTGAAAATGAAATTGTCGGATGTGGAGTTCCAAGGAGACGGAACCAAAGCGACCTTTTATTATACCGCTGATGAACGAGTAGATTTCCGTCAGCTTATTCGCGATCTGGCTAGTGCCTTTTCTATTCGCGTTGAAATGAGACAGGTAGGAATGCGTCAGGAAGCTGCCCGACTAGGAGGTGTAGGATCTTGTGGAAGAGAATTGTGCTGTTCTACGTGGCTTACTGACTTCCGTAAAGTGAATACGGCTGCCGCACGTTACCAACAATTGTCGCTTAATCCATTGAAACTCGCTGGACAGTGTGGGAAGTTGAAGTGTTGTTTAAATTTTGAATTAGACACCTATTTGGATGCCTTAAAGGAGTTTCCAGCACAAGATCTCGTACTTAAAACTGAAAAAGGAGATGCCGTTTTTGTAAAAATGGACATTTTTAAAGAGTTACTCTGGTATACGTATAAAGAAGAGAGTTTTAAATGGTATAAATTATCACTCGAACAAGTTCAAGAAATCATCGAGCTCAATGAAAATAAAGAACTCGCTTCTCCGTTGGAAGAATATGAATCGGAGATCTTAGAAGACGAGTCTGTCGATTTTGAGAATGTGGTTGGTCAAGATAGTTTAACGCGTTTTGATACGCCTAAAAAACCTAAGCGCAACAGACGAAGAAATCGTAAAAGACCTCAAAATAAAAAAGGAGGAACTGCGCAGAATAATTCTAAGAATGCTGGAGGAAGTAAACCGAAAAGCAACGCTGGGAATTCAAAAGGTGAGGCAAAAAAACCAGCAGAAGGAACGTCGAGAAATAGCAGGAGTAAGTCTAGAAATAACAGGGCTAAAAATACCGAAGCAAAAAAGGGAGGGCAATCGAGGCCAAAGCCAAATCAACAAACCAAAACCAATCCACAAGCGAAGTCCGGTCAACAAACGAAGTCTAATCAACAAGCGAGACCAAAGGCGACTGCAGGAAAAGGTAAGAGTACGGATACCCATCCAAAAGCAAACGAGGCAAAACCGAAAAATAGCGGTAACAGGTCTCGAAATCGCAAACCGAAAAAAGGAGGTGAAGGAGCTGCAAAACCTCAATCGGGAGGAAATAATGGACCTTCAGCAGCAAAGAATCCTGAAGCTAAAGGGAATTCAACAGCTCCGAGAAGGAGAACGAATAACAACAGAAAGAATAATAATAACGACAAAAATGCTCCGACGAATAAAAAGAAATAAAGGGCTTTTAATGGGCTTCTTGATGCTCAGCGTAGTGGCCTGCGATAGCAAGGGGGTATTTGATGCCTATTTGCCACTTTCCCATCAAAAATGGGAAGCTGCGAATACTTTGGATTTTAGTTTTGAAGTGAATGACACGCTCAGTAAGCACGATCTTTTTATCAATCTCAGAAACAATAAGGACTACGCGTACAGCAATCTATTTGTTATCACACAAATGGATTTTCCAGACGGTACCCAGGTAATAGATACTTTAGAATACGATATGGCCACTGCAGCAGGTGAGTTTTTGGGAAAGGGAATGACGGATATTAAGGAAAATAAACTTTTCTATAAAGAAAAAATCACCTTCCCCAATACGGGGATGTACCATTTTAAAATTAAGCAGTCTATGCGAAAAATGGGAGCAGTACAAGGCATTGAGGCCTTACCAGGGGTTACTCATGTCGGGTTTAGAATAGAAAAATCAAATTAAAAATGACAAAGGAAAAAACAGTGAATTTCGCAACGTATATCAAATGGTTCTGGGGGATAGTCCTCGGTGGTATTACTGCCCTAGCCCTCGTGTTCTTGTTTGCTTCTTGGGGCTTGTTTGGAGACTTGCCGACCTTTGAAGAACTCGAAAACCCAGAGAATAACTTAGCGACAGAAATTATTTCATCCGATGGAAAAACCCTCGGGAAATACGCGTATGAAAACAGAACGCCAATCAAGTACCAAGACATTCCAGAAAACCTGGTAAAAGCCTTGGTAGCAACGGAAGATGAACGTTTTTATGAGCATTCAGGAATTGATTTTAGAGGAACTGCACGTGCGATTTTAAAACCGGGAAGTGGTGGAGCGAGTACCATTACACAGCAGTTGGCAAAGATGCTTTTTACAGGAAGAGCTTCTAAGAACATCTTTAAACGCGTTTTACAGAAAGTGAAAGAATGGGTAGTGGCGACGAAATTGGAGCGCCAATACACCAAAGAGGAAATTATTACGATGTACCTCAATAAATACGATTTCTTAAATCAGGCCGTAGGGATCCGCTCTGCAGCACGCATTTACTTCGGTAAAGAGCCTAAAGAATTGGATGTACATGAATCGGCAATGCTCGTAGGGATGTTGAAGAATTCTTCGCTATTTAATCCTTTGAGAAGAGAAGAAAGAGTTAGAAAACGAAGAAATGTAGTACTCAAGCAAATGACGCGCAGTGAGTTTTTATCGGCGCAGCAAAAAGATTCACTACAGAAATTGCCTTTAGGCTTAAATATCAATAAAGAAGGTCACAGTGATGGTTTGGCAACCTACTTCCGCGAACACGTGCGACGCGTGCTTAAAGGTTGGGTAAAAAACAATCCAAAACCGAATGGAGAGTCGTACAATATTTACCGTGATGGACTCAAAATTTTTGTGACGATTGATTCGAGAATGCAGCAGTATGCAGAAGAAGCTGTAGATGCTCATATGAGAAATTTACAATCGTATTTTGACAATGAGCAAAAGCGCAATAGAACCGCGCCTTTTTACGATCTTGACAAAGATGAAATTGCGAGAACGCTTCGCAGGGCTAAACAAAATTCATCGCGCTATAAAAAGATGAAAGCGAATGGAGCTTCTGAAAAAGAGATTGAAAAAGCATTTAAAACGGAAACTGAAATGCGCGTATTCTCTTGGAAAGGTGAGCGTGATACTGTCATGACTCCTTACGATTCGATTCGTTATTACAAACAGATACTTCGTACTGGGTTGGTATCTATTGAACCACAAACGGGTCATATCAAAGCTTGGGTCGGTGGTATTAACCACAAACACTTTAAGTACGATGCTGTAGAACAGCAAAAAAGACAGGTAGGGTCAACTTTTAAGCCTTTTGTTTACGCAACGGCAATCAACCAATTAAAGTTGTCTCCATGTGATAAGTTTCCAAATACACCGTATACCATTCCAAAAGAAAAATACGGTATGCCAGATGATTGGACTCCGAAAAACTCGAATAATAAGTACGGAGGAGAGTTGACCTTAAAGAAAGCTTTGGCAAATTCAACCAATGTGATTACGGCGAGGTTAATTGATATGGTATCTCCAGTAAACGTTGCGCGTTTGGCGGAGTCAGCGGGAATTGAATCAAAAATCGAAGCCAATCCTTCTATTGCCTTAGGAGCCATTGATCTTTCGTTGATTGAGATGGTAAGTGCCTACTCGACCTTCGCTAACAAAGGACTTCGAGTAAGCCCGATGATTATCACGCGAATTGAAGACAAGAATGGGACCGTGTTAGAGGAATTTGTTCCGAAAACAAAAGAGGTACTCAGTGAAGAGTCGGCTTATGTGATTTTAGATCTGATGAAAGGAGTTACTTTATACGGTTCTGGAGGACGCTTACGAGCGAAACACACCAAAAGACAAAAAGCAATTACGGGATTCCCGTATTCGTTGATGAATCCAATTGCAGGAAAAACAGGAACAACACAGAACCAGTCAGACGGATGGTTTATGGGAATTGTTCCGAACTTGGCAACAGGTGTTTGGACTGGAGGAGAGGATAGAGCAACCCACTTTGCGGGAATAGGAATGGGGCAAGGAGCCACCATGTCTTTACCAACTTGGGGATTGTACATGAAAAAGTGCTATGACGACAAAACCTTAAATATTAGTACGGAGGATTTTGAAAAACCAGAAGAAGAATTGTCAATTGTAATCGATTGTGATAAGGCTGATAAGGAGAAAAAGGAAGAAGAAAAGAAAGAAGTAGAGCAAAACAACGATACTGAATTTTAAACTAACAACAAACAGCTATATGATTAATAAAGAAGTAAAGAACGTACAAGAAGCCCTAGCTGGTGTTCAAGACAATATGACCTTAATGTTAGGTGGTTTTGGTCTTTGTGGTATTCCAGAGAACGCTATTGCTGAGCTCGTGCGCTTGGGTGTAAATGGGCTTACCTGTATTTCTAACAATGCAGGAGTAGACGATTTTGGTCTGGGCTTATTACTCCAACATCGACAAATAAAAAAAATGATTTCTTCCTATGTAGGAGAGAATGATGAGTTTGAACGACAAATGCTTTCCGGTGAACTAGAAGTAGAGCTCACCCCTCAAGGTACCTTAGCAGAAAAGTGCCGTGCAGCACAGGCTGGATTCCCAGCTTTTTACACGCCTGCAGGTTATGGAACGGAAGTAGCAGAAGGGAAAGAAACTCGTGAATTTGACGGTAAAATGTACGTACTAGAACCCGCTTTTAAAGCTGATTTCGGTTTTGTAAAAGCTTGGAAAGGAGATGCTGCCGGAAATTTGATATTTAAAGGTACTTCCAGAAACTTTAACCCTAATATGTGTGGGGCAGCGACGATTACTGTTGCTGAGGTGGAAGAGTTAGTTCCTGTAGGAACTTTAGACCCAAATCAAATTCATATTCCAGGGATTTTTGTTCAACGAATTTTCCAAGGAGAGCAGTATGAAAAGAGAATTGAGCAACGTACCGTACGCTCAAAGGCTTAATTGTCAATACTAAGCACCGATAGAGGTGATAGATGACAAATACACCAAGTAAAAACTAGGGTACCTAAGTACCAATAAAATCGATTCATTTAGAAAAATGTTAGATAAAAACGGAATAGCTAAACGTATAGCAAAAGAAGTAAAAAATGGATACTATGTCAATTTAGGTATAGGAATTCCAACCTTAGTAGCGAACTTTGTTCGTGAAGATATAGAAGTTGAATTTCAAAGCGAAAATGGAGTGTTAGGTATGGGGCCTTTCCCTTTTGAAGGAGAAGAGGATGCCGATATCATCAACGCAGGAAAACAAACCATTACAACATTGCCAGGAGCGAGTTTCTTCGATTCAGCTACCAGTTTTTCCATGATTCGTGGAAAACACGTGCACCTCACTATTTTAGGAGCTATGGAAGTTGCAGAAAATGGAGACATTGCCAACTGGAAAATTCCGGGTAAAATGGTAAAAGGTATGGGAGGTGCTATGGACCTTGTAGCCAGTGCTGATAATATTATTGTGGCTATGATGCATACCAACAAACGTGGAGAGTCAAAGCTCTTAAAAAAATGTTCTTTACCGCTAACAGGGGTGGGCTGTGTGACTAAAATAGTGACGAACCTAGCCGTGTTGGAAATTAAAGACAATGCGTTTCACTTACTAGAAAGAGCTCCTGGAGTTTCTGTAGAAGAAATACAGAAGGCGACAGAAGGAACGCTCGTTATCAATGGTGATATTCCGGAAATGGAGCTATAAGATGAAGGTGATAGCTTATGCATACCGTTTAATTTATCCCGCGTTGATGGTAGTGTTTTACCTGATTCTGGAGCGAGGGGTTAAATTAGAACCGAGGTGGCTCCGTATTGCCATTGCCATTGGAGTAGCCTATTTTTTATCCCCTAAGGTAAAATCAGTAAAAACAGAAACAGGATACCGTAAGCAGTTGACTTGGGTATTTCTTAAAGAGCCAATATTCTTAGATTAATGAAGGTAGTATCGTACAATGTAAATGGAATTAGAGCCGCCATAAAAAAAGGCTTTTTAGAATGGTTACAGCAGGCAAATCCTGATGTACTGTGTATACAAGAAACCAAAGCTCAAAAAGAACAATTGAATGCCGATGATTTTACAGCGGCAGGCTATCCGTATCAGTATTGGTTTTCAGCACAAAAAAAAGGCTACTCAGGTGTAGCTATCTTTTGTAAGGAAGAACCTAAAAACGTCGTATACGGTACCGGTATTGAATCGATGGATTTTGAAGGTAGAAATATACGAGTAGATTTCGATGGCGTTTCTATCATGAGTTTGTATTTGCCATCAGGAACCAATGACGCTCGCTTGGGATTTAAGTTCAATTACATGGATGAATTCCAAGAATACGTGAATCAATTAAAAGAGGAAGTTCCGAATTTGGTGATTTGTGGAGACTACAATATCTGTCACGAAGAAATTGATATTCACAATCCTAAAATGAAAGGCGTTTCAGGGTTTTTACCAGAAGAACGTGAATGGATTGGGAAATTTATCGACAGTGGTTTTGTAGATAGTTTTCGTCATTTGAATAAAGAACCTAATCATTATAGCTGGTGGAGTTACCGCGCCAATGCACGCGCTAATAACAAAGGCTGGCGTATTGACTATTGTATGGTGGCAGCGCCGCTTACAGACGCGATTTCGAGAGCGTATATTTTACCAGAAGCTAAGCATTCAGATCACTGCCCTATAGTGGTTGAACTGGCTGTTTAATGCAGTGCTAAGACCAACCAAACTTAGTGTTTAAAACTACGACCATGAAGAAACTATTGCTACTTTTAGGAATAGCGGTTTCACCTGTGTTTGCTCAAGAACCTACCCCGAGTAGTGAAGTGCAGCAAGACAGCGTGCAAGTCGCGATGGATACGGTAACGAAAAAGCGAAGGTTAGAGCTCATTACCGACGAGGATTTGAAAATGATTACGGATTTGATGATACAGGAGAAGTTCAATTCTAGCCTCGTCGATACCGTGCAATACGTCATAGATGACAAAGATATTTTTGCGAATAAAACCGTAATTGTAACCGAGGAACTACTGAAGAAACGCCTCGCTGATTTGAATGCCAATACGCCTTTTCACCTGTCGTATAACCCCGCCTTAGGCAAAGTGATTAACAGTTATTTAAAATACCGTAAAAAGTATTACCCTGCACTCATGGCAAAGGCGAAGTATTATTTTCCGATGTTTGAACAGCATTTGGATCAATACGACATCCCGGTTGAAATGAAGTATTTAGCCATCGTTGAATCGGCATTGCGTCCGGACGCCCGCTCGTATGTTGGAGCAACCGGACTGTGGCAGTTTATGTACGGCACAGGAAGGCAGTTTGACTTAAAAATCAGCTCCTATGTCGACGAACGTCAGGACCCTGTTAAGGCAACCGTGGCCGCGTGCAAATACCTCAGTCAGTTGTATAAGATTTTTGGAGATTGGGATTTGGCTTTAGCAGCCTACAACTCAGGTCCTGGTAACGTGGCGAAGGCTATTAAGCGTTCGGGAGGCTACCGAAATTACTGGAATATTCGCCCTTTTTTACCTCGTGAAACTGCTGGGTACGTTCCTGCTTTTTACGCTACTATGTATTTGTTTGAATATGCAGAAGAACACGGTTTGTACGCCAATTCACCAAAAATATATCAGTTCGAAACCGACACCATCCGCATTAAAAGAACAGTAAGCTTCGATCAAATTGCAGCTAAAATTGACGTTGATCGCGATATGTTGGCTTTTTTAAACCCATCGTACAAACTCGACATCATTCCTTTGGTGCCAAATAGAAACTACAGTTTGCGTTTGCCCGTAAAGAATATGATTGCTTTCTTGGATAAAGAGAAAGAAATCTATGCACTTGCCGAAGAGGAAGACGCGAAAAGAGAAAAACCACTACCGAAGTATTTTGAAATGGACAAACGCATTCGATATCGTGTGCGCAGTGGAGATTACCTCGGAAAAATAGCTAATAAATTCGGTGTTCGCGTACGTGATATTAAACGTTGGAATGGTATGCGATCGAATAATTTAAAAGTAGGACAACGCTTGAGTATCTATCCCAAACGATTGGCAATTCCAAAATCGGTTTCAAAAGCCAAGCAATCAACGCCTAAAGGGAAACACGAAGTTTACGTGGTCCAAGAAGGAGACTCGTTGTGGTCAATTGCCAAAAAATTTCCAAAAATTTCTATCGACGAAATTAAAAAATGGAACAATATTTGGAGTGTAAAAAGTCTTAAACCAGGCATGAAATTAAAAATTTTTAAAAGCTAGAAAGCATGAAAAATGTACTAACCTTTTTAGTAGCAATACTACTATTGACTTCTTGTAATCAAGGAGGAAAAGGTACCAATGAAATTACCTTACCAGGCTCAAACGGACATACCAATTCCATTACAGTTGTGTTAAAAGGTACTGATTGGCAAAGCGAAGTGGGCGATGCTATCCGCAAAGTATTCGGTGAGCATCAGGTAGGATTACCACAGCCAGAAACACTTTTAACAGTATCACCGCAAGTAGATCCTTCAGGATTCAAGGGGTTTATGCGTCACGGAAGAGCCGTTCTCGTGTTGCGCAAAGGCAAAGAAGAAAGTATTCAGGTAGAGCGAAACAAATATGCAGACCCTCAAATCATCGTTTACGCAACGGCTAAGAGTAAAGCAGAACTCATCCAACTCATCGAACAACGTGGTAAGGAAATTATAAAAACGTTTAAAGACGAGGATATCAAATTTATCCAGAGTATCTTTAAAAAAGAACGTCATGACGATGCAGAATTCAAAACCTTTAAGAATTTAGGGATTTCTTTAGATGTTCCTAAACGCTTTAGTTTGGTAGATGACGCAGGAGATTTCTTGTGGTTTAGACAGCGCTTGCAAAGTGGAATTGCTCGTGGTGATGGAACCAACAACATTATAGTGTACAGCGTACCTCTAGGAGATGAAGCAAAAATCGTTGATCGAATTACAGCTGTTCGTGATAGTATTGGAGAAAAACACATTCCGGGATCAAAGGAAGGAATGTACATGATTACTGAACAGGCTTATACACCGTTTACCTATAGCGCTACTGTTGCTGGTAAACCCGCCTTTGAAACACGTGGGAAATGGGAAGTGAAGAATGATTTTATGGCAGGTCCTTTTGTAAATTACACTGTGGTAGACAAGGAAAATAAGCGTTTGATTGTTGTTGAAGGGTTTACCTATGCACCTTCTGTAAACAAACGAAACTTTTTGTTTGAGCTGGAAGCCATAGCAAAATCGTTGAAATTTAAGTAAGTACAAACCTCAGTTATACAGTGAGCACCGGATTTATTCGGTGCTTTTTTTGTTATATTTGAGTGTATTAACTTAAAAATCAATTCAATGGAAACTAATTTTTTAGCCGTACTAGGTGCTGCATTTATCCCGATGATCATGGGATTTTTGTGGTACGGTCCCATGCTTTTTCAAAAAGCTTGGATGAAGGAAATGAACTTTACCCAAAAGGATGTCGAAGGAGGGAATATGCTGTTGATTTTTGGATTGAGCTTCTTGTTTAGTTTTATTTTGGCCTATGCCATGCAAATACTGGTAATTCATCAATGGGGTGTTTTTTCAACACTGGCTGGTGAACCAGGCTTTTTAGAGCAAACAGGATCGGGATATGAAACTTATACGGAGTTTATGGAAACGTATGGCAATCGCTTCCGCACGTTTAAGCACGGAGCATTGCACGGGGTTTTATCTGGGATATTTATTATTCTCCCAATTTTGGGAACTAAGGCTTTATTTGAACGCAAGAGTTTCCGATATATCGCAATCAATGCAGGGTACTGGATACTGACTTTAGCGCTCATGGGAGGCATCGTTTGTCAATGGGCCTAAGCGATAAAAAAATAGAAACACCTAGCTCCTAGGTGTTTTTTTTGTAACATTTTGTTTCTTACTGCTACCAATAAGTATCAATCAATTAAGAAACCAAATGATTCTACGCTTTTTAAAACTCGAATGGAAACAATTTTTCCGTTCCTCTTATTTTGGTAAAAGCATTGCCGTGAATATCATCATGGCATTGTTTGCACTGTATTTTGTACTAGTGTTTTTAGGAATTGGTGTCCTTGGCTTTAGTATACTTAAAAAAGAGTATCCTGAAATGGACCCCTTTGTTCTAGTAAACAATTTCTTAATATTTGTAATAGTGGGTGATTTGATTGCGAGGTATTTGTTGCACAAGCTACCCATGCTCAAAATAAAGCCCTTTTTAACGGTGCCAATTAAGAAGGATGCCCTTGTGCACTTTGTACTAGGGAAATCGGTGTTTTCTTTTTTCAACGTATTGCCGTTGTTTTTCTATATCCCATTCTCTGTGGTATTGGTGCGCGAAGGCTACGATGCCAATGGAGTACTAGGATGGTTGTTTTCGTTAATGCTCATTGTATTATCGGCAAACTTTATCAACTTTCTAATCAATAAAAACAATGTTGCTTTTGCCAGTTTGCTAACTGTCTTAGGGGTAGGGTACTTTTTACAATACAACGGTTGGTTTGATTTTGGTAGTTTTTTTGGAGATTTTTTTATGGGAATCTACAACTATCCTCTAGCGAGCCTTTTATTTGTATTGTTGGTACTCCTGTTGTACATCCTGAATTTCAAGATGCTCAGAAAACTCGTATTTTTAGATGCAGCGGTAGCGAGTAAAACCGAAGAGGCCACTGCTATGGAGTTAACTTGGGTGGAGCGCTTTGGTGAATTAGGAGCCTTTTTAAAAAATGATGTTCGACTTATTTGGAGAAACAAGCGAACGAAAACCGTTTTTTTAATGTCATTCCTTTTTCTGTTTTATGGGGTAGTGTTTTTTGAAGACCCTAAATACGACGGGAAAATGGAAGGGTTTCTTCTCTTTATAGCGATGTTTATTACTGGTGGATTTACCATAAACTACGGACAGTTTATTCCGGCTTGGGACAGCTCGTATTACAAGATGATCATGAGTCAGAACATTCCTTATCGAAAATTTTTAGAGAGTAAATGGTACTTGATGGTGGTAATGACAGTTTTACTTTACCTTCTCAGTATTCCTTACCTGTATTACGGAGTAGACAAGTTTCTGATGATTACTGCTGGAGCTATTTTTAATATAGGATTTAACGCCTTATTCTTGGTGTATATGGGGTCGTATAACAGAAAACAAATCGATTTGACAAAAAGTGGACTTACGAACTATCAAGGCACGAGTGCGACGCAATTTTTAATTGTCATTCCTGTTTTGGGCTTTCCAATGTTGCTATTTGGGTTGGTAAGTTACTTTCTCGGGTTTAATGCTGGTTTGGCCGCGATTGTGATTGTCGGGCTGCTAGGGTTGGCTTTAAAGAATGTGGTAATGAATGGAATTGAAAAGAAATACATACGCGACAAATATGCTATGATTCACGCTTTTAGTCAAGAAGCTTAATAACTAACGAATAAAGAACTTATGATTACGATACAAAATATTACAAAATCTTACGGAAGTACCAAGGTGTTAGACATCGACTCATTAACAATTCCAACAGGCCAAGCGTTTGGTTTGGTAGGAAACAACGGTGCTGGAAAGACCACCTTATTTAATTTACTACTCGACCTTATTCGTCCGAGCTCAGGGCACATTGCAAATAATGGGATTCGAGTGAATGATAGCGAAGAGTGGAAGAAATTTACCGGTTCGTTTATCGATGAGAGTTTTTTGATTAGTTATTTAACTCCTGAGGAGTACTTTCAGTTTATAGGTGACTTGAGAGGAATGAATAAGGCAGATGTCAAGAGCTTCTTGGTCCAATTTGAAGAGTTCTTTAATGGAGAAATTCTCGGCAAAAGGAAATATTTAAGAGACCTCTCTAAAGGGAATCAAAAAAAGGCCGGTATCGTTGCGGCTATGATGGGGAATCCGAAAGTGGTAATTTTGGATGAGCCCTTTGCCAATTTAGATCCAACAACTCAAATTCGCCTTAAAAATATTATCAAAAAATTGACGGAAGACAAGGAAGTAACAGTATTGGTATCGAGCCATGACTTAAGCCACGTGACTGATGTGTGTGAGCGTATTGTCGTGTTGGATAAAGGAGAACAGGTACGAGATATCCATACATCTACAGAAACCCTACAAGAGTTAGAGAGCTATTTTTCTGCATAGTGGAAGTTGTAGCTGTACTGATCTTTTAAAAGCCATGCTTTTGAGAAAACCAGTTTTCGAGAGAGAAGATCATCAAATTGTATTCGGAAGTCAATTTGGCTATTTTTTTAGGAAATAGAAAAACTCAAGAGTACATCTATAAATATAATTAGTATTTTTACGCATTTACACACAATAACTTAACTGTATAGTTGTTGTAAAGTAAATGCGTATTTTATATGAAAAAATTGTCCAAAACTTTAGCATTCAGTACGCTGATTGCATTGGCCTTGTCCTGTAGTGTCAAAAAAGACGGGTTTGTCAATAGAAATTTCCACGCTGTTACTACCAAGTACAATGTGTTATTTAATGGTGAACAAGCGTATTTAAAAGGGATTAAAGATATCGAAGATAATTACCGCGATAACTTTTGGAAACGCCTCCCTATTGAACCCATCGCCTTTGATGAGGATAAAATTATCGTACCTACTTTTAAGCCAGGAACCGGATTCGATGATGCCGATGCCGAAGATGAAGAACCAAAACAATTAACGAGTTTTGATAGAGCCGAAGAAAAAGCAGTTAAGGCAATTCAAAAACACTCGATGAATATCAGAGGTTTTGAACGCAACCGTCAAATTGACGACGCCTATTTGTTGTTGGGAAAGTCAAGGTACTACACCCAGCGTTTTATTCCGGCAATTGAAGCGTTTAACTACATCATTGCCAATTACCCGAAAGCCGATTTGATTTACGATACAAAAATTTGGAGAGCAAAAGCCAATATTCGCTTGGACAACGAAACCTTGGCTATTGAAACTCTAGATTTGTTGTTGAAGTTGGATAAGAACGAGGAAAACTTATCGGATTTACAAAGGGAGCGTGCGCATACCGCCATGGCTATGGCTTATGAGAAAACAGATACCATCCACAAAGTTATCGAACATTTAAAGTTGGCTACTAGAACGTTTAAGAACAAAGAGCAAGCGGCCAGAAATATGTTTATTCTCGGTCAAATTTACAGTGAACTAAATCACCGTGATTCTGCGAGAATGGTATTTCAAAAATTAGCCGATTACAGAAGGGCTCCTTATAAATACAGAATAAGAGCCAATGTGGAATTGGCAAAGAACACAGAACACGACTCAGCATCAGTAGTTGTCCTAGCTCGTTTAAAGAAACTGATAAAAAACAGCGATAATAGAAAGTACTTGAACGCCTTGTATTTCCAAGCGGGAGTATTGGAAAAAGGTCGTGGAAAGTTCGAGAATGCAGAAGCCTACTTTCAGAAGTCACTGAAAGCCAAAACAAATACGGACTATCAGAAAACACATGCGTATGAGCAACTGGGGAACCTAGCTTTTGAAAAGCAGCAATACGTGCTTGCGGGCTCGTATTATGACAGTGTGCTAGGTTTGACTTCGAAGAAGTTTGATCAGGAAAAGCGCATTCGTCGTTTGAGAAGAAAAAACAAAGGACTTACAACCTTGCGTAAGTTTGAAGAAACGGTACAAGAAAACGACAGTATCCTGACTTTGGTAGGGATGAGTTCAGAAGAGCGAACGGAGTTTTTTGAAACCTATATTGCGAAAATAAAAAAGGAAGATGAGGAACGCAGACAGCAAATGCTGAATGCTCAGAATTTCGGAACCTCTTTTGGAGGTTTTGGTACTATCGGAGCCAGTACACGCAAAGGAAAGTGGTATTTCTATAACGATCAGAGTGTGGCCTTTGGAAAGGCAGAGTTTGAGAAAGTATGGGGAACCCGCGCTTTGGAAGACAATTGGAGAGTCTCTGATAAATCGGCTAAAAATGTTCCTGATGAGGAGGAAGTAGCAGAAGCCGAGGCAAAACCGAACCCTCGTTATATGCTGGCTACCTATTTGGAAGCGATTCCTGAAGATCCGAAAGTGGTACAGCAGTTAAAAGACGATAGAAATGAGGCCTTGTATCAATTAGGGTTGATTTATAAGGAACAATTTAAAAATCCACAACTGGCCATCGAAAAACTCGAACGCTTGCTCACCTTGCGTAAAGACAGACAAACGGAGCTGGCAGCGAGTTACCATTTGTATCAGATATACAAAGGAATTGATGATATGACAAAGGCAGACCAGTACAAAGAAGTGATTTTAACGAAGTATCCGGATACGAGGTTTGCTCAAGTGATACGCACACCGGATCAAGGGCCTCAAGAAGAGAAAAAAGTAGACGAAGCCTATAGGAGATTTAAAAATATTTACGTGATGTACAAGCTCAATAAGTTCGAAGAAACTATTGAAGAAGTAGACAAGTTTTTGCCGACCCTAAAAAATTCGAATTTAATTCCTAAATTAGCCCTGATAAAGGCGCTGGCTATAGGGAAGCACAAAGACAAAGAAACCTACAAGAAGGCCTTGGAATTTGTTTCGTTGAGTTATGCGAACACAGATGCCGGAAAAAAAGCCAAAGAAATTATCACACAATTAAATAAAGTTAAATAACCTATTAGTATAAATTCCCCACGATATGTTCAGTAAAGAGAGTAAAAAAGGAAGCGAAAAAATAGTATCGGAAAGAAATATAATTGGAGGAAATACCAAAATTACTGGTGATATCATCTCTGAAGGTGATTTCCGTATTGACGGTACACTGGAAGGAAATATTCAAACCAACGGTCGTATTATTATTGGTCAAACAGGGCTGATTAAAGGAAAGGCCGAATGTACCAATGCCGATATTGAAGGAAAGTTTTCAGGTGATTTACAAGTTTCGAACACCTTGACGGTTAAATCGACAGCAAACATCACAGGTGATGTGGTTATCGGTAAATTGTCAGTAGAACCTGGAGCTACCTTTAACGCTACTTGTGCCATGAAAGGTGCGGTAAAAGAATTAAAAAAGAATGGACAAAAAGCCACCGAAAAGTCAGCTTAACAAATACATTCGATTTTCGGGCATAGCCCTACAAATGGGTCTCACCATTTATCTGGGAAGTCTTCTGGGTAAATGGTTAGACACAAAGTTCCCGAATGAAGGAGAACTTTACACAAAAATTTGTACACTTGCAGCAGTTTTTGGCGCAATGTACTCAGTAATTCGCCAGGTTACTAAATTATCAAATGACAATGACTAAGCGAATTTTAATCTTCATAGGAGTAATGACAGCCTTGTTTGGCCTGAGTTACGGAATCCACAGTTTTATTCTCAACGCACAAGAAGCAAGTGTGTCCTACTCTCTTTTAGGAGTGTATATCTTCCATTTAATTGCCGCCATGTTTTTGTACGGTATCGTTGAACTGGTCGCGAAGTTTTTACCTGACCAAGCCGCCTACGCCTATTTAGGATCCATCTTTATCAAAATAGGATTTTTTGTACTCATCTTTAAAGCTTCTGTCTTTTCGAATGTCGAGCTGCCAATGCCGGAAAGATTGTCTTTAATCGTTCCATTATTTTTGTTTTTATTCGCTGAAGCGATTTTTATTGCAAAGCTCTTGAACAACAAATAGTTTAGACTGCTAAGGGACGAAACCCCCAAATAAAAAAACTAAATAAAAAAAGCGTTTGTAGTTTTAATTAATTGTGTACCTTTGCACGGAAATTTAGAGACCATAATTCTATATTTAGTAAGGTATGATGATAGCAAAAAAACCTATCTATTTTTTAGTGCTAATCGCGTTAGTATTTAGTTCGTTCACAGCATTTGCTGGTGGCGGAGGAACTTCAAGTAAAGGAGGACAAATCAATACTCCTGAATCTATTAAAGGATATATCAAACATCACTTGGCTGATTCTCACGATTTTTCGTTGTATTCGTATACGAACGATGCGGGAGAGCGCAAGCATGTTGGGTTTCCATTACCCGTGATCGTTTGGACGAGTAAAGGAGTGAAAACCTTTATGTCGTCAGCATTCCATCACAACGACAACGGAACTGTAATCGTTGATCAAGGAGATGTAAAGCTCGTGAAAATCCACAGTAAAATTTACGAATTGAACGAAGGTGCAACAGCGGTAGCTTTTGACGAAAGTCATCACGCAACAAACGCGCACAAAGTATTAGATTTTTCTATTACGAAGAGTGTGTTCGGAATGTTGTTCGCAGGGTTGTTATTGTTGTTAGGATTTGGTTCATTAGCAAGAAGTTATAAAAAAGGAGCGATTCCTACAGGTATTGGTCGTGTATTAGAGCCATTGGTGTTGTACGTGCGAGACGAAATTGCAATACCAAACATCGGAGAAAAGCACTACCGTAAGTTTATGGGATTCTTATTAACCGTATTCTTCTTTATTTGGGTGTTGAACTTGTTAGGGATGACGCCGTTAGGGTTTAACGTAACAGGGCAAATTGCTGTGACAGTATGTTTGGCATTGTTCACGTTCTTTATCGTTCAGTTTAGCGGAAATAAGGATTACTGGAAACACATTTTCTGGATGCCAGGAGTGCCAGTACCAATGAAAATTATATTAGCACCAATTGAGGTTTTAGGAATGTTTACGAAACCATTCTCATTATTGATTCGTTTGTACGCGAACATGACTGCGGGTCACTTCGTAGTAATGAGTTTGATCGCGTTGATGATTACCTTAAAAGCACAATTTGGAGCGTTTGGGTCAACGGGAATTTCAATGATATTAGCCTTGTTTATCTCGGTTATTGAAATTTTAGTAGCCTTTTTACAAGCCTTTATTTTTACGATGTTATCATCGTTATTTATCGGGATGGCTGTAGAAGAGCACGACCACCACTAAGTAAGAATAAGAATTTGTTTAATTATATAAATCAATTAGTATGTACAATTTAATTGGAGCAGGATTAATCGTAATTGGAGGAGGATTAGGATTAGGTATGATCGGATCAAAAGCAATGGAAGGAATTGCTCGTCAACCTGAAGCAGCTAGTAAAATCCAAACTGCGATGATCATCATCGGGGCTTTATTAGAAGGTTTAGCATTTGGTGCTTTAATCTTAGGAAATTAGTCCAAAACACACAAAAACGCTTTCCTGTAACGGTTGGTTACAGGAAGTGTTTTAAAATTAAACAAGAAACTTTATAAAACAGATATACATAAAATGAGCTTATTAGAAGATTTTTCACCCGGATTGTTTTTCATGCAGATGATCATTTTACTCATCTTAATTTTCGTAATGATGAAGTTTGCCTGGAAACCTATTATGGCAGCTTTGACAGAAAGAGAAGAAGGAATTCAAAATGCCTTAGATCAAGCAGAAAACGCCCGTAAAGAAATACAAAACTTACAAGCTGATAACGATCGTTTGTTAAAAGAAGCTAGAGCAGAGAGAGATGCCATGTTGAAAGAAGCACGTGATATTAAAGAAAGCATCATCACTGAAGCCAAAGAAGAAGCTCAAGAGCAAGCTACTGTATTAATTGAAAATGCAAAAGCTACTATAAGACAAGAGCAACAAGCAGCGATCGCTGAATTAAAGAAAAAAGTAGCTGACTTATCTATCGGTATTGCAGAAACTGTAGTAAGAAAAGAGTTAGCATCTCAAGAAGAGCAAGTAAAGCTTGTTGAGGGGATGTTAGAAGAAGTTACTTTAAACTAATTAATTAGTACAACCGATGAAAGGAGCAAGACCAGCATTACGTTACGCAAAGGCAATTTTAAACTTAGCAAAAACTTCAGGAAACGACGGCGTTGTAAATGAGAATATGAAGTTGATCGCAAGTACCATTGCTGAAAGTAGCGACTTAGATGCCATGCTTAAGAGTCCTATTATCAAAACAGCCGATAAACGTAAAGTCTTAACGGCTCTTTTTGGTGACAAAGTTGACAATGTAGTAAAAGGTTTATTTAACTTGTTAGAGGAAAATAAGCGTATGATGATGCTTGAGCCTATTGCTAAGCAATACAGTGTAATTTACGATTACTACAAGAGCATGCAAGTAGCTAAAGTGACTACTGCAGTGGCGTTGAACAAAGACCTTGAAGAAAAAGTTCATGCGAAAATCGTTGAATTAACAGGGAACAGCGCAACGATAGAAAACGTAGTAAATCCTGATATTTTAGGAGGATTTATCTTACGTGTTGGAGATGTGCAATACGATGCAAGTATCTCTAATCAGTTTAAAGAATTAAGAAGAGAATTTGACAATAGTCATTATATTCCAAAAATTTAATTATACATCAAACGATATAAGATGGCAGCAATTAAACCAGCTGAGGTATCAGCAATTTTAAAGGAACAATTAACGAATTTCGAAGCGAAAGCGACGTTAAACGAAGTAGGAACGGTATTACAAGTAGGTGATGGTATCGCACGTGTATACGGTTTGTCGAACGTACAATATGGTGAATTAGTTGAATTCGATAACGGATTGGAAGGTATCGTATTGAACTTAGAGGAAGATAACGCAGGGGTTGTATTATTAGGAGCTTCTACATCTGTAAGAGAAGGATCTACTGTAAAACGTACTGAAAGAATTGCCTCTTTAAAAGCAGGTGAAGGTATTGTAGGACGTGTAGTAAACACTTTAGGACAACCAATCGACGGTAAAGGTCCTATCGAAGGTGAAACTTTCGAGATGCCATTAGAGCGTAAAGCTCCTGGGGTAATCTATCGTGAACCAGTTACTGAGCCTATGCAAACTGGTATTAAGTCTGTAGATGCAATGATTCCTATCGGACGTGGTCAACGTGAGTTAATCATTGGTGACCGTCAAACTGGTAAGTCTACCGTTGCTATCGATACTATCTTAAATCAAAAAGAATTTTACGATGCGGGTGAGCCTGTATACTGTATCTATGTTGCAGTAGGACAAAAAGGATCTACCGTAGCAGCAATCGCTAATATGTTAGAAGAAAAAGGAGCTTTAGCATATACTACAATTGTTGCAGCAAACGCATCTGACCCTGCTCCAATGCAGGTATACGCACCTTTCGCAGGAGCGGCTATTGGTGAGTACTTCCGTGATACAGGTAGACCAGCATTGATTGTTTATGATGATTTATCTAAACAAGCTGTAGCTTACCGTGAGGTATCATTATTATTACGTCGTCCACCAGGACGTGAGGCGTACCCAGGAGACGTATTCTACTTACACTCAAGATTATTAGAGCGTGCTGCAAAAGTGATCAACGATGACGCTATTGCTGCTGAAATGAACGATTTACCAGAGTCTTTAAAAGGTAAAGTAAAAGGTGGAGGATCTTTAACAGCCTTACCAATTATTGAAACACAAGCTGGTGACGTTTCTGCATATATCCCAACCAACGTAATTTCGATTACTGATGGTCAGATCTTCTTAGAGTCTGATTTATTTAACTCAGGGGTTCGTCCTGCAATTAACGTAGGTATCTCGGTATCTCGTGTAGGAGGTTCTGCTCAGATTAAATCGATGAAGAAAGTATCTGGTACGTTAAAATTAGACCAAGCGCAATACCGTGAATTAGAAGCATTCGCAAAGTTTGGTTCTGACTTAGATGCAGCTACGATGAACGTAATCGAAAAAGGTAAGCGTAACGTAGAAATCTTAAAGCAAAACCAAGCGGATCCATTTACAGTAGAAGATCAGGTTGCGATTATCTATGCAGGTTCTAAGAACTTATTAAAAGACGTACCTGTAAACAAGGTAAAAGAATTCGAAAAAGATTACTTAGAGTACTTAAACGCGAAACACAGAAACGTTTTAGATACTTTAAAAGCTGGTAAATTGACTGATGAGGTAACAGATGCCTTAACAGCAGCAGCTAAAGAAATTTCAGCTAAATTTTCAGCTTAATAACCTATTTTAGTATTGAGTGTTGAGATGAAAGTTCTCAATACTCAATACTCAATACTAAAGAATTACTAGTATGGCAAACTTAAAAGAAATACGTAACAGAATTACTTCGATTGGATCAACGATGCAGATTACCTCTGCCATGAAAATGGTATCGGCTGCTAAGTTGAAAAAAGCACAAGATGCAATTACGGCTATGCGTCCGTATTCATCGAAGCTTACTGAGTTATTGCAAAGCCTTAGCGCTACCTTAGACGGTAATGTGGGAGGAGCGTACTCTGAGCAAAGAGAAGTAAATAAAGTATTAGTAGTTAGCATAACTTCAAACAGAGGTTTGTGTGGTGGTTTTAATTCATCGATCATCAAACAAACAGTAAGAACAATTGAAGATACCTATCAGGGGGTAGATGTTGACGTATTGACTATTGGTAAAAAAGGAAACGATATCTTAGGAAAAGAGTATACTATCATCGATAATAGAAACGATGTTTTTGACGACTTGACTTTCGATAACGTAGCTGTATTGGCTGAACAATTGATGGAGCTGTTTACTAACGGTACCTATGATAAGATCGAATTGATCTATAACCGTTTTAAAAACGCTGCAACTCAAATAGTGCAAGTAGAGCAATTTTTACCGATTAAACCTGTAGAAGGTGACGATACAGTAAACCTAGACTATATCTTTGAACCTTCAAAAGAAGAAATTGTATTAGAATTAATACCTAAGTCTTTAAAAACTCAGTTGTACAAAGCAATCCGTGATTCATTTGCTGCCGAACACGGGGCACGTATGACTGCAATGCACAAGGCTACGGATAATGCTAAAGAATTACGTGACGAGTTGTTATTAACATACAACAAAGCACGTCAAGCAGCAATTACCAACGAAATCTTAGAGATTGTTGGTGGTGCAGAAGCATTAAACAATTAGAAAATTTTATAAAGTTTAAAAAAGCGAGTTCGGAAGGACTCGCTTTTTTTGTTTTATAGATTGTCATGTATAGCTAATTTCCGTAATTTTTTAAGCTCTAAGCCTTTTTTAGGCTTCTCAAGTGTTCCGCGTTAGAAAAGCTAATAGTTGCTTTTAAATGCTTTATTTATGGGGTTAAACCTGTGGGTTTTATCGAACTCATCAATGAAGCTTAAGCTTGGCGCTGTCAAACCCTACATTTCGAAGAGGGGTTAGGTAACATGTCCAATAAACAGCAAGGGGCGCAAGCCCATGAGGAAGTCTGTAAATAACCAGATACAGGTATTGATGCGTGTTAGCGGCAGTAATACCGTAGTGATAGCCCTCTAAAATTCGAGCTAAGGCTGTGATAAACCCCCAAAAACAAGCGTACCACAAACTGATTCTAGCCATTTTGGGTATAAATATTCCCATGGCAATCAGCACATCTAAAATCCCGGCAATAAACAATAAATGTTTAGCGGTTTCCTCTGTTACAGGTAGTATATTCAAAGTCATGGTAACAAAGTTTGCCGGGATAGGATAAAGTATGCCTAATGCATACATTCCATGACAGGTAAATGCCAAGGCGATGCACACTTTTAGATAGGTAATAAGATTTTTTGTGTTTGGGTATTTGACAAAGTATACAAGGGCGATTGGAATACCGAATTGTATGCTGTGTTCAAAAAACATGCTCAGGTGATAAAACTTTTCTTTGGTCAAGGCAAAGGCTAAAAATACCAAACCGACACTCCCTGTCTTTAAGATTATTTTGTTCCAGCGTTTTGTGGTTTCGGTATAGGTGATAGCGATCAGAGCACAGAGCGCGAATAACACACCAATACTTCTGGTAAGTAGCTGAATGGCACGATCAGTTTCCAAATTGGTTACGTAGTCCTGCCAGGGGAGTGCTAATAGTTTCGTAATTATAGGTTCTAATAGCTGTTGATCCCAAAAAATACTGCGATAGGGAGCATCCCAAAAAAGGTGCTGATATGCGCGTCCAGCAAAAATGAGAAAGCTACTTATTTTTAGGAACTGTAAAAGCGTTTTGTGTTGCATGCCTGATAATTTAGACCAAAATAAGAAGCTAATTTTCGAAGCTTGTTAACCTAAGTTTAGAAAAGTGTAAAAATAGTGTAATCGGGGTATTTCGTTGTTTTATTAGATCATTAACTTTTTGAATTGTCGTACCTTTTTACTGCACTAACAAGATACCTTAGTACTAAAATTTAATACCCTTTATCAATGAAAAACTTAGTCATCACATTTGTGCTTTTCGCAAGCGTTTATTGCTGGGCCAATAATGACAAATACCGCTTGATTATCACCGATAATCCTGCAACGACCATAACAATTGGTTGGAATCAAATTTCCGGAACTAGTCCGGTAGTACATTACGGAACAACCGATTTTGGTACGGTTTGGAGTAGTTATCCGAGTACAAAAGCGGTGACGCGTTCAGTGTATTACAAAGGCATGAATAACACCTTTGTAAAACTAGAAAATCTAAGCCCCAATACAAATTATTACTTTGTTATTAAAGACAGTGAGGGCCTAAGCAATCGATTTTGGTTTAAAACAGCGCCGAGTACCAATGATCGTATGTCATTTATTGCTGGTGGGGATTCCCGAAATAACCGCACGCCCCGTCGTAACGCTAATACCTTGGTGGCGAAGTTAAAGCCCACTGCTGTATTTTTTGGAGGTGATATGACCAATGGGGATTCTAGTAGTGAATGGAAAGAGTGGTTTGACGATTGGCAAAATACGATTGCTAGTGACGGACGCATGTTTCCTATCATTCCCGCTCGCGGAAATCACGAGGATTCTAACAATAGTATTTACCATTTGTTTAATGTACCTTCAACGAGTGTCTATTACGATATTACGTTTGGAAGCAATTTATACACCGTATTTACACTGAATTCGGAGATTTCGGCCGGAGGGAATCAGTATACTTGGTTGCAGTCAAAATTAGCTACGAATAGCGCCGTGTGGAAATCTGCTCAATACCACAAGCCTATGCGACCTCACGTAGCTTCTAAATCGGAAGGAAATGACGAGTACAGTTCATGGGCAGCCTTGTTTTATGCTAAAGGAGTGAATTTGGTGTTTGAGTCAGATTCACATACGGTAAAAACCACTTGGCCGGTAAAACCTTGTTCAGGCGGTTCTGGTTGTGAGGATGGTTTTTCAAGAGCCACTACTGGAGGTACCGTATATGTAGGTGAAGGTTGTTGGGGTGCTCCACTTCGAAGTGCTAACGACGCTAAGGACTGGACTCGTGATGCGGATTCTTTTAATCAGTTCAAATGGATCTTTGTGGAAGAGTCAAAAATAGAAATACGCACCGTGAAGGTCGATAATGCAAGCCAGGTAGGAACTGTCTCGAATAGTAACCCCTTTAGCATACCCAGCAATATCGATTTGTGGAGCCCTGCAAACGGAGCGGTGATTACCCTGTTGAATAGCAATGTAAATTTGCCTGAAGTAGCTGTCACAAGTCCTAAAAATGGGGATGTATTTACCGTTAATAAGAATATTTCATTGCAAGCCTCAGCTTCTGATAGCGATGGTAGTATTCGTCGAGTTGATTTTTATGTGAACAACACAATAGTAGGAACTGATGCTAGTGCTCCTTACAGCATAGATTGGACGCCAACAGTGAACAATCAGCGTTATGAGCTTAAAGCGATCGCTGTTGACAATGATGGAAATGCAGCAAGCTCAAATGGGATCACTATTTTCGTAGGGACCGTAAGCCAAACAATTAGCGTTGCAATTAACCGTACCAATGACGATGTAGAAGAATACCAATCGTCTGGACGTATGTATATGGATAGCTCTGATTTGGAACTCGTGTATGATGGCTCTAGAAAGGGAAATCAACACGTAGGTCTGTTGTTCCGCAACCTTAATATTCCGAAGAATGCTACTATTTCGGATGCGTATCTTCAATTTACGACTGATGAGACGAGTTCTGGTACTACGGAGTTGAAAATTAGGATGGAGCAATCAGCACAGCCAGCAATGCTTACCGATGCTGATTACAACGTTAGTAAACGGACGTATTTGGATAGTTTTGTGACGTGGAACCCTGCTCCATGGACTCAGGTAGGGCAAGCAGGAAGTGCACAGAGAACACCTAGTTTAAAAAGTTTGGTTCAGCAAGTGGTGAGCTTGGACGATTGGAAGGCCGGGAATAATATGATGTTTTATCTTTCGGGAACTGGTGAGCGCACTGCTGAAGCGTATGATGGCAGTAGTTCCAAAGCGCCAAAATTAGTAGTGAGTTATGCTGTCGGAACCGGTGGCGGGACCCCTCCTACTTGTGAGGCGCTGAAAGTAAAAATTGTATTTGATCGTTACGCGAGTGAAACTTCTTGGAAACTCACTAATGAATCGGGAGCTACGGTGATGAGTGGTAGTGGATATACGCAGGCCAATGGCGAAAAAATAGAGGTGTCAAAATGCTTACCGCGGGGTTGTTACCGCTTTTCTATTACCGACAGTTACGGTGATGGAATATGTTGTGCTCATGGAAATGGTGCTTACGAACTTTCTTATAAAGGTAAGGTTATCGTTTCAGGGGGAAGTTTCGGGAGTGACGAGACGAAGGCTTTCTGTATGGGAGAGAGCGCCGCCAGTTTACATACGAATTCTATGTTAAGAAATGTCAACGAGCTTACCGTTTATCC
Organism: Tenacibaculum litopenaei; assembly: GCF_964514025.1. Taxonomy (NCBI): domain Bacteria; kingdom Pseudomonadati; phylum Bacteroidota; class Flavobacteriia; order Flavobacteriales; family Flavobacteriaceae; genus Tenacibaculum; species Tenacibaculum litopenaei. The sequence continues at coordinate 145,745 of NZ_CAZEQT010000001.1, forward strand.
TACACCAGTCCGTACCGTTTTGTATATCAATGGAGTTGATTCAACGCTTATGTGGAAGGCAAAAGTGATAGATTTGACTGGTAAAATAGTATTACTAGCCGATTTAAAGAACAACAGCATCGATGTCTCTTCTCTAGGAGTTAAAGGCGTTTATTTTGTTCAGTTATACGACGAACAAGGTACCCATCGTTTGACGCAAAAAATCTTTAAAGAATAGTCATCAAATAAAAAGATCATACAGGGTGAGTACGCGATGCTTGCCCTGTTTTACGATTGTAATTTTTTTAGTAAGGCCTCGGCATCGATATGGCATAAGGCTCTTAATTCAGCAACGGTACCGTGATGTACGAAATTATCTGGAATTCCCATGATTTCTATAGTCCCTCTGAATTTTAAAACGCTTGCTTGTTCAGCAATAGCACTTCCAAAACCACCAGCTATACAGCCATCTTCTAAGGTAATAATACGATCAAACTTGGTAAATACAGCTCGTAACATAGCAATATCTAGGGGTTTAACAAAGGCGAAGTGAACGTGGGCAATAGTAGCATCACCAAGTTTTGTTAAGGCTTCGGAAACTACGGCGGCCATAGTACCTGTTGAGAGTACGGCAATTTTATGTCCTTCTTGTATTACTTGTGCTTTACCGAATGGAATTTCTTCGAAAGTTGCTTCCCAATGGGGTAGTGCCCCATAGCCTCTCGGATAACGGATGGCCAAAGGACCAGTCAAACCTAACTGTGCCGTATACATGATATTGCGCAGTTCTAGCTCATCTTTAGGAGCTGCAATTTGTAAGTCGGGAATACAGCGTAAATAGGCCAAATCAAAAACTCCGTGATGGGTGGCTCCGTCTTCACCGACCAGTCCAGCCCTGTCAAGGCAAAGAATAACGGGTAGCTTTTGCAGGGCTACATCGTGAATAATCTGATCGTATGCACGTTGCAGAAATGTAGAATACACATTACAGAATGGAATGAGACCTTCCGCGGCCATCCCTGCTGCAAGAGTTACCGCGTGTTGCTCGGCAATACCCACATCAAAAGTACGTTCTGGAAAGCGCTCCATCATAAATTTCATGGAACTTCCTGTGAGCATAGCCGGCGTGATTCCTACGATTTTTTCATTATCAGCGGCCAAGCTTACCAAGGTCTTTCCGAAGACATCTTGAAACTTGGTAAAAGCATTGTACTGTTTTGGCAGGACGTCACCTGAAATTTTATCGAATTTTCCTGGAGCGTGGTATTTTACTTGGTTTTCTTCTGCTTGTCGTAAGCCTTTTCCTTTCGTAGTAATGACATGCAGGAATTTCGGACCTTTAATATGCTTTAATCGCTCTAATTCACGGCATAATTCTTCAAAGTTATGGCCGTCTATAGGGCCCGAATAATCAAAATTAAGAGCTTCAAATATATTGTGCTGCTCGAAATCATTTCGCGTCGATTTGATACGGGTTAAATAGTCTTTTAAGGCCCCAACTGAAGGATCAATACCAATGGCATTGTCATTGAGAATAACCAATAGGTTGGCATGGGTGTCTCCAGCGTGGTTCAGAGCTTCAAAGGCCATTCCACTGGCGATGGAAGCATCGCCAATAACTGCAATGTGTTGTTTCGAGTGCCCTTGTAATTTTGAAGCAATGGCCATTCCCAAGGCTGCGGATATAGAGGTGGATGAATGTCCAACCCCAAAGGTGTCAAACGGACTTTCGCTTCTTTTAGGGAAGCCTGAAATTCCACCTAATTGTCGATTGGTATGAAACACCTCGCGACGCCCTGTGAGAATTTTATGACCGTAAGCCTGATGCCCTACATCCCATACTAACAGGTCATTAGGGGTGTCGTACACGTAATGCAATGCAATAGTTAACTCGATCACTCCTAAACTGGCTCCTAAATGTCCTTCCTTCGTAGCGACGACATCGATAATAAAATCTCGTAATTCACGGGCGATTAAAGGGAGCTGTTCAGCCGATAACTTCCGTAAATCGGCAGGAGTATGGATAGAAGGTAGTAAGCTATTTAACATGAAACAAAGGTACAAAAAGCTAGGAACAACCCTTTCAATCAACCAAAACTTTGTAGTTTTGTATCATGAGTAAATTATACCTGGTACCTACCCCTATCGGAAACCTAGAAGATATGACTTTTAGGGCTGTTAACGTATTGAAAGAAGTGGATGTAATCTTAGCGGAGGATACGAGAACTAGCGGGAAGTTGTTAAAGCACTTTGACATTGCAACTCCTATGTTATCACATCACATGCACAACGAACACAAAACAGTGGATGCCATCGTAAAACGCATCCAAGCGGGCGAAACTTTTGCGTTGATCTCAGATGCGGGAACACCGGCTATCTCAGACCCTGGCTTTTTACTCACACGTGCCTGTGTCCAAAATGAGGTTGCTGTAGAATGCTTACCAGGGGCAACGGCCTTCGTACCAGCACTCGTGAACTCAGGACTCCCCAACGACCGCTTTGTGTTTGAAGGATTTTTACCCGTTAAAAAGGGACGACAAACGCGATTATTGCAGCTCGCAGAGGAAACCAGAACCATGATATTCTACGAGAGTCCGCACAAATTAGCCAAAACATTGAAGCAATTTGGAGAGTACTTTGGCACCGACAGACGCATTTCTGTATCCAGAGAATTGACCAAGATGTTCGAAGAGACCAAACGAGGAGACATCGCTAGTGTTGAGGCTTATTACCTAGAAAAACCCGCCAAAGGAGAGATCGTAATCATCGTGGATGGTAAAAAGTAACGAGTTGTGTTATAAGCTGTATTCAGGATACTGTTCTCGTAGTATCGCTTCACTTTTTTGAGGAATTACTCGTTGATTTATATAAGCGATAAGTATGCATAGTCCTAAAAGCCCAGCAAATACCAGTCGCCAAATCATAGAAAGATCCGTAAAAACATTCGATCTGGGAACTGCAAATTGGAGCACATTTAAAATGATTAGGGTGAACCCACTGAGTCCTTGTTGCCAAATATAGTGCTCTAACATCCATATTTTGCCCTCTTCACGTTTCTTCTTTTCTAGTTTTCTTTTAGACGTAAAGAGAAATATCAGTTCGGTGATGATGAGTGCAAAATAGCTACCGATATAGATTTCGATTCCATAAGGTACTTCTTGTATTAGAAAACAACAGTAAAATAACACCGCTGTCAAGAGTATTTTAGGAAGGGCAAACCACTCTTTTAAAAATTGCCCCAAGAGTTTAAAATACTTTTTACTGAGTTGTTTGTGCTTGGCTTCGACAACGGGCATAAATCCAAAGATTCCAAATTTCTGAAAGGCTTTCGCCTTTGCTTGTTCAAAGCTCAAGTGAGGTTCTTGTTTCCAAATGGCCTCGATATCATTTGCGAGGTGGTCTACCAACTCCAATTGCACGTCGTAATATTCTACGTAGTGTTGTTGTGTAAAGGTGAATAGTTCTTCGATATGTGCTGCTGTTAGTTTCATGCGCTCGTTACTTTTTTATAGGAATTTAATTGACGGAGTGAGTTTTTGAATACGAGATAGCCCGTAAAGGAGCTTAATAGGTAAACGGGCATCAAACCGATCCATAAACTCAATTGCACCGTTTCTGACAATTCGGTAGCCAAATTAACCACTCCCTGCATAATTGTAAACGCTAAGCCATAGACGGCCAATCCGCTTTCCAAGTGCATGGAAGGCCCCCATTTTTTAACATAAGACTTCACCAATAAATAGAAGTAATACACTACCGGAAGGATAAAAATGATCACACTCATCTTATTGAAATAACGGAACGATAGCGTATATGCTAAGATCAGGTACAAGCCAATTCCGCTCATAAATACGACCGTGTTGCGTACGGATTTAAAAAAACTGACGAACGCTTTCCTGTGCTGGCGCTGATAGCCTTTGTATACCTCTTTGTAATGGGTAGCGATTAACGATTCAAAACAGCTGCCATTAAAATTTTCTTTCCAGCCAATTTCTTCAAAACTCTCCTGCACGGCTGCGCGAAAATTGCTACCTGCTACGAGTTTATCTTCTACGAGTACCGCAACATGGTCTAGTAATTCCAAACGCAAGTCCCAATATTTTATGCCGTCTTTTTCGAGTCGGTCAAGAATGTAGGCGAGTTGTTTTTCTGTTAATTCCATAGCGTTGTCAATTTAATCAAGAGCGAATTTTTCCTTTTCTTTCGAGTGTTTGTTTGCCAGGTAAAATACCAAGCCGCTGGTATATATAAACGCGACTACCAAGGTCAATGAATAGGTCTGGTTCAGACTTTGCATCGACCAAAGGATTGGGAGGTACAAAATGGATAATACCTGTGTTTTTATCAAAAAGGTATAGGTGGTTTTTACCTTGTCAGTCAGTGTTTTTACAGTTCCGAACGCCCAGATAACAAAGCAGAGGGCCAGTATAGGCTTTCCAAAGTACAGAAGGGTGTCAGAAGTAACAGGGCTGAATTGAATGTTGAAATAATAACTCAAAAAAGGACCTCCAAAAGCGATGAGTAAAAGTATGGCGTGAAATGGACGGTAAACCTTAGCCGCGCGTTTGAGTACGATGGCTGGAGCGTTAAAACAGATTCCGAAAAGCCAGCTAGTATCTCTCTGAAAATGATGGTTCCACTTTTTCTGAACTTCGTAAAACGCGGTGTCAAAATCGTCAGTCCCCTCGGCTATTCTACTTTCAATTTCCGAGGCAATATGGTCAAAAATTTCAAATTTAAAATCGATATAAGTAATGCGTTTTGCGTTGAGGTACCTATCAATTTGTCGTAATTGTTCATCGTTTAATACTACTTTCATAACATCTTATTTGAGGGTTATTCCAATCCGAATTTAGGATTTACTAATTGTTGCATGGTTTGTAAAAACTCTTGCATTTCTGCGAGTCTATTAACCGTTTCTGTGGTGCCCGTTTCAGTCAGGCGGTAATATTTTCGAAGTCTGTTACCAACTTTGGCGACTTCTACTTCTAGCAATCCTTCGGCTTCTAGTTTGTGTAGCGCTGGATACAGTGCACCTTCCGTAATTTTAAGTTCTCCTTTGGTGAGTTCTTTTACCTTTTGCGTAATCTCATACCCGTACATTTTGTCGTGCTGGGCTAGGAGTTTTAGGATGATGGTTTGCAAAGATCCTTTGTATAATTTTTGATTTCCCATATAATTTTTAACCTGTAAATGAACAAGTTTGCTGTTACAAATATATACATAATTTTCTTATGTATAATTTTCTTAGGTATATTTTTATCAGAACTCTAACTAAATGTTACTTTTTAGTTTGCTATTTTTGCGTGATATTACAAACAACATGGCAAAATTCTATACACTTACTATACAAGACCTTATTCAAGAGACGGCAGATGCCGTTTCGATAGTTTTTACAATTCCAGCAGAAGAGCAAGCGAGCTTTGCATTTCAAGCAGGACAATATGTAACATTGAAAGCGACTATTGACGGAGCAGAAGTACGCCGTGCGTATTCTATTTGTTCATCCCCTGCTAGTGGTACTTTAAAAGTAGCCGTAAAAGCAGTACCTAACGGTGTTTTTTCTACCTATGCCACAACAAAATTAAAGGCTGGAGACCTATTAGAGGTGAGTGCTCCAGAAGGAAAATTTGTGTTGCAACCAGCTGACGGAAAGCGTTATTTAGGGATAGCAGCAGGTAGTGGAATTACCCCTGTTTTATCGATGGTCAAGGCAACCTTAGAAGATTCAGAAGCTAGTTTTACCTTGATTTATGGAAATAAAACCGTTGAAGATACCATCTTTTATCAGGAAATTAATGAATTGCAAGTGAAGTATGCAAATCGATTTACTGTGGATTACGTGTACAGTAGAGCCCGTGTAGAAGGAAGTTTGAATGGTCGTGTTGATCAAGGTCACATTAATTACTTACTTAAAAAATACGGTGAAGCTGCGAATTTCGATGCTGCGTTCTTATGTGGACCTGAAGAGATGATAAAAATTGCCTCATCGACCTTAGAGACCTCAGGTATTCCTGCAGGTAACATACATTACGAATTGTTTACAGCTTCGACTTCGAATGATACAGAAGGTGTGAAAGACGGAGAGTCGCAGGTTAAAATACTCCTCGATGATGAGGAAGCGAGTTTTACGATGAAGCAAACGGATACTATTTTGGCCGCGAGCTTACGCAATAAGTTAGATGCGCCCTATTCATGTCAAGGAGGTGTGTGTAGCAGTTGTATTGCTAAGGTAACTGAAGGAAAGGCAGTAATGACCAAAAATTCGATTTTGACAGATGAAGAGTTGGAAGAAGGGTTGATATTAACTTGTGTATCGCATCCGACAACACCGACAATTACTGTCGATTTTGATGAGGTTTAATAATAAATAAAAAAATAGCTAATGGATTTCCTTACGTTAAAAAATGCGTTTTTAATAGGTGTGGGTATGGCCTTTATGATAGGACCGGTATTCTTTATGTTGATAAAGACTAGTATTTTAAAAGGGGCTCGCGCGGCCATGGCTTTTGATATTGGTGTTATTTTGGGTGATGTAACCTTTATACTGATCGCTTACTACGGAAGTAGAAATTTATTAGAAAAAATCAAGGATGACCCCCGATTATTCTGGATTGGGGGTCTCATTCTTATCGTGTATGGTATCATAACTTATATCGATAAAAACAATAAAAAGGAAGTAGATGAAAGTCAAGTTGAGGTGCCGAAGGCAAACAACTACTTTAAGCTTATATTAAACGGGTTTTTGCTCAATTTTATCAATGTAGGGGTCTTGGCAGGATGGCTCGGAATTATGATTATGGTAGGACCGAGTTTAAATATGAATCCCAATGCCATTTTTTGGTATTTCGTAACCGTGATTATCGGGTATGCTACTACCGATTTTATGAAAATTGTGTTGGCCAAACGTTTAAAGAGCTCCCTTACTCCGCTTGTCATCTACCGAATTAAAAAGGGAATGGGAATATTACTCATCGTATTCGGAGCCTTTTTTATGCTTAAGGGGTTCATTCCGAAAGAATTAATCGAAAGTGTAAAATTAGAGGCTGTTACTGGGCATTAATTTTTTAACAAATGATAATCTTTTATTGAGGATTCTGACTTAGATTGGGAGGAAATTATCAATAAAATTAGTATGTTGAAAACCAAAAGATTACTGTCAATTTTCCTCTTAAATTTGTCTGTTACCCTTGGTTACGCCAACGATATTGTTCCGATTAAGGATGCAATTTTCAAAAACTATTTGCTTACGAATTACACCATCAATACCAATAATGATGGAGAAATCCAGGTAACCGAGGCCAAGGCCTTTACCGGAGAATTGCGCTGTGGAAACCTCGGAATTAACGATTTGTCAGGAATTGAGTATTTCGAAAACATCACCGGGCTGGTATGTACCAGAAATAGCATATCGCAACTGGATCTTTCTAAAAATTCAAAATTACAAAGGGTGGAAGCCACTGGAATTGGTTTGCAATCCTTGGTGTTAGGGACTCATCCCAATTTGAAGCGTTTGACGGTTATGCAGAATAAATTGACGCAAATAGACCTCTCTAAATGCCCAAATCTGGAGTATTTTGTTGCCAATATGAATGAGTTGAAGAGCTTGGATGTTCAGGCAAATCCCAAATTGAGCTTTCTCTGGGTACGAACCAATCATCTGAAGACCTTAAACCTGACGAAAAATCGAGTATTGCGAAATTTAAATTGCTTTGAGAATGAGTTGACTCAACTCGATGTTTCGAATTGCCCGGAGTTGGAATTTTTGTTGATGGCGAGTAATGGTGTAAAACAGCTCAACCTCACGCAGAACGCAAAATTGAGAAGTTTTAACGGAGTAAGCAATCCACTGGAGAGCATTGATTTCTCTAGTAACCCAAAACTGGAGTCATTGCACGCTTCATACACGAAACTAAAACGTCTAGATTTATCCGCAAATACAGTACTTACCACCGTAAACCTCGATGATAATTCGTTGGAGTATTTAAATCTAAAAAATGGAAGCAATAAGGTATTGACCTCGGTGAAATTAAAGAACAATTCCTTGTTAAAGTGTATTCAGGTCGATGATCCGGCCGCTAGTTTGGTCAATGTAAACTGGGAAAAAGATACCGATGCAACGTACAGTACGAGTTGTAAAACCATGTCGGTAAATGAGTCAAGTCTTTCGCAGGCACGCGTGTTTCCAAACCCGGCTACTAACGCAGTACAGGTAACTTTGGAGACCGATTCGGTAAAGGAACTCATTTTGTATACAACTACGGGAGTACAAATCAAAAAGGTTTCTAGAGCAAGCTTAGAACTGGGCAGTATTTCAGGGGGAGTATACCTATTAGAAATTCGAACAGATACGGGAAGGCGCAGCGTACAAAAGCTCGTTGTTAAATAACTTAGAAACCGATGATCAGTTTAGCGATGGAAAAGTAAATAAGAATACCAAAAATATCGTTAGAGGTAGTAATAAACGGTCCAGTTGCAATGGCTGGATCGATGCCTCTTTTATGTAAAAACAACGGAATAAAGGTACCGATGAGTCCCGCAACAACGATCACTGCGAACAGAGAAACTGAGATTGCGATTGCCATGTTGATATCCGATTCTGATACCAGTACAAAAAAGAATAATAGTATGGCGAGTATAGCACCGTTAACGGCGGCTAATGACATTTCTTTCAATAAACGTTTCCCAACACTTCCTTTCACATCATCGTTTGCCAATCCCTGTACGATAATCGCTGACGATTGTACCCCCACATTACCAGCCATAGCGGCAATTAACGGGGTAAACATAAATAAAATGGCATTCTTAGAAAGTGCTTCGTCAAAGAAGCCCATGATACTGGCAGCACTAATCCCTCCAATGAGACCTAAAAACAACCAAGGAAGTCGCGCTCTGGTCAATTGCAAAATAGAATCATCAGCCTCGACATCCTGTGTAATTCCGGCTGCTAACTGGTAGTCTTTGTCCGCTTCCTCCTTGATAACATCTACGATGTCATCAATGGTAATTCGGCCTACTAACACTCCCAATTCATCAACTACAGGAATGGCTTCCAAATCGTATTTACGCATGATATTGGCAACTTCGTCCGCTGCGTCATGCACATATACGTAATCTACATTAGGAATGTAGACATCGGCAATTTTTGAGCGGGTAGAGGCCATGAGTAGGTCCTTTAAAGACAGCCGTCCTTTTAGTTTTCCGTCGTTGTCAACTACGTAAATAGAGTGAACTCGGGTTACTTCTTCCGCCTGCTGGCGCATTTCTTTTACACACGACATGACATTCCAGTTTTCGTTCACTTTTACCAATTCCTTGGCCATAAGTCCACCGGCAGAATGTTCGTCATAACGGAGTAATTCTACAATCTCCTTCGCGTGTTCTTTGTCTTCAATTTCTTGAATTACCTCTTGCTTGCGTTCTTCGGGCAACTCAGCAATAACATCGGCAGCATCATCCGTATCGAGTTCGTCAATTTCTTCGGCAATTTCTTTTGCTGAAAGCTCTCCTAAAACGCGTTCTCGGGTATCTTCATCAATATCCATAAGAACCTCTGAAGTCGTTTCAGAATCGAGCAAACGGATGATATACAGCGCTTCTTCGAAGGTTAACTCTTCTAAAACCTCGGCGATATCAGCATGATGAACACTCTCAAAGGTTTCGAGTATTTCTTTGTCTTTCTGATTGGCTACACACGATTGTAAGCCTTTGAGTAGTTCTCTAGTGATTTCTATGGCCATCGTTTTCGATTTTAGCAGTTAGCTCGATGAATTCTTCTACAGACAATTGTTCTGGACGCATGGTAAACACGGGATCTTCTCTTAGTTCCTGCGAAATTTGCAAGGATTTTAAGCTAGAACGGAGCATTTTTCTACGTTGATTGAAGGCTGTTTTCACCACTCGGAAAAACAATTTTTCATCTACTGGGAGCTCTTGGTTCTCCTTGCGGATCAGTCTAATTACCCCAGAATCTACCTTTGGAGGAGGATTAAAAACTCCTGGTGGAACGGTAAACAAATATTCAGCATCGTAAAAAGCTTGAGTTAATACCGAGAGAATACCATAGGTTTTACTTCCTTTTTTTTCAGCGACGCGCTGAGCGACTTCTTTTTGAAACATTCCTGAGAATTCAGGAACGAGATGGCGGTTCTCAATAGCTTTAAATACAATCTGTGACGATATATTGTACGGATAATTTCCGATGATCGCTACTTGATTGCCTTGAAACAGTTCTTCGAGATTTTGCTTTAAGAAGTCACCTTCCAATATGCGAAAATTTTCCGCATTTGTATCTAAGGTAATATGCTCTAAGGGAAAGGTTTCGTGCAAGTAAGTAACAGACTCGCTATCTAGTTCCATCACGGTTACTTTTGGCTTTTTAGCCAGTAGGTATTTCGTGAGTACCCCCATACCAGGTCCTATTTCCAAAACGTTGTCATAACCGTTTTCGGTAAGGGTGTCCGCAATTTTTTTTGCGATATTTTCATCGTTTAAAAAATGCTGTCCTAAATGTTTTTTTGCGCGTACCGTCATGTTGCGTACTAATTTTATGTTGAGAAACCTCTGTGAAGAGTCTAGTTGTTTTTTGCTGTAGGATAGAATTCATTAATCACCTTCAATTCTGTTCTAAAGGCAAGAATTTTATCGGCAAATCTTTTCAATCCGTCCTGTCTGAGTTGATCAGCACTGTTTTTGTAATAATTGTCTAAATCTTCTCTTGTTTTCGCCGTGTATTGAATAGAGTAGGTAATGCCTCCCATTTCTTCTTCAACCAAAACTTGGGTCATTTTAGCACTCAAAAAATACCCAGTGGCTAAAACGTCTGGAATGTGATTTTCTATCCAAACCAGCCATTCTTTGTGAATGCTCTCGTCTACGTTTACAGTTACATTGTATATATACATATCCTTTCGTATTTAAAGTATAAAGTGATTGTTGAGCAGTTGTGTTGTTTGCTTTGCAAAAATAGGGTTTACCTACAATAATTTGCCTGTTGAAAACGAATAAGTTTCCCTAATTTTTACAAATAGAGCAAAACAGCTGTTCGTTGGATAGCTAGGCAAGGCATTTTAACGGCTTCTCTCTAAGATACGATTATTTTTTTGCTCTTTACAGTTGGTCTCCGCGAAGTGTACGGTATTTTTTTCTAGCGTCGATCAAATAGATACTCGACGGGTGGTCAAAAATGATTTTTTGAAAGTAAGTAGCTGCTTTTTCTGTATCCTCGAGTTGATTGAGGTATAGATTACCCAACTGGTACAAGGCGTTGTCGACGAGAATTCCCTTTGCGTCTATGGCAATCACTTTTTCAAAACAAGCGATGGCTTCTAGGTATTTTTTTTCATCGATGTATAATACTCCTAGTTTGTATTGCGCTTCGTCTTCAATGGGTTGATTTTTATACGAGCTGATCAATTCTTGTAAGATGGGGATCGCTTGGTCATTTTTGCGTTGATAGCTCAAGAAGTCAGCTTTTGAATACTGAGCTAGCCCTGTTGCGGTACTGTCTTTGGGTTGGTTGTCAGAAATGGTTAAGAACAGTTCTGCTGCGTCGTTTGCAATGAGTTGTGTGGCAGAGCCTTTGAGGACTTTTAATTGAGCTTTGGCCCATTTAAAATCGTTTTTGAAGTACGAAGTTTGGGCAACCTTAAAGCGAGCTTCTTGACCCAGTGGATGATTTTTAAATTGACTTTGAACCTGAGAAAAATAGATGAGCGCTCGGTTGAAATTTTCTGTAAATACGAGGAGTTGTGCCAAATTTAATTTAATGCGTCCCTTACTGAATTTACTAGTACTTTCTCGCAGTGCTTGTTCTAGGATGGCGATGCCTTTTTCAGGTTGTTTTAAGGTGTAACTGTAATAGTTGGCGTAAGCAATTTTTACAGGAATGGTATGACGTGAGTTTTTGTACTCTTTGAGAATGCTTTCAAAGCGTTCAAGAACATCTGGATATTTTTTTTGTATGGCAATTTGTAGCTGGATGTATATGGCACTGAACTTATCGCGCTCGTAGTTGGTTTTGGCAATAATTAAAGCCGAACACTTTTCAGAAGTATCGTAATCCTCGGCGTCAAAAGCCAGCCTGTTGAGGTTTTTAATATTGGCGAGGTTGTCGGGATTTCGAGCCAACAAGGCTTTGTATTGAATGAGCGCTTTGCCAAATTGCTTTTGCTTGATAAAGTACCAGCCCAGCAAGTCGTTCCAAATATCTTTGGGGTTGCTGATCGACTTTTTTAACAAGCCTTTTTTAAACAATTGGTTGTTGGGGTCATCAGGGTTGTCTGACAAGTAGCGGTTACTGAAATACTTGACATTACTCAGGTAATTTTCATTCTTGTCTACAAGGTCAAAATAGGAATTGAACATTTTGGCAAAATTTCCTTGCTCCCCGTAAATTTGTGCCAATTGAAAGCCAAAGTTGGCGTTCGGGTTTTGGACGAGGATAGTTTCGTAGGCTTGAATAGCGAGGTCTAACTTACTGAAATCTTTGAAGAGGTTTGCAATGACGCTGGCATAGCCGTTTCCTTGTTGTACTGCCTGTATGGCTTTTTCATAGTGTTCTTTGGCCTCGGTATGTCGCTGCTGACGCTCGTAGTTGTGTCCTAACAATACTTCTAGGTACAATTGATCTGGGTATTGCTGTAATTTGCTGACCAGCGTTTGCTCCACTTTGTCAAATTGATTCAATTCTTGGTAACAACTCATGAGTCGCTTCAAATACGTCGTATTGTACGGGCTACTTTTATACAACTCCTGATAGTATTGTAGCGCTTTTTCGTATTCGCTATTTCGAAAGTAGTTTTCGGCAATTACAAAGGAGTTTTGCTGGGCAAAAATTCCTGTATTGAGGAGGAGCATACAAACGAAAAGCAATAATTTTCTCATAAAACTGAATAAAAAAGCAGGTATACAAACTTCTTAAAAAAAGTGCAGAATATCAAGTAAATAAAGCGTTGTGCTCTTGAGTATCTGCGTTTTTATTGTTAAAAAGCTATTAAAAAAATAATTTTTTTTGAGAATACTGTAACATTTTGGCACGGACTTTGTCTTAATGATAACAATCCAACTTAGAACATCATGAAAAACTTAACTAGACAATACGAAACTGCAAGAGAACAAGCCAATGTGTTTATGAAAAATGGTCAAATAGCCCAATACTTCGAGGCTTTGTTAGAAATGAACAAATACAAAAGATTGATGGTTGCCATCGTTGCAAACTAAAAAAGTAAGTTTCCGGAGAAACTTACTTTTATATGTATTTGTCGGTTGAAAAGTACTTAGTCAATGAGGTCGAATCCACAATATGGAACTAATACTTCAGGAATTTTAACTCCATCAGCCGTTTGATAATTTTCAAGAATTGCCGCCAATACTCTCGGTAGCGCTAACGAGCTTCCGTTTAAAGTATGTGCCAATTGACTCTTACCTTCGCTATTTTTAAAACGCAATTTTAAGCGATTTGCTTGGAAGGTCTCAAAGTTCGATGCAGAACTGATTTCTAACCAGCGCTCTTGTGCTGTTGAATACACTTCAAAGTCAAAAGTAAGAGCAGCGGTAAATCCGGTATCTCCTCCACAAAGACGTAAAATTCTATACGGTAATTTTAATTCTCTCAAAATATCTTTGATGTGCTCTACCATGTCGTTTAATGCGTGGTACGACTTCTCTGGGTGCTCTACACGAACGAGTTCTACCTTGTCAAATTGGTGTAAGCGATTTAACCCGCGTACATGAGCTCCGTAACTACCAGCTTCACGTCTAAAACAAGGCGTATATCCCGTATAGGCTTTTGGTAATTCGGCTTCTTTTAACAAGTCACCGCGGTGCATGTTGGTAATAGGAACTTCTGCCGTCGGAATGAGGTATAGATCATCTCCAGTAACGTGGTACATTTGTCCTTCCTTGTCAGGAAGTTGCCCTGTTCCGTATCCTGAAGCTTCGTTAATTAAATGAGGTACCTGTACTTCGTTGTATCCAGCAGCTGTGTTTTTATCGAGAAAATACGAGATTAACGCACGTTGCAAACGCGCTCCTTTTCCTTTGTAAACAGGAAAACCAGCACCCGATACTTTGGCTCCTAAATCAAAATCGATAATATCGTATTTCTTGGCGATCTCCCAGTGAGGTAAGGCTTTTTCTCCCAAATCAGGAACAATCCCTTCTTTGAAAATCTCTTCGTTATCCTCTTCGCTGTTACCAGCTACCACAGAGGCATGTGGAACATTAGGAATCTGATACAGCAAGTTTTGTAAATCGTTACTGTGCGTATTCAACTCCTCAGAAAGGCGTTTAGAGTCTTCTTTGAGTTGTGATGTCTTTTCTTTTAAAAGATTTGCCTTTTGAACTTCTCCAGCTTTAAAAAGACCACCGATTTCTTTGGACAGTTTATTGGATTCAGCAAGTACATTGTCTAATGAAACCTGAGTAGCTCTCCTGGCTTCATCTAATTTTAATACCTCCTCTATCATCGTTTCTGCATTGGCAAAATTTCGCTTTGCCAAGCCTTCTAAAACAGTTTGTTTGTTTTCTCTAATAAACTGAACCTGTAACATTATTATATTTTTTTAACTAAGGCAAATATAAAATTTGTGACAAGTATTACCTACGATTTCTCTATATTTTATGGTCTGCCGTTACAAATGGTAACCGAATGTAGTAGTACTGGCATAAAAACAGCTGTAATTACAGTAATTTCTGTTTAACGTATTGCTGTGTCTAGATAGTTCAGTGCTTGTTGTTTGTCAGTAGCGAGTTGCTGTTTCAGTGTGGCAATAGAGTCGAATTTTTGCTCTTCGCGGAGGTAGTACAGAAGCTCAATGGTAATTTCCCGTCCGTAAAGGTCCTCGTTGAAGTCAAAAAAGTGCACTTCAATGGTTTCAGTAGTTCCATTCACCGTTGGGCGCATGCCTATGTTCATCATTCCGTATACCACGGCGTTGTTTAGGTGGGCTTGCACGATGTATGCACCAGTTTTAGGAATGAGTTTATACGATTCTTTGATTTGAATATTCGCCGTTGGGAAACCTATTTTACTACCCAGTTGCTGACCAGTAACCACTGTGCCGCGCAAGGTATACGCATAGCCTAAATAGTCATTTGCCGTTTTCAGATGTCCTTGTTGTAGTGCCCTTCGGATTTTCGTGGAACTCACAGAAACATCATCGATGTCCTGTGCTGGAATTTCTTCTACCACAAAATCGTACAGATGAGAATATTCGGTGAGTTGTTCAATATTCCCCTCTCTGTTTTTACCGAAATGATGATCGTAACCGATAATCAATTTATCGGTATTTAACTGATTGACCAGTATATCTCGTACAAAATCGAGGGCTGTTAATCGCGAAAAATCTTTGCTAAAAGGATGGATTAGCAAACAATCGAGCCCCAAACGGCGCAATTGTTCTGATTTCTCTTCAATAGTATTGATCAGTTTTATACTGACATCTTTTTGAAGAACCATTCTCGGATGCGGAAAAAAGGTGAGTAGTACCGATTGCTTATTGGCTTTTTTGGCCTCTGCAACCAGTTTTTTTATGATTTTTTGATGTCCTATGTGTACACCGTCAAAAGTACCTATGGTTACATAAGTTTTTTGAGTAGGGGTAAAGTCAAAAATTGAATGCCTAATTTCCAAGGTGAAATAAATTTTCACAAATGTACGATTTGTCGGAGATTTCCAAAATAGCTAGGCTAAAATCCATGCAAATTACTCAGTGTGATTTTGCTAATTTGGCCCTAGTAATACTATTGTTTTTAATAAAATTTAACACAATTATTTTGGAAATGAAAAAAAATCGTATTTTGCGTTAAGTTAACAAATTATTATACACATTATGATGAAAAGATTATTACTTGTTGCATTTGCACTGTACGGTAGTATTATGATGGCCCAGACCACCATAACAGGTACGGTAAACGATGCGACCCTCGGTGGTCCACTACCGGGAGCCAACATCAAAATTTCACGTAAGGCAGTAGGAACCTCTACTGATTTTGATGGTAAGTTTACACTTCGTGTTACCGATAAACCTCCTTTCACTCTTGAAATTTCATTGATAGGTTATCAGACTAAAAAAGTTGAAATCACTCAAAACAATCAGGTTGTTGAAGTGAGTTTAGCAGAGAATGTAACATCTCTTGATGAGGTTGTGGTATCGGCATCTCGTACTCCTGAACGTGTAATGGAGTCTCCGGTGACTATTGAGCGTTTCGATTCAAGAGCGATCAAGAATACTGCTTCTGCATCGTATTACGACGGATTAGAAAACTTAAAAGGAATTGATATTAACTCGGGTGGTTTAACCTTTAAAACGGTGAACACTCGTGGTTTCGCTACGTTTGGAAACGAGCGTTTCGTTCAGTTGGTTGATGGAATGGACAACGCTTCACCAGCCTTGAACTTCGCTATCGGAAACTTATTAGGAGTATCTGAGGTTGATGTAAAGAGCGTAGAGATTTTACCAGGTGCAGCTTCGGCATTATACGGGGCGAATGCATTTAACGGAATCATGTTAATGACCAGTAAGAGCCCGTTTGACGATCAGGGAATTACCTTAGGATTGAAAACAGGACTTACAAGCCAACAAGCGGCTGGAGATAACGGATACTACGATTTTACAGTGCGTATGGCACATGCCTTTGACGATTACTTCGCAGCGAAAGCAAGTATGTCGTATTTAAAAGGTGAAGAGTGGCACGCTACAGATTACAGAAACACTACTGGAATCGGAGGGAGATACATTCCTGGAATGAGCCATGCTGACGATCCTAATTACGACGGAGCAAACATCTACGGAGACGAAGTTTCTATCGATTTAGGAGGAGCTATCGGAAAAGTAAGTAGAACGGGATACAGAGAAGTTGACTTAATGAGTAACGAAGCTCGCAGTGTTAAGTTCAACGGATCGATGCACTACCGTCCTTTAGGAAATGACCGTGTAGAAATTATTTGGAATTCTAAGTTCGGTACAGGTAATACTATTTACCAAGGACAAAACAGGTATAACTTGGCAAACTTCTTTATGGAGCAACACAAGTTAGAAGTACGCGGAAAGAGTTTCTTCATTAGAGGTTACTACGCAGGAGAAGACGCAGGGGACTCGTATGATACGCGTTTTGCTGCGATCAACATGAACAGCAAGTGGAAGTCAAACACACAGTGGTTTAACGAGTACGCAGTAGCGTATTTAAATTCTGGATCACATGCAGTGGCACGTCAGGTTGCCGATACAGGTCGCCCATTACCAGGATCAGCGCAATTCCAAAACTTATTTAACCAGGTAACTTCAGATCCAGATTTATTAACAGGATCTAAGTTTAGAGATCAAACGAGCTACTACCACGCAGATGGTAACTTGAATTTACGCGATTATATCGACTGGGCTGAGGTGCAGTTTGGAGGATCGTACCGTCAGTACCGATTGAACTCATTTGGTACTATTTATACCGATGCAGACGGACCTATCGAATACGGTGAATACGGTATTTATACGCAGGTTCAAAAGAAAATGTTAGACGATCGTTTGAAGTTTACTGGGTCTATCCGTTACGATAAGTCAGATAACTTTAAAGGAAACTTTACCCCGAGAATCTCGTTAGCGTATGCAGCTGGTGAAGATAAGAATCACAACTTCAGAGCGTCGTTCCAAACAGGATTTAGAAATCCAACAACACAAGATCAATACATCGGATTAGCAACAGGTGCTGGATTCATTTTAGGTACTGCTCCTGATAACTTAACACGTTTCTCGTCGCAAGTATCAGACGTTGCTGGAAATTCGTTTACGTTAACAGGAACGGATGTGTTTACAAGAGGATATTCAGCGAGTTCTGTTGCTGCTGGAGCGCCTACCTTGGCACAAACAGCATTGGTAAAACCTGAGAAAGTAAAGTCTTTCGAGATCGGATACCGTGCCGCTTTACCAATTGGAGATAAAAAATTATCAGTTGACTTTAGTACTTACTACAACATGTATTCTGATTTCATCGCGAACAAAGATGTATTGGTATTAATCAACCCAACAACTCCAGTGACTCCTGCAAATCTTACAAACAGAGATTTAGTAAGAACATTTAGTGTAAAAACAAATTCAACTGTTGACGTAAATTCATACGGAGTAGGGTTAGGATTAAACACTAAGGTTTTCAACGGATATACTGTAGGAATGAACTATACGTGGTCTAAATTTGATTTTGACCAGTCAAAAGATCCTGATTTCGAAGCTGGATTCAACACGCCTGAGCACAAGCTTAAGGTACAGTTTGGACATCCAAATCTATTTGAGAACTTCGGATTTAACATCAGTGGTCGTTGGCAAAATGAATTTTATTGGCAGTCTACTTTCTTGGAAGGAACTGTTGAAGAAAGAACAGTACTCGATGCTCAAATTAACTACAGCGTACCTTCTATCAAGTCGGTATTTAAGTTGGGAGGAACAAACTTGACAGGTGAGGAGTTTATCAGTGCACCAGGGGTAGGAGCCGTTGGTTCACAGTACTACATTTCTTGGACTATCAATAACTAAAAAGAAGAAACATGAAGAATACTTTAAAATATACTTTTCTTTCTGCAATGCTCGTTGGGTTTACTGCCTGTGACGTGGATAATTCATTGCCAGAAATTAAAGACGCAGAAAATACAATTAAATTAGACGCAGGAAGTGTGGACTTTTCGAAATACGTGGCAGTAGGAGCTTCTTTCACTGCAGGTTTTTCTGACGGAGCCCTGTTTAAAACTGGACAACAATACTCGTTTCCAAATACACTTGCGTCTAAGTTTAAAATGGTCGGCGGAGGCGATTTTGTGCAGCCGTTAATGGCCGATAATATCGGAGGAATGGTAACGTCAGCAGGAGCTGTTGCTCAGGACCAAAGATTTTATTTCGATGCGCAAACACAGAAGCCAAAGCGCTTGACTGACAAGCCAGGAACTGTAGTAGGAACTGCAGCAACCAACGCACCAAATTTTAATAACTACGGACTTCCAGGAGCAAAGAGTTTTCACTTTGTAACTCCAGGGTACGCGGCTTTGAATCCTTATTTCGGACGCATGGCACCTACGCAATCTACAGTTATTGCTGAGGCGGCGTCTAAGCAACCAACGTTTTTTAGTTTGTCAGAAATTGGAGGAAATGACGTACTAGGGTATGCCATTGCCGGAGGTGTTGGTACCAATCAAACAGGTAATACCAACCCTGCTACCTACGGGCCAACAGATATTACGGATCCAGGAGTATTTGCTCAATCGTTTACTGCCATGGTCAATGCATTGACGGCCGGAGGAGCTAAAGGAGTGGTAGGAACGGTACCTTACGTTAATTCGTTACCGTATTTTACAACAGTACCCCACAATCCATTAGATCCTAGAACGAATGCTGCTTTACAAGGACAGTTGGCAAGTATTAATACTGTATACGGTGCCTTAAATCAGATTTTTTCGAATCCGGCAATCAATCAGCCTAATCGTATCATCCAGTTTAAGGCAGACCAAGCGAATCCTGTAGTTATTAAGGATGAAAGTTTGGTGAACTTAGAAGGTCAAATCACAGCGGCTTTAAATGCAAACCCTCAGTTTCCAGCGTTCGTACAACAGTTCGGACTTCCTGCAGCGGCAGCACCATTGGTAGCAACGCTTTTAGGACGTACTTATGGGCAGGCAAGACCAGCAACGGCTGATGATTATATCGTATTGCCTAGTAGTGGTATTATTGGAACTGTGAATGGAGCAAGCGTACAAGCATTGATGGGACAAGGATTGCCACAAGCGGTTGCAGGACAATTCTCTGCTGAAGGAATTACCTTACCTTTAGAAGATAAGTGGGTCTTGACAAAAAGCGAGGTAGCTGAGTTAAAAACAGCGGTAGATGCGTACAACAATACGATTACTTCTGTAGCGACTGCTAAAGGATTGGCTGTAGTTGATTTAAAAGCTATCTTACAACAAGCGTCAACCACTGGTTTAGTATTTGACGAATTCAATATGAGTACTAGGTTCGTATTTGGAGGATTGGTGAGTTTAGACGGTGTGCACTTAACTGCAAGAGGTTATGCTTTAATGGCAAACGAGATGTTAAAGGCTATCGATAAAACCTACGGATCTAACTTTAAAGATGCAAAAGACGGTTTGGCTAAGGCTAAAAATTATCCGACAAATTACTCTCCTACCTTGAAATAAGGAAAGGAAAGATCATGCATAAAAAAAGACTGATGGAAACATCAGTCTTTTTTGTTTTTATTATTGGTGTCGTTGTTGATAATGTATTTTTTGTACTTCCCGTCTCGATAGCGATGGTAAATAAAAACCGGCATGAGGATAAAGGCCATAAACAAAACACCGAGTCCCATAACAACTTGTGCTTTGGGGTGTGCTGTGTTGAGTAGGTAGGCGCCGACAAGCATCCAAGCTACGAAAATGAAAAAGAGTATTTTTACTAAGGTTTGCATGGTTCTTGATACTATTGAATTCTCCACAAAAATACACATAATTAGCAGGGAACGCTCAAGAGAATAAAAAAACCTGTCTAACCGAAGTCAGACAGGCTAATAAAGCTAATTTTAGCTCGTTTTATTTCATTTTTTGCAACCAAGTGCGTACATCAACCTCTTCTTTGATGATGGCTCTTAAATCGCTTATTTTAACGCGTTTTTGCTCCATAGTGTCGCGGTGACGAATAGTCACAGATTGATCTTCTAAGGTATCGTGGTCTACAGTGATACAGAAGGGGGTACCCGCTGCATCTTGACGGCGGTAACGACGTCCTACGGCATCTTTCTCATCGTATGCTACGTTGAAATCCCATTTTAAATCGTCTACAATTTGACGAGCTACTTCAGGAAGTCCATCTTTTTTTACGAGTGGTAAAATGGCAGCTTTGGTCGGAGCCAATACCGCAGGTAATTTCAATACCGTACGCGTAGTTCCGTTTTCCAACTCCTCTTCTTGTAGTGAATTTGCAAAAACTGCTAGGAACATACGATCTAAACCAATAGAAGTTTCCACTACATAAGGAACGTAGTTCTGATTGTCTTCGTGGTCAAAATACTGTAGTTTTTTACCTGAGAACTCTTCGTGAGCTTTTAAATCGAAATCTGTACGAGAGTGAATTCCTTCCAATTCTTTAAATCCAAATGGGAATTTGAATTCGATATCAGCAGCAGCATCGGCGTAGTGCGCTAATTTTTCGTGGTCGTGGAAACGGTAATTGTCCGCACCCATTCCCAATGATAAGTGCCACTTTAAACGAGTGTCTTTCCACTGGTTATACCACTCTTTTTGCGTCCCTGGTTTTACAAAGAATTGCATTTCCATTTGTTCGAATTCACGCATTCTAAAGATGAACTGACGTGCTACGATTTCATTACGGAACGCTTTTCCAGTTTGTGCAATACCAAAAGGAATTTTCATTCTTCCGGTTTTCTGCACGTTGAGGAAATTAACAAAGATTCCCTGTGCTGTTTCCGGGCGCAAGTATACTTTCATTGAGCTATCAGCAGAGGCTCCTAACTGAGTTCCAAACATCAAGTTAAATTGCTTGACATCTGTCCAGTTTTTGCTTCCTGTCAGCGGATCGGCAATTTCGAGTTCTTCAATTAGGCTTTTTACGTCGGCTAAATCTTCTTTTTCCAACGACTGCCCTAAGCGTTTCAAAATCGAATCGATTTTCTCTTGATACCCTAAGACTCTTGGGTTCGTGCTTACGAACTCTTCTTTATTAAAAGCGTCTCCAAAGCGTTTCGCTGCTTTTTTGACTTCCTTTTCAATTTTGGTCTCGATTTTAGCACAGTAATCCTCTACCAATACATCGGCTCTGTACCTCTTTTTACTGTCTTTGTTATCGATAAGAGGATCGTTGAATGCATCTACGTGGCCCGAAGCTTTCCAGGTGGTTGGGTGCATTAAGATAGACGCGTCTATCCCTACGATATTCTCGTGCATTTGAACCATGGCTTTCCACCAGTAGTCGCGAATGTTTTTCTTTAACTCTACACCGTTTTGGGCGTAGTCGTACACAGCGCTAAGTCCGTCGTAAATTTCAGAAGATTGAAAGATGTATCCGTACTCCTTTGCGTGTGAAATTACTTTTTTAAATTGATCTTCTTGTTTTGCCATAATGCAAAAATATAATAAGCTTTTAAACTATGAATTAAGAACATAAAAAAAAGTGAAGATTTTGCAATCTCCACTTTTTAATAGCTCGTGTATTTTTTACCTGAGTTTTACAGTGGAATTGCCCGAGTAGCGGCCATCAACAAATGCGCTGATGGTGTATTTGCCTCGGTTGATATCGTCTCTGTTTACCAAAATTAACGACACTAAACTCAATCGGTTGTTGTCGTAATTTACAGCTAGTGAGTCACTGTAAAGGATTTTGTTTCCGTTTTTCAAACTGGCTTTCCCCTTTGGAGTCACCACATTTTTATCTTCATCGATGATTTGGATGTATACCATTTTTTTACCCGATTCGGTCACCGGATTCTCCAAAAGATCAAAGTTAATTTTAAAGGCATCGCATCTGCTCGAACGCGAGGTCGATGTCAATTTACCGCTACTGCGCTCTTTCATGGCTATAGCCTTTACCGGACTAATGTCAATTTTTGAGGCAATCGCTACTTTTTCAGCGAGGATTTTATTTTTTTCTTCGAGTTTGGTATTGATGGTTTCCTTTTGCTCTAATATTTCGTTGGTAATCACATTTTCCTGCGTCAGCGCTTGGTTCGCGGTGCTCAACGAGTCAATTTTGATAAACAAACGCCTGTTTTCGCGCTCCAAACTCGCTATTTTACTTCGATAGCGTCGTATTAGGTTGTAGTTATGCCCTTGTAGTTTAGCCACAGAATCACGAAGGTCTTTCATTTTTTGAACCTCGACGCGAAGGCGCTTTGAAAGGCTTTTTTTTCGAACCACAACATCGGTGTAGTCCTTGATCATTTCGTCTAGGGCATTTTTTAAATCAGCTTTTTCCTCTTTAAATACATTTTTAAGCTCGTTGAGCTCACTCGACTTTTTTAGGTTGAATAGCGTCAAAAATAGCACAGCAAACAGCAGTACCACAATGACTGAGTTTTTTAGGAATTTTGAATTCATGTGTAGGGGATTTTTAAGAGGGTTATTTTAATTTGATAGTTGATTCAGTGATAAATATTTTGTTGGCAAAGATACGAGCGGTATACGCTCCTTCTTGAATAGATCCTTTTTCGATTTTAACCAAAGACATTACGCGAACCTGTTCGTTGTAATACTCGGCAGAAATTATATCGCTATACGATAGTAATTTACCATTTTTTAAGCGAATCTTACCCTTTGGAGCAATAACTTTTTTGTCGGGCCCTAACAATTGAACGTGTATGGGTTTATATCCCTTGTCAATGACTTTGTTTTCCAAGAGATCAAAGCTGACTTTAAAGGCGGTAGCCTTCCAGGAGCGATACGTGGTTGTCAATCGTGAGCTTCCACGGGGTTTCATGGCATTGAAGTCGATATTGGCAATTTCAAGTTGCTCTGCAGAAGCTACTTTTCGCTCTAATATTTTGTTGTTTCTTGACAGTTTGGTGTTCAGCTCTTCGGTCTCGTTGAGTACTTCTCTTACACTGTCGTTTTCGGTATACAACTCTTGATTGATCGCGTTTAATGAGTCTATTTTTGACATGAGCTTGGCATTCTGCTCTTCTAAAACACCGATTTTCTTTTTGTAAACGCGTAACAAGCGGTAATTTTTGGCTTCTAAATCGCGAATACTGTCTCGCAAAGCCACAACTCTGGTAAGGTGTACTTCTAATTTATCGGAATAATCGTGGTTTTCAGCAATGATGTTTTGATAGTTGGTGATTACCTTGTCTAAGTCTTTTTCAAGTTCTGCTTTCTCGGTATCAAAAGCGCTTTTCAGCTGCGAAAAGTCTCGCGCATTCTGATAGGCTAAAAGCCCAATAACTATTACTAAAAAGAGTAAAAAGGCTACGAGCCCTTTATGTTTTATTTTTCTGCCAACCATCATCAAAGGGGAATTATGATGAACAAACTAAATGAGTTCGTGGCTAAAATACTATTTTTTAAGACATTTATACACAAATGCCGGAGGAAAATTCAAAGTTTCAAAGTCCAAGGTGATGTTTTTACCGAATACGAGCTTGAGTTTTTTGAAGTAGGTAAGGCTGTATTGGTATTGAATAAACAAGCCTCGCTGCTTGAGTACTGCGTAGCAAGCGCTCAAAATACTGTGTGATATCTTTTTGGGAATAATGGTTAATGGGAGGCTTGAAACAATGTAATCGGCCTGTGTAAATCCAAATGTTTTTAGGTGTCCCTCGAGGTTTTCAGCAGATTCGTTGAGCAATATGAGCTGAGGATGCGTTATTTTTTCGAGTTCTTTTAAGAAAATAGGATTGATTTCAAAGCAAATTAATTTGGTATGCGGTTGTAGTTTTTCGAGTATGACCTTGGTAATGGCTCCATCACCAGGCCCCAATTCAACAATGACATCTGCCTTGTCAAAATCGATAGGCTTTAACATTCTATTGGCTAAAAAGCGCGAACTTGGAACTAAGGTTCCCGAGGTTTTGTAATTTTTTACAGCCTCTTTAAAAAAACTGAATTTGCTTTCCAAAGTGTAATTTCTTAATTTTTTTCTTAATTTTCAAGGTAAAAACTGCTAGTAAAGATGCAATTTTTAAAAGATATATTCCATATTTTTTTTCCTAATTTGTGTGTGCACTGCTCAATACCTTTAGTTACAGGTGAAAAATTCTTGTGTCTCGAGTGCAATCATCAAGTGGTTCCTATTCCTTATGACGAGTACCATCAAAAAATGTTACAAAGTACTTTTTACGGAAGCGCAGTAATTGAACAGATTTCGAGTTATATGTATTTTAGGAAAGCGACGCCTTCACAGTCTTTAATTCACGCATTGAAGTATCGCGGTCAAGAGGCCATAGGGACATGGCTAGCTAAAAGAGTCGTGAAGCAACTGCAGGAACAACACTTGTTTGAAAGCGTTACAGCCGTAATGCCAGTGCCTTTGCACTCCAGGCGACTAAAAGAGCGAGGATACAACCAAGTGACTGCGTTTGGAACCGTCTTGGCGAGGACTTTAGGGGTTGTATATCTTACAAAAGTGTTAAAAAGAGTCTCTACGCGTTCCTCCCAAACAATATTAAAACGCTTTGAACGATTTTCTAATAGCGATACCCTTTTTACTTGTGAAGAGCATGCGTTGTTGCGTGACGCCCATATTTTGCTGGTAGATGACGTGATTACCACAGGTGCTACGTTACTTAATTGTTGTGAGCAATTATATAAGGTGGGCGTTCGTAAAATTAGTATTTGTACTATGGCATATACGCCAAAGGAATAGTTTTGATGCCTTTATTTTAGTACTTTTGACATGCCTTATAAATTGAATATTTGTGAAGATAACAAACATAGTTTACGCGATGGTTTTTGCCAGTATCATATCCAGTTGTGCAAGGGTGGGACGACCAGAAGGTGGACCCAAAGACGAAACAGCTCCAATTATGGTAACGGCGAATCCGCCATACGAAACCTTAGAATTTAAGGAAAAGAACATACGAATTTACTTTGATGAGTATATCACCTTAAAAGAGTTGACGAAGCAATTGGTTGTTTCACCACCGGTTAAAACGCCTTTAATCATCACACCACAAGGAACTCCCAGCAAGTATATTTCCATCAAAATCATGGATACGCTCAAGGAGAATACTACCTATACGATTAATTTCGGGAATGCGATACGCGATAACAACGAAGGCAATACTTTGGAGAGTTTTAAGTACGTGTTTTCAACGGGGACTTACATCGATTCATTGAAAGTAAAGGGAGCTGTTAAACCCGCATTCCGACAAAAGAAGTTCTCGAATATCGGAGTATTATTGTATCGTTACGACCGCGATTTTAACGATTCTATTGTTTATAAGAAGAAACCTGATTACGTTTCCAATACCTTAGATTCTACCGATTTTGAGTTTAGTAATATCCGAGAAGGTAAGTATTTGATGATTGCGTTAAAGGATAAGGGAAATGATTACAAATTTAATCCTAAAGTTGATCAAATTGGATTTCTTTCTGATACCTTACACCTGCCACAAGATAGTATTTTAGCCAAAGAAATCGTGTTGTTTACAGAAAAGCAACCGTTTAAACTAAAGCGTCCGAAAGAGTTGTTCAAGGGAAAGATACGCTTTGGTTTTCAGGGCAACAAAGCCGACTTTAAGGCTCGCCTATTGTCACAGGTGCCAGCCGATTTTAAAGCCATTGCTGCTTTTGACGAAAAACGAGATACGCTGAATTATTGGTATACTCCTAATGTGAAAGATTCGTTGCAATTTGCAATAGAACATCGAGATTTTACAGATACAGTTACCGTACGACTGCGCAAGAAAAAGATAGATTCGTTGCGAGTAACTTCGAAGATAAAACGCATTCTGAATTTAAAAGACACGTTGATATTAGAGGCGAACAACCCTATTGTGGCCATTGATACAAGTAAAATTTCATTGGTAGACAGAGACACGTTACCTGTGAAATATAGCATAGCACAGCTACGCCACACGAAATTAGCGGTATTATTTGATAAGAAACCGTCGAATGAATACAGTTTCCAGATGCTACCGGATGCATTAGAGGATATTTATACCTGTAAAACGGATACCATTAAGTACCAGTTTGGAACTCTTGAACCAGAAGATTACGGAACCATTATTTTTAATGTTTCCAATGCAAATAACCACCAATTGTTAGTCGAGTTAATAGATGGGGATGAGGTGATAGATCAGCGTGTAATCAACAGTACAAAAACCGTTAATTATACCTTGTTAGAACCAAAGGATTACTTGATTAGAGTTATCGTGGACGACAACAAAAACGGAAGGTGGGATACCGGAAATTATTTGAAAAGACAACAGCCGGAACGCGTAGAATACTTCCAAAAAATACTGAAGCTTCGCGCCAACTGGGTAGACAATGAAACGATGATTATCGAATAAATAAAAAAAGCCGCTAACTGTAAAATTAGCGGCTTTTTATTTATTATTTATTTTTCTTTGACCAAGTGTCGCGAAGGCCAACCGTTTTATTAAAAACGAGTGCCGTTTCACTGCTGTCATCGTCAACGTTGAAGTACCCCAATCGCTGGAATTGGAATTGGGCTCCTTTAGCTGCCGATTTTAAACTTGGTTCTACAAACGCTTCGATAACATCCAAAGAATTTGGGTTTAAGAACTCCATAAAGTCTTTGTCTTTATGACTGTCTGGTGCCTCGTCAGAGAATAGGCGGTCGTAAATGCGTACTTCTGCTTTTTCCGCGTGTTTGATAGACACCCAGTGTAAGGTTCCTTTTACTTTGCGCTTACTTTCTTCGGTACCGCTTCCTGATTTACTCAAAGGGTCGTAGGTACAGTGGATTTCTGTAATGTTTCCTTCGCTGTCTTTTACGCAGCTTTCTCCTTTGATGATGTATCCGTTTTTAAGTCGAACTTCTTTACCGATAGACAGGCGGAAGTACTTGCGGTTCGCTTCTTCTTTAAAGTCTTCTCTTTCGATGTAGAGTTCTCCAGAAAAAGGAATTTCACGTGATCCAGCAGTATCATCTTCCGGATTGTTTTCAGCGATTAAGATTTCTTCTTGACCTGCTGGATAATTCGTGATGACCAATTTTACTGGGTTTAAAACCCCCATGACTCTGTTGGCAATTTTATTAAGGTCCTCACGGACTTTAAATTCCAATAAGGCCACATCAATCACATTTTCACGTTTTGAAACTCCAACAGTTTGGATAAAGTTGCGAATTGATGCTGGGGTATACCCTCTTCTGCGCAATCCAGAAATGGTTGGCATTCTCGGATCGTCCCATCCTGCCACAACACCTTCTTCTACGAGCTTCATAAGCTTACGCTTACTCATTACGGTGTAGCTGAGGTTTAAACGCGAAAATTCACGTTGTTTAGGAGCAAGAGGATATTGTTCTTTGCTTAAAGGATAAACCTGATCGCGGAACCAATTGTACAGTTCACGGTGCGGTTTAAATTCTAAGGAGCACAAAGAATGTGAAATTTGTTCGATATAATCACTTTCACCATGGGTCCAGTCGTACATAGGGTAAATAACCCAGTCATCTCCGGTTCTGTGGTGAGTTTTCTTTAAAATTCGGTACATGATAGGATCTCTCATCAACATGTTTGGAGAGGTCATGTCTATTTTTGCGCGTAATACGTGTGTTCCTTCATCAAATTCACCAGCTTTCATACGAGTGAATAGGTCTAGGTTTTCCGCTACACTGCGGTCTCTGTACGGACCAGCAACTCCAGGTTCAGTAGGAGTTCCTTTTTGAGTAGCCATGGCTTCTGATGACTGTGAATCAACATAGGCCTTACCATCCTTAATTAATAGTACAGCCCAATCGTATAACTGCTGGAAATAGTCAGAAGAGTAACATTCGTTTTCCCATTGATACCCCAACCAAGCTACGTCGCGTTTGATAGCGTCTACGTATTCTTGTTCTTCTTTAGCAGGGTTTGTATCGTCGAAACGAAGGTTTACAGGTGCTTGGTACTGCTCTCCTAATCCAAAGCTAATTCCGATGGCTTTTGTATGCCCAATGTGTAAATACCCATTCGGCTCAGGAGGAAATCGAAAACGCAAATGCTCTTGTGGCATTCCATTGTTTAAATCGTCTTCGATGATTTGCTCAATAAAGTTTAATGATTTCTTTTCTTCTGACATTTTCTTAAGAATTGAAGTGCAAAATTAGTGAAAATAGTTGAGCCAAATGGCCTTACCACATCCTTTTGCAGTAGCAATACATGCTTGAGTTGATTTTTATCAGAGAACCCCAGTGTTCGACGGCGCGAACACTGAGGTTTTTCAGCTTTACTCAGTGTTGTAAGAAGGGATACCCAGTGTAGGGCATAGGAATTTTATGAGAAGCTCGGATATTTATTGCTTGTATTTCCCGTTAGGAAGTACCTGTGGTAATTGATAGCGAGGGGTGGTTAGCAACGCGTAAATGGCAGTATCCGTTTGTGCTACCTTCGCTTTGGTATTGAGTTTCCATTCGTTTTCAATGTCGGCAGCTCTATTGGTCTGAGCTCCTAAAATAGAGGTCATGGCCCAATAAAAGTATTCTGTGGCTTGACAGTCGTAGGTACAAGTAGTGTCGTCATAGGTATACCAAGCTCCTGTAGGATACGGATTGGGAATTGAGGTAAAGCTACCTCCTCGGGCCTTGTCCATGGCATTTGTCAAGGTGGTTCCTTGCTGTTCTCCAAAAATACTAGGATAGGCATAGGCGTAACCAGCATGGGTAATGAGGTGCCATACTTCTTCTAAACTGGCATCAAATCGGCCTGTTTTACCTTGTTGTACATAATTCGGATTGGTTTCGTCGTTTCCGAGGTCTTGACCTAACCTCCCTGCCGGTGGGGCTCCCATATCTCCTTGAGATTTCCAGAGAAATAAGAAGGCTTTGTTAGCAACCATTTTTTCGACAACTAGCAGATTGTCGGGGGTACCATCGGCATTGTTGTCGAGGTATTGAGCCATAACATTGGCGGCGTGCAGGAGCTTGCTGTCTTCGACCTTTGGAGCTGCGTAAATATCGATTCCAAACACAACGACCTTTCTGTTAAATTGGTTCATGCCGGCATCGGTATTCGCGACGATTTTAAAGTTAGGGTCTTTACCTGGGGCTATGGGACCTCCAGGAGTAGTATCGGTACAGGCGCTGGTTCCTAAGAGAAATAACAAGGCACCTAGGGTGTTGTATAGTGCAATTTTCATGGGCTTATTTTATGGTTTTTCCTATTTTGTGTGCGTAGTTAGGGACTAACTTCATCGGAACGTTTTTAGTTTTCATAAACGCTAAAGCGGCCTTTTGATGGGGGTTTAAAGCAACTTCTTGTCCGGCATAAGCGATGGCCCAAATTTGATGAATGTATTCGTTAACAGCAGTAACCTTATCGTAGTTTCCGTTTTCCGCGGCATTTTGTTCTGAGATATCGTAGGTTTTTGCTTGAATATCTTTGTCCATGTGTGTGCGTAGAGCGCCACCCGTAGTAAATCGGAAGCTCTGATCGGTTCGGCTATAGGCTTCGGTAATGGTGTGAAAGGTTTCTTCCCACAGGGCATTAAAATTGGGCGGACGCCACGTTGAGGATTCTAACTTACTTACCGTCCAACCTTTACCATTGTAGTCTTTGATATAAGGCCAATGATTGGTTTGCATGGACATGCCGTAGAGTCCCTTAGCGTTTACTTGGGTCGATTCGGAAATCTTGTCGACCATAGTAAGTGGACCTGAGATGAATAGGAGTTTTGCAGCGAGGTCTTTGTTGAGTTGTTTTTTGTCAGCATCGATGACTCCGTCGTTATCCTGGTCCAAGAAATTACTGAACAAGCGAACGCTGTGGTCAAATATTTCTTTTCCCGTAGTTCCGGGAGTCGTTTCCGGACTTCCCGGTTTTTGAGCACTACCTACGATGTAAAATCCGTTGATTTCATGAACGAAATCGGCATTGGCTTTAAGGTATTCCACTAAGGAACTAGTGTTGTTGCTCGGTGGGGTGTTGGAGTTGCTGTCTGAACAAGCGTAAAAAGAGACAAAGGAGATGATGGCGAAACACCAGGTAAATTTTTGTAACATACTTTTAAGAATTTATGGGTGATATACTGACAAGCGCAAAAGTATATCCAAAAGTATGTATAGCTGCTGTGAAAAAGTCCGAGTAGACGTTAGTCGGACGTTTGTTGGCGTTTTTGATACTGTTTAGGGGTACAGCCTTCTATGTTTTTAAAGGCTGCGTAAAAGGTTGACTTCGAGCTGAAACCGGCTTCTGTTGCCAATCCTAGGATAGAAAGTTGTACAGCCTTATCTGAAGTGAGGAGTTGTTTTACGGTTTCGACACGAAAGGTATTGATAAAGTGATAAAAATTGGTATTCGCGTAGGTGTTGATGAGTTTGGAAAGCTCTTTTTCTCTGATGTCTACCGCTTCTGAGAGGCTTTTTAGGTTGAGATTGGAATTGCGATACAATTCTCGTTCTTCTATACAGCGAACCAGCTCGAGGTATTTTTCGCGATCGGCCGCAGTTTCGGCATTGCTGTCTTTTTTTGAGTTAGGGCTAACGGAAAAGAGTTCGGTAGCGAAGATTTCGGGTTGTGAAAATCCGTTGTAGCCAATCCAAAAAATCATAAAATAGGTTCCCAGGTTCGAGAGGTAGGCAAAGTAGCCCGCCACGGTTTCAAATTGGAATCCGATGAGGTCTTCTACTATCCACAGTAAATGAAAGGCGATAAAAATATAGATGATGGTTTTGAGCCATACCAAACTCTTATTTTCGAGATCAGAATAATAGTTGGCCACGTCTTTTTCATGGTTACTTATGAGCATCCACAGGTATCCGAGTATTCCCAAGTTGTACAAATATTCTAAGATTGCAGGAAATGAGGGAGCTATGCCGATGCCATTTGCAAGTATTCCGGGAACAAAGAGTAAACTGTGCCACTTCTGCCAACGCTTAAACAATGTTTGTTGAACATAGATAACGAGTAACGGAAGGGTAAACCAGGTTGTTTGAAGGTAGAGTTCAAAGCTTGGGACTAGTATTTCTTTAAAGCTATCAACCACTTCGAGCATTAATGACCACAAAAATAAACCGAGGAATACTGTTGCTTTTTTATTTTTTGAGGGGGTACTAAAAAACAGTAATCCTAAGGTAAATGCCGTACAAATAGACAGGATATCAATTAGGGCATAGGGTGAGAATTCAAGGGTAATTTCTTTCATGATTGCTAAAGATACGTGCAAAAATGACAAAAGGCAAAAGCACGAACTGCTTTTGCCTTTTTTAGTCACTCAAGAAACTTGAGAGAGGGAATTTTTATTGTTGGTTCATTTCTAGATGAACAGTTACAGTAACGTCTTTTCCAATAGGAGTCATTCCTTTACCTAAGTTAAAATCTTCTCTTTTTATTTGTGTTGTCAACTTCAGTCCGGCCTTGTGTTTTCCGTTACGACCTTTAATTACACCGTTTAACTTTCCTTTAAAAACGACTTCTTTACGGACTCCTTTGATGGTGATGGTTCCTTTGGTTGTAAAAGTTCCGTTTTCACCAGCTGTAAAACTTTCACTTTTAAAGGTAATTTGAGCGTGGTTTTTTACATCAAAAAAATCAGGAGCTTTTAGGTGGTTATCTCGTCCTCCTTGGTTGGTGTCAATACTTCCGGCAGCGATACTGACGTCGAAACTAGGGTTTTCGAACTGAGCTCCCGCGGTAGCTTCGATATCGAACTGTTTGAAATTTCCGGTAACTTCCGATATCATAAAATGCGATACTGAAAAACTGATAGACGAGTGTGCTTTGTCTACTTTCCAAGTGCTTTGGGCACTACTCAATTGAAAGCTAAAAGCAACTGCTAAGAGTAACATAAATTTTTTCATTATACTTGTTTTATATTTTCGTACTGCACAAATGTACAGTCAGCGATGGCTGTTGTGCTTATGAAAAAAAGAGGAATAGTTATTAATTTACGCTTGTACTTATGAAGTCGAAACAGCAAATCCCCATCCATGATATCGGTCTTGAATTCGCCGTGAATGTAGAACGTATCTCGTATAGGAATCCTTATGATTATCACAAGATTCACAGGCATAGCTATTTTGAAATGTTGTTTTTTGTCCAAGGGGGAGGCGATCAGTTGATCGATTTTGAAAGCAGTGCTATTGAAGATTTTAGTTGTTATTTTATCAAACCCCGACAAATTCATTTGGTAAAACGCTTGGAGAACGCCGATGGATATTTGGTGCAGTTTACCCATGAGGCACTTAATACAGTCTTGTTAAAAGACTTGGATATGTTGGCCTATCACAAATCAAACAAGGTAATCTACGAGAATGATGAGGTGCTCAGTGCTAAAATGTTACAATGGGTGTTTATGATTCAGGAAATACAGCAACAGCCTAATCCACATGCGCATGCCATGTCAAAACACTTATTGGCCACCTTGTTGTACGACTTGGATAGCTGTTTAAAGTCACAGCAGCAAACACCGGCTATTTTGAGTAAAACGGCAGTGGCATTTACGGAATTGGTCGATGAGAAACTAAACGCGTGGTCTGTTAATGAGTATGCAGATGCCCTGCGGGTAAGTACTAAAAAATTGACTGAATTGGTCAAGGAAAGTTTCGGTATAACTCCGTTGAAGTTTATTCATAAAGCGCTATTGCTCGAAATAAAAAGAGACTTGGTCTTTAAAGAAACCAATATAAAGGAGGTGGCTTATCACTACAATTTTGACAGTCCTTCCAATTTTAGCTTGTTTGTAAAAAAGCAAACGGGCTACAGTCCTTCAGAACTACAAAAAATACTAGCAAAGCAATAAAAAAGGGAAGCAATTGCTTCCCTTTCTTTTTATTTAGTTACCTCAAAGGTATTGTTGTCCATGTTTATGTCGGCCATTCGTTGTGAAGGGTCAATACTGACAGATTTTACTGCTTTGGCAGCATTAAAGGTATAGGTAGGGTGGGCAAAAGTCCAATCGGTTAAGGTGGTTCCTTCCGTTGGTTTTGCGCCTCTCATCATGCGTAGCGGAATGGTAAACTGTTCTTTTTTACCATCGGTATAGGTAACCTCAACATCGATAGGCATCGGCATCGTTCCGATACGCTCCAAAGTGATTTCCTTACCGTTTACGCTTTTAACACCGTAGTCGATAGTATGTGTTGTTTGCGTCCATTCGTTTAAATACCAATCGAGGTGAATACCTGAAACTTTTTCGGCTGTTCTTTTGATATCGTTTGGCGTAGGGTGCTTGAATGAAAAATCACGGAAGTATTTTAACAATGTCTTAGCGACGTTTTCTTCTCCGATAATGTACTCTAACTGGTACAGGAAGATACTTCCTTTTGAGTAGCTACCCATTCCGTAGGCCATGTTCGTGTGGTAACGGTCAGCGTGGGTAGTTAGTGGTTCTTCAGCGTTGTTGCGAACTACGTAATTATAATATTGGTACGAACCTTTGTGTGGGTTTGTTTTGTTGAGATTCATGATCTCATTTTCTGCCTTGTTAGAGATGTAGGTAGTAAATCCTTCATCCATCCAAGGGTGTTTGGTTTCGTTGGTTGCGAGTAAAAACTGGAACCAGGTGTGGGCCAATTCGTGTGCAGTTACTCCAAACAAACTTCCCCAGCTGCGCTTTCCGGTAATTAAGGTACACATAGCATACTCCATTCCACCGTCACCTCCTTGCATTACAGAATACTGTTTGTAAGGGTATTGTCCTACGTGTTTGCTAAAATACTCCATCAACTCTGCTGTTTTAGCTGGTAACTTTTTCCAGTTTTCCAAATACTTAGCATCGAGGGTTTCTTTGTACAAGAAGTGTAATACAATACCGTTGTCCATAGTCAAAGTATCGTGAATGTACTCAGGGTCTGCTGCCCAAGTAAAGTCGTGTACATTGGGAGCTTTAAAGTGCCATGTAAGTTTTTTACCTTTTGGTTGCTTTACTTTTTCGCCTTTTTTCTCATAACCATGTCCTACATTTTGTGGGTTTTGTAGGTAACCGGTTCCTCCTACTGTATAGGCTTTGTCGATGTGTAAGGTTACGTCAAAATTACCCCAAACACCGTGAAATTCTCTTCCGATATACGGAGGTGTATGCCAACCTTCAAAATCGTATTCTGCCATTTTTGGATACCATTGGGTCATTGAAAAGGCAACTCCTTCGGAACTATTTCTTCCAGAACGACGGATTTGATTCGGTACTTGTGCATCAAAGAGCATATCAAAAGTAACGCTTTCACCAGGTTGAATAGGCTGGTTGAGTTGTACTTCTAAAATGGTTCCTACGGTTTCATAGGATACCGCTTTTCCGTTCTGTTTAAGACTCTTCACCTTGATATAACCAATTTCAGAAGGCTTTAATTTACTGATGCGATCTTTTACGCGTTTGTCTGGATCTTGGATGTTTCTCGAGCGCACATCCATTTGTGAGTTGGGTTGGAAGGCGTTGAAATACAGGTGGTAGTACACGTTGTTTAATACGTCAGGAGAATTGTTGGTATAGACCAATTTTTGAACTCCTTTGTACTGAAATTTTTTGACATCTACATCGATGTCCATCGTGTAGTCAGCGTGTTGTTGCCAATAGTTGTTGGCAGTTGATGATTGCTGAATTGGGTTGTTTTGCTGTTGCTTAGCAGAAGCACAAGCAATTATAGAAAGCAAACTTACCCCTAATAAAAATTTTTTCATTTGCTAATAAGTTAAAAAAAAAGAGCATTTTAAAATGCTCTTTTCAAATATAGTGAATTATTTGGTTTTTACTTTCTACCGTTCACCATTCTATCAGCCATGCGAACTGCATTGTAAGCGTTTACTACACGACCTGAAACAGATAAGTCAGCAAAAGGAACCATTAAAGGTTTTGCACCACGTCCTCCAGTACCTGGCTTCAATACGTCGAAGTCAATTTTTGTACCTGAGTTCATTAAGATGTGCTTTACTTGACTCGCGGTTAATTTTGGATAGTACGAACGGATTAAGGCAGCAACACCAGCAGCATTTGGAGATGCCATTGACGTACCGTTAAATTTCTTGTACTCGTTTTCTGGAGTTGTTGAATAGATTTGTACACCAGGAGCGAATACGTCAACGTTTTTCTTACCGTAGTTTGAGAAACCAGCAGGTAATTCTTCGTTGTACTTAGCACTCATAGCTCCTACCGTTAAGAAGTTGTCAGCAACTTCATTTTGTAAGTCTGGAGCATCGTTCGGGAATGTTTTTTCAACATCGATATCTTTACCGTCGTTACCAGCAGCATTTACGATTAACACATCGTGTTTTGCAGCGTATTTGATAGCGTCGTAAACCCACTCTTTGTTTGGAGAGAAGGCCTTACCAAAACTCGTGTTGATTACTTTAGCACCGTTGTCAACAGCGTAACGAATTCCTAAAGCTACATCTTTATCGTACTCATCTCCGTCAGAAACAGAACGCACTGCCATAATTTTTACATTATTAGCAACTCCATCCATTCCTTTATTGTTGTTACGAGTAGCTCCGATGATTCCTGATACGTGTGATCCGTGAGCTTCACCAACTTCAGAGTGTCCTGTGTTACCATCACCTGATCCTGGCTTGTCATTGATATCGTATGCATTGTCACCTACTACTTCACGGTAGTTTGTTTTAAGGTTTTCTCCCTTGATAGTTTTTTCAGCGTTCTCTACTAATTTTTCTAATTCTTTAACAGCGTCATCTAAAGAAGGAACGAACTGATACATATACAATGCAGCAGAAACACTTTTCTTTAAATTTTCGTCTTCTGTTTTGATAGCTTTTACTTGATCAGCAGTATAATCTGCTTTTCCGAAGTGCTTCGTCAATGCTTCGTGTGCTTTTTTAGTACCGTCTAGCATTTGTGCATATCGTCCTTTAGATGCTTTTGCTTCACCAACTTTTTTAGCTTGGTAGGCTTTAACTTCAGCTAAAGTTTCGGCATCAGCAACTGATGGGTTCATTAAGATACGCTCGTACTCTAGGTGTTCTTTGTACGATTTTCCTAGGAAGTTCCATCCGTTAATATCGTCAACATAACCGTTTTTATCATCGTCAATTCCGTTTCCTGGGATTTCTTTTTCGTTTACCCAAGCAACATCTTTTAAATCTTCGTGTTTTAAATCAGTACCACTGTCAACTACACCGACGATTACCTGTGTACTTTTCTTTCCTTCTAAAAACTTATAAGCTCTGTTTACACTCATTCCAGGAATAGAATCTGCTTCCAAGTCTAAGTGTTGCCAATTTTCTTTTTGGTAGTCTGTTAAAGGCGCCTTTTTAGCGGGAATGTTAATTGCGGTATTGCTTCCTGCAGGAACAGGAATTTTACTGATTGAAGAACAACCTACTAGGGCTGTCATTGCCATTGCTGAATAAAAAGCGGGCTTCAAAACTCTCATAATATAAATTGCTTAATTAAAAATGTCTGTAAATTTATAACTTTCCTTTAAACGAACGCCTTTTTCTGTGTGTTGTACGGTACACAATTCGTTATGTGCATCGTGTTCTAGAAAGAGGTAAAACTCCTTGTCGGCAGCTTCGTTTAAAAATACTTGTTTCTCTTTGATGGTAAGTAGCGGGCGTGTGTCGTAGCCCATAACATAGGGGAGTGGAATATGACCTACAGTGGGGAGTAAATCGGCCATAAATACGATGGTTTTTCCTTGGTAATTGAGTTTTGGGAGCATTTGCTTTTCCGTATGGCCATCGACAAAAATCACATCAAATCCCAGTTGGTCTTTGGCATTTCGATGTACGAAATTCAATTGACCATTTTGTTCGATGGGTAAAATGTTTTCTGATAAAAAAGAGGCTTTTTCGCGCGCATTAGGTTGAATTGCCCATTGCCAATGGCGGTCGTTACTCCAAACTTTGGCATTTTTAAAGGCGGGCATATATCCTGTTTTATCGGCATTCCACTGAATAACACCACCGCAGTGGTCAAAGTGTAAATGCGTTAAAAAAACATCGGTTATATCATCTCTGTGAAATCCGTATTGTGCTAGCGAACGGTCAAGGCTATGGTCTCCGAAAAGGAAGTAATACCCAAAAAACTTGTCTGATTGTTTGTTACCTAGTCCGGTATCAATTAAGGTCAACCGATCACCGTCTTCGATAAGCATACAGCGGAGCGCCATATCAATCATATTGTTTCCATCTGCTGGATTGGTGCGTTGCCAAATAGATTTGGGAACCACGCCAAACATGGCGCCACCATCCAATTTGAAATTTCCAGTTTCTATAGGGTATATTCGCATAAGAACAAAGATGGTGATTTTTCGTGAATTTTTTGTTAAGGAAATCCAAAAACCGTTTGCAAACGTTTAAGATTTTTGATTCTTATTTGGTGCTTGTCAGGATTTAGATTCCAAAGCGAACAGGATTGGAGGAAGTATTTTTGAAAGAAGCGGTATCGTGGAGGTACTTCTTGCATGTTTAGAAAGGACAGTAGCTAGTGTACAATGATTAGACTCCAAGTGCTTTCAGTTGTGTTCTGCATCCCTGCAAGACTATTTTTCTGATGTGAAGCAATTTTTGGGTTCAATAGTTCAACTGTTGATCGGTTAGGGGCTAGTCTTTAAACCTACCTTCTTTATAAGCGAGAATAAGGAGGTCGAGCAGTACTTTTTGGTTGACTTATGGAGAATAGCTACGAACATGGATGGAATACATGCTGTATTTTATATGGTAATTCTTTGTTATGTATTATCGGTAAACCTTTTGATTACAGAGACTAATTTGAATATTGTTGCAGATAGTTCCTTCAGATATTTATTGAAATTGTCAATTCACCTCAGTTATTTTGGAAGGTAGGAATACCCGTTAAAAAAGGTATAAGATAAGTGCACAGCGGGATCGGTAATGTTCCTAAATTTTAGCGTTCACGTCTCCAAACATCGTATTGAATAGAAGGCAGTCCTATATCTAATGCCCTTCTATTTTTATTGTACTTCGCAAAGTCTTCTTTTCTCAAATTGCTACCGCTATACGTACCGTATATTTGATTTTCACCTCTGTAAATGTACATCTGATCAACCAGGAGGGCATAGGTATACGGAGAACAGACTCCTCGTGCTACAAATTTTTTTATTTTAGGAAGAAAATAGGTCGTTCTACTGCTGTCGTTGGTATGTAACAAAAGGGTTTCGATACCGTAAAAGGAATTATCGATATGATAATTTCCGACTACCAGCTCATCCGGATAAATCTCTTTATCAAATAGACTTTTAAGTATTTTTTCATTTTCTAGGTCTGTCTGTTTCATTTTATCGGGATTGTCCTCGTTTGACCTGTAATATTGGTCTTGTTCCAGCATGGCACTCATTTGAGCTCTTAACTTCAAGTCGACACTTGCCAAATACATCTTCTTGAGTTTTTCATAGCTGGTTTCAATTTTGTACTTACGGTAGGCTTCTTTTAAAATGGGGTGTGCGAGTACAGCTCTTTTTCGGATTCCATATGTTGAAAAACATCGTTCCAGATCTGCTTTCGATATTTTTTTATTGGAGTTGGCTTTACTTATCAAATAGTAAAAATACTCGTTGGTTCTAAACCCGTTTCTAAAGTCGTACTTTTTATAAAGGCTATCAAATATTAAATAGGCTTGTTCATTTTTACCAACAAAAAGTAAGCTATCTGCTTTGGCGATAGACAAGTAATAGTATTTGTAATCTAAGTCGTTACTTTTTGTAGTGGTCGTTGCGCAACCCAAACAAAAAATGATCCATAGCGCTGTAAAATATTTCATAGTAGTTTAGAGAATTCAAAGGATTAAAAACCTGACCTTTCTCGGTAGTTTAAGATCAAAAATACGAGGTTTAAGTCGGTACTTTGCAAGGGGGCGGAAAATAAAAAAGATCGGTGTAGGTGCTCTGGCAAAGAAGGATGATGTCGATAGCAAAAAACACCAATAGTAAAAAGGATTCTCTACAAAACTAAAAATCCTGAAAACCGGATGGTTTCAGGATTTTTTGAGGTGTCGAGCGGATTCGAACCGCTGTAGATGGTGTTGCAGACCACTGCCTAGCCACTCGGCCACGACACCTAATGAATTAGGACTGCAAATTTACACCTTATTTTAGTTTATGCAAATGTTTTTTTAGTTTTTACGCGTCTCTTGTAAAACAATAACTACCTGCTCAACATCACCGCCAATAGGTGGATTAATTTTGGCAACGCTCACCTCCGCTTCTGTTACCATAGGTAACTCGTTAAAAATGCGATCGATAATTCGCTTGGCAACGTGCTCTAATAGCTTTGAACGAATGGCCATTTCTTCTTTTACGATGTGATTTAAATGCACGTAATCAACGGTGTCTTTTAATTCGTCTGACTGTGCTGATTTTTGTAAATCGGCTTTTATTTCTAAATCTACTCTGTATTCAGAGCCAATTTTTCCTTCTTCTTCCAAACAGCCGTGATTGGTGTAAAGGCGTATGTTGTTAACTCGTATGATTCCCATAGTACAAAGATACTGATGTTTTAGTGGATGCCGTAGTACTTTTTTTAAAGAAGCTAGGACAAAAAAAGAGCAGCTCATGGCTGCTCTTCGGTTTTATTTTACAGTGAATTTTTGCGTGGCATTGGCCAATCGGATCAAGTACGACCCTTTTGGAAGGTATTGCACGCCGTTTTTCGCTTTTTTGAGTTCGGTCTTCGGTGCTTTTTTACGGAAGTTCTTAGCGCCTTTTTTGTTCATTGAAACGTCGTAGGTCACGCTGTTGAATCCCTTAGTTAAGTTCACCGGTTTGCTGTAAACTAAGGCGTCGTCGAACAGTACTTCCAGCGTCGCTGTTTGTGCTTTGGTACTGAAGTACACTACCGTAACTTCTGGAGTACTCGGTTGTAACCATCGACTCCACGAATTTCCCCAATAACTGCTTTTTCTAACTGGGGCTACAGGAAACAATTGCGAGGCATTTGTGTCGTTGAGGTTTTGTAGGGCTTTGATGTTGGTGGTGTACAGGCTACGGCCATGGGTACCTATGATGAGGTCTTTGGCTTTAGGCTGAATTACCAAATCGTGCACGGCTACCGGTGGTAGTTGACTAAAAGGTTGCCAAGATGCTCCAGCGTCGAGGCTTACATAGGCGGCATTGTCGGTACCGAGATACAGCACATCTGGGTTTTTGGGGTCTTCCTTGATCACGTTAATAGGTGCAAGTGGAAGGTTATTGCCAATGTTTTTCCAGGTGTTTCCAAAGTCGTCAGAGACGAACACATAAGGTGTAAAGTCATCGTTTCGATACCCGTTTAAGGTGGCGTAAACACGTTCTTTTTTGTGCTTAGAAGCAATAACTCTACTTACCCATAAATTTTGTGGTAGTGATGTTGCGATATTTTTCCAACTTCCACCACCATTTTTACTCAGGTGAATAAGTCCGTCATCAGAGCCTACGTACAATACGCCAAACTTAAAGGGACTTTCTGAAATGCTGGTGAGTGTACCATAGGCGACATTTCCTTTTTTACCTCCCTGTGTTAAGTCACCAGAGATAGTTTCCCAAGTTTTTCCTTGGTTCAGAGAGCGGTGTAACTTGTTTCCTCCGAGGTATAAAATATCTTCGTTGTGTTTGGATAACTGTATGGGGGTTTGCCAATTAAAGCGGTAAGGAGTTTCTCCGAGTTCATGTTTTGGCTGAATATAGCGTTGTTGTCCGGTTGCTCTGTCAATGCGGAAGTAGTTTCCGAATTGATATCCGGTAAATACGATGTTCGGATTTCTCGAGTCAACGGCTACTTGCATACCATCGCCACCCATAATACTTTGGTAAGGATTTTTTCCGGTTTGCTTCCAGCGCTTGTCCATTTTGGCATTGTGGTCAGCAACCCAAACTCCGTTGTCTTGCAACCCTCCGTATACTTTGTAATTTTTTTGTTGGTCGGCATACACCGCGTAGAATTGTCCTACAGCAGGAGCGTTGAGTTTGGTCCAGCTAGCTCCGTCGTCATAAGAGATGTTCAAACCGCCGTCATTTCCATCGATGAGGTGCCCTGAGCGTTTAGGATTTACCCATAAGGTTTGGTGATCGGCATGGACGTTTTCTTTACTGATAGAAGTAAAGCTTTTTCCGCCGTCTTTTGATTTTAAGATAGGTACCCCTAATACGTAAATGGCATTTTTATCGCTAGGATCTACACGTACCTCTCCAAAGTAATAACCATATGAATAAAAGAGATCGTCGATATAGCCTTTATGAGTTTTTTTCCAAGTTTTTCCTCCGTTTTCAGTACGGTATACTTCTGCTCCTATCACAGGAGTATCGAATAAAAGAGCGTTGGCATTTTCCAGATACTTAGCGAGGTCAGCAGGTTTAACTGCTCCAGAGCGCACGAGTTGTTTTACGTTTTTTGCGCGATATTTTTCTTGAAATCCATTCGATTTCAGGTAAGTATTTAGTTTTTTATCGCTTAGAGCGAGGAGAGCTTCTTTGCTCATCGACTTAAAATCGTCTTTGGTCAAGGCGTGTGAGCTACTTTTTTGTTTGCTGTCCTTTTTGCGTCTAAATTGATTGTCGTGAATGGCGTAGACCGTATTTTGGTCGAAAACCGCCAATCCAATTCGTCCAACACCTTGTCCTTTCGGAAAGCCATTACCGTCGGTGATTTTTGACCAAGTATCTCCACCATCACTACTTTTATAAATAGCAGAATGTGCTCCGTCACCATCAAAATTCCAAGCCTTTCGCTCGCGTTCCCAAGCGGCAGCATAAAGTACCTTGGGATTATCAGGTGCGCGCTGCATATCGATAATTCCGGTATGCTCGTTAATATAGAGTTTGTGTTGCCAAGTTTTCCCTCCGTCTACCGATTTAAATATTCCGCGTTCTTTGTTCGGAGTATAAAGGTGTCCGATAGCTCCTACAATGATTTCGTTCGGATTATCGGGATTGAGTAAAATACGTCCGATGTGATGACTGTCAAAGAGACCTGTATGTTGCCATGTTTTTCCACGGTCTGTCGATTTGAGGATTCCAATTCCGGCATAAGATGAACGAGAAGAATTATCTTCTCCAGTACCTACCCATATAGTGTGGTTTTTCCAATCTACGGCGATATCTCCTACGTTTTGCGTAGGGGCGGTATCGAGTACTGGTTTAAAGGTGGTTCCGTTGTTTTGTGTGTACCATACACCTCCTGAAGCGTATCCGACATAAAATTCTGTAGGATCCGACGGATTTACCGCTAGGGCGACCACGCGTCCACTCATTACAGTAGGACCGATATTGGTGAAAGAGACGTTTTTAACAAGTGAATGCTTATGTAAGTTTTGCTGAGTGTCCAAAGAAGCTTTTAAAGCGTTTGCAGTACTTGCTTGCTGTCCAAAAGTAGCAACAGAAAACAAAGCAAAAGCTGAGGTTATTAGCGCTTTCATTTAGTTGTTGATTTGGTTTATAAGCAGGAAAAGTACTATTTCCTTTAAGCTATTTCAAAAAATTAACAAAATTTAAGAAACCCATTAGGAGGTTTGCCGAACAAGCTGCTAAAAAATATAGTAGATTTGTGAAGTGTCGATACACCTCACCATGGTAACAGGCTAAATGGTTTTTAATCAGGTAGTACTGGGTGGATTAATTTTAATACTGTTTTATGAATATAGGTATACTTTCAGTTAGTGATCAAATTTACTCTACGAAAAGGCTGTATGAAGAAGCGCTCAAAAGAGGGCATGAAGTAGCCATCATAAATCATTTGGAGTGTAGCATTGTATTGTCGGGAGGCCGAAAAAAAATCTTGTACGAGGGAGAAGATATAATTGACGAATTCGATGTGATTATTCCGCGAATCGGAGC
Organism: Tenacibaculum litopenaei; assembly: GCF_964514025.1. Taxonomy (NCBI): domain Bacteria; kingdom Pseudomonadati; phylum Bacteroidota; class Flavobacteriia; order Flavobacteriales; family Flavobacteriaceae; genus Tenacibaculum; species Tenacibaculum litopenaei. The sequence goes on from NZ_CAZEQT010000001.1 coordinate 189,082, forward strand.
TTCGGTAACGACGCAAGGAGCTGCCATTGTAAAAGAGTTTGAGTTAAACGAAGTATTCAGCACAGCGCGCTCACTGGGTATTTGGAGGTCGCAAAATAAGTTGCGTACGCTTCAATTGTTAAATAGTAAGCAGTTGCCCATACCCGATACCTTATTTTCAGCAACGCCGATCAATTTAAAGTCACAACTCAAAGCCCTCGGAGGTCCTCCAGTAATTATAAAACTTCAAGAGGGAACTCATGGTATGGGGGTGATGCTCGCAGAAACTGAAAAATCGGCGAGTTCCATCATCGATACGTTACACACGATGAACTCTAGTTATTTGTTACAAGAGTTTATCGAAGAGAGCAAGAGTGAAGACATTCGTGCCTTTGTCGTTGGGGGGGAAGTGGTTGCCGCAATGAAACGAAAAGGGACCGACGACGATTTTCGTTCGAACTTGCACCGAGGTGGTACTGCTGTGGCCATAAAAATATCGGCAAAAGAAGAAGCGATGGCAGTAAAAGCGGCACATTATTTAGGGCTGCCAGTTGCCGGGGTCGATATGATACGATCCAAAAAAGGTAGTTTGATTATCGAAGTGAATTCAACTCCGGGCTTACAGGGAATTGAGGCCTATGCTCGTGTCAATGTAGCCGCCGCTATCATTAAATTTTTAGAAAGTAAATGGAAATCAAAACCTATAAAAACCAAGAAATAGTTATACGTGGTGAACGTATTGGTTTGGGAGAGAGTAGTCTGATTAAAATTCCAGTTGACAGATTGGCAACAGGGACCTTGATCGAAATCCCCGTATACGTCTTTAACGGAGAAACTCCGGGGCCTACAGTGTTATTACAAGGAGGCTTACACGGCGACGAAATTAATGGGGTGGAGTTAATTCGACGCATGTTAATTGACAAGCGATACAAGATTACAAAAGGCTGTGTGATAGTGGTTCCGCTACTCAATGTATTCGGTTTTTTGAACCTTGCCCGTGACATGCATGGAAAAGATGTAAATCGCAGTTTTCCAGGAAGTAAAAAAGGTTCTTTGGCGAGTAGTATGGCAAATTTTATCAGCAAGGAACTCATTCCGTTAATTGATTTTGCTATCGATTACCATACGGGAGGTGCCCAGCGAAACAACTATCCGCAAATTCGATATACGCCCATCGATGCACGAGCGGCGAGTTTGGCCAAGCTCTTTGCAGCTCCTTTTGTGTTTCCTTCACGACTGATTTCGAAATCGTTCAGAAATGAGTGTTTTAAGCAAGGGGTGCCTGTTATCGTGTATGAAGCAGGAGAATCACTGCGTTTAGACGAGTTTGCCATAGAAAAGGGAATAGAGGGAACTTTGCGAATTCTCAAGCATTTTGAAATGATTGATGAACAGGTTCACTTGCCTAGCTTGCAGCAACCTGTGTATATTGCCAAGCGCAGGTGGATACGTGCCAAAGCTGCAGGTCTTTTTAGTGCAAGCGTGTACAACGGAGCCGCTGTTACCAAAGGTATGGTATTAGGAACCATTGTGGACACTTATGGTGAAACGAAGTTCAGTGTAAAAGCCCCAAGTGACGGCTATATTATTGCCCTTAATTTTTTTCCGGTCATCAATAAAGGTGATGCACTTTTCCATTTTGGAATGAGCGAGGGACAAGAAGAGTAAAAAAATACTTGTTTAAATCATTTATTTTTAGTTACTTTAAGGGCTAGCTAGCAAAGAGAAATCAAAAAATCAAGAATTTAATTTTTTAGCTTACTTACAGGAGCTCCCGACAGCGATCTTTCGGGAATGCCGTAGCGCAAACAGCTGCTAAAGGTTCTTTGGAACTCCATGAGTTCTGGGAGGAGGCCTTGGGGCGCAATACACCACATACGTGAGTATTGTTTTAGGTAGTGGTTTGAGAGGTATCGCGACTACAGACGTCTGTTATGGTGTTTTTTTGTTGATAATTGGTCTTATAAAAACACGAGGAGTGAATGATAAGAAGTAAGTAGAATGAAGGGTGAAAGATGCCGAAAGGCATCTTTCTTTTTTATTGCTAACTACGATTTTTCTCAGTTTTTACAAAACTGCTGAATTCCTTGTTAATTTTAGGGGCAGTTACTGCATAATTACACCCTTTTTGGTTAATTTTGGATTTGATAATAAGAGTATTTACGACATGAAATATAACGCAATAGATCGCAATTTGTTTATTCAAAATCGCAAGAACTTTTCAGCTGCGATGAAGCCAAAGAGCATCGCCTTTTTTAATTCAAACGATATTTATCCGGTAAGCGCTGATAGTACGCTTCCTTTTGAACAACACCGTGACATTTTTTATTTGAGTGGTGTAGATCAGGAAGAGAGTGTGTTGGTGTTGTTTCCCGACTGTCCGAAACCTGCGTACAGAGAAATTTTGTTTTTACGTGAAACCAATGAACACATTGCCGTGTGGGAAGGAGAGAAACTCACTAAGGAAAGAGCGGAGGAAGTAAGTGGAATTACCACTGTTTTTTGGTTACAAGACATGCAGAAAGTGATTTTTGAGCTAATGAGCTATGCAGAAGTATTGTATATCAATACCAATGAGCACTACAGAGCCAATGTAGAAACGGAAACTCGTGAGGATCGCTTTACGAAATGGTTGCGTCAGGAGTATCCAGCACATGCTGTGGCAAAGAGTAATCCGATATTACAACGCTTGCGTTCTGTTAAAAATCAAGTAGAGTTAGATTTGATTCAAAAAGCCTGTGATATTACCGAAAAGGGATTCCGTAGAGTATTGGATTTTGTAAAACCCGGAGTTTGGGAATACGAAATTGAAGCTGAGTACATTCATGAGTTTATCAGAAATAGATCAAAGAAATTTGCTTATACGCCCATTATAGCCTCGGGTGCTAACGCCAATGTGCTACATTATATCGAAAACAATCAGCAGTGTAAGGCCGGTGATTTAATTTTGATGGACGTTGGAGCAGAGTACGCAAATTACTCCTCTGATATGAGTCGTACGATTCCAGTTTCGGGACGATTTACCGACCGACAAAAAGCGGTTTACAATGCGGTGAATCGCGTGAAAAATGAGGCGACTAAATTGTTAGTGCCAGGAACTATCTGGGCAGACTACCACGTTGAGGTTGGCAAAATTATGACCTCAGAGTTACTCGGTTTAGGGTTGTTAGACAAAGCAGCTGTGCAGAACGAAGATCCGAATTGGCCGGCGTACAAAAAGTATTTTATGCACGGTACTTCGCATCATTTAGGTTTGGATACGCACGATTACGGATTGTTACACGAGCCTATGGAAGCAAATATGGTATTTACCGTAGAACCGGGAATTTATTTGCCAGACGAAGGCTTCGGAATTCGCTTGGAAGACGATGTGGTTATCCAAGCCTCAGGAGAGCCGTTTAACTTAATGAGAAATATTCCTATCGAAGCAGAGGAAATAGAATCGTTAATGAATCAATAAAACAAAGCAAAAACGAAGGGCTACTAAGAGTCCTTCGTTTTTTTTGTCCTGAGCTTGATTTCTTTTTTGAGTTTGGGAATTACAGCATTGAAAACATTGTTTTCATCATTTAATAAAGTTTAACTGAGTTCACATAGCTATGCTTACACAATTACAAGATAGTATCATCCAATTTTCAGGTTGGGTATGGGGGATTCCACTACTGATTTTACTCATTGGTGGAGGTTTGTTTTTATTCCTTTATTCAGGGCTGGTTCCTTTTCGCTATATGCGACACGCCGTGGCGGTGTTAAGAGGAAAGTACGATAAACACGATTCACCCGGAGACCTCAGTCATTACGAAGCATTGTCATCTGCTATTGCCGCCACAGTGGGTATGGGGAATATTTCAGGAGTTGCCATCGCGATTGCCGAAGGAGGTCCGGGAGCTATATTTTGGATGTGGTTAAGTGCCTTTGTCGGTATGGCTACTAAATTTTTTACCTGTACGCTTTCAGTAATGTACCGCGGGAAAGACGAAGAAGGAAATGCTAAGGGAGGGCCGATGTACGTGATTACCGAAGGTTTGGGAAACCGCTGGAAACCACTAGCGATATTTTTTGCCGTGGCAGGATTGGTGGGTACCTTACCCGCTTTTCAGGCAAATCAGTTGACCCAAACACTTGTGGATGTCGTAGGGATATCACCCGAAAATACAGCGACGAGTAAGTTGGTTTTTGGGATAGTCATCGCCTTGATTACAGGGACTGTAATTTTTGGTGGAATCAAAAGAATTGGTAAAGTTGCAGGAAAGCTAGTACCCTTGATGGTAGTGTTGTACCTGCTAACCGTACTGAGTATTTTAATGCTTCGCATTGGAGAGGTTCCGGAGATTATTCAACTGATTTTTACAGATGCCTTTTCAGGAAAAGCAGTGTTGGGTGGTGCACTGGGAACCTTGATAATAACTGGAGTTAAAAGAGCCGCATTTTCAAATGAAGCAGGTTTAGGAACAGCTCCTATGATGCACGGAACAGCTAAAACCAATGAGCCTGTTCGCGAAGGATTAGTAGCGATGCTAGGACCGGCAATAGATACGCTGTTGGTGTGTACGCTCACCGCATTGGCCATTTTAGCATCTGGTATTTGGCAAGGATTTGATGGAAATGGGATTAGCTTGACCTTAAAAGCTTTTGATAGTGTACTGCCTTATAACCTCGGTAGTATAATTATTTGCATTTGCGTATTGATTTTTGCTTTTTCTACACTATTTACCTATTCTTTTTACGGGTTTAGTTGTTTGAGTTATTTGTTCGGGAAGCGTATCGGTGCCTATTACAACTGGATTTATATAGTGACGATTGTCATTGCCTCTACGATCAAATTGAAGTTTGTTATTAGCCTTATTGACAGTGCCTATGCCTTGATGGCGATACCGACTATGGTATCGACACTGTTGTTGGCTCCAAGAGTTCGCAGGGCGGCAAAAGACTATTTTTCGCGATTGAAATCGAATTTCGAAGCCGTTTAAAGACGGTAAAATCGGGTGGTTGGAAGCTGTGAAAGGTCGATAGAAAACACTTTTTTTGAAGGGATTTTTTTAGCGACGTCAGGGATGTATCCGCCCACAACATAGATGCTTTCATTAAAGTAAAATAGCGACGCACCTTCGAAAGGTGCGTTTACGCGATACTTGCGTAGCTGATTTTTGCCTGGATGATAACTGTATAAAAAGTTGTCGTGTAAGAGGTATAAGTGGTGACCGTCAGAAGTGAATCCGGGATTGTTGATCTTTTTTGGAAGGGTTTTAAGTACTTTCCAAGTATTGGTTTCGATGTCAAAGGAGCTAATAGCATACCCTTGTTTTCCTGTTTTACTCAGTCCATATATTTGGTGGTTTACGCTTAGACATTGGATTTCTTGCGGTGAAGGTAAGCTTCCGAAGCGATACCATTTGTCCGTGGTGGGTTTGTACAAAGTAATATCGTCTTTGTACAAGAAATGCGTTTTTTCTTTTCGTTTGGTGCGGCCACCAAAATAGATGAGGTAGTTTTCAAAACTGATGACTCCCGTATTGGTCGCTAGGTGTTTACTCTTGGTAGGCAGCGTTATTTGTTGGGTGATAGGGTCGAAAATTTCTAATTGATCCGCTAAGTATTCACGGGTTTGATTTTTAGAAAACCTGCGTCCACCACTCAGGTACACTTTTCCGTGATGGTAAACAGCACTGTGGTTTGCCCTTGGTAGCGTTTTACTGGCTAATAGGTTCCAGGTATTGTTCATAATGTCATAGCACCAAATATCCGAACTGTGTTTTAAGTACGTCTTATTTCGAAAGGCGATAGCAGACATTTCTCCAGGTGCTGTTTGGCCCGCGGGCGAACCGTAATCACCGGTTTCTTTAAAAGCATTTAGAAATCCGTTTTTTATGATAGAGTGGTCACCTCCAAACAGGTAAATTTTTCCATTTATTAATACAGAGGCACTGCCGAGGATTCCGCGTTGTAAACTTTTAAGTTCGTGGATGTGTAGTCGGTTTTCCAGTGTTGTACTGAGGTGTATTTCTTGCAGTTGGCTCAGTTGTTCTGTTAGATAAAAAAGCTGTTGATGCGACTGTTTTTTTAGATCGATTGTGCGGGGTTCGTACTGTACATGACTTACTTCAATAATTGCTGCATTTACAGGAACCTGCACGGTACCACTAGAGTCAGAGACAAAAATGCGATGGCTACTAGTTACGTGTACATCTGCAATTGGCAAACGTGTTTGAAGGTCAAAAAAGCGGAGTGTTCGGTCTTGTCCATAAGCTGTAGACAGACAGCAGCATAAGATTAGTAGGTACAATTTTTTCACAGCGCGCATTATTATAATTACCAGTCCTAAATATATTAATAAATATAGATAAGAAGATAGTTAAAATCCGTAATTTTGCCCTGCTAAAAATTCGATAAATGTACAGAACGCATACTTGTGGTGAGTTAAGAGCATCGCACATTAATACGGAAGTAACCCTATCTGGATGGGTACAAAAATCACGTGATAAAGGATTTATGATTTGGGTAGATCTTCGAGATCGTTACGGAATAACGCAGTTGATCTTTGATGAAGAGCGTACCAGTAAGGAATTGATGGAGCAAGCGAAAACTCTAGGTCGTGAGTTTGTGGTACAAGTGAAGGGAACTGTCATAGAAAGAGCTTCTAAAAACCCGAATATTCCAACCGGAGAAGTGGAAGTATTGGTGAGTGAGTTAACCGTTTTAAACGAGGCAAAATTACCTCCTTTTACGATTGAAGATGAAACGGATGGTGGTGAAGACTTACGAATGAAGTACCGTTATTTGGACATTCGTAGAAACCCGGTAAAGGAGAGTTTGATTTTCCGTCACAAGGTGTCTATGGAGGTTCGTAAATACTTGTCAGATAAAGGGTTTATCGATGTTGAAACACCGTATTTGATAAAGTCTACTCCAGAAGGAGCTCGTGATTTCTTAGTGCCATCACGTATGAATAGTGGACAGTTTTACGCCTTACCTCAAAGTCCACAAACTTTTAAACAGTTGTTGATGGTTGGGGGTATGGATAAGTACTTCCAAATAGTGAAGTGTTTTAGAGATGAAGATTTACGCGCAGATCGTCAGCCTGAGTTTACACAAATTGACTGTGAGTTAGCCTTTGTTGAACAAGAAGATATCTTGGAAATTTTTGAAGGAATGACACGTCATTTATTGAAAGAGATTAACGGGGTTGAGGTAGCTACTTTCCCTAGAATTACCTTTGACGAGGCAATGCGTACCTACGGTAATGACAAGCCAGACATTCGTTTTGGAATGAAATTCGGGGAATTAAATGCCGTTGCACAGCACAAAGAATTTAAAGTATTTAACGAAGCGGAACTAGTGGTAGGAATCGCAGTTCCAGGTGGAGCCTCATATACGCGTAAGGAGATTGATAAATTGATTGATTGGGTAAAGCGTCCTCAAGTTGGTGCTTTAGGAATGGTATATGTAAAATGTAACGAAGACGGTAGTTTTAAATCGTCAGTTGACAAGTTCTACGATCAGGAAGATTTGGCAAACTGGGCAGCGCAAACTGGAGCTAAAGCCGGTGATTTGATTTGTGTATTGTCGGGGAAAACGTCAAAAGTACGTGCGCAGTTAAGTGCCTTACGTATGGAAATGGCTGAGCGCTTAGGATTGCGAAAGCCAGATGAGTTTGCTCCGTTGTGGGTAGTTGATTTTCCATTGTTGGAACTAGATGAAGAAACTGGACATTACCACGCAATGCACCATCCATTTACATCGCCGAAACCAGGGCAGTTAGCCTTGTTGGAAACCGATCCAGGAGCCGTAAAAGCCAATGCTTATGACTTAGTATTGAACGGAAATGAAATTGGAGGAGGTTCTATCAGAATCCACGATAAGGAAACACAGGCGATTATGTTTAAGCATTTAGGATTTACACCAGAAGAAGCCAAAGAACAATTTGGATTCTTGATGGATGCTTTCGAGTACGGAGCACCACCACATGGTGGATTGGCTTTTGGTTTGGATCGTTTGGTCGCTATTTTAGGAGGTCAAGAAACCATTCGTGACTTTATCGCTTTCCCTAAGAACAACTCGGGAAGAGATGTGATGATCGATGCCCCAGCTACGATTGACAATGCCCAATTAGAAGAATTGAGTATCCAATTGGATTTGAAAGAATAATTATAAGAATACTAGCTGTATTGGAATCCCGTTTTGCATTGACAAAACGGGATTTTTTTTACTTCATTGCTAACTGAAGTATTCTTGATGAAGTAAGGGTAGTTTTGCCTTAAAAACTCATGACAAGTATTGATAGTATCTATTTGAACTTCGAAGAAACACGAAGGAGAAGTGAATTGGTTTGGCGCAGTATGAAACCGGAAATTTGGTATTGGAAACCGGATAAAGCTGCATTGAGTAGTATGGAAATGGTGCGTCACGTATTGGAAGGGGAGCATTTGTATCACAAAATTATACAGTATCGAGGTGATCTCGGGGACTATGTTTCTCCATGGGAAGGACGTACTTGGGAAGGAATTTCAGAAGAATTAGCCTTTGCAAAGAACTACAGAAACGACTTTATGGTTTGGCTGCGTTCCTGTTCACCAAACGATATGCATACGGTACGTATTGAACGAAAGGAGCTGAACCAAGTTAAATTTTTGGGGGATTATCTCAACCGAATGGTCTACCACGAAGCAGTCCATCTAGGGCAACTTCTGGGGTATTTACGTACCTTTGGAATGGAACGTCCTTTAATTTGGGACTGATAGGTATGGAAGAATTAGCGGATCGATTTGTGGAGTTAGCAGCCTTGTTGGGCGATAGGAGTCGGGCTAAAATCTTGTGGTGTTTGCTCGATGGTAAAGCCTATACTGCAGGGGAGCTAGCGACTGTTTCGGAGTTGTCATTGTCGGGGTGTAGTAACCACCTTCGAAAATTGCTCGAAGCCAAAGTGCTAAAAGTTATACCTCAAGGCAGGCATCGTTATTACAGTTTGTACGATGGGGAAGTGGCACATGCCATGGAAGCTTTTGCGAGTTTGGTGGGGGCTCCTATCCAACTCAAAGAGCGAAGGAGTTCAACTCCGGTAACCTTGCGCAAAGCGCGATCGTGCTACAAACACCTGGCAGGAGCCTTAGGCGTTGCGGTTTTTAAAGCGTTTCAGGACAAGGGGTATGTAGAAATTGTGTTGGATGAGGTATACGTGTCCGAACGGGGTCTTCGTTTTTTGGTAGCGCAGGGTATTTGTAAAGAATCGGAACCTGGATTGACTGCGAAACTGAAGCTGTGTTTAGATTGGAGTGAACGTGAACTTCACCTCGGTGGCTGGCTCGGAATTCACTTACTGCGCTGGTTACTGCAAGAAGATTGGTTACGACCCAGTAACGCGTCTCGGAAACTTACGGTCAGTGCCAAAGGCAAGAAGCATTTTAATGAAGTTTTAGGCATTGATACGGATGAATTATAGAATAGTATTGCAACATAAAAAAAAGCCTGTAAAAATCAATTTACAGGCTTTTAAAAAGGGATATATACTTCTACTAATTATTAATAATCCATGATAAGTAATACAATTGACCGATTTGGCCAGCTCCCGGAGCTACGAAATATTCTTTTCCGAATAAGTTAGTACCTCCCATTTTGAATCGCGACTTCATAGACGGGATTCGGTAGTTTAATTGAGCATCAATTACGGTTCTCGCTGCAACATTTCCTTTTACGAAAGGAGAAATCCAACGATACGCATCTGTCCAACGTGCATTAATGTTAAATCCGAAATTGTTAAACAAACGCTCGTTTCCGAATTGAAGTTTTGCTGAGTGCTTAGGAGTGTTGAAGTTCGGGTCAAATAATCCGAAATCTTTATCTTCTCCCATTTTATAGTCGATAAAGTTATAGTTTGCACCCAATTCAAAGTTTTTAAATACTTTGGTGTGTAATCCGATAGAGAATCCATAAGAGTCTACTTCTGATCTACTGTTGGTTACTAAGTTAAATTCACGAACGTGTGCGTTGCGGAATGCTAACTGAGCATCTGCGTCTAATTGTCCTGTTCCTAAAATAGTTCCGTAGTTAGGTACTACTAAATCCTGAACAAAAACGAAGTTTCTGTGCTGGCTATAGTAAGCATTTACGTCAATATCCAAGTTGTTTTGGTTGTTCAAACGTAAAATACTACGGTATCCTAATTCTAAAGTCTTCACTTCTTCTGGTTGAATCTCTGTATAAGCAGATTTTAAATAACGTGGTCCTGTAAATGTATTGTCATATACAGATCTTGTCAATACCGAGTTGTTTAAAATTTCATCACCTGTAGTATTGGTGATAATAGTTCCGATTCCAGGGAATACGTTGAAGTTGGTGAAATTAATTCTTCTCAAGTTGTCCGCAGTTGAACCTACCATTGTTTTAACAGAGGTATTTAAGAAAAAGTACTGCTCCTGAATAGTTGGGTTACGGAAACCTGTTTGGTACGAAGCTCTAAGGATGTGTCCTTTGTTAGCTCCTAACGCGTAGTTTACTGCAAAACGAGGTGAGTAATTCGCTTTAAAGTTTTCAGATTTATCATAACGTAACGAAGCGGTTAACTTTAAACGCTCGTCGAATAATTTTTTCTGAATTTGTGAATAAATACCGAACTCCTCTACTTCAATTTCTTCATTAGCATCGTTAAAGATGGTTCCTTTAGAGTCTGGATTATACTGTCTGTAAGATCCTCCAACTTGAACATCTGCCCAATCGTTTAACAAGCTTCTAAAGTTGTAATTACCATCCGCGTGGATGTATGCACTACGGTCGTAGATAGCAGAACCATTTGGATCTGTAATTAAAGTAGAAGTTACTCTATCAAAGGCTTGGTTAAATGCAGGAGTTCCTGGTTGTAACCTGTTTCTATCTGCAAAGTTTCTCGCTAGTTCTAAAGCGTTCGGGCTAGAGATGTTTGCTACTAAGGCATTGAAGTAGTCTCTTCCCCAATTTTGGAAAGAAGTTCCTGCTTCGTTCATCACGATTCCTGTTTTTGTTAAATCGTATGAGTTACCAGCGTCATTTCTTGTATAGTATCCACGAACGTAGAAGTTATCACCCTTTACTTCTAATTTAGACTGTCCAATATAGTAATCGCGTTGTGCGAATCTACTAGATCCTTGGAAAATATTATCTCCGATAGCCAAACGCGTTGCTAATTGAATTTCTAATGACTCATCACCGTAAGGACGGTAGTGAAGCGAGGTAGAGAATTTTAAGTTTTTCGTTTTTGTATCGCGAAGTAATTGTTGCTCAGTATACCCTGTTCTTCTCAGTAAGATTCCAGGACGTACATTACCGAAAAATGATAAGTCAGCAAACAATTCATCACCGTAAGTGTTAACTCCGTCGTAATCTGTTACGCTGTTTAAGCTACCATCAATTAAGTTGGCAGAATCAATTTCGCGGTTTCTCATATCAGTTGCATGCCATTCTTCAGCCTCGAAATACGAGTAGTTCACCTTAGCAGCGAAGTAATCGCTAAAACGGTATGCCATACGGATTTGAGCATCGTAAAACGGATTAGTTCCTGCAGCTTTTTGCGATAATACCCCTCCTTTTAACAATACGCTAATTCCAGTAAAGTCGAAAGGATTTTTAGTATTCAATAACATAATACCGTTATAGGCGTTGGCTCCATATAAGGCAGAAGAGGCTCCTGGTAAGACTTCCACACTGTGGATGTCTAATTCAGAAACTCCTGATAGGTTTCCTGCACTGAAGTTTAAGGCCGGTGCGGCAGTATCCATACCATCTACTAACTGTACAAAACGAGCATTGCTAAAGTCAGAGAATCCACGTGTGTTGATCGATTTAAAACCGTAGTTTCCTTCACGAGAATCGATTCCCTTTAAGTTAGTTAAGCCGTCGTAGAATGAGTTAGACGTGTTTTTACGAATATCTCCTAAACCTAAACGCTCAATAGTTACAGGCGATTCGATAATTCGTTCCGGAACTCTCGATGCTGAAATAACTACTTGGTCAAGTAGGATGTTTTCTTTTAGTACCACGTTGATTTGTTGGTCAACACTAGTAACTTCAACCAATTCAGTTTTGTATCCGAAAGCAGATACTCTGATGGTTTGGGGTAGGGCGTCCTTAATAACCAAGGTAAATTCACCATCGACATTCGATAAGGCAAAATTACTCCCCTGTGTTATTTTGGCACTGTAAAAAGGCTCGAGGTACTCATCATAGATCAGTCCACTAATTTTTACCTGTGCGAAACTCGAAAGCGCGCACAATGTAAAAACAATCATTACGAATTGCTTTTTTAACATGTTGTTGAGTTTAATATTAAATATAAGGGTGTGATTATTGTTCTAAAGAGAAGTTAATCGGGAATCCGTATTTTACAGAAACCGATCGACCGTCTTTTCTCGCAGGTTTAAAGTGAGGTAATTTACTAACTACTCTACGTGCTTCTTCTTTTAAAAGTTCACCGTTTTGAGGACCTAACGTTTTGATGTTTCTTACGTATCCATTTTTGTCAATGATAAAACGTACCCATACTTCTCCTTCGATTTGGTTTCGAACCGCTTCACTTGGATAACGGAAGTACTTTTGGATGTGTTTAATCATTTCCATGTTAAAACAGTCCATGCGATCTTCAGCTTTAGAACTCGTACAAGAGGTAAACGCTGGAATTTTTTCCACTTCCATAAAGCGAGAGGCCTTACGTACTTCTTCTTTTGATAAACGTTCTTTAATACTTGCTAAACCGCTTTTGTAGTCAGTTTCTTTTTTCGTTTCAATTTTCGGTGCTTTTTCAATCGCAGCAATGCTGTTGTCAGTGTTAAGTGCACTTACACCAGCAGTATTAATCGCTCCTACGGAAGAAGCCGTTTGTTTTTTTATAATCTCTCTCTTCTTGAGGAAGCGTTTACGAGCAGAAATCTTTACCGTAATCTGACGTGATTTTTTGTCCTTTGAGTTTTTGGCAGGCTTAATGCTACACTTCGTAATACTGTTTAAGTCTGGGGCATCTTCGTTCGGAGTTTCACACACTTCTTGCGCAATTACAGCAAATGTGTTCACTACCAATAGTACTAAAAATAAGTATTTTTTCATCATAAGGGGTAACTCTTTTTTTTTATCTCTTTGTCTTTTAGTAGTTTATAGTTTGGTAGTTAGGGGTGCAAAATTATAAAAAAAAGTCCTTACTCTTAACTTATTTTAACATTTTTTAACTTTTATTCTCATTTTAGAATCAATTGAAATAAAAAAAAAGAGAGAACTTTCAAGTTCTCTCTTTTAAGTTAACGTTAAGAAACGTTGTTATTAATCGTTGATGGTCCATGATATATAGTACAGAGAACCTACTTTACCTGATCCAGGAGCTACAAAGTACTCTTGTCCAGTGAGGTTAGTTCCACCAATCTTGAATCTCGATTTAATAGCAGGCAATCGGTAGTTTACTTGTGCATCGAGTATGAGTCTCGAATCGATAGTTCCGTTTAAGAAACTCGATTCCCACAAGTAATCGCTTTGCCAGCGCGTATTCACATTGAATCCGATGTTTTTAAATAGGTTCGGATTCCCAAACATAAATTTAACTTGGTGCTCAGGTGTGTTGAATCCCGGTGAGAAATTAGGGTCACTGGCACGGTTAAAATCCATTTTTGAGTAGGTGTAGTTCAATCCGACATTAAACGAGCTAAATACTTTGGTATTAGCACCAATTCCAACACCGTATGAGTTGATATCGGCCAAAGAGTTGGTATTTAAGGTGATTTCAGTAAAATCTCCACTAGCCAATGCCGCTGTAGCTGATGCATCAGGTTGTCCTGCAGGTGTAAGTCCACCGTAGTTTGGTACAATAACGTTCTTGAAAGCTACAAAATCATTGTATTGATTGTAGTAGGCATTGATGTCAAGCTCTAAAATATTGTCTGATGACAGTCCGACGATACTTCTATATCCTATCTCGTATGAAGTTACAGTTTCTGGTTTAATCGGAGCAACTTCAGCGCGAACAGGAGCCCCATTTCTCACAGATGTGGCTAGGAAAGCTCTGCTGAAAGCATCTCTACCAGTAATACTACTAGTACTACCGTTTCTGTTGGTGGCATTTACTACAAAGCGATCTAAGTTTTCATCAGCAGTTCCTAAAATATAGCTGTTAGGCCCAGTTCTTAATCCGAAATATTGCTCTAAGATACTAGGGTTACGGAAACCGGTTTGATACGATGCACGTAAAATGTGGTCGTTACTTTCGTCTAGGGCGTAGTTAATGGCAATCCTAGGTGAGAAGTTTCCGCTAAAGTTTTTCGACTTATCATAACGAACAGATCCAGTAAATTTTAAGCGATCTTCTAAGAATTTCTTTTGAAGTTGCGCGTAGATACCGAACATGTCGAAGTTAATTTTGCTGTCTTTATCTGTGAATAAGGTTCCGTTTGAGTTTACGATGTGTTTGCGATACGATCCACCCACTTGGATTTCACCAAATTTGATTAAGTCTTTAAAGTTGTAATTGGCATCGGCATGGTAAAAAGAAGTTTGGTCTTTTAGTCCAGCTCCACCTTCTGTAATAGGTGCGTCAATAATTCTGTTTAAGGCAGCCTCATATGCAGGCGTTCCTGGTTGCAGTCGGTTGTTATCGGCGGTAGTACGTGCCACTCCGTGGTTTCCTCCCGATGCAATGAAAGCGGCGAGGTATTCACCAAACCATTGGTTACTGGGCTTACTCGCCTCGTTAAGAGCGATTCCAACGAAACGTAAATCGTGCGATCGTCCAGAGTCATTTCCTGTGTAATATCCGCGTAAAAAGAAGTTTTTACCGATAAATTCAATTCTGTATTGTTGTACTAGGTAGTCTTTTTGAGAAAATCTATTGGTTCCTTGATAGATGTTGTTACCTCTTGAAAAACGAGAGTTTAACACAATTTCAAAATCTTCAGTTCCCCAAGGTCTGTAATGCAAAGAGGCATCGAATTTTAAGTTGTTACCGTCGTAATTAACCATATCGCGCTCTTCGTATCCCGTTCTACTGATGTTTGCATTTGGTAAGGTGGCAATTACAGCGGCTGGAAGTCCGGCGGCTTGCGCAACCTGACGCAGACCAACAGTAAACTCATCTCCATATACATTAACACCGTCATAATCGGTATTACTATTGCGATCACCAGCGATGATTTCACCTCCTACTCCTGAGGTATTTGCTATGTTCGTAGCATGCCATTCTTCTGCGTCGAAGTAGGTGAAGTTTGCTTTTGCAGCAAGTTTGTCACTGAACTTGTGTGCCATACGGATTCCGACGTCGTAAAAAGCTTCGGTATCGGTTGCCTGCTGGCTAATATACCCCGTTTTGATATAGGTACTGATACCGTCGTAATCAAATGGATTTTTACTTCTCATTAACAAAATACCGTTAAAGGCGTTGGCTCCATATAATGCTGAAGAGGCCCCTGGCAGAACTTCTACATCTTTTACATCCAATTCTGAAAGACCTACAATGTTACCTGCAGAGAAGTTTAAGGCAGGAATAGAAGTTTCAACTCCGTCTACAAGTTGCACAAATCGGGTGTTGTCGAACGTAGAAAATCCACGTGAGTTGATTGATTTAAATCCGTAGTTCGCTTCTCTCGATTCAATTCCTTTTAGGTTGGTTAAGCCATCGTAAAAAGAAACGGAGGTGTTTCGTTTGATGTCAGCAATTCCCATACGCTCGATGGTCACTGGTGATTCAATAACTCGTTCTGGAGATCGCGATGCTGAAATTACAACTTCATCCAAAGCGATGTTCTCTTTAAGGATGACATTGATTTCGTCGTTGTTTTGCGAAATTTGAACTTCTTCTGTTCTGTAACCAACGGCCAATACTTGTACCGTAAAGGGCGGTGTCAGTGAGGTTTTTAAAGTAAAGCTTCCGTCTGCTCCGGAAACAACTTGTTCGTTAGTGGTTTTGATAACGGCGTTCGAAAACGGCTCTAGATACTCGTCGTAAATAGTACCCGTAATGGTTGTTTGTGCGTAAATTACCGCACTTGCCATTATAAAAATAAAGGCTAGTACTTTTTTGTGCATAAGCTTGGGGTAATGGTTAGGTATTTTTGGTTTGTTGTCAGATTACTCTTCTAGGGCAAACGTGATGGGGAAACCGTATTTTACAGCAACGCGTTTTCCATCTTTTCTCGCTGGCTTAAATTGTGGTAGGTTGTACACTACTCGCTTCGCTTCAGCATTCAAGATATCACCACCTTTAGGTCCTAAGGCCTTGATATTTCTTACATCACCATTTTTATCAATGATAAAACGCACCCATACTTCTCCCTGCAAAGATTCTTTGACCGCTTTACTTGGATAACGGAAGTATTTTTGTATGTGTTTAATCATTTCTTCATTGAAACAATTTGCGCGTTCCTCAGTACTTCCAGCACCACAGGCTTTGAAAGCAGGAATTTTGTCAACAGCACTGAACTTTGAAGCTGCACGCACTTCTTCAGCTGATAACTTCTTTTTTAAGTCTTCGATATTAGTTTTAAGAGTAAGGGAGTTGTTTAACCCAGAACTGGTAGAGCTGTTTTGCACTCCTGAAGAGCTCAAAGAACCTACAGAGGCTACACTCTTCTTTTTTGTCAGTTCTCGTTTTTTGAGATAACGTTTACTCACGGATACCTTCACCGTAATTTGTCTCGATTTTTTGTCCTTCCCTTTAGAAGGTTTAATACTACACTTGGTAATACTATTTAAATCATTGTTAGCCTCATCGGGGTTCTCGCATACTTCTTGAGCACGGAGTGAAGTGGTTAGGAATAAGGCACATACTGCACTTAGAAATACTGCTTTCTTCATACACAGGTGTTTAAAAAATTACACAATAAACAAACATCGGTTGGTTAGTCGTTGTAAAATTGTATTCTTAACAGGCAAATCTACTAAAAAATCTGCACGACCCGCTTGAAAAACAGTTAAATCTCTTTTTAAGAAATTGTTAATCAGTTTAATTTTGCAAATTAAAACTAATTGGAAAGGTGTAATTTACATTTACATGAGCGTCGTTTTGCTTTCCAGGAATGAATTTCGGTAGCAGGCTGATAACGCGTTGAGCTTCTTTTTTGAGGTCTTCGCTTCCTTCTGGTCCTGAGGTTGTTATTCCTTTAACGTCACCGTTTTTGGTGATGACAAAACTTACCCACACATCTCCTTCAATTCTTTCTTTTACGGCTTTCTTAGGGTATACAATATTGTTTATGAGATGCTGTTGCATTTCGTAATTAAAGCAGTCTACATCGTCATACGAACTAGTGTCACAATTCGGAAAACTCGGTATGATTTCAACGGTATCAAAGGCTATTTGATCGTTAATTTCAAGTTCTTCTATGGCGTTGTTAATCGCGTTTAACTGCTTTTTAATATTTTTCATTCGCAAGCGTTCTATGCTATCACTCGTCCGTAGCTTCGAAATTTCTGCTGCCTGAATTTTGCTGGCAGTCTGAACTTCTTTGTTTAAGGCAGCTCGCCTTTTTTGGTGACTACGAGAAATGACAACAACCTTGGCATCTTTCTCTGCGTTCGTCCCATTGGCATTAGCTACGACGGTGCATTTAGCGATACTTGCAATATCGTTTAGATTTTCTTTTTTTTCTTCGTTGTCCTTACATACTTCCTGTGCAAGAATCGAAGGTGTAATAATACTGGCGAGTAAAAATAGAGTTAGGTTTCTCATAACGACTATTGTTTACTTTCCTAGGGAAACTTAAATTTCAAAGTAGCAAATCTCAATGAAGTTTACGGATATCTTATGCGTGCATAAGAAGGGGGATGAAAAAAAAGTTTCTTACTAAGAAATGTTAGGTTATACAATAAGTTTTGAAAAGGTAACGTCTGGTTGGGTTACTCGATTGGTTGAGCAAAGGGCTCTTTTTTGGGGTAGGGTTTTAGTTATTTTCATTTTAGGGGGAATTAAAATATTAATAATCAATACCTAATAAAAATTAGGTTGGGGATTTAAAGGTAAGAAAAAAATGTTAAAATCCGAAACAAATATTTTCTTACCTGTTTATTTTCTGTTATTTATCGTATTCGTAGTAGAGAAAATCGTTGTATGGGAAGCGTTGAATATGTATTTTTTTCACCTCTTCGTATACCTTGTCTTTAAAAGCTTCAAGATTTCCTTTGTTGATTGCCGAAATGAAGATGCTTTGTTTGGTTTCATCATTCATCCAGGTTTTTTTCCAATCGTCCAATGTGTAGTGCTCTTTGGTTTTTTCTGTCACCAAGTCATCCTCTTCAATCGATTTATGGGTATAGGCATCGATTTTGTTGAAAACCATGATGGTCGGTTTGTCGGCACTGTCAATTTCGTCTAAAATCTTATTTACTGAGTTGATGTGATCCTCGAAATTGGGGTGAGAGATGTCAACTACATGAAGTAATAAATCCGCTTCTCGCACCTCGTCTAGTGTAGATTTGAATGATTCTACTAGTTGCGTAGGCAGTTTTCTGATAAATCCTACAGTATCCGTCATCAAAAAAGGGATGTTTTTGATAACTACTTTACGTACGGTAGTGTCAAGGGTAGCAAACAACTTATTCTCAGCAAAAACCTCACTTTTACTTACGACATTCATCAGGGTTGACTTTCCGACATTGGTATACCCTACCAAGGCGGCGCGTACCATTTTACCTCTGTTTTTACGCTGAACGGCCATCTGTTTGTCAATGGTTTCTAGCTTTTTCTTGAGTAAGGTAATCTTGTCTCGGATAATACGTCGATCGGTTTCAATCTCTGTCTCTCCCGGTCCACGCATACCAATTCCTCCTTTTTGCTTGTCGAGGTGGGTCCACATTCGAGTCAAACGAGGAAGTAAGTATTGGTATTGTGCTAATTCTACCTGTGCTTTTGCCGAGCTAGTTTGCGCTCTTGAGGCAAAAATGTCCAAAATAAGGTTCGTTCGGTCAAGAATTTTACAATCGAGTAGGCGCTCAATATTGCGAAGTTGCGCGGGTGATAATTCATCATCGAAAATCGCAGTTCCGATGTTGTGTGTTTCTATATACGCTTTAACATCGTCTAATTTACCGGTTCCTAAAAAGGTTTTCGGATTGGGCTTGTCCAGTTTTTGTACAAAACGCTTTACGGCAACTCCTCCTGCCGTTGCAGTTAAAAATTCCAATTCGTCTAAATACTCTTCTGACTGCTTTTCGTCTTGATGCTGTGTAATAATTCCAATTAAAACAGCTTTCTCTGATATGGCCTGTCTCGTTTCAATCATAGGTGCAAAAGTACGAATTAATCCATGGATTTTGCAGTTTTTGTTTGCTGAGACCTCCAGGCGATAAAAAAGAAAACCCCGCCGAGGCGAGGTCAAAATTACACACAACTAAAAGTTACCCTTTAACGATCTTTAAAGGCATCTTAAATATTTGTACAGAAGTATTTGCACTGGTCGCTACACGCTTGTAGTTTAGTTTACTTTTGATGTAGTTACAGATCTCTGGATTGCTGCAATCGATGTCGAGGATCACAACTTCTCCTTTTTTGGTTACAAGAAATTCAATGGTGGTCTGAACGTCTGTTTGAATGTTAAATTTTGCTTTTTTTAAAAGTTTTACAATGTTAGTTCTAATTTCTTTTTTTACTGGATTTTCATTGGCCATTAAAGAAGTGGAACTCAAGATAAGTGCGGTGATGATTACTACTAACTTTCTCATTTTTTTCTGATTTTTTATAGGATTAAAAGTTTGGTTTTTTGTTTTTTAATTACATGGTAAAAATACTGTTAATGAGGTGTTTGTGTGTTTTTTATGTGGTTATATAAATATTTTTTTTGTGTTAGGACTAGGTTTCTTTTTAGCAGTTTTTACGCTTTGGTAATATTGGTTAGTTTTTAATGTTTTTGGTCTTTTTTTTAGGATTATAGTGTTTGTTTGAGGAAACATTTAATAGTTTACTGTAAAATGATGTCTATCCCTATAAAAAATTGAATAGCGAGTGTTAGTGTTTTGTTTAGAATGCTCGTACATTGCAGCTGTAATTTGTTAGAAGTATCGATAATAATGTCTAGAAGTAAATGGAATGACACCATAAGTATAGGGTTGTATAATGTTGAGAATCTTTTTGATACGGTAAAAGATCCTTATACAAAGGACGATGAGTTTACCCCAAAGGGAAGTCGAAATTGGAATAAGAAAAAGTATTACCACAAGCTAAAGAAAATAAGCCGCGTGCTGTCCATGCTAGGGAAAGAAGCTTCTCATCAACCTGCCGCACTGATCGGTTTGGTAGAAGTGGAAAACGAACGCGTGCTCGCGGATTTGGTAAGGCAAAAGAATTTGCTCGCGTCGAATTACGGTTTTATTCATTTTGAATCTGCCGATGTTCGAGGGATCGATGTTGCCCTATTGTATCAACGCGATGCCTTTCAGGTGCTGCAAGCTGAAGCCGTACCTAAAGACATCACCACACCAGAGGGAGAAGTGGTGAGAACTCGTGATATTTTAGTGGTTAAAGGAATTTTGGAAGGTGATCTTATCAATGTTATTGTTACGCATTGGCCTTCGCGTAGAGAGGGGGTTGAAGCGAGTGAGTACAAACGTATGGCTGCGGCAAACTCCGTGCGTGAAGTAATTGAGGAACTGCGAGCTACCGATAAGGTTCCTGCAAAGTTTATCGTGATGGGAGATTTTAATGACGATCCCGCCGATAAGAGCTTGCAAGCGCTATTATGCGATGATTTTTACAATGCGACCGCTCCTTTGCACACTCCCGATCAAGGGAGTTTGGTACACGATAAAGCGTGGCATTTGTTTGATCAAATTATCATCTCAAGGAATTTTTTTGACGAGGATAGTAGTCTGAGTTTTGAACGAGCGCAGTTATTTATAAAACCTTGGTTACAGGTGTACCACGGTAAGCTAAAAGGAAGCCCGTATAGAACCTTTATCGGTCCTTGGTATGAAGGAGGCTATTCCGATCATTTTCCGGTGTTGGCTCATTTTAAAAAGAAAAAAGCTTCTAGGTAACTAGAAGCTTTTTTTATTTCTGCGATCAATTGTCGTTATTCAACGGTAACTGATTTTGCTAAGTTTCTTGGTTGATCTACATTCTTTCCTAACATCACTGCAATGTGATACGAAAGTAATTGTAAAGGAATCGTCGTAAGTAATGGAGTAAAGGCTTCCTCCGTATCAGGAATTTCAATTACGTGGTCTGCAATTTCTTTTACAGTAACGTCTCCTTCGGTTACGATGGCTACAATTTTACCACTTCTCGATTTAATTTCTTGAATATTACTAACTACTTTTTCGTAATGTCCCTTGCTGGTGGCAATAACGAAAACTGGCATGTTCTCATCGATTAAAGCAATAGGACCGTGCTTCATTTCAGCAGCTGGATATCCTTCTGCGTGAATGTATGAGATCTCTTTCAGCTTTAATGCTCCTTCTAAGGCAACAGGGAAATTAAACCCTCTACCGAGGTACAAACAGTTTTTAGCTTCCATGTACACTTCAGCAATGTCCTTTACCAAAGGATCAATTTTAAGCAATTGCTCTACTTGATTAGGGATTTGCTCTAGTGTCTGTAAATAGGTATTTACAGCGGTCTTAGAAAGCGTTCCTTTTGCCTGCGCTAATTTCAAGGCAATTAAAGTAAGTACCGTGATTTGTGTTGTAAAGGCCTTTGTAGAGGCAACTCCAATTTCTGGACCTGCGTGCGTATAAGCTCCGGCGTGAGTTTCACGAGCGATAGAAGAACCAACTACGTTACAAACACCAAATACAAAAGCACCTTTCGATTTTGCTAATTTAATAGCCGCCAAGGTATCAGCTGTTTCTCCTGATTGAGAAATGGCAATTACGATATCATTTGGTGTAATAATCGGGTTTCTATATCTGAATTCTGAAGCGTACTCAACTTCTACTGGAATACGAGCCATATCTTCAAAGAGATATTCTCCTACCAAACCAGCGTGCCACGAGGTTCCACAGGCAACGATAATAATCCTACTAGCATTTAAAAACTTAGGAAGATTGTCATCGATTCCGGCCATTTTGATAATTCCTTCATTTGCGAGCATACGTCCGCGATAGGTATCGATAATAGCTTTTGGTTGTTCGTGAATTTCCTTGAGCATAAAGTGGTCGTAACCTCCTTTTTCAATTTGTTCAAGGTTGAGTTGAAGTTCTTGAATATTGGTGTCAACTTCTTTGTCGTTCTCTATTTTGCGAACTTTAATTCCTTTCCCTTTTTTGATAATAGCCAACTCACCATCTTCAAGATAGATAGCGTTTTTGGTGAATTCAATAAAAGGAGAGGCGTCAGAAGCGACAAAAAACTCTTCGTTGTCTTTACCAACACCAATGGCGATTGGACTTCCTAAACGAGCCACTACTAATTCATTGGGTTTGGTTTTGTCAAACACGGCAATTGCATAAGCTCCAATAACGTTTTGCAACGCTAACTGAACGGCTTTACCTAGTTTGCAACCTTCGTTTTTCTTAACTTCTTCTATGAGGTTGATAAGTACTTCGGTGTCGGTATCACTTTGAAATTCATAACCTCTTGAAATCAGCTCTTTTTTAATGGTATCGTAGTTTTCGATAATACCATTATGAACGATTACTAAATCGCCAGATGCTGAGAAGTGCGGGTGTGAATTCGTATTGTTCGGTACTCCGTGAGTAGCCCAACGCGTGTGTCCGATACCTATTTTTCCTTCTTTTCTCTTCGTTTCTTTGTTCGTGATTACCTCGAGGTCAACCACTTTCCCTTTCGTTTTAGAAAGGTGCATTGTTTCGCCGTCGTACATCATGATTCCGGCACTATCGTAACCTCTGTATTCCAAACGTTTTAATCCGTTAATTACGATAGGGTAAGCGTCTCTATGACCAATGTATCCTGTTATACCACACATAACAATTCTTGTATATTAATTATTTTTTTACTGAATATGATAATCTTAATACAGCGCGTTTTTCGCTGTGGGTAGTCTCGTCTTCGTTTAATAAGGTAACTCCTCTAGGATTCCAGTTGTACGTAAGGATGCTGGTATCGAGTACTCTATTTCTGTAAGGACTATCCGTTGGGTTGTTGTAAACTTTTAAAAATAATGGGGATATATCAGTAGAGCTTCTGTCCAAAATATTCGAAACATAATCCGTTATTCTGAACGTGTATTTTTCTGGTTTGTCACTTGCTAAAATCAGCCTTCCACCATAAGTCGTTGCTTCGGTATGCGCATCGGTCATTTGAATTGGATCACCACTGCTATTCGAAGTGTATACAAACAACTGTTGTGGAATGATGTTTTTATCGGTATTGACTGTTTGATTGATGTTGAACGTCAAGGCGGCGTCGTTTACTAACAAACCGTATTCGCCGTTGGCAACATCTCTAATAGTTGCTAATTCTTTTAAGCTTAAGTACCCATCGCTGTCTGCGTCTTTACTTGCGTATTTCAACATGGTGTGATTAGGGTTGCTCGCTCTTAATTTTGCTAAGTTGATTCCTAACACTTCTACTTTGGCCTGTGTTCCAGTAGTTCCTTGAATAACAAAGTTATTGGCAGGAGGGGCAACAGATGCCGCTGCAGTACTGTAACGTACGTTACGTACACCAGATAGTGGAAATGAGTATTTTGTAGGAACTGTATCTTTGTGCGTGTAATTTGCATTGGCGTCCAAACGCTCCTTTCTGGTAATCGTGTAATAGAAATCTAACGAAGCAGATTCCGTAGTACCTAACAAACTCAATGGTACCATGGCACCGTCTGTACCTGTTACGTTGAACAACAGTCCTTTAAAGTAATTATTTAAGGCGTCAGCAGATGAGAAATTACTGCCGTTGAATTTGTCCCAGAAGAGGTCTTTCATAATGGCAGTACTCAATGGAATACTCAAGAAAGGCCCTTTTGTAGCCAATTTTTCTTCGCTTTCAAAAGTAGTACCGTTTCCGTGGTGACGCGTAACTTTGAGTATAGTGTCGTTTGGATTCGGTTGAAACATGAAGTTAGCATCTTCATTTAATACCTTGTTCGCCAAATAGGCGTGGTTTGATTGGAAGGAATTACTCTGAGATGGATTCGAAGGATCTAAGGTGTTTAAGAAGGTTTCATTTTCTAACACTTGTAAATTAACTCCTTTACTAGCATCTCCTAGCAACGAATCTAATAACCATTTCGTTTTATTATTGCTGTCTTTTCCTTTATTGGTAGCCGCATAAGGTAACTTTAAAACAACCTTGTCAAGGATAAAGGTCGAATCGATATCTCCCTTATCTGTAGATGATTTTACATCGCTCGTTTTAGGATTGCTCAAGAAACCAATTTGACTTACAAAAGAGGCATTTACCGTTTTGTAATTTTTACTGTTGTATACACCCAACCAGTACTCTGTAATATTCGCTCCGATATTGTCGGCGCGCACTACTGTTGTACTTACTGGAGAAATCTTTAACTCTAAATCTACCGATTCCGCATTGAATTGATTGTTGTTCACTACGTTTGTACCGATATTATCAAAGTCTTCTTCACAAGAAATTAGGGATGCTAAGCAAAATAAGCCAATCCCTAAACTACCAATTTTTCTAATCATGTTATTCACTAAGTTCTAAAACGTTCTCTCTATAAAATTCTAAATACGCTTCGGTTAAATTTTCTTCAGATTGGAACTCTAAAACTTGAGCGTCACTTTCTTTGATAAACGACTCCAATTCTTCAGGTAATTCCTCACTACCTTTTACGATAGCATCTGAATTTGCGATAGCGCTTTTTAGTATATTGATATGATTAGGTGATTCTAAGACAGTAGCCTTGGCATCGTCGATTTTGTCGAAACGAACTTTGTTGGCCATTTCTGAGTTTAATTCACCTTCAAATCCTTTACTATAGAGCGAAGTTACAATCTTGCTTCCATTCAACAAGGGTTCCTCTTTATAAAATTCTCTTAAATATAGCGGTAATAAAGAAGCCATCCAACCGTGAACGTGGATGATATCAGGTGCCCAGTTTAATTTTTTTACAGTTTCAACAACGCCTTTCGCGAAGAAGATCATGCGTTCGTCGTTGTCGTCGAATAATTTTTCATCTTCATCCGAATACACAGCCTTGCGTTTGAAGTATTCATCATTGTCGATGAAATAGACCTGCATACGCTCTTTTGGAATCGATGCAACTTTAATAATCAATGGCATGTCCATGTCGTTGATTATTAAATTCATACCAGATAAACGAATAACTTCGTGTAATTGGTGTCTTCGTTCATTGATTACACCAAATCTCGGCATGAAAATTCGGGTTTGTACTCCTTTTGAATGTGCTTGCTTAGCAACGTTAAACGCAGTTGACGATAATTCTGTTTCAGGTAAGTATGGTGTAACTTCCGATGAAACATACAGTATTCTCTTATCCTTCATTAATGTCGAACTCTTTATATGAGGATGCAAAAATACGAATTTTTATACTAAAATCGTGTTAAATTGCTAATTTTGCATGTTTTCCAATGAATTAGTAATGAAATTAGTTAGTAAAAAATCGGAATTGAAAGCCATTTTAGAGCCCCTCAGAGTGGCTGGTAAACAAATTGGTTTCGTACCGACCATGGGAGCATTGCACCAAGGACATTTGTCGCTGGTAACCAGAGCTCAAAAGAAGAATGATGTAGTGGTGGTAAGTGTTTTTGTAAACCCAACCCAATTTGATAATCAAGAAGATTTGGTGAAATACCCGAAAACGTTGGCTGCCGATCAAGCCATGCTGGAACAAATAGGCTGTGATGTTTTGTTTGTGCCAACCGTGGCGGAAATGTACCCAGAGCAGGTAAGTGCAGAGTCCTTTGATTTTGATGGCTTGGAGTTTGAAATGGAGGGGAAGTTCCGAACAGGACATTTCGATGGTGTTGGTACCGTGGTTAAACGCTTGTTTGAGTTAGTAGAACCACATACCGCGTATTTTGGTAAGAAAGATTTTCAACAGTATAAAATTATCAAAAAACTCGTCAAAAAATACGACTTGCCAGTGAAGGTAAAAGGGCGTCCAATCTTCAGAGAGTCTGATGGTTTGGCCATGAGTTCAAGAAATACCCGATTAACCGAAGCACACCGTGACGCAGCTCCAATGATATTTAAAATATTGAAAAAGGCTAAAAAGAAATTTGGTCAAAAGAGTATTGAAGAGTTAACGCAATGGGTTGAAAAGCAGTTTAAAAAGGAGCCGTTGTTGGACTTGGAGTACTTCACTATCGCCGATGAAAAAACGTTGAAAACGCCTAATGAGATCAGTCCGTCTGCCAAGTACCGCGCCTTCATAGCCGTGTTTGCAGGTGATATTCGACTGATAGATAACATCGGGTTAAATTAATTGATAAAAAAAACAATCCATTAATCGTTAAAAAACAACTATTTTTGCAATATGTTAGTTCAAGTAGTTAAGTCAAAAATCCACCGTGTAAAAGTTACTGGTGCCGATTTAAATTATATAGGAAGCATTACCATTGATGAAGATTTGATGGATGCTGCAGGAATTATAGAGGGTGAGCGCGTTCAAATCGTGAATAATAACAACGGAGAGCGTTTGGAAACGTATGCGATTCCAGGACCGCGAGGAAGTGGAGAAATAACCTTAAACGGTGCCGCAGCCCGAAGAGTTCAAAAAGGCGATACGTTAATTTTAATCGTATACGCTTTTATGGAGTTGGAAGAGGCCAAGAATTTTAAACCGAAATTGGTTTTTCCAAACGAAAAAGATAATACACTTACCTAGTCCGTTTTGAATATAAAGAAAATACTTAAAATACTATTACCTCTCATTTTGGGAGGTATTTTAGTTTGGTACTCCTTGTCGAAAGTATCTCCGGAAACCTTAGTTCAATATTTTAAGAATGCGAATTATTGGTGGATTTCCCTAGGATTGTTTTTTGGAATCCTCAGTCATTTGTCACGAGCCTATCGCTGGAAATATTTGCTTGAGCCCATGGGGTATACCCCTGATTTTGGGAATAGTACAATGGCCGTATTGGTGGCGTACTTGGTAAACTACGCAGTTCCGAGAGCTGGTGAGGTGTCAAGAGCAGCCGTGATGGCAAATTACGAAGACATTCCTTTCGAGAAAGGATTTGGTACTATAGTAGCTGAACGAATTGCCGATTTAATCATGATGTTACTCATTATCTGCGTGACCTTGTTTGTGCAGTTTGATTTCATATTTGAACTCTTGACGGCGAATTTTTCGCCCGTAAAAGTTGGAGGAATCATCGCGGCGGTAGTACTCGGTTTTTTTGTGTTTTCCCAATATGTAAAAAAGGCGAAGACAGGAGTCGGATTGAAAATCAAGTCCTTTATTGGAGGATTGATAGAAGGAGCTACCAGTATCTTTAAAATGAAAGACAAGTGGTCGTTCATTTTCCACACGGTATTTATTTGGTTAATGTACGTAGCCATGTTTTGGGCTACTATTCCTGCAATTGATAATTTAGAGGTTCCTTTTGGAGCTGTATTGATCGGTTTTATTGCAGGTGGATTTAGTATTGCCGCGACCAACGGTGGGATAGGATTGTATCCGGTAGCAGTTGCTGGGGCCTTTGCTTTATTTGGGATTGCCGAGGAGCCTGCGAATGCCTTTGGTTGGATTATGTGGACAGCGCAAACCGCTATGATAATCGTTTTTGGAGGCTTAGCCTTTGCTGTATTACCTGTTTATAACAAAGCAAAAGAATAGAAAATTAAGGAGCATCACTTTGCTGATGACATAGAAACGCCATTGTTCATTTTTGTGGATAATGGCGTTTTTTTATGCTTGTAATTTCACGTTGGGTACCCGGTTTTTTATGCTTCCAGAAACGGTACTATTCCTTTGGGGAATAGATCGATTTTTAAGGAAAGTGATGGCTTTTGAATGCAGCTTTTTTAAGGGGTTTAGATCTATTTCTTTTAGCTATCTTTGTGGTATTAATACCGTATTATGGCAAAAACCAAAACCGCATTTTTCTGTCAAAACTGTGGAGCACAACACACCCAATGGGTGGGGCAGTGTTCTACTTGTAAAGCGTGGAACACCGTTGTTGAAGAAGTAATTCAGAAAGAAGAAAAACGCAGTTGGAAAACTCCAGCAAACCAAGAAAAACGCGTGGTCAAACCTCTTAGAGTAGAGGATATAGAGTTCAATCCGGAAGAGCGAATTTTAACGCGTAATCAGGAATTGGATACGGTTTTAGGTGGAGGATTGGTGAAGGGAGCTGTGGTACTGCTCGGTGGAGAACCCGGTATCGGAAAATCGACCTTGCTGCTTCAAATAGCTCTGCAAATTCCTCAAAAAGTATTATACGTCTCAGGTGAAGAAAGTCAGTCACAGATAAAAATGCGCGCTGAACGACTCGATGCAAAAGATTCGAATTGCTTGATTTTGACAGAGACCAATACACAACAAATATTTAAACACATTGAAGAGGTACAGCCAGAAGTTTTGGTGATTGACTCTATTCAAACCTTACATACCCAAAGTATCGAAGCTTC
This sequence comes from Tenacibaculum litopenaei, assembly GCF_964514025.1. Lineage (NCBI taxonomy): Bacteria > Pseudomonadati > Bacteroidota > Flavobacteriia > Flavobacteriales > Flavobacteriaceae > Tenacibaculum > Tenacibaculum litopenaei. The sequence goes on from NZ_CAZEQT010000001.1 coordinate 217,508, forward strand.
GCCAGGGAGTATTTCACAGATCAGAGAAACGTCGGCTGAATTGATAAAGTTTGCCAAAGAAACAGCAACGCCAGTGCTACTCATTGGACATATCAATAAAGAAGGGCATATTGCCGGACCTAAAATTCTCGAGCATATGGTAGATGTCGTTTTACAGTTCGAAGGCGATCGCAATCATACCTATCGTATTTTGAGAGCCCAGAAAAATCGCTTTGGTTCTACGGCAGAGTTGGGGATTTACGAAATGTTGTCTGTAGGGCTGCGCGAAGTATCCAATCCTTCTGAGATCTTAATTTCTAAAAAAGATGCAGATTTAAGCGGTACAGCCATTGCATCGACTCTCGAAGGAATTCGCCCACTTATGGTGGAGATTCAGGCTCTTGTAAGCACTGCAGTTTACGGTACGCCTCAACGTACCACTACAGGATATAACTTGAAGCGCCTTCACATGATTTTGGCCGTACTGGAAAAGCGTGCTGGATTTAAGTTGGGAGCGAAAGATGTGTTTTTAAATGTAACTGGAGGAATTCAGGTAGATGATCCTGCTATAGATTTGGCAGTGGTTGCAGCAATATTATCGTCGAATCAAGATCTCGCGATTCATCCAAATGTCTGTTTTGCGGCAGAGGTCGGATTGGCAGGAGAAATACGTCCTGTATCCAAAATTGACCAGCGCATCGTAGAAGCTGAAAAACTAGGCTATAAAACCATCGTAACGTCAAAGTACAATAAGATTACCTTAAAAGATTATAAGATCAAGGTTTTACTGGTGAGTAAGATAGAGGAAGCTTTTGCAACCTTGTTTGCTTAGTTGGTTAATGCAATCAGTTTGTTGCGATATGCCGAAAGCAATTTCGATTTGGAAATAAAGCCTTGATAGCTATTGTCCTTGATAACTGGTAAATTCCACGCACCACTTTCTTTAAATTTCCGCATAACGGTTTCGGTACTGTCGTCGTGGTAAATTAGCGCCGGTGCGCGCTTTAACAGTACTTGAATGGTGAGTTTGTCGTACAGTTCTTGTTCGAACATCAAGGGGCGGATGTCGTCGAGTAGGACGATACCTAGAAAGCGATCATCATGATCGACTACAGGAAAAATGTTTCGGGCCGATTTTGCCACCGCATTTTTAAGCATTTCTCCCAAGGTCATCTCCGGATGGATGACCACGAAATTTTTTTCAATGAGTTTGTCAGTACGCATCATCATCATCACATTTTTATCTTTGTCATGGGTAATCAGTTCTCCTCTCTTAGCCAGTTCAATGGTGTAAATGGAGTTGGACACAAAATAGCGCGTAAAGGCAAAAGAAATAGCTACTACTAACATCAGAGGTACAAAAAGCTCGTAGCCCCCAGTGATTTCAGCAATGAGGAATATGGCGGTGAGGGGGGCGTGCAAAACTCCAGCCATTAATCCACTCATACCAACAAGCGTAAAGTTACTTTCTGAGACACTACCTCCTAATTGATTGATAATTTTTGCAAATACATTTCCTAGAGCACTTCCCATCACGAGCGTGGGGATAAAGATTCCTCCTACTCCACCAGCAGCAAAGGTGGTAGTCATGGCAATGGCTTTAAACAGTGTGATGATTAAGAGAAATACAATCACAGTCCATACATTGTTGAAATTGACTTCGTAAGGAATGTCATTCAACGCCTTATGGGCATTGCCTTCGAGTAAGTTATTGATAATAGCATATCCCTCTCCGTAAAGTGGAGGTACGAGGTATAGCATAAGTCCAATGGCGAGCGCCCCAATGAGTAACCGGTGAAAGGGATTGGTGAATTTTTCGAAAAACCCGGTGATTTTAAAATAGATTTTTGAAAAATAAACGGAGGCAACTCCGGTGCCTATGCCTAATAATACAAAGAAAAAGATGTCTGTGATTTTAAAATCGTCGGTTAGTTCGAAGCCCAGTAATACGTCTTGACCTAAAAAGAAATAGGAAGTAACGACAGCTGAAACGGAGGCTAGTAACAGCGGTATTAAAGAGGCAAAAGCCAGGTCTAAACTAAAAATTTCTATAGCAAAAATAATGGCGGCTACAGGGGCCTTAAACATAGATGACATGGCACCTGCGGTTGCGCAACCAATGAGTAACATTCGCGTTTTGGTGTTCATGTGGAAAAGCTGTGCAATTCCTGAACCAACGGCAGCTCCAGTGCTCACTGCGGGACCTTGAAGTCCGGCTGATCCACCAAATCCTACGGTAATAGGAGCGGTAATCAAGGACGCGTACATTTTATACCGCTCAATGATACCACTGCGTTTAGAAATGGCGTGCAAGGTGGTTGAAATTCCATGGCCGATGCTCTTCTTTATCAGCTTCTTTTTGATATAGTACACCAAAAAGAGCCCCAGAATGGGGAAAATAAAGTACAGGGAATGATGCAGGTCTTTGATAAACTTTCCTTCCAAAACATATTGAAAAAAATACGTGAGGTTTTTTAGAACCAAAGTACCTAAACCCGCTAAGAATCCTACAAGGACGCTAAGGACGTATACAAACTGTCGTTCAGAGATGTTTTTATATCTCCAAATGAGTAACTTTTTGTAGTAGTATTTAGAAGTGGGCATGAGTATGTTTCGGTTTAAAGCTTCTTAAATGATGAGTCGGACACCTCCCAACTCTTCAATTTTATAAGGAAAATGCTCTCCAGGCGATCCAATAAACATAAAGTTAATAGGAATATCCCATTTTTTAGAGAGTTTTTCGATTAATTCTGGCGAAAATACACCTTCTATTTCTAAAAACTGTATAGAAATATCTGGGTATTCCTTATCGAGCACGTGGATTTCAACAGCCAGTTCTTCGAGTAGCGGTTCTTGTGCAGCTCTTATATGGACGATTTTGATTTTCTTGGTGTGCTCGTTTTTTTGAATGTAGAGCATTACGCTATTCAATGTTGCGATATTGTCACCTTTGGTGAAAAATATAAATTCTTGGTTGTTGATGGAGTTGATGGTTTGGTTGATTTTTTTATCTGTTTTGAGAACAAATTTTCGGAAGGGGTTAAACAATGCATATACGAGTTTGAGTCCTAGTTTAAGAAGCTGGGTGCGGTTGAGCATGATAAAGACAAAAATGATGGTCGGGATAAAATACTCTAGGAAGACCAGGAAATTACTTGGAAGATTGTCTTTGGGAGGCATCAGCAAGTTTCCTGTCAAGGCAACCAGAACAGCTGAAATGGCGAGTAGTACTCCTAGCCAAGGAGCGCTTTCTGGCCGAGGTAGGGAGCTTCGTTTTTGTTTGAGTAAGATATTCCCGATACCAAATAAGGCCATAACCGATAAAAAGGACAAGGTATATACCCCCGCAAGTAAGGCGACATTTCCTCGGGTGATGAACAGCACTGAACAGGCTAGTAAAAAGAAGACGAGTATAATGCGATAAGAACTGCCCTGTTTGTTTTTTTTGAGAAAAAACTTAGGCATGATTCTATCCAAGGTCATGCGTTCTAACAGCCCCGTAACTCCAACAAAGCTCGTTAGTACGGCCCCGCTAAGTACTAAAAAAGCATCCAGCGCAATGATGGTAGATAAAGTGGACCCTCCTGCAAAATCTCCCATTTTGATGAGCAAGGTGTTTTGAAATGCAGGTTCTTGTAAGGTAGGGATGTCAAAAAGAGCCAAAGCAAAGACTGCCGCTAACGGATTGATGATACTTACGATAACCCACATGTTTCGGAGTGTCTTCGGAAATACGCCCCGTGCTTGTTCTTCTACAAAATTGGCCGAGCTTTCAAAGCCAGAAACTCCGAGCATCGAAGCTGAAAATCCAAAAAAGATTGCGTATCCAATACCTTTTGGGCTCGGTGTGTGCCAATTACAGTGAAAAGTGCTCAGTCCGTGTTGAAACAGGTAGCTTCCAACACAGAAGAAGAGTACTGCTAAGGTGATTAAGTGAAATATAAAAATGGCGATGGCAACGGTAGAAGATTCTGTGATTCCTACGATGCTTAAAAGGGCGAAAAACAAGAGTAAGCACACCGTTGAAATCAAAATAGGAATCGACGGTAACAAATGGTGTAGGTAATGGATGCCCTCATTGGCAGAAATAACTGCGGTAGCCATATATGAGAGTATGGTAAGGGTGGCAGCGAAGGATGCCATTCGCTTACTCGTGGTATTGAGAAGTGCGTTGTAAGCGCCCCCATTCAGCGGAAGCGCCCCGACGACCTCTCCGTAAATCTTTCTGAACAGAAAGAGTACTAAGGATACAATTAACAAGGTAATCCATGCGTATTGCCCAGCAAACGCAATAGACAGGGCTGAAACGTATAATACTGACGAACTGATGTCGTTTCCACAAATTGCTGTTGCAGCTAATTGATGGAGTTTTTTTGAAACTTTTGGTTTCATAAAGTTATTTTTTGAAGTCAATAAAATAAGGTTGATGTGACGAAGTACTGATGCAGCAACCTTGTGAACAAAGGCCAGGTTTTGGCCGATAACGCTGTCTTTCGGCAGTGGAATTATGTACTATAAAGGTACAAAAAAAATGGATAAGTATCTAGGGCGGAATTGGGGAGAGGGCATAAAAAAACGCTTGAAATGTTCAAGCGTTCTTCGATTTTGTTAGCAACAACCTCCACCGTCGTAATGGAAGGTTGATTCACTGATGAAAATATCATTTCTTCCCAAATCGCTGAGTGCTTTTGCTGTTTTATCGCAAATGGCAAGCGGTTGATTTTTGAGTAGGGTATGTCCTTTTTTATCGTCAAAATAGTCGTCTTCACCGAAGTATATTGCCGCTTTTCCAGTAAAAATACAAGGACCGTCTTCTGGCATAGGATCTTTAATGGCAGCCACTTCTATCGATTCTATATAGATGAGTTCATCGGTAGGGTAATGTTTAGGGTCTAGTATTCGATATGGTTTGCGGGCTCGTATCTCAATGGTTCCAAAACCTGCATCCGTAAGCATTTTTACGTATTCTTGAATAGGCAAACTACCACTGAGGCAAAGTGCGCGCAGGCGGTCATCGTTTCTCAGGGTTTCGTTCATCGGTTGTTCACAGGTAGGATCACTCATAACCAAACGACCGTGTGGCTTTAGCACGCGGTACATTTCGGCAATAGCTTTCTTTAAATCATCGGCCTTAAAAATATTGAACAGGCAATTTTGCGCGGCTACATCAATGCTATTATCGTCAACGGGAAGGTTTAGAGCATCTCCTTTTCGGAGGTCTACAAAGTCTTTTTGGAACCATGAGTTTTCTTTTTCGGCGATGTCAAAGTTCTTTTTAGAAGCTTCGAGCATTTCGTCGACTACGTCAAGACCGATAACACCTCCTTTTTGACGTGAAAAATAGGAGAATTGTAATAATTCCATCCCTCCGCCAACACCTACGTATAAAATTTTCGGGTTGTTGGTAAGGTCTCTGGCATGTACTGTGGTACCGCATCCGTAGTTCATTTCTTGCATGATTTTCGGAATACTTAGTCCAGGCAGCTCCCAAATAGGATTTGTCGTACAGCACAATCCGATATCCGGAGTAAGTGCTGCTTCTTTGTAAACATTTTTCGTAGTTTCTAAATAACTCATAAACGTTGCTCAATAAGGCGTTAATACTAACGCAGGATTATAATGATTTTATTAATTCACTAAAAAGTGTAATCATCTTTGGTTCTGCTTTTCCAGCGACTTCGATGATTTCTTGAATGTCTACGGGTTGTAGGTTTTTAGGGTCGCATTCATCTGTTAAAACAGACACTGCCGCACAAGGCAATTGCAAGTGTTTGGCAACGATAACTTCTGGTACAGTGCTCATTCCAACAGCATCTACTTCGAGAATTTGAAGCATTCTGTACTCTGCTCTCGTTTCGAGTTGTGGTCCTACTACGCTCGCGTAAACTCCTTCTTTTAAATCTATGTCGTTTGCTTTGGCAATAGCTTTCATTTTGACGTTGAGATCTTTAGAATAAGGCTCCAGCATATCCGCAAATAAATCTCCAAATTCACCAGCTCCTTTGAAGGCCAACGGTGAACTTCCCTGTAGGTTTAGATGATCGTCAATGAGCATGAGTTGCCCTTTTTTGTAGTTCAAGTTTACTGCTCCTGCTGCATTGGATATCAAAAGGGTTTGAATGCCTAACTGGTGCATGCTGCGAATTCCATAGGTTACTTCCCACAAATCATAGCCTTCATAAAGGTGAAAGCGTCCAGACATGACGAGTACCTTTTTGTTTGCGAGTGTTCCGTAAATCAATTTTCCGGAGTGAAATTCGACCGTTGCTTGTGGAAAGTGTGGAATTTCACTGTAGGGAATGGTTACTTCGATATCGATTTCATCTACGAGTTTGCCGAGGCCTGTACCGAGTACAATTCCAATTTCAGGATGTGAAATTCCTTGTTGTAGTAAATATGATTTGGTTTCTTGTAATTGCTTTTTTTTGAGATTGCTCATTAGTTTTTAGTGTAAAATTGGTTGAAAACAGTGCGGTTTTGGATGTCTTCAAAGACATCAATATCGTTGAGTGTTTCTAGCAAATGTACTGAAACGTTTTCTAAATCTTTTAGCGTGTCTTGACGAACGGTGCTCGTTCCCCATTCTTTATTGGAAAATAGAGAGCTGTACATTTTTTTAAGTCCCAGTAAATAGTAGCCTCCATCTTCGGCCGGGCCGATAACGGCATCGTGGTTGTCGAGTGCCTGAAATGCTGCTTCGATATGCGAGGGTTTTAAATCGTATAAATCACTACCGATAATTAATACCTTGTCGTAGTGCTCGTCGAAGCCTCGTTGAAAAGCAGCTTGCATACGTTCACCGAGGTCAGCACCTTCTTGGCGAAATTTTTGAAAGTTTTCAGGTTCCCAGAGGTCTGCTGTCCTGATTTTTACCGAATAGTATACCGCCTTGTCATAGGGAACCTCTAGGGCTACGTTTTTTGTGTGTTCTAAGAGAAATTTATAAATGGCCAAAGCAGCTTCGTTTCCGATAGTTTTGGCTAGTCTGGTTTTTACTTTACCGATTTCAGGGTTGCGCGTAAATATTAAAACGAGATTTTTTGACATAGTGTTGCTATACTGAATGCGTGTTTTACGAGTTTATGATTTTTTTAGTGGGTAGAGTTCCTGATGAATAAAGTTGTCAGGAAACTCATCGTCTCCTTCGAAGCCTATTTCGATGTCTCTACCGTCGTGAGGAATGTAGTTGGTTTTGAATAAGTAGTCCCAAATGCTAAGTGTAATTCCAAAGTTTACGCCACGGGCACGATCGGCAGGGAGGTGTTTTGCATGATGCCAAATATGCATTTTAGGGTTGTTGAATACGTATTTTAAAACTCCGTAATCCCAATTGATATTGGCGTGGTTGAGGTGACCAACGGTGATGTTAAAAAAATGAACTACCGCGACATCACTGGCAGAAAACCCGCCGATAATAGCCAGAGCAATGTATTTCATAGAATTGTAAAGCACAGGCTCCATCCAATGGTACCGCAGGTGTGCCGCGAATCCCATTTCTTTTACGGAATGATGCACCTTGTGGAAGTTCCACAGAAATTCATAACGGTGCAGTAAGGTATGGGTAAACCATTGTACAAAGTCCAAAACGATGAAAAATACAAGGAGTTTTAGCACAGTCGGAAAACTGTTGATGTCGAACAATTGTAAAGAAGAGATGGAAAGTCCGAAAAGCCCCAAACCGTCATTTACCAATTGCGCAGCGGTGTTGGAAAGTGCAATAAGTACAATGAGATTGAGTAAGAAAAAGTTGAAGAACATATAAAAGGTGTCAAGCCAAAAATCTCTTCTGAAGATAGCTTGGTTTTTTCTCCAAGGGAAGAGGATTTCGAGCCCCCAAACCAATAGCGATATGACAATGAGTCCGTAGAAATAGTTTTCCCATTCCAGTTCAAACAAAACCGACTGTTTCAGGTAGTTCCAATAATTGGAGTACGAGTTTTTAATGAGGTTGAGATAGTCGTTCATGATGAGGATTTATACAAAGTTAAAAATACGTTTTTTTAATGAGCTCGCCATCAGGTATAGAAAGTGCTAAGCCCTGTAAACGACGTTCCGATGCTGGGAGTATATCCATAGTGTCCCAAATTCCCGTGTTCAGTGTTTCTGCATAACTCTCTGGGAGTTTCACATCTTGCATATATTTACTGGCAGTGACATGGTCGTAGTGTAAGGCGGTAAAGGAGTACTGAAATCCACCAGCAATAGGAGTGAGAACTGCACACCATACCTTAGGCGTTCCGTCATTCGCAGGCATGCCTATAACTCCTGGATTAATCCACGTCTGATTATCATGGCTATTTGTAAAGGGAAGTCCACAGTGACCTGCGATGATAACATCGGTTGACAAGGCTTTAAAATTGGGTGATTTTTCTTGCCAAGGAGTGGAGTTAAAAATGAATTGAGAACGTTTTTTATAGCTTCCGTGTACCATACCGAAGTGATGATCCTGATAGCTAAAAACGAGGTGGTCAGGAAGTGTTTGTAGCCAATTGAGCGCTTTCCTATCGAGTTGTTTTTTAGCAAAGGGATACCAGGTGTTTGAAAGGAGATCGCAACGTGATCCCTCGACAAAATCGCATCCGCAATCGTCTTGATTGGTGATGAGTTGTACTTCCACATTACCTAGAATGGCCTTGGCTCCCCAAGCTTTGAAAGTTTCGATGGTTTCCAGTGGCTGTGCGCAATATCCGATGATATCACCAGTACACAAACAGTTTTCAGGCGGAATGCCTTGTTCTTGGGCAAATTGTATGGTGGCTTCAAGAGCCTGTAGATTGCTGTAGACACCCCCGAAGAGCAGTATTTTTCCTTTGAGTTGTCCTAAGTTCTGTATTTTTTTATCCATATTGGAATGAGGTATAAAAGGAAACAAATAAGGCTTCCCCAAATATTAGTCCATAAAAGAGCGGCGTACTTACCACTTGTCAATAATAAAGATGCTGGCACGCTGTTAGTCGTGAGTAATATCCCAAAAAGCAAACCTGCACCGACCGAAAGAAAGAAACTTATTTTGGGGGCAGGGAGTTTCCAGAGTAAGAATATTGGCGCCAAGCCAATAACCATGGTTCCGCTAATGGTCGTTGCTGACAAGATGGACGCGTCTAAAAACACCGGAATAGATCCTAAGAGTGCCATAAGGAGCATGGTGATGCGCCCAGCGGTGACAGTATTGCCAATTTTTAAGTCAATGACAAACAGTTTAGCGGTAGAAGCAAAGGTAGAGTCTAAGGTCGATGCTGCTGAGCTTATCATAATGAAGTTCATAAGCAATAAAGAGACCGTTCCGAATGATTTGGCAACCAAAACGGCGGCTTGTCCGCTCCATTGCTGCTGTTGTGCGTATATTCCTATAAAGCTAAAAAGTACGATGGCAAGACCTCCGAGAACACTGGCAAAGAGAAAACTCTTGAGGGTTGTTTTAGGAGGGGCAATAAATGCCCTATCGGTAAGCACGGGGTCGTGGAAAGGATAGCTGAACGATTGTACTAGTGCTGTCAGTAATAAGTTACCTCCTAGCGCCATGGTCCATTCACTGGAATTTACCACGGTTTGCGTGCTAAAATGATCTGTTTTAAACAGTGAGTACAATATACAAATGAGTAGTATACTGAACAATAACATCTGTATAGCATCGGTAAAAACACTACTGCTAAGTCCGCCTTTTGCTGCGTAACTCAAGGTCAAGAGCGTAAAGGTGATGATAGCCGTGTAATACGAGCTGCTACCTACCTCGCCAAAGTACGAGCCGATAACCATGGTGTTTGACCATACTTCGTTGAATAAGCGAATGAGGATTAAAACGGTAAAAACGAGAACGGCCTTGCGACCGTATCTCGTTTGTAAAAATTCGTGAATACTCTTAAAAGCACCTGTAATTCGCATTTGGTATAATATCCAGCCTGCTACGGCAAAAGACAAGTAGTACCCTGCATAGGCTAGGCCACCCAAGAGCCCAAAGGCGAGCCCTAAGTTGGCCGCGTTGGTAATGCTTTTTGCAAAAATCCAAGAGATGACCAGGCTCCCTGTTAACAGGAGCGTGGTCGTTGGCTTTTTTTGATGTTGGGCTTTGAAAAAGGCCGCTTTAGTTTTGGCAAATGGCGAGTATATCAAAAACAGTATACTGGAGCCAATAAGTAAAATCCATTGCCAAGTTTGAACGGTAGTATCCATACTATGTGTATTAATTATCCCACCAAACCTTGTGGTTAATGCTGTTGTTGTTCGTGTTTTGCGCTGCTGTATTGTAATGTTGTGCATTGAGCGTAGCCTCTTCTGCAGGATAGGGTAAACGCACCGGGATGAGGTTGTTGTTTAAACTCGCTGCAACGGCTTGGAGCGCAGGGAATCCGGTTCTTCGGTATTCTATCCAACCTTCGTAACCATTGATGGTATTGGCAATCCACTTCTGGGTAATAATTTGTGCTAAGCCGTTTGCTGCATCAAAGCGCGCCGCACCCGTAAGGTAGTTTGCGGGAAGTGCAGTATTCCAATACGCAAATGCTTGCTGTACACCCGTATCGTAATAGGTTTTTGCATTCCCTGTGATAAGCCCGCGTTGAGCGGCTTCAGCTAGTAAAAAATTCGTTTCCCAGTTGGTCATATAGTTCGCTTTTAGGTTACCGGCCTCTTCTCTAAATACACGTCCGGCGAGTGAATAATCAGCGAGAGAAATGGTCGTTTGTGAAGCGTCAATTCCATTTTGAAGCCCGTTGTAATCGTTGCCTGTTGCGTTTCCGAAAGGACGATACATGACAGCCATGCGAGGATCGTTCAATTGCGTGAGTACGGTTTGCGCAGTTTTGGCCATGACAAAATTATTAAAATCTCCTGCACGCAATCGGGCCATTCTAAAATTGTTGGGTTCACTGCTGCTAAACTGAAAGATGGCATCTTCGGCTGCAGATTTTATATAGTTGCCCTCGGTAACGATTTGTTGTAATTCGTTTCCAACTGCACGTTTGCTCGAAATGCGTACCAAGGCTTTTATCTGTAAAGAGTTTGCAAATAAAATCCATTTGTTTAAATCACCGTTGTACAGTACATCTCCTTCTAGTGGGAGGGTTCCTGTATAATTTTTGATGGCTTCAATCCCCTTTTTTAGATTGTCTAGTATTCCTTGAGCTCCTGTATAAATAGTTTCCTGAGAATCGTATTTAGGAGTGCTTGATTGTTGATCTCCTTTAAAGGCTTCGCTATAAGGAACGTCTCCGTACAAATCGGTCAAGGCCATCGTCATATAGGCTTTGAAAATCAGCGCTGGACCTTTGTATACTTCAAAGGTAGCTTCGTTAGAGGCTTGCTGAAGTACAATTTCATTGTCTCGGAGATTTTTATAGAAAATAGGCCAAGGATTACCTCCTAGCTGAGGTGATTTTAATGCGTGACGGTCAAACAGGTTAAAGTCTAGCGCTGTCAATTGTTGGCTCAGAAGGTTTCCTGCAACAAAGCCTTCATACGACATGGCTTCTCCGTAATTGTAAATTACATTTCTGAAAAGTAGGTTAGGGGCTACTTTTACAGGGAAGTTGGGGTTGGTGTTTAGCTGCTCAAAATCTGCTGTGCAGGCAAAGATACTGCTGATGACTAAGGCGATATATAGTATTTTTTTCATGCGATTCTCTTATAATTGGAGTCCTAGTTTAAATCCAAAACTACGTGTAGAAGCATAGGACATATCTTCTACTCCGCTTATCAGTCCCTGCCCTTGAACAGCGAGCTGCTCAGGATCAAAATGTGGGATCTTACTGATGGCAAAAAGGTTGCGACCGATGAGTGATAGGTTGACTTTGGTTCCTTTTTTAAAGATTCCGAACTGCTTGTTTTTTAACGTAAAACTATATCCGAGTGCTACTTGACGAAGTTTCAGGAAGGAAGCGTCGTAGACATTGTTTTCTTCGTGATTTCTGTCGTAGTACTGACGGTAGTAGCTCTCTGCACTCACAGGGGTTGTATTTGGGGTGTATATAGGGTTCTGCGGGGTTCCGGTATTGACAACACCCTGTGCAATGATTCCGCTGCTTGGTCGATTGCTAGTTTCTGCTAACTGTCCAGCAACACCTGCCAATGATAGGGTTCTCGATACCAATTCTCCTCCTTGTCTCCAATCAAATAAAAAGTTTAAACTCCAGTTTTTATAGCGAAAGCTATTTCCTATGCCCAAGGTAAAATCCGGGTTGTAGTTCCCTAATTTTTTCAAGGTCGGATCGGCAATATACCTACCGTCAGGGGTTAGCACGAATTCTCCATTTTCATTTTTTAAATAACCGGTACCATAGAAATCACCGATACGGCCTCCTTCCTCTACTTGAAACCAAACCGTTTGATCTGGGTTGTTGTAGACTCTTGAATACGCCAAAGTTACACGGCCGTCCTTTTGTGGAAGTTCAGTAATGGTGGCAGTATTGGTACTGAAATTTAAGCTGCTGTTCCAGCTGAAATCTGCAGTTGCTATTGGAGTTATGTTCGCGATGACCTCCCAACCTTTAGAAACTACTTTTCCACCGTTTACTACCTGTTGTGAATATCCAGAAGATATAGGGATCGGGAGCGATAGAATTTGGTCTTGGGTGGTCGCGTTGTAATAGGTAATGTCGAATTGCAGGCGATCCTTAAAAAAACGAAGATCTGCTCCGAGCTCGTAAGAGGTCGTTTTTTCTGGACGTAGGTTTTCGTTTGGAATAAAATTTTGGCTAGTAAACGTCGGTAATGCGTTGACATGCGTACTCGGTACAAAGCTTCTCGAAGTCTGATACGGATTGGTGTCGTTACCAACTTGTGCGATACTTGCTCTCAGTTTAGCAAAGGAAATTGCCTTAGGTAAGGAGAGTAGGTTGCTTACAATGACACTTCCCGATACAGAAGGGTAAAAGAAAGAAGTGTTGTCGGCAGAGAATGGTGTTGCCAGGGCACTTGACCAGTCATTTCTTCCTGTGATATCTAAAAAATAAGTGTCTTTATAGCCAAATTTAGCCAGTCCATACAAGCTATTAATACGTTTTTCTGATCTGAAATCGAAGGTCTCTACAGGAGAGGCTGCATTGTTAAAACTAAATATTCCCGGTTGGGCAAGCTGGGTGGTTTGTTGTTGTTTGGAACTCGCTTTTTTATCCAGTCTATTGCCACCAAACGATACATCGAGGCTAAAATCGCCAAAAGTATTCTTGTAGTTCACTAAGAAATCGGTATTGATTTCACGGTAGTTTACATCGTGCTCTGCATAGGCACCATTGCGAAACCTGTTGGTACTGAAGTTTCTTAAAAAACGTCTTTTTTCAGTAGAGTAGTCCATTCCTGTTCGAAGGCTTAGACTTAGATGGTCGGTGATATTGTGGTTTACGGCAATATTTCCGTACAGACGATCGCGACCAAAGCTGTTGCGGTTTTCTTGGAGTATGAAATAAGGATTGTCAAAAAAGGTATAATTAAATGAATACTGTTGACGTCCTTCCAAGCCGGGTTGCCAGTAGTTTTTGAGGTTGTTGATGTTAAGAGAACGCGGTCCCCATGCTACTAATGAATAGTTGACGTTTTCAGAGCCATACCCGTTTGAAGGGCGGTTGTCACTCGACGTGTTAATATAGGTAATATGTGTATTAATCGAGGTTTTGTCACTCGGTTTAAAGTTGAGGTGGGTGGCGAGTGTCGTGCGTTCTAAATTGACACCAGGAATGATCGATTCACTGTCTAAATCGGTTAAAGAAAAACGGACAGCACCTTTGTCAAAGGCACTGCCTATAGCGATGTTGTTAATCGTGGTAATTCCGGTACGGTAAAAATCTTTTAGATTATTGGGGTTGGATACAAAAGGAGTGGGGGTAATGGCTACTCCTGAATACAAGGCGGTGTCTCCTCCGCGAACAACTTGGCCATTGGCCAAATATACTGGGCTGTCAAATTGAGGAATGAGTGTGCCTTGATCTAGGCGCGGTCCCCAACTGTAGGTAATATTGTCGTTGGTTCCTCCACCAAGACCGTCTTTAAAAGCGAATGCTCCAGAATTTCCCTGTCCATAGAGGTTTTGAAATTGAGGAAGTTGAAAAGCTTCTTCAATAAAAAGGCTGGAATTAACGGAGAGACTAAAGTCTTTCTTAGCTTTTTTGGTGTTGATAATGATAACTCCATTAGAGGCACGTGTACCGTATAAAGCACCGGCACTAGCTCCTTTTAATACGGTTACCGAGGCAATATCATCAGGGTTGACAGCCATGGCTCCATTTCCGAAGTCTACTTCTTGGAATCCGGCGGCTGCTTCACTGGTAAAATTGAATACGGTATTGTTGTTAATTGGAGTTCCGTCAACGATAAACAAAGGATTGTTATTACTAAATGATTGTTCTCCTCGAATTGTAATTTTGGAAGACGAACCCACTCCAGTAGCACTTCCGGATGTTATGGTAACTCCGGCTAGTTTACCGGCGAGGTTGTCCAAAAAGTTGACACTTTTTACACTAGCGATCTCTTTAGGGGTTAATTTTTGTACTGCATATCCGAGTTCTTTCGAAGCGCGTTTTTTGTTGAGAGCGGTAATCACGACTTCGTCGAGTGCGGTGTTCGACTCTTTTAAGAGGACATCGATGGTCGTTTGCTCGGCAATAGTAATTTTTTGGGTTTCATAACCCAACAAAGAAAATTGCACAACGGCTGGAATTTTAGGGAGCACTAGCTCAAATTGACCCAATTCATCTGAATAGACTCCGATGGTACTGTTTTGAACGGTGATATTCACAAACGGAATGGTCGTTTGGTCTTCAGCAGAACGGATGGTTCCACGAATAGTACGTTGCGCATGCAGTGTGTTTAGCACCAACAAAAGCAACCCTAGCATGTAGTGTTTCATGTGTAAAATTAATTAAAAATATAAGTAACCTAAGCTCGTAAAAGCCCAGGTAGTATTGCGTTATGGTATTTAGGAACTATTAAGAAAGGGAATATGGAGAACCCTTGTTGTAGTGCGACTCTGTGCGCTTTACAGGAATTTGATAGGAGCTAGTTGATCTTTTTATTCGCTTGCTGAGTACCAATCTGACGAGCAGTGTATGCAAGTGGGTATCACAGACAGAAAAGTGAATAAAATGTTCAATGTCTTTTAAGGAATCGAGGTCTACCAGGTACTCTAATTGAGCAACTCGGGTAGTTCGCGCTTCAAAATAGTGGTTCAATGCGCGAAACAAACTCGCTTTTTGCCAAGGGAGTGCACGTAAGGAAGCAGGGTCAAAATGTTGACGAGAGATTCCAATTAAATAGGCGCCACCATCTGTGGAAGGACCCAAGACTGCAGTGTTGTTTTCGAGTGCCTCACCAGCTGCTTTTAAATGTTGGGTATTGAGTTTAGGGCTGTCGTTTCCGATAGCAATCACGTGTTCGTACCCTTGCTTAAAGGCGTCTTCCAAGGCGTAAATAAAACGCTCTTCAAAAGAGTTTCCTCGCTGTTTTGAGCTGGTCAAGACTGCAAAGTTGGTCTTTTCGGCGATGCGTTGGGTTTTTTCGGTAAGGTAATCGAAGAGGGCGGTACCTGCCGGAATTCTTTTCTGCAGGGCATCTTCTTGTGAATTCCTGGCAAAAATAAGAACGGCTACTGATTGTTGTGCTGGTACCATATTACTTAACTACTTCGTTGGGTCGGTATGAAGAAGTCGCAATAAAACGGGAAGCATTACAAAAAAACCGCTAAGTTTTTTACTTAGCGGTTTAGTATCTTGAAACGAAATAAGTTATCCTTATTTTTTGTTTGCCTCTTTGATGTATTTCTCTAGAGCCATGGTCATAGAAGGTGTTTCTGGTGTCGGTGCAGCGATATCTACACGTAATCCTCGGTCTTCTACGGCTTTGATAGTTGAATTTCCGAATACGGCAATTCTGGTGTTGTTTTGCTTAAAGTTGGGGAAGTTTTTAAACAAACTATCAATTCCTGAAGGACTAAAGAACACTAAAATGTCATAAAATACATTTTCTAAGTCTGATAAGTCACTCACCACAGTTCTGTATAAATCGGCACGTTTCCAGTCTACTCCTAATTTGTTGAGTTCGTCTGGGATTAATGCTTTTAACTTATCAGAAGATGGTAATAAGAATTTCTCGTCTTTGTGCTTTTTGATAAGCTTTGTTAATTCTGGGAAGGTTCTGTTACCCACATAAATCTTACGCTTTCTATAAACAACATATTTCTGTAAATAATAGGCCACAGCTTCCGATTGACAGAAGTACTTCATGTCGTCTGGGACAGTAAAACGCATTTCTTCAGCGATTCTGAAAAAATGATCCACGGCATTTCTACTGGTTAAGATGATTGCTGTGTAGTTGCTTAAGTCTACCTTTTGAGTGCGTACCTCTTTTACAGGGATACCCTCAACGTGGATAAAAGAACGAAAATCAATTTTTACTTTCTGTTTATCCGCCAGGTCAAAATAAGGAGAAGTTTCTGCTTTTGGAGCTGGTTGAGACACTAAAATAGTTTTCACTTTCATAAAATTTCTCTTTACGTAGTTGTTGTTTTATAAAGTATTAATAGCGGTGCTATTTCAAGTGTGCAAAAGTACAAAATAAAATAAAACAACTTGCTTATTAGAATATTTTTATTGTTAAATAAAACCAAAAATCCTCTGAAAATAAGTAGTATACTCGTTAAGACAAGCAAAAGAGTGGTGTTTTTAATGCCGTACTCGTATAGGATGAGTAAAGGGAGCAACCAGAGCGCAAAGGTAAACAAGTACCCGTATTTTACATAGGCAAAATAGTTGATGAGCTCTCGAATGCCCAATACATTACTGAGAAAAATATCTAATAAATACCGAAGAAACAAATAGCCAAAAACACCGCTAAACAGTCCTAAAAATAACAAAAAACCAAAGTCATTGGGTGCGTAAATTTGCAGGAGTTCATAGCCTAGTAACGAGAGTACTAGAGCGGTAAATCCGAAAAGGACAAAGTTAAAAGGCGTGAAAATACTCAAGGGTTCTTCTGCCTTTTTTTGAAAAAAACCAGGAGTGAAGAAGGCAACGGTATACCCGAATAGTTGCGTTGGTTTCATGAGTTTGAGTAACGCCAGCAATACTATAGCAAAGAGAATGAGGAGGGTGAACCAGCTATTTCCTTGATTGATAAGTTCTTGTGCTTGCACGGATTCCTTGTTTTATTCGACTTTTAATTAACACAAAATTAGTAATAAATTAGTGTATCTTTGCGCTAATTTAGATGAAAATATATGATTTCAGACGCAGTAGTTATTATTCCTACCTATAACGAAAAAGAGAATATTGAGGCTATAATCCGAGCTACTTTTAACCAGGAGAAAGAATTCGATATACTCGTGGTAGATGATAATTCACCTGATGGAACTGCTACAATAGTTACCCGCTTACAACAAGAATTTTCCAATAAATTACATTTAGAAATACGTCAAGAAAAGAACGGTTTAGGTACTGCTTATATCCACGGCTTCAAGTGGGCCTTGGAAAAGGGCTATGAGTACATTATTGAGATGGATGCGGATTTTTCGCACAATCCTAACGACCTTATTCGCTTGTATGAAGAATGCGCAGTTCGCGGAGGCGATGTGGCTGTGGGATCGCGTTATTCCGTAGGAGTAAATGTTGTGAACTGGCCTATGAACAGAGTGCTACTGTCGTATTTTGCCTCAAAATACGTTCGTTTTATGACGGGAATTCCAATTTGTGATACCACTGCAGGTTTTGTTTGTTGGAAGCGAGAGGTGTTGGAAACCATTAAATTGGACAAAGTGAAATTTGTGGGGTATGCATTTCAAATTGAAATGAAATACAAAGCGTGGAAACACAACTTTTCTGTACGAGAAGTATCTGTGATTTTTACAGATAGAACCAAAGGAGAGTCCAAAATGAGCGGAGGAATCGTTTATGAGGCCCTTTTTGGTGTGATAAAAATGAGAATTAACGGTTTACCTAAATAATATGCAATCTTACTTATTAAAAAATGCCACTGTAGTCAATGAAAACAAGGTTTTCAAGAGTGACGTACTTATTGAAGGAGCTTATATCAAAACCATCGCGGAACACATAGACGCGGAAGGAGTTGAAGTTATCGATGCTGAAGGGAAGTATCTTATCCCAGGAATGATCGATGATCAAGTGCACTTTAGGGAGCCAGGATTGACCCACAAGGCCAATATTGCCACGGAAAGTAAGGCAGCTATTGCCGGAGGAATTACTTCTTTTATTGAAATGCCCAATACCGTTCCGCAAGCAACTACTCAAGAATTGTTAGAAGACAAGTTTGCCATCGCAAAAGAAACGTCGTATGCTAACTATTCGTTTATGTTTGGTGGAACGAATGACAATTTAGAAGAGTTGTTAAAAACCGACCCTAAAAATGTGGCCGGAATTAAACTTTTCTTGGGGTCTTCAACAGGAAACATGTTAGTTGATAACGAGGAGGTACTCAAAAAGATTTTCTCGTCAACCGAGTTGTTAATTGCTGTGCATTGTGAAGATGAAGGCACGATACGCAAAAATACAGCGGAGTATAAAGAGAAGTTCGGAGATGATATCCCAATGAAATACCACCCGATCATCCGCAGCGAGGAAGCCTGTTATTTATCATCGTCAAAAGCCATCGCTTTAGCGAAAGAAACAGGAGCTCGATTACACGTATTCCACTTGTCAACAGGGAAAGAAACGCATTTGTTTAGAAACGATATTCCGTTAGAAGAAAAGCAAATAACCGCTGAGGTTTGCGTGCACCACCTGTGGTTTAGCGATGCAGATTACGAGAAAAAAGGAACCCATATTAAATGGAACCCAGCAGTTAAAACAGCTGAGGACAGAGCGGAATTATGGAAAGCGCTGTTAGATGATCGCATCGATATCATCGCAACAGATCACGCCCCTCACACCTTAGAAGAAAAGAGCAATGTGTATACAAAAGCACCGAGTGGTGGACCCTTAGTGCAACACGCGGTAATCGCTATCTTGGAAAAAGTAAAAGAAGGCGTTTTATCGATAGAAAAAGCCGTTGAAAAGATGAGCCACAATCCGGCAAAAATCTTTAAAGTACAAAAGAGAGGATTTATTAAAGAAGGATACTATGCCGATGTGGTATTGGTAGACCCTAAGGTTTCTTGGGAAGTGACGAGAGAAAGTGTGCTTTACAAGTGTGGATGGTCACCATTCGAAGGGGTAGCATTCTCAAATGCCATTACCCATACTTTTGTCAATGGAAATCTGATGTATAACGAAGGAGCGTTTAACGAAGAAGTAAAAGGAGAACGCCTTGTTTTTGACAGATAATGAATAAAGTAAGTTATATAGCAATCATCCTACTTTTGGTTTCTTGTAATAGTAATACTATTTACAAGGAACCAGAAGGGCTGATTCCGAGAGATTCAATGATCTCTTTACTGACAGATATGTACTTGGCCTCATCGGCAAAGAATATTAAAAATAAGTTCTTAAAGAAAGAGGCAAATTACATGATTCAAGTGTATGAGAAGTACCGTATTGATAGCGTTCGTTTTGATTTGAGCAATCAGTATTACACTTCGCGAATTGACGAGTATACCGACATGTTGAATGTTGTAAAAAAACGCCTTGACAGTACGCGTATACATTATCAAAATTTAAAAGCAGCGCAAGACTCTACCAACGCGGTAAAACCGAGTTTGAAGGAAATTAAAGAAGAATTGCGTAAAGAAGAGAAACTATCGGAAGACAGTATTGATCAACTGCGATAGTCCTTTGCAATGGCCTTTATCACCTTTTCAATAGGGGTGAATTCCCAACCGAGTGCAGCTTTTACTTTATCGGTACTGTAAAAGGTTTTGTTATGTGAAGAGCGCGCTGAGTTTTTAGTTAACAGCGGGTCTTTGCGAGTGAGTAATGTGAGCAGCCAGTCAATTCTCCAAAAAATTTCTGTAGCGATTTTTCCAATACCGATACTAGGACGCGGTTTGTTGAGTGCATCGGCAATAGCGTTGAGGATGTCGCGGTAAGATTTGTTTTCACTTACCAGGATATAACGTTCGTTCGCTTTTGTGCTTTCCGTGAGTTGGAGCATCGTCTTTACTACGTCATGAACTCCGATAAAGCCCGTAACTCCTTGGGTGTAGTACTTAAACCCTTTGGCTACTTGTGAAAAGAGTTTTCCCGATCCTTCTTCCCAGTATCCACTACCCAAAATAACTCCTGGATTTACAACGACAACTGGAACTCCCTCTTGGCTGGCACGCCAAACTTCCATTTCTGCACCGTATTTTGTAATGGCATAACCGTGGTTGTCCGAATTGTCATTCCACTCGTTTTCCTCGTTTACCGGCCTGCCATGAAGGCTGTCGCCAACGGCAGCAATAGAGCTTACAAAGCAGAGTTTTTTAACCTTTGCATCGACGCAAAAGTTTACAATATTAGCTGTTCCGTCAATATTTACTTGACGCATCGCCATGTAATCGGAGGGTTTAAATGAGACCAGGGCAGCACAGTGGTACACGTAGGAGATAGGATGTGCAAAGACTTTTGTCAAGGAGGGAATGTCGGTAATGTCGGCTTGTATCCACGTGATACGCTGCCACAGTGTATCGGTGTTTTCGGTGTAATAGGCAAACACTTTTTTTACGTGCTGAAGCTTCTCCTCAGTTCTGTAAATTGCTAAAATGGAATCGTTTTTTTGAGCCAAATGATACAGTAAATGTGACCCTACTAAACCCGTTCCTCCCGTAACTAAAATCATACTGCGAAAATAGAATTTTTTTAGCTTATAAATGTATCTTTGCTTCTTTAAAATATAATGATATGACCAAGAATCTAGTAGAAGAACTACGTTGGCGTGGTATGATTCACGATATTATGCCAGGAACAGAAGACCAATTGCAAAAAGAAATGACCGCAGCGTATATTGGCTTTGACCCGACGTCGGATTCATTACACATTGGTAGTTTGGTACCAATTATTTTATTGGTGCATATAGAAAAAGCAGGCCACAAGCCGATTGCTCTTGTAGGAGGTGCCACAGGAATGATTGGGGACCCATCTGGAAAATCGGATGAGCGTAATTTGTTAAATGAAGAGGCACTTGCAAAAAATGTTGCCGGGATTAAACGTACCTTAGGGCGTTTCTTAAATTTCGACAACGGTGCAGAGAACTCTCCAATTTTGGTAAATAACTACGATTGGATGAAAGATTTTTCATTTATTGATTTTGCACGTGATGTAGGTAAACGAATCACGGTAAATTATATGATGGCCAAAGATTCTGTAAAAAAGCGCATTTCTGGTGAGTCTGGTGGAGGTATGAGTTTTACCGAGTTTACGTATCAGTTAATCCAGGGCTACGATTTTTATCATTTGCATAAAACACACAATTGCTTGTTGCAAATGGGAGGTTCAGACCAATGGGGTAATATTACTACCGGTACAGAACTCGTGCGCAGAATGAATGTAGGAGAAGAGGTAAAAGCCTATGCTGCTACCTGTCCGTTAATTACAAAGGCAGACGGTTCAAAATTTGGAAAATCTGAGGGAGGTAATGTTTGGTTAGATGCCGACAAGACTTCTGTGTACAAGTTTTACCAGTTTTGGATGAATACCAGTGATGAAGATGCGGAGAAATACATTAAAATTTTCACGTTCCTAGATAAAGAAACTATTGATGCCTTGATAGCAGAGCACAAAGAAGCTCCGCATCAACGTGCTTTGCAAAAGCGTTTGGCAGAAGAGGTTACTACTTTTGTACACTCGAAAGAAGAGCTAGCACAAGCAATTGCAGCATCAAATATCCTGTTTGGAAAGTCGACAGCTGACGATTTAAAAGGTTTAGACGAACAGACATTTTTAGACGTATTTGCAGGAGTACCGCAAGCAACAGTAGCCAAAGAAGACGTTGCTGAAGGGTTGGATATGATTGGAGCACTGGCTGCCAAAACCAACTTTTTAAAGTCAAATGGTGAAGCTAGAAGAGCTTTAAAGGAAAACTCAATTTCTGTTAACAAAGAAAAAGTAAACGAGAGTTTTACAATTTCAGAAGGTGATTTAATTGCCGGAAAATACGTGTTGTTACAGAAAGGTAAGAAGAATTACTATTTGCTAACCGTGGAATAATGCGCGGATAGCATTGAATACACATAAAAAAGGCATCACTTCTGTGATGCCTTTTTTAGTTTTATCGGTTCGGAGTTCAGTCGAACTTCTCTATGAGGTTGTCCGTTTCGCAAAGAATTACGACACGGCTTTTAGGTCAAAAGTTAAGGGGCAACGTTTGCAGTTTATCCCTTTCTTTAAGTACTTATTACAGCACTTGTTTTTCGGTTTTATACAGTTGCTACTACATGCAGTTGAACAGGCGCTTGCCTTTGCTTGCATAGGGACAACTTGAGTAACTTTTTGGGTTTCAGTATAAAAAACTAACATATCATCTCTTCAAATTCCGCTGCAAATATAAGTTTTTTATTTAGAACAAATTAAAATTAAATTTAAAACTTATTTTGTTGCCCATAAAATCGGGAGGTGGTATCTTTGTAGTCCTTTATAAAACTTAGAATTGTTGAAGCCAACAACTGTATACTTTTTAGTAGCGTTATACCTGATCGCCATGTTGCGACCGATTACTCCTTTTGTGGAGTACGCTATTAATTACGATTATATAGCCAAGGTGTTGTGTATCAATAAAGATAAGCCAGAAATGAGCTGTAATGGTAAATGTCAGCTTATGAAAAAACTGGAGAAACAACAAGAAGACGATTACCAAGCGTTGCGCGTATCGATGGAAGAGTATCCTATCGGTTTCGTTTCTATTATGAGCATAGAATCTTTGTTGGTTTCACCGCGTACTGTAACAATTGACGATACGTATCAAGATCAATACACCTATCAATATCTTCAGGAGGTATTTCACCCACCCGCAGTTTAATTTTATACATACTTAGTACTCTCAAACCAGAACCGTCATAAAATATGAGGGCTTCTTCGGCTATGCTGTTTAAAATTAATACGATTAAAATGAAATTCGCAAGAACTATATTCGCAGGATTGCTTGTGCTCCTGTGCCAACAAATCAATGCGCAAGACCACAGTAAACAACACACAGAATCTTGGACATCAGCTCGTCCGGACGGACATGCTCCTATTTCAGTAATGGGTGACCATTATCACCACAAAGGGGAGTTCATGGTGTCGTACCGCTTTATGTTTATGAACATGGAAGGGCTGTACCGCGGAGATGCCGCAATTAGCAATTTGCAGGGGCATCAGGCAGGTTATATGGTAACGCCATTAAAAATGCCGATGAACATGCATATGTTAGGAGTGATGTACGCTCCAACGGATAAAATCACACTGATGGCGATGTTTAATTATTTGCAAAACGATATGGATTTGCAAATGCGCATGCCTACAGGGATGACGCGAACCTTTTCAACGGCATCATCAGGATTAAGCGACGTTAAATTAGGATTCCTATACAAGCTTCTGAACCGTAATAAGCAATCGTTACACGCCTTGGTAAATCTATCCATTCCGACAGGAAGTTTGGAGGCCAAAGCAGCAACCCCAATGTCGGGCGGTAAGCAACTACAGTTACCCTATCCGATGCAATTGGGAAGTGGAACCTACGATGCGGATTTAGGATTGACCTATTTGGGGCAGGCTACCCATTATTCTTGGGGAACTCAACTAAAAGGGACCTATCGATTTGGAACAAATACCTACGGGTATCGAATGGGAAATGCCTATCAATTGAATTCTTGGTTTGCTGTGAAAACGACACCTTGGTTAAGTGTGTCTGCTCGTGTAGAAGGGCAGGTAACTACGGGTATCATCGGTCGAAATGCAAACTTGAATCCAATGATGGTTACCACGGCTGATGTTGCAAATTCAGGGCGAAAATTAGTAAACACTGCATTGGGTTTTAATTTGTATGCTTTTAAAGGCAATTTAAAGAATCTGAGATTGGGAGCTGAATATGTGTATCCGGTGTATCAATTTGTAACAGGAGTACAACTTAAACAAAAAGAAAGTTTTGTAATAGGACTGCAGTACTCTTTGTAAAAAACTTAATTACAACTGCGTAGCAGCTTTATTGACAGCCTTAGATTTAGGGTTGCGGGGAATGCTACGCTCAAAAAATAACGAAAACATGAAAAAATTTATACTCGGTGTGCTCGCCGTAATGAGCTTTATAGCCTGTAGTGATGACGAACTTCCGGCAGAACAGTTAAAAGGGACAAACAAAGTAAGTATCGCCTTTGACAACGGTTTTAAAAATGACAAACTGTTGTTGGGAAGTAGCCGTTACCAAAATTCAAACGGTGAATTCTTAACGGTCAATGCATTTGACTATATCGTGAGTAATTTTGTTTTAATCGATGAACAGGGTAAAGAATTCGTGTTTAACAAGGATAAGAGCTATTTTATTATCAGTGAAGGAGGAGCTGGGAAAACAAAAAAAGTAGCGGTCGATTTAGAAGGTGTTCCTGCCGGAAAATACGTGAAAATAAAATTTGGTATCGGTGTTGATCAAGAGCGATTTAAACAAGGACAGGCAGTGCAGCAAGATTTTTGGACTTTGGCAGAGCAGTATAGCTTAACCTGGAGTTGGCAGGCAGGGTACAAGTTTGTAGTGTTGGAAGGAGATTACCAAGCGAGCTCACAGGCTACTAAAAAGCCGTATATGTTGCACATTGCTAGTAGAGGTACTAGTGTTGATTTGTACAAAGAGGTAACTCTAAACATGGATCAAGCTGTGGTAAGCGCTAATTCATCGCCTCAAATTCACATCAAGGTAGATGCTGAAAAAATGTTAGGCGGAACTCACAAGATTAAATTGGCTGAGGGCGCTACTATTATGGGAGGTGATAAAGCTTCTGAAATTGCAGACAATAATAAAGAAATGTTTACGGTGCACCACGTACATCACGCGGGACATCATTAGTTCTAATTAGATGCTGGCTTTTCTGAGTGAGGAAAGGCTGGCATTTTAATGCAATACGATATGAAAAAAAGTGTAGTAGCCATGGTTTTAGTCACAGTTTTTATGAGCTGTGCAAAGCAGGAAGAAGCGCCTTATGTGGCCGTGGACCCCGTGTTTGAAAAGCCTAGTAATTTTCCGGAACCTCATTATGATTTGGCTTCCAATCCGATTACGAAAGCCGGATTTGATCTCGGGAAGAAGTTGTTTTACGATGGGAAACTCGCCTCGGATGGTGTTGTTTCTTGTGCCTTTTGTCATCAGCAAAAGTTTGCATTTACGCACCACGGACATCCTTTGAGTCACGGAGTCGATAACCGCAGTGGGAAACGAAATTCGCAGCCCATTCAAAATTTAGCTTTTCAAAAACAATTTTCATGGGATGGCGCGGCCTTTCATTTAGATATGTTCCCGATAATTCCGCTGACAAACCCAGTGGAGATGGATGAAACTGTGGGGAACGTATTAAAGAAATTGGCTGCCGATGCAACCTACCAGAAAATGTTTGCAGAAGCTTTTAAAGATGGCCGTGTAAATGCTGACAATACCTTTAAGGCAATGTCGCAATTTATGTTAATGATGGTGTCGGCGAATGCTAAGTACGACAAGTACGTTCGGAAAGAAGAAAACGTCACTTTAACAGCTGAAGAGTCAAGAGGTTTTACAGTGTTTAAATCTAAGTGTAGTTCTTGTCATGCTACGGATTTGTTCACCGATGACAGCTTTCGAAACAACGGTTTGCCAGTGGATCCTGCCGTTGACGATTTAGGAAGAATGACCGTAACCTTAGTCCCTGAAGACAGGTACAAATTTAAGGTTCCCAGTTTGCGCAATGTGGCATTGACAGCTCCGTATATGCACGACGGTCGTTTTGGCTCATTGGAAAGTGTATTGAATTTTTATACCGATGGAATGGTCACTTCGGCAACCATAGATGCACAACTCAAAAGACCTGATGGTACTGTAGGGATTTCGATGACTACTCAAGAAAAACAAGATGTTATTGCATTTTTAAAAACACTAACAGATGAAGAGTTTATTAAAGATAAAAGGTTTGCAGAGTAAGTGGCAACTCGCTCTTGTCATAGGAGCCATCAGCAGTACGCTCATGGCCAAAAACCCTTTTCCACCCAGTTATACATCCTTTTTAGACGACTGTGATGCCTGTGGTTGTAGTAATAATGGGGGGAGCTTAGGTATGGGCGCAATTTTAGATACACAGTTCGTTGGATTGCGCTATTTGTATCAAAAGTACGAATCAAAGACGGGGATTTTTGACAATTCACCAACAGTTGATGAGGCTTTTAACACCTTACAGCTTTGGTCGCGCATTCCGGTGATTAGTAATGTTTTAGAAGTGCAGCTTTTTGTGCCTTGGCACGAGCATAACAGACAATACACCACCAAAGAATTACACATTCGTGGAATAGGTGATATTTCACTTTTGGCGAATTATACCTTGTGGGAAAAGAGAACGGCTGGTTATGACCGTGCTACCGATAAAATTGACAGTGGTTACCACCTTTTAAAAGTCGGAGCAGGCGTTAAATTGCCTACAGGAAAATACAATGAAACTATAGACAATACTTTAAACCCTAGTTTTCAGTTAGGAACGGGAAGTACTGATTTTATAGGAAACCTGCAGTATTTGTTTAAACGAAATTCTTGGGGGCTGTCAAATGTAGTTACCTATTATGCGAAAGGCAGTAATGCGAATAAGTATCGATTTGGAAATCAGTTCAATTTCAACAGTACTTTTTTTTACGTTTTTAAAGACAATACAAAAAATGTCTTGGTGCCATCACTGAGTGTTTCTGGTGAATTTTATCAGGAAAATAAGGTGTTCGGTATTCCGGTAAAGAATACTTCAGGACAGGCATTGTTTACTACGATCGGTGCGGAGTATACGGCAAAAAGGCTAACCTTAGGGGTGTTAGCCATGTATCCAATAGCACAAAATTTAGCACAGGGATTTGTGGAGGTAAAACACCGAACTTCTGTGTATATCAATTACAATTTATAAGAAATCAAAATGAGAAATTTAGTATTAGTGTGGGTTGCATTACTTTGTAATGTGTTAATGGCTAGCGCACAAACAGTGTTTAAAGCACGCGTTTTAGGACAGGATCAACAACCGTTGGTGGGGGCCACAGTAGTTGCTCTTGAAGATACTTCGAAAGGAACAATGAGTGATGCGGCAGGAGTATTTAGTATTCGTTTGAACTCCGGTATCGTTCAAATATCGAGTGTCGGTTATCGAACGCAACGCGTACAATTAAAGGCCCCTTTTACCGAAGTGGTGTTACAAGTTAGTTCAGAAAACCTAGATGAGGTAATCGTATCAGCGAGTAGAGAACGTCAGCAACGAAAGGAAGTACCCGCTGCTATTGGGGTGTTAACGGCTCAAGATATCGAAAATACCAAAGCCTTTGGTATTGAACAATTGGTTAATCAGGTACCAGGTGTGTTTATGAGCACGTCTAAGGCAGCGAGTAATGAACAGCATTTTATGGCTACTCGATCGCCAATTTCTACCAAATCACTGTTTTTGTATTTAGAAGACGGTATTCCTATTCGCCCAGTAGCGGTGTTTAATCACAATGCTTTGTTGGAAATGAATAGTACAGCTTTTCAACGATTGGAAGTGGTGAAAGGGCCTGCCTCAAGTATCTATGGAAGCGAAGCTATAGGAGGAAGTTTTAATTTTATCACCAAAAATCCAAGTAAGGAACTATCGGGCTTTGTAGGAGTGCAAGGAAATAGTATGGGACTTCGCCGAATAGACTTAGAGGCATCGACTACCTTGCAAGATACGGTTGGAGTATACGTAGGGGCACATCACGTTCGACGTGTTAACGGACCTGTTGGGCATTCTAATTACGAGAAAACAGCGGTGACTTTTAAGGTCGTAACTGATTTTACCGAGAACCTGCGTTGGACGAACAGTATAAATTACATCAATTACCGCTCGGATATGTCAGGATCTATTTCTGAAAAGAACTACACCGACGGAGATTACCAAAGCAATCAAACCTTTACTGAACGCGAAGCCATCGCCGGCCGATTTAGGTCGTCGTTAGTGCAGCGTTGGGATAATGATCACAAAACATCATTCCATTTTATTTACAGAGATAATCAAATGAACCAAATTCCTTCGTATCGCATTCGTCAAAACAGAACTAGCGGTGTGTTAAACGGAACGGGAAGCGGAGAAATTAACTCGAATTCTTTTAAGAGTTATGTAGGGTTAATCCAGCATAAGATGGACTGGGATTTTGCGAACACTCGCGTAATTATCGGTGCGACAACGGACTATTCTCCACAAGAATATCAGGCCGAGAAAATAGCCGTATCCGTTGATGCTACTACCGGAACCAATACCGGGTACAGCCTACAGCCGGGAAACTATATTATGAAGTATAGAGCAGATATTTACAATCACGCTGGGTATGCTCAGGTAGAAATGACTCCCTTACCAGGATTGAAACTGACGGGAGCACTGCGTTATGATAGTTTTACCTATGACTATGAAAATTTAGACAAAGGGAATTCAGGAGTAGAAGACACGAGCGTGAGCTACTCGAATTTTGCTCCAAAATTTGGAATTTCTGTCGATGTAGGTAAGGGCTTAGGGGTGTATTCAAATTACTCAAAAGGATTTACACCACCACAAGTAGGAACCTTGTTTAGAAATGGGAAGAACAAAACGGGAACCGCGTTTAGCTTGCAGCCTGCTACTTTTCACAATTATGAAATCGGGGCTTTTTGGATGAGTTCGTACGGATTAAAGTTAGATGCGGCGGTGTATCAGTTAGACGGTGTTGATCGCCTTATTTCTATGCGAGATGACAAAGGGAATTTCATTCAAAGAAATGCGGGGAAAACGCGTTCAAAAGGGGTGGAGTTTGGAGTAGATTATAAAGTGTTGCCTTCAGTACGCCTGCGTTATAGCGGAAGTTATGCAACGCACAGATACCGTTCTTTTGTGGATAATAATAAGGATTTTTCAAATACGACGATGCCCACAGCTCCTAAGTACTTAGCGATGGCTAGTATCGCTTATACTCCGATAGAGGATTTGTTGTTAACCCTTGAACACGAGCAGGTAGGAAGTTACAATACGAGTTTTGAAGGACAGGCGGTACTCACTGGTACAAATAC
This sequence comes from Tenacibaculum litopenaei, assembly GCF_964514025.1. NCBI lineage: Bacteria > Pseudomonadati > Bacteroidota > Flavobacteriia > Flavobacteriales > Flavobacteriaceae > Tenacibaculum > Tenacibaculum litopenaei. The sequence continues at coordinate 246,572 of NZ_CAZEQT010000001.1, forward strand.
ACCTGGAACAGCTACTTACAAAGGTCATCAGGTAGTTAATTTTAAGGCTTCTTACCGTTACAAGAATGTGGAGTTGTGGGGAGAAGCATTGAATTTGTTCGATACCCTATATGCAGTAAGGGCTTCTTACAGTACTTGGAGTAAACAAAATACCTACAGTATTGGAAACCCAAGAGCTTTTCACGTTGGAATCCGATATAATTTCTAAGCAATCTTGAGATGAAAAATAGAAAACTACATGCTTGGCTATGGAGGTGGCACTTCATAGCGGGCATGGTTTCTTTGCCTTTTGTATTGGTTTTAGCAATCACAGGAGGACTGTATTTGTTCCATCCTAAAGTTGTGGAAACCAAAACAGAACCTTGGCGTGAGCTAGGGCTTACCGATGAAGCCCAACGATTGACGTATCAGGAGCAGTGGAACCGTGCGAAAGGAGTGTTGAAAAAGCCTTTGAGTCAATTTCAAATACCTGAAAAATCCTCGGAAAGTACGCAGTTTACTGCGGGGAGGTTTAGTCATAAAACAACCGTATATATACATCCTGTTACGGGAGCGGTTTTGGCGACTTTTAGCCCTAAAGATTCATGGATGTACACCGTGCGTAAGCTTCATGGAGAGTTATTAGGAGGTAAAGTAGGAACCAAACTCGTGGAGTTGGTAGCTTGTTGGATGGTTGTGTTAATTTTGTCAGGACTCTATATTTGGTGGCCTTTTGAACGCGGTGCTCAAGGGGTGTTTACCATTCGTTGGCGTCAGGGAAAACGGATCTTCTTTCGCGATATTCATGCGGTTATAGGCTTTTGGATGAGTGGTTTATTGTTGCTGACCTTGGCAGGAGGGCTGCCGTGGACAGACGTATTTGGAGCGGGGTTTAAAAAAGTACAGAAATGGACAGATACCGGCTATCCAAAAGGATGGAATGGTCGCGGATTGACTTCGATAGTACAAGACAAACCCTTGACCTTAGATGCCATGGTCGCTATTGCCAAAGCACAAGGATTACCGGGGACGGTAAGTGTAGGCCTGCCTAAGGGGACCAAAAGTTCCTTCAGTGTGTCCAACAAAACCTTTCCGCTTTCGGAGCAAAAAATGCTGCATTTTGATCAGTATTCAGGGGCTTTAATTCAAGAGTATGCCTGGAGTGATGTCGGAGTGCTTATGCGAGGTAGAATGTGGGTAATGGCTTTTCATCAAGGTCAATTTGGCGCATGGAATTGGTGGCTAATGCAAGGGGTGGCGATATTTCTTACCTTGATGTCGGTAGGAGCTATTGTATCGTATCTCAAACGCAAGCCTACTAAAAAACTCGGAGTTCCTAAACAACCTAAAAAATTTAAGGTAGGAGTTGGCTTTGTAGTGCTGCTGCTAGTTCTCGGTTGTTTGTTGCCGTTGTTCGGTGCGAGTATCGTATTGCTCTTTATCGTCGATGTTTTAAGAAAGCGAAAGACCAAAGCTGGAGAAACAACTTTGGTACGTTCCTTGTGATAGTGTGGGTAAACATTCAAGTGTTAAAGTTGTGTTCAGCAACGTAAGGATGCTTAATTTTGAAGACCAAACCTTTAGAATAACTAATATTTTTATCATGAAAAATTCAATTTTAGCAGTGTTCATCACTGTTGTAAGCCTTGTTTTTTCGAAAGAAGCGACGGCCCAAAAGTTTCCTGGTTTAGATAAAAGTCCTATGGATGCAGCCACCTATCCGGAAAGTTATCGAAATTCCAACAAGAAAGTAAAAGTAATTTATAGTAGGCCACAATTAAAAAACAGAAAGTTATCAAAACTTGCTCCTGAAGGAAAAGTTTGGAGAACTGGAGCTAATGAGGCCGCGGAAATAACCTTTTATCAAGATGTCATTTTTGGTGGAAAAGAAGTGAAAGCGGGTACCTATAGCATGTTTACCATTCCTGGAAAGAAAGAATGGACCATCGTACTCAATACCTCATTGAATGTGTGGGGAGCGTATTTTTACAAGCAGAAAGAAGACGTGGTGCGCGTACAAGCAAAAGTCCGCAAGTCAAAAAAGTCATTGGAGGCTTTTTCGATTGTTTTTGACGGAGAAGATGAAGAGTTTACCATGTACCTCGGATGGGGTAAATCAATTGTTTCGTTGCCAATAAAAGGCTAAGAAGTAATCACAATAAAAAAAAGCAAGAGTCAAACGACTCTTGCTTTTTTTTATGCTTCGATTTTTGATAAAATAGTAGCGAGTTCTTCAGGTGCCGAAAAGTTAGGGGTATGACTGGTTGCCAGGCTATATACTTTACGAACCTTGTTTTGATACATGGCGCGCTGTATATCAATAGGCAAGGCCTGATCATCGGTGCACTCGATGTAGTATTTTGGAATACTGCCAAAATTTTCATCACTTAGGCGGAGTTCGTATTGAAGCGGTGCTGCAGGTTCAGGTACTATATACTTTTTCGCTGCGTTAAAAACGGAAGCAGGGATGTCGTGTGCAAAGGCATTTTGAAGTTCACTATCGGCAACATAAGCTTCTGTTCCGTCGGCAGAGAGTGAAAAGTGAGTAACAGCTTTTGAATGGGTAACTCCTTGCACTGCCTTTAGGAAGGAAGCTCCGTTGGGCAACAAAAATCCAGCGATGTACACCAAGCTTTGTACGCGACGAGGATAGAGTTCTGCGATTTGACTAATAGTGATGCCGTTAAAGCTATGACCAACGAGAATCACTGGGTGTTCTTGTTTGAGGAGGATTTGTCCAAGGGTGTCGATATAATGCTCCATTCCAATCTCACTTGCCGGAGTGGTGTCGGCACCATGTCCTGGTAAATCAGGAGTAAGTACGGTGTGTCCTTGGTTGGTGAGTAGCTTAGCCACGGCTTCCCATTGCCAGGCTCCTAGCCAGGCTGAATGCACGAGTAGGTAGGTATTTTTCATGGTATAGGGTTGTATGCTGTTCTTAATTATTTTTTTGATATTGCTTAGTAACTTCAAAGTGATCTTCAATTAATTTCCATGTTGTGCCTTTGCGAATCCAAGTTTCATTGGTAATTATACCTTCACCAACATTCATACGCCACGAGGCCGATAAGATGGCTTTGTCATTGTTGATAACTTTAATATTGATGTTGGAATACTGCAAATCGGAAGCACCGGATTGCACAAAGGGAGTCCAAAAACCACTAATGGCAGTGCGTCCCTTGTATTCTCCAAAGGGAAGGGCTACCATCAGGGCGTCTGAGGTATAGGCATCGGCAATGGCACGGGTATTTCCTTGGTTAAAATGTTGAATCCAAGTTTTGCTAGCTTCACGGACCTCATTGCGGACGGTTTGTTCAGTGTCTGTGCAGTTGGTTAGCAGTAGACTAAAAAATAGGACGAAAGTAAAACGATAAATTTTGTACATCTCTTGTTGATTTTAATTGATGTGACAAAAGTATCTCAGCGGCTTTGAGTAAACCTGTAACAAAAGGTACAGGTAGCGATTTTTCTTGTTCTTAGTGGTGGAGGAGTTGTATTTTTTTAAAGTCTAATTTTACCTTTCCCGAGGCTTCCAGTTGCTTGAGAACTTTAGATACCACCTCTCGAGTTGTGCCGATTTCTTTTGCTAGTTGACTGTGTGATATAGCAATGTGTTTCGAAGCATTTTCCTCACTACTGGTTTTGAGATAGTCTAAAATTCGCTGATCGACTTTGTGGAAGGCTAAATTTTTATAGGCGTTTAACAGGTGGTCGTAGCTATCGATAAAAGTGGCGGTAGTGAAATTATTCCACGACTTATAGCTAAAGTTCCAATCGGAAAGGAGTCGCACGGGAATTTTAAGCAGGGTGGTTTCTTCTTCGGCTTTTGCATGAACGATACTGGTACTGTTTTGAAAAGCTGCGGAGAGCGATAGCACGCAAGTATCAATTGGATGTACGTAATACACCAATATCTGACGATCTTCGTTTTCTTGCCAAACGCGAACTTTTCCTTTGAGGACGATGGCCAACCATTTGATGTATTTTCCTTGCTCAATGATATAGCTGTTTTTAGGAATTGTTTGCAGCTCACTATGGGTTTTTATGGCTTCTTGTAGTTCGGGTTCGTGAAGTTTGAGGGCTTTGAAGAGTTCTTCGTAAACAGTCATAAAAATTTGTTTGATGCCACAAAAATAGGCAAGTCTGCACGTTAATTGCGAGTGCTTTTCATAAATTTTATTCGGGTAGGTAGTGGCATTGCAATTCTATTTCAGGGCTTAACACATACTGAAATTGCAAACGTTGTTGTTTGTTTTCAGGAGCTAGTTGTAGTTCTAAGGCTAAGCTAAGGGATGAGCTCCCTCTTTTGAGCTGCAAGTTTTCAGTAACGTGTACGCAGGTGTCTACGATTAAAAAGGGGTATTCAGTAGGAGAAAGTGTTTGCAGCGGAATGGTTTGTAGTGCAATAACAGCTGGAAGTTCATATTGGTGTTTTTTGAGCAATTCGCGCGTGTTGAACAGCTCATTGAGGGGTTGTTCATCAAGTCCCCCTTCTTGTAATGAGGTTTTAGCTTTCGACAATTGCAAGGTTACGTTGTGAGGGATCACGGTAGTATTTTCAGGTAATTGTCGCAGTAAGTTGGCTAAAATGGGAACGTAGCACTCGCGGTAGAGCAGGGCATCGAGAGTTTCGCTAAAGAGCAAATGGTAGCTCGTGGCCTCTGGGAGGCTAAACGAGGTTGCATCCGCGCAAAAATACGCTCGTACATAGGCCTGGTGTTCGAAAGCAATGCTAGTGTTTTGAGCCGCTTTTAGGGAGTGCTCATTAATCTCTAAGAGTGTAAACTGCACTTCTTCTGGAGTAAATAACACGGCGATGAGGTTCATAAAAGGAGCGTAGGGCCCACAGCCAGCATAGCACACGTGAACTGGGCTCTTTTGTTTTGCCAGGAGTTGGATGATGCTCTGGTACATGCCTTTTAAAAACAGGTGGGTACGATGGTAGTCCAGTAAACATTGGGCAGCGTGATTAAGCCCAAGTGCTTTTCCTTTAGTCGTAGGTACAGCGGCGAGGTACTCTAGTTTCTGATCAAAGCCAGTGATTTGTGAGGCCTCTTGAAAAATACTGTGAATTTGTTGGACTACTTTTGGCAGTTCAGGAGCGTCGAGTTCCATGGCTAACAATTGTGAAACAGCAGTTTTGAGGTGTAATTTTAGGGCAGTTGGCGCAGTACTGGTGGTTTTCATAGGCAAAATTGCAGGGTTTAAGCTAAAAAATGACCCAAGCACATAAAAATACTAAAAAAAAATGGGAAAGAGACAAAAATTTAACCGATGGTTAGAATTCGTTGTTTTGTGGTTAAAATATTGACTTTTAGGGTGTTTTTCTTGTTGTGAATAAAAATAATTAGCTATTTTTAAAAGGAACAAAAAACCTTATTACTCATGATAGATGTACTCACTCCCCCGAATGAAAAATTAGCTATCTTACAAAATGAGCTTGAAAAGAAGATTGCTCAGTTGGAAAATTTGTCGCAACGCAGTGTCGACAATTTGCTATTTGAAGAATACATTGATACCGTCCCACTCATTTCCCTCACGGGGTATTACAAAATGAACAGGCCAAACGGGGATGCCTTTTTATCTATCAATACTATTCGCTATCGTTTAAACATTGTTGTCAAAGGGAGAGCCTTCCGCGTTCACATACCGGTGGTTACCGTGGCATATTCAATGGATGGAAAAAAGTCGCGGGAATTCTCTTTCCAAGACATTACGAGTTTCAATGGTGAAGATTTAATCATTGGCAACTTAGTACGTTTAAATTTCACTAGAAATTACGAACGAGGACGTTTAGTAACTTTTTCAGGTTCTATCTACGAACAAGGAAAAGAATTTGCAGTTACGGGTTCTAGTCACTTTAACCCAGTTCCTATGAAAACTTTTATCGGTACTTACAAAGAAATGGACTTCCCTCGTGAAGGAGAAGAGCTCTTGAACATTACCGATTCAAAGGTATTCTTTGATTTTGGAGACGGACTGGAAGAAGTAACCGATTATTCGTATACTCCTGCCATGTATATCTTGGAGTTTTACAAGCCTCACTCATTGCGCAAGTATACAGTGATGTTTGCAACTTCTGGTAAAAATGGCCTGGTTTGTAGAGTAGTTGATGATTACGGGTCACGCTTTGCGGTCACAATTCCTTAGCCTACCGACGGTAAATTATTCAATGTAAACGTATCCCAAACGAACACATAAATTATGAGAGCTCCTTTTTAAAGGAGCTCTTTTTTAATGAGTTAATTTAACTCGGGTGAAACTTTTAGTTTCAGAACAATAAATGTAAATTTGCAGCCTTAAAATAACGGTCGTTCGTTTTTGTTTAGCCACAAAAACGAGTACACCAGTAAAAACACGAAAATGCAATACAATCACCAAGAAATAGAAAAAAAGTGGCAAGAGTATTGGGCGAGTAACCAAACTTTTAAAGCGAGTAATCAATCGGATAAACCTAAGTATTACGTGCTGGATATGTTTCCTTACCCTTCGGGTGCAGGATTACACGTTGGGCATCCATTAGGGTATATTGCGAGTGATATCTATGCGCGTTACAAACGCCATCAAGGATTTAATGTATTGCATCCACAAGGGTATGATAGCTTTGGTTTACCGGCGGAGCAGTATGCTATCCAGACAGGACAGCACCCTGCCATTACTACCGAAACCAATATTGCTACCTACCGCAGTCAGTTAGATAAAATAGGATTCTCTTTTGACTGGTCACGCGAAGTGCGTACGTCAAATCCGTCGTATTACAAATGGACACAGTGGATTTTTACCCAGTTGTTTAATTCGTGGTACAACAAAGCTACCGATAAAGCAGAGGCTATCGATACGTTGATTGCGTTGTTCGAAACTTCAGGAACTACTGAGGTGAACGCTGTTTGTGATGAAGATACTCCGTTGTTTACTGCTGAAGAATGGAAGCAGTTCGACGCGGCGAAGCAAAGTGAAATTCTCTTGCAATACCGATTGACCTTTTTGTCGGATACCGAGGTAAACTGGTGTCCTGAATTGGGAACCGTTTTAGCGAATGATGAAATTGTCAATGGTGTTTCTGAACGCGGAGGACATCCGGTAGTACGTAAAAAAATGACCCAGTGGTCGATGCGTATTACTGCTTATGCACAGCGCTTGTTAGACGGATTGGCGACAATTGATTGGCCACAGCCGTTAAAAGACAGTCAAACCAACTGGATTGGACGATCACAAGGAGCTATGGTGAGCTTTAAAGTTGCGGACCACGATGCCAATATCGACGTGTTTACAACGCGTCCTGATACGATTTACGGAGTGAGTTTTATGACGTTGGCTCCGGAGCACGAGTTAGTGGCAAAAATCACTACTGAGGAACAAAAAGAAGCTGTGGAGGCCTATATAGAAGCTACTGCAAAACGTTCTGAACGCGATCGATTGGCAGATGTAAAGACCATTTCAGGAGTGTTTACAGGAGGGTATGCAATCCATCCATTTACAGGAGAAAAAATTCAAATTTGGATTGGTGACTACGTGTTGGCAAGCTACGGTACAGGAGCTGTTATGGCAGTACCTTGTGGTGATCAGCGCGATTACGATTTTGCCAAGCACTTCGGATTGGAAATTCCAAATATTTTTGAAGGAGTAGATATCAGTGAAGAGGCATTTGCAGATAAAGAAAAAACAGTCATCGCAAATTCAGATTTCTTAAACGGATTGCCTTATAAGAAAGCGATGAAAACCGTAATTTACGAAATGGAGCAACGCGGTTTCGGTTACGGAAAAATAAATTACCGTTTGCGCGATGCGGTGTTTAGCCGTCAACGTTATTGGGGAGAACCTTTCCCAGTGTACTACAAAGAAGGGATGCCACAAATGATTGCCGCTGAGCATTTGCCAATCGTACTTCCGGAAGTAGAGAAGTATTTACCTACCGAAGATGGGAAACCACCGTTAGGAAATGCTGACGTTTGGGCTTGGGATACTACAGCGAATAAAGTGGTGGCGAACGCGTTGGTTGACAACGAAACTGTTTTCCCACTCGAGCTGAATACCATGCCAGGATGGGCGGGAAGCTCATGGTATTTTAACCGTTATATGGATGCTACCAATGACGGGGAATTCGTAAGTAAGGAGGCTGCGGATTACTGGCGTGAAGTAGATTTGTATATCGGAGGGTCAGAGCATGCTACCGGTCACTTATTGTACGCGCGTTTTTGGCAAAAGTTCTTATTCGACAGAGGATTTTTACCTGTAGATGAGTTTGCAAAGAAGTTGATTAACCAAGGGATGATTTTGGGAACTTCTGCGATTGTATACCGCGTATCTGGATCGAATACCTATGTGTCTGCAGGTCTAAAAGACCAGTATGAAACAGAAGAACTTCGCGTAGATGTAAAGTTGATCAATGCCTCTGATGAATTGGATACAGAAGCATTAAAGCAATGGCAACCTCAATTTGCCGATGCTGAGTTTGTTTTGGAAGACGGAAAGTACCTCGTAGGTCGCGAAGTAGAGAAAATGTCGAAACGCTGGTACAACGTTGTAAACCCAGATGATATTTGTGCCGAGTACGGAGCGGATAGTCTGCGTTTGTTCGAAATGTTCTTAGGACCTCTAGAGCAGTTTAAGCCTTGGAAGACTTCAGGAATTTCAGGAGTGTATTCGTTCTTGAAAAAATTGTGGAAGTTGTATATCGGTGAAGATGGCGTTAAGGTAACAGAGGCAGCTGCGACCAAAGACAACTTAAAAACGTTACACAAAACGATTAAAAAGGTACAGGAAGATATCGAAAACTTCTCATTCAATACCTCTGTGTCTACTTTTATGATTGCGGTGAACGAATTGACAGCGCAAGCTTGTACAAGCCGTGAAGTATTGGAGCCTTTGTTAGTATTGATTTCACCGTATGCGCCACATATTGCTGAAGAATTGTGGAGTCAGCTCGGGCACGATGCTTCTATTGCTACTGAAGCATTCCCTGTATTTGATGGAAAGCATTTGGTAGAGTCAGAAAAAGAATATCCAATTTCTTTCAATGGTAAAATGCGTTTTAAATTAAACTTGCCGTTGGATATGAGTAAAGAAGACATCGAGAAAACGGTGATGGCTCACGAAAAAACCCAACAACAATTACAAGGGCGTACCCCGAAAAAAGTAATTATTGTTCCAGGAAAGATTATCAATATCGTTGGCTAAGAAGCGCGATTTTTAAAAATGTATACAACCGATTAAACAGCTGTTTGATCGGTTTTTTTATGCCTTAATACGTAGGCTTATTAACACAGGTTAATTTAATAACAACTAAAAAATTCTTAATATTGTTCTTTTAAATTGATCTATGAACAAAGTATCCTTAAAGAATTCCTGGTTTTTTTTAATTATTCCTATTGGAATGGTGATTTTTGTTGCCTTCCCACAGTTTCGTGGTATGTATGACAACTATGTAAAAGACGAACAAACCTACCATGCACAAGTACGCGAGTTAGATTCGCTACAGCAAGTCCAAAACCCTTCGATGCGTGTGCGTAATACGATTTCGCGCTTGGAAACTGGATTGCCAATTAGGAAACGCGGATTGGACAAACGTAGGTATACAGGGTATAAGACAGGAGGTATGCTGGCGGTACTCGCAGTGATGTTTGTAGGTATGTTTGGATCGAGTTATTGGGTAAAGCGCAAAAAGTCGTCTTCTAAAAATCGACAAATTAGTTTTGATTTCGGCGATTTTACCAGTGATGCCATCGGACAGGGAATTTCTTGGGAGCCCGTTGCGAATTCAGGGAGTAATTTTATGAGTGAACACTTGAAAGAAACCCGATATGGATTTAAAATTAGTTCCAGTCCCTATATGAAGTTTATGGCTTGGGCCTTTTTCTTAGTAGGTCTGAATTACTTGGGTTGGAGCATCGTTGAGCACTATGAATTTTCTACTACTTCGTTAGGCTTTATGGAGCTCGGGAAGATGTTTTTTACTTCTGGAGGAGTTTTTATGCTCGTTGGAGGCTTTTTAATCGTTACGTTCGGTTCTAAAGCACATATACATCGCAACAGGCGATTGCTTATCGTAGATGGTATAAAGCTTAACTTTAGCGAATTATACGCCCTGCAAGTACTCGAAAAATTTGTTCAAGGAAACAAATCGGGTAGCTATTACAGCTATGAAGTGAATCTCGTGACGCGTGAAGGACAGCGTCATAACTTACTCAATCACGGTGATAAAATGTTTATTTTGAGTGATATGGTGAAAATAGCACAGGCTTTAAAGCTTCCTGTTTGGAATGCTGGAGTACAGTAAGAGACTGGTATATTTGTAACTTTTTCGTAATTTACACTCAGATAACCATAAAAATTCTCTGTGAACTTATTTTTTTGCAATAAAAATGCACCCCAAGTTTCGTATTACGCGAAGGTCGATGACATTCCTAAGCAGGTATTTAACGAGTTGGATTGCTGCAATCACTTGTATTTTAGTCCGGGCTACTTAAGCGCCTTAGAACTCAATCACGAGAATATTCAGTTTTCGTATATGGTGTTGTTAGACCAACACTCTAAAGCCATTGGGTTGGCAATTATTCAATTGGTAGATTTTTATTTGGACAGCGTGCAGGAAACCATGGAATCCCTGTTTCATTGGCTGCGGTGTATCGGTCGTAAGGCAGGGCTCTTATCACCTGAAAAACCTTTTAAAATCCTGACCTGTGGTAATACTTTTGTAAGCGGAGAACACGGAATTTACATCCGCCCAGACCAGGATAAAAAAAAGGTTATTAACCAAAGTGTTGCCGGCCTGTTACACTTCGTTGAAACGGTGCCCAATTTAAAAAGTGAAGTGGATGCCTTTATGGTAAAAGACTTTGCAGAAGAAACCTTGGCGAGTACAGACGATTTGGAAGATGAGGGCTTTTATTCGTTTCAGGTAGATCCGAATATGGTGATGACCTTGCGTCCCGACTGGCAAGATTTTGATGACTATCTAGCTGCCATGCGAACAAAGTTCCGAGTAAAAGCCAAAAAAGCATTGGAAAAGAGTGCAACACTGCGTGTAGAAGCGCTTACAGCGGCGCGTATGGAAGCATTGGAGCCGCAGTTAACCCAGTTGTACAAAAGTGTGGCATCGAATGCCAGTTTTAATTTAGGAGACTTCAGTTTGGGAGCCTATGTGCACTTGCTTAACAATTTGGGGGATCGCTATTTTGTAAACGCCTATTGGCAGGAATCGCAATTGGTAGGGTTTGCTTCGGGGATGATAACCGATGATTCTGTTGATGCGCATTTCGTAGGTATCGATTATGAGGTAAACAGAACCTATGCGGTGTATCAGCGCATGCTCTACGATTATATTTCGATGGCCATCGCGCACAAAGCTCGTTATTTGGTTTTGGGCAGAACGGCCAGTGAAATCAAGAGTTCCGTTGGAGCGGAACCCCGAGATATGACTATTTATTTACGACACAAAAAAACAATACCTAACAAAATACTAAGCTTATTTCTCCGGAAAATTGAGCCGACAGCCTTTGTGCAAAAACATCCGTTTAAGGCCGTTGTTCCGAAGAAATAACGACAAGACTCATGAGAAATACTGAAGAATTACTGAATTTACTAACCTTGGAAGCTGCCGGAGAAGGCAATTTTACAGGAGTTAGTAAGGACATTGGAAGTCCGAATGTGTTTGGAGGACAAGTGCTGGCACAATCGTTAAACGCCGCTTACCGAACGGCCCCAGAAGAGCGTAGCTTGCATTCGTTACACGCCTATTTTTTAGAGGCTGGACGCTTGGATATTCCGATAACCTACAACGTACAAACCATTCGCGATGGCGGAAGCTTTTCAACGAGGCGTGTTACCGCACATCAAGAGGATAAAACCATTTTTATTTTAGCCTGTTCTTTTCACAAACAGGAGGAAGGTTACGAACATCAAATGCCTATGAAACGGGAGCTAAAGCAGCCTGAAGAGCTGTTTAGCTGGACGGATATGCTGGATCAGTTTGGAGACTTTTTACCGCAAAAAATGAAAGATTTTTTGAGTATTGAGCGCCCCATAGATTTTAAACCAGTGCAGGTAGTAAATCCTTTTGATAAGGAAGATTTGCCACCGGTGGTTGATGTGTGGTTTAAGTTAAAGGAACCTGTTACCGATATTCCGCTTGCTATCAAGCAACAAGTACTGACCTATATTTCCGATTATAATATTTTAACGGCTTGTCTGTATCCAAATGCGAGTCAAGCCCATTTCGGAAATACTCAGATGGCCAGCTTGGACCATTCTATGTGGTTTTATCGCGATTTTGACTTTGACGATTGGATGCTCTTCTCTATCGAAAGTCCAAACTCATACGGGGCCAGAGGATTCGCTTGCGGTAATATTTACACGCGTACAGGAGAATTAGTGGCTTCGGTTGCTCAAGAGGGACTCATGCGCCCTATGCGAAAACAGTAAGGTACTAGTATTACAGCATATAAAACCAAAAAAAGCTCGGAATTTCCGAGCTTTTTTGGTTTCGTTGAGGTTTGTATTACTTAGCAGCCGCTGCTTTTACCAATACAATTTTTTCTTGTTGTTTTGCCACGATTTGCTTGTAGAATTCCTTAAGAGTTTCGTAGTACTCAGGACCAATGATACTCTTGTTGTTTTTATGCATAGCAATCAGCTTAATTTTGTTTCCTTGCTGGGTAACCTGGTACTTGAAAAGCCCCATTTTTTCTGGTAACCCAATAGCGAGTGGTTTTGGTAACTCAGCTACTGTATATCCTTCAGGAATACTAATTGACACCGTGAACTTATCTTCCCAAGGCATTACAAAGTCGATTGGATAGCTGCGCTCTTTCGCTTTAAATACGTTTTCTTTTCTCGCTAAAAAGACCATCGGATTGATATAGGCTTTGTCATTGATTACCTCTACAGCTTCGTCGATGTCAAACTTGATGGTATAAGTGATGTTTTTTCCTAGTTTTTTGAGGTTCGTAAGCTTGAAGTCTTCGATTTCGATACCGTATTTTTCTTCGATCTTTCCTATGATGTCTTCCTCTTTTTTGTTGTGGTTTACATTTCTGTAATACATTGCATAGTGATTGCTGAGTGACTTGCGCATCATTCCCTGAACGCTGTAATCGTCAGCAATTTTTAACTGTAACGTATAGGTTTCTTTTGAAGGACGTCGCGGTACCATAGCTACCCAATTAGAAGTTCCGTTAGGAGTAATTTCACGCCCGTTCCAGTTCAATGCACGTGCAGGTAATATATTCGGAGTTGAAAACTTGTCAGAAGCATCGAGTAGTACGTAGCTGTTTCCTAAATTCACTTTGGTAACCACGTAGTTGAACCCTTTACTGGTAGGGAACAAAGGCACACCATTGGCACGGGTACTTACCAATACTGGATTGGCATTAAGTCCTGCACTTCGCAACATCGCTGTCAAAATCAAATTGATTTCAGCTACGTTTCCTTTTCCATCAGCATAGGCGCGTTTCACACCTTCGTCAGTGAATTTCCCGAAGTATTCATTCCAAGTCATTTTTGATTGCACAAAATAGTAGATGCTGGCAATTTTTTCAGAATCGGTTTTTGCTTCGGCTACAATTTGCGCTAAGTCCTTTTTAAAGTAGCGCGTTTTTTCGAGTTGACCACCAAAATCCGCCGATTTGTAGATGCGTTTACAAATATCACCCCAGGTCACAGCAAAATCTCTAAAACGCGAATTCGGGAATCTCGTTCCTGCCAATTCAAATTGCATTCCTCCGCGGTAATTATTAATATTACCGACAAAAGGCTCGTTGTCTTTTAAAGCAGGAATATTGGTTTGTTTGTACTCCAAAATGTTTTTGTTAAACGAAACACTCTCCGTAGAAAATTGAGTAACCACAGTTGCTGCAGCGTGATTTCTGGTTTTCGTATTCCAACTGATGGTTCCTCTGGAAATAGATTTTACAGGATTGATGGTATAGTATCCTTTAGCGCGTTGGTTGAATAAAAAGTATTCAGGAACGGTTACTTTATAGTCTAATTGATCAACGGGGATACCGTATTGAAAGTTTAGGGTTTCGATAATCCAAAAAGGGCAAGTAATCGTGTATTTGAAATCGATTACGGAACCTTCTTTAATTTCAGGAAAGGTGATCTTTTTTTGACTGGCATATTTGCTAATTCTCTCTTCAAAAATGTCCTTTCTCGATACTTTGGTACGTTTTATTTTACCATCCACGAGGTTAAACGTATAGGCTTTTAGGTCCGTAACTTTTTCGCGGTCTCCTTTTTTAGGATCGCGGTAGCTAATGTGGCGTGTGGCGTAGTCAAAGCCTTCTTTGGTGTAAATTTTAATACGGCTGTGATATTCGGTAACGACGTTAAATCCGTCGTTGCGATTATAGTCAAAATAGGTGCGTCTCTTTTTAAAGAGATAGGCCGCATCTGCCGTGGAATCAAGGGCGTGCTGCGTTGCTTTAAGTTCCGCTTCCGAAACTTTTCCGAAGCTTATATCTTGACTCATAGCCGTGACAGATATAAACATACATACTAATAATGCTAGTTTTTTCATAATTTTTATGTTTAGTAGTTTTTCTTATTGTCTGATAAGTTCAATACGCATTCCGTCGTATTTAGCAATTGATTTTCTGAATTTTCTATAGGCTTTGTAGTCTTCTTTTGGGTACACTCCTTCGTTGATGGTCATTTCGCGGTGGTAGCGGAAATGCGTATCATCTATCTTTTCAAAATAGGCGGTGTAACGTCCAAAAGTACTTTCAAGGTTGATCTTCGCAGGAAGTGTCGTCATCTTATACCCTTCAGGTAAGGTGTAGGTATAGCTGTCCTTGTCAGTATAGCTCATCGATAATTTTAACGGACGCTTGCGTTTGCGGTAACGCTTAGGAACGTGCGAAAAGCGGTTAAATACATTGACGCGTACGAGGTAGTTTTCCGGACGTACCGTAGCAAATTCATCCAAGGTAACATCTATCGATTCCGTGAATTTAACGGCTTTCTTGTCATTGGTAAACTGTGTTTTAACAATTTCCAAGTTGTTGTTATAGTCCCAAATGCGTTCTTTGTAGTATTTGTCGAGCTCTTTTGATGTGAAACCTTCAATTTGATAACTGTTGTTGTACTGAACTCCTGTTGAACTGCGTTCAATATGAGCCGTAACATTTCCATTGGCTTTCAATGCTATGGTTGCCGTAGTTTCTTGCAAACTGTTGTCTTTGTAGCTAGGAGTCCTTTTAATGATTCCTCCTTCAGGGGTTACTACGAGAACATCACGGTCATCGGTGAAGTCTCCTAAAAATCCGAAAGGGATCTCCTGATTGGTGCATTCCAACCACAGTTCCTTATCTTTTAACGGAACGTTTAAAATCATGTGGTTTCCTTGCAATGAGGTGAAATCTTTGGTGATGTCACGTTTGTTTTTCGCGTATACGAGGGTGTGATATGACGGAATCCCAACAGCGTCTAACAGGGCTTTAGTGTAGTTAGACAGGCCTTTACAGTCACCGTAGCTCACCTTGTCTACTTCCATAGCGGCAATGGGTTCCCAGCCACCGATGTCGACTTGTACACTGATGTATCGCGTTTTATTTTGAACGTATTCGTAGATTTTTTTGACCTTCTCTTCGTCACTTTCAATTCCCTTAACGAGTTGTTTTACCTTGCTAATGGTTGCAGGACTTAACTGGTTTTTGTCGGTAAACAGATGCTGGTGCAACCACAAACCGAGTTCTTTCCAGTTTGTTGCGGTCCCAGCAACGCCTTTTAAGGCAAATTTATCCAAGGCTACCTGTAGTGTCGGAGTTGTTTTATGCAAGGCAACACTGGTGCGCTCGAACTTGATAGCAGGTTGATTTTTGATTTCGTATACCAAGACCTCAGGAGTAGCTGATGCTTGAACGTCAAAACCTTTGAAGTTCGATTCTTTTTTGCGATAAGGTACTGAGGTAGGATTTAGCAGTCGATAGGTACTTTTCTGTACAGAAACACTGTATCCTTCTATAGGATTCCAACTCGGAATAAAGGCCGTCGTTGAATTTTCGTAGGTAGTTTCAAAAACTACGGTATACGGATATGAGGTTGGCGTGTATTCTAAGAACTTAATTTTGGCGTCGCTGTACAAAGAAACATCGTCAACAGCACTTACATCGTTAAAGTCACTTTCAGCATAGCGTTTGATACGCTTTCCGAGATTGTCGTAGATCGTCGCACTTAGGTTGCGAATTTTTGTGTCGTTGTTGTAATGTTGGTACGCGTGTACCCATTTACGACCGAGCTTGTTGAGTACCGTAACCACGCGTTTTTCCGTTACTTTTAAGCGGTCAAAAGAGGTGACTTCAATGGTCGTTTCAGACAGTTTAATGACGGCATTTGCATTTTCTTTTAACTCAGGACTGATGAGTAAACCTGAATATTCTAATGGATTTTGTGCAAATGAGGTCATGCTAACACATACAATAGCAATTTGTACTAGCGTTTTTAGTTTATTCATGCAATTTCAATAATATTCTTCGCAAAATTAAAAAAAATGTTGAAGGATATAAAGAAAAATTATGAAATCTATAGCACTTTTTGATGGTTTTGTAAAAAGCTATCTGTTTGGGCTTGAATGAGTTTTCTAGCCATCTGTTGTTTTTGTTGATAGATGGCTTCTTCTTCTTGTAAATCGCGGTATACTTTGTTGTTTAATTCCGTATCCGTAGCCAGTAAGACACTGCGTTGGTGTTCTTGTTGTAAAATCCAGTTTTTTAGGATGTCTTCTCGGTTCTGGTACTTGAGGTCGTATTCACTTTTAGCACTGATGAGTTTCGCAAAAATAGGGGCTGTTTCAATGGCTAAAAAGAGTAAGAAAATAAAGAATGACGGCAGCCAGGGCAATTTGTTAAGTGCGTTGATGCGAGCCATAAACCCTCCGAAATTATCGATGATGGGTTGACTGTTGGTCACTGAATTTTTTTCTTGCTGTTGCAACTGGAGCACGGCGGCTTCTTTGGTGGCAATTTTTGCTTGATTTTCTTTTTTTAAGGCCGCCAAATCGGCAAGCGCTTGATCGTGTTTCGCTCTTTTTTCTTTGTATACCGGGCCCTTTCCTACCTTTTTAGTTCCCTTGCGTCCTTCTGCTTCTGAAATATAGGTTTCATAGAGGTTGTTTACTTCTGTTTCCTTTGCTGTAATTTCTTCTTTTAGGCGCTCGATTTCCGTTTGAAGTGCAGTTCGTTGCGGAGTGAATTGCTGCGCAATTTGCTGCTGATTGTTAAGTGTCATCTCGTTTTTTTCTTCGAGTAGGACCTGTTGAATTTCTTTGTCGAAAATTTTTAATTCCAAAGGTTTTGAGATCACCATGGCAATGATGAGAGCCAAAATTAATCGGGGTAAGGCCTGCAGAAACTCACTTTTAAAGGATTCTTTTTTGCGCATGGTCGACACGATAAAACGGTCGAGGTTAAAAATGAGCAACCCCCAGACTAGTCCAAAAAATACTGCAATGAGCACCTGGTCAAATACGGTATACAAGGCATAGCTAGCCGCAATGGCGGCCATGACTGCAGTAAAAAATACGGTAGCGCCGATACCGACGTATTTGTTTTGTTCACCGTGTGAACATTCGTTGAGCAAGGGAATATCGGCCCCAGAACAAAGGAGGAAAAAACGTTTTAGCATACTCTAATAACGAATGAAAAGTTGATTTGTTACAAAAAAGCCCCTGATTCAGAGGCTTTTTAGTGTTAAAGTTTTTACCAGCACTAGGAGCCCGTTCTTGGGTTAGTGTCTTGGTTTTTAGTCTGCTGCTTGCAGCGGCTTGCGAAAATTTACTGTTTGCTTTCGATCACAATGGGTTTTTCGCTAATGTGCACACTTTGTTTTCCGTTTTTCTTTAGCACGCGAATATTGAGAGCGTTGTTTTTTTGTAAGAGTTGTAAGGCTTTTTTATGGCTTACAGGCTTACCGTTATAGGTATAGCTCACCTCTTTGTTGTTCATCTTTTTTACAAACTCTAAAGGAGACGGTGGTGGTACTGCTTCGCACTCTTTGGTGTGTGGTGGAGGCGGAGGAGGTAACAGCTCCTTAATAGCAACCGGATATATACCTTTGCGGTTTTTAATGTGCTTGCGGTAGTACTTTTCCGTAGCTAAGTTAAACTGGTAGGGTTGAGGGAAGCGTTTGCTACGAGCGTTTTTATGCACCATACTCCCTGAATGATACGCAAAATCCGTGTTTTTATAGCGGTTGAGGATTTTGTTGCTAACAGGTTTTCCATCAATCCAAATTGCATAGGTTTTACTGTCTTTCAATTTGTTTATAAGTGCCTTTGAAGGAACTTTACGGGCGGTAATACGCGGTGGCGGTGGCGGTAATTTTGCCTTTTCTGCCTCCGTAAGATCTTCGAATTTCTTTACGATTTTAGTACCGTCTTTGCGTTGGTACGTAATGGTCATTTGTGACTGTGCTGCCGGAGCATTGGGCTTAGGAGCTTTTACTATAACTTTTTCATAGCTGGGCTCTTCTTGAGCTTGAACACGTTCGGCAAACAGGTATACAAATGCGCCAAGTAATGGAAGTACTGCTAGTTTTTTGAGCAGTATCGTCGTGGTTGATCGTTTTGAAGTCATCATAACTAATCGTTTTTTTGTTAATGAATAATTAAAATTACTGGCCAAGTAATGAGCGCTGTTCAGCGTGAGTTTTTCTAAGAGTAAATGTTGGTATCCAACGAGGTTGCTGTGCTGTTGCAGCACCTTGTCGTCGGCTAAAAATTCGTGGTTTAGTTGCATCTGTTTTTTGACTAGGTAAAACAACGGATGGAACCAAAATACGAGGAGCAAGCATTCTATAATCAAGATGTCTACAGAGTGTTTTTGACGGGCATGCGTGAGCTCATGGGTCAATAACTCCGGGGCAATGCTGCTGTCGGTGTATTCTTTTTTACTGATAAAGATATAGTTCAAAAAAGTATGCGGACTCAAATGCTCTTCCGTCAATACCAGGGTTGCCGATTCCAAATGCAAGCGTTTTGACGTCCATATGCGTTTGGCAATTCCGTATAGATTGCGCACTAAACGGACGGTAAGCACCGCTGTCACTGCCAGGTAAAGTACCCACAGTACCTGCCCGTAATCGAATCCAGGCTCAGGAGTTACTTGCTCGGCAATAACAATATTATCCGTGATAGCTTGCTCGTAGATCAATGTTTCGGTGAGTGCTGGTGTGCTTATGGTTAGTAGTGGGATGAGAAAGGAAAGAAAGATACTTCCCAGCAAGAAAAAACGCTTAAACTGATGCATTTTTTCTCGTTGTAACCACAGTAGGTAAAAGCCTAAACACAAGGCCAAGCACAGCGACGATTTGAGGAGGTAAAGCATCATTTTTTCTGTTCTTTAATTTGGTTGTCAATGAGCTTTTTTAAATCTTCTAATTCGTCGATAGAAAGATCTGTTGAGGCAGTAAAAAACGAAGCAAATTGGGAAGCTGAATTGTTAAAGAAGTTCTTAATCAATCCGTTCACGTGCTTTGAAAAGTAATCTGATTTTTTTACTAGCGGATAGTACTCCCTCGCTTTGCCGTGGAGTTCATAGCCAATAAACCCTTTGTCGTGCATCCTCTTTAATAAGGTAGCCACCGTAGTGGTTGCCGGCTTGGGGTCTGGAAAGGCTTGAAGCAGGTCTTTCATAAAGGCCTTTTCAAGTTTCCATAAATGTTGCATTACTTGCTCTTCTGTTTTTGATAACTGCATGCTTTTTTCAATTTTGTACTCTACAAATGTAGAAATAAAAAATGTATTCTACAAATGTAGAGATGAAAAAATGCAGTTTATTTTTTTGAGCGTCTTAGGGTTAGGTATACAATACCACTAAAAACAAGGGCTGCTGCAATGAGTATGCTTACTGGAGTTCGTTGAATATGGTTTTGTACATAGGCACCACTGCAAAGGGCTCCGAGGCCTATTCCGGCTTCGAGGGCAATATACATGGTGGCCATTGCTTTTCCGCGTTCATGGTCATTGCTGAGGTCAATGGTCCAAGCATTGGCAGCGGGTGATAAAATTCCCATAGCCAAGCCGTAGAGCGTTGCACTCAAGTACACGCCTGTTGCGCTGTGCATACTGCCCAAGAGCAGTAGGGCGATCCCCATGAGCAGGAGTCCTACCTTGATGAGCGGGATGCGTCCGTAGGTATCCGAGTATTTTCCGGCAAAGAAACGAACGGCCAACGAAGCCAAGGTGAAATAGATAAAGAAGGCGCCTTTATTGCTGATGCCTACAGTTTCACTCCAGTCGGGAATCAAGGTGAGTACTACGCCAAAGGGCAGGTAGTAAAGAAAGTTGATGATCCCTGCAGGTAGTACTTCTTTGGCAATCACATCGCTTTTGGTAATTTTTAGGCTATTCCAGCTAAACTGCCCGCTTTTTTGCAGGGTTTCAGGAACTTGTTGCATAAGTGTTAGGGCCAGTAGAGCTACTGCTGAGGAACTGTAAAACATGATGTCGAAGGAGTAGTTGGCCTTTATCAAGCTGCCTACGGCGGGTCCGAGTGCGAGTCCTGTGCTGTAAAATAGTCCTTGGATTCCGAGGGCTTCTCCCCAGCGAGCTTTCGGAATACTGTCAGCAATATAGGCCGATAATCCGGTGGGCGTAAAACCTGTAGAGAAGCCGTGTACGAGACGTAAAAACAAGAAGCCCGCAATGGAACTGATTACAGGATATAAGCTGCTGATTCCTATACAAACAAAAGCGCCAAAGAGCATGACGGGTTTGCGCCCAATGGTATCGGCGAGTTTACCACTAAACGGACGTGAAAGCCCGGCGGTAAGGGTAAATAGCGCAATGATGAGTCCTTTCCATTCACCACCGCCCATTTGGGCGAGGTAGCTTGGAAGTTCAGGTATAAGCATGTTGTAGCTCGATGAAAAGAGCAGGGAGCTGATACAAATAAACACAAAGGGTTTACTGATCAGCGTAGTAGTATGGGTTAGTGTTTTCATAGTTGTACTCGTTGAAATGCCTGTTGAATTTGCTTTTTTGCAATGCTCCACAAGGTAGTAGACCCTTGTTGAATACGCTGGTTCTTTTCAATCACAAGCTGTTCAGAAATGTCAAATTCTCTCCATGCACCACCGTCGTTCTGTGAGTTGATGAGTACAGGTGCATAGCGGTCAATGGCCTTGGCAAATTGAGCTTCTGGTGTTTCGGCAGCTTCAAACTCTTGCCAAAGGGCAATGAATTCTTCTTTTTGGGGTGCTGGAAGTAGTCCAAAAATACGTTCGGCGGCTTTGAGTTCATTTTCGGTATTGTCGTGGTTTCGGACCGTGTCAAATAAAAAGATATCTCCCGAGTCAATTTCGACGATATCGTGAATCAAGACCATTTTGAGAACTTTGAGGATGTTTACGGGCTGGTTGGCGTGCTCCTGGAGTATCAAGGCCATCATGGCGAGATGCCAAGAGTGCTCCGCATCGTTTTCTGCGGTGGTTCCGTTGAGATGTCTGGTTTTGCGTGCTACGTTTTTGAGTTTGTCTATTTCTGTTATAAAATCTAGTTGTTGTGAAAGCGTTGTTGTGGTCATGTGTTTAAATATTGTGTATTTTTACAAGGCAAAGTAACAACGCTTAAAAAGGACGGCAAAGGACATTTGTCCCAACGGTATATCATGATCAGAACACAACCCGATTTACTAACCTATATCGAAAATTTAACAGGGGAAACGGCAGGCTATTTTCAACGCGAACAGCGCGAAAAAAATGCGGTGTTGATCGATGTTGACAAACGGTATCAGTGGATTTACATACTGAGTACGGGTTTGGCCAAGTGTTACTTGCCCAATGAAAACGGTAAAGAATACATCCAAGAGTTTTTGGGAGTGGGTATGTTTTTTGGGGAGATTGAGTTTTTTAATGGGAAACGGAGTTACTGCGTTATTGAGGCGTTGAGCGAGGTGGTACTGTATAAAATTTCATTTGATCACTTTCGGCAACTACTCGCAAAAGATACCGCCTTTAACGCGTTGATCATGAAAGGCCTGGCCGAAAAGATTTCGTACAAAGCACCGCGAAGTGCTTACCAGGCGAGTTATACGGTTGAAGAAAACCTAACGCGTTTACTGACACAGGCTCCTGAATTGCTAACGCAGGTGGCAAAAACCGACGTCGCAAATTACCTGGGAATTACTCCGAGAAGTCTAAACAGGGCCTTATTACAACGAAAAGAAAAAAACAAAAAGTTATAGCATGAAAACGCTGATAGGCATTTGCTTGATTGCCACGATGAGTTGGACAAGCGTGCAGGCTCAAGAAAAATTCGAGCGCGAATATCGTATCGAAGACACAGCGGTTCCGCCAGCGGCAAGAACCTTACTTACTAATTGGGATTTACCAGTCAAGAGCCTCAAAAAGCTAAAGTGGTTTGCCGAGGAGAGCCAAGATGGGAAAACCTTTGAAGCCAAATTTAAGTTCCGCGGGCAGCGTCACAGTGTGGAGTTTAGTGAATTGGGTGAATTGCAAGATGTAGAGGTACATTACCGATGGAAAAAATTGCCGAAGTCTTTAAAATCCTTGTTAAAAAAAAGGCTGCAGCAAACTTTTCGATCGTTCAAGGTAAAAAAAGTACAATTTCAGTATACTGGGAGTGTGGAAGCGATTAAGAAGGCTGTTTTTACGGGTGATTTAGCCGAGCCTTTGGTATTGAAGTACGAGCTCGTACTCACCGCTGAGAAGGACGGAGACACTGCTAAGTACGAAGTATTGCTGCGCCGAGATGGTAGCCTTGAAAAAGAACTAAAATTTGCTCCGGTAAATTCGGATAATCTAGAGTATTAATGAAGAAAATTTTGATGATGACTTGGGTGTTCGGATTGCTGAGCACTGCGCTATATGCCCAAGATACCACCTTGAGTGGATGGTTGCCAAAGGTGGTACTAACGAAAAAAATCAATTCCCAGTTAAAGTGGGTGCAAAGTGTGGAAGCACGCGAGCAGTGGTATAAAGATGACTGGAAGTTAGCACATAGGTTGGTCGATGTATCGACCTTAGTATCGATAAAATCGGGTTATAATCGCTCGGTTAATGTCGGATATATTTTACGATTTAAGGCGGGTGAGCGCATACACCGAACGGTGCAACACTACAATATCGTTACTGGGGTGCAGCATTGGAAGCTGGCCCATCGCATAGGTTTTGAACAGTTTTTCCAATCGGGAAAACGTCCGCAATACCGTGCGCGATATCGTTTGGGTGCTCAACGGGCGTTGAGTGGAGAAAAGTTAGATCCAAAAGAGTGGTATGTAAAACTGACCAACGAGTATTTATACCAGTTTAACAAACGTGATTTTGAACTGCGAGTATCGCCGTATGTGGGGTATTTAATCAATCCGAACAACAAGCTGGAATTTGGGGTAGACTACCGTTATGCCCACCTATTTGAACCTGCACAGGCACACAGTTTATGGTTTCGAACTACCTGGTACATTACCATCAACTAGTCTAAAAAAACAAAACCGGAATTCAGTGCAGTACTGAATTCCGGTCGTGCTGTTGTACTAAGCGTAGTACGTTATGCTTTTTCCGATAACTCGCTAAAATAGCGGTAGAAAAACGGAATGGTTTCAATTCCTTTAAGGTAGTTCCACACGCCGAAGTGTTCGTTTGGTGAGTGGATCGCATCGGAGTTCAATCCGAATCCCATTAAAATGGTTTTGCTTTTTAGTTCTTGTTCAAACAAGCTTACAATAGGAATACTTCCTCCACTGCGTTGTGGTATTGGGGTAACACCAAAGGTTTCTTGGTAGGCCTTGCTCGCTGCTTGGTATCCGATGTTGTCGATTGGAGTTACATAACCTTGTCCACCGTGGTGTGGCGTTACTTTTACACGTACGCCAGCTGGTGCGATGCTTTCGAAGTGCTTTTTAAACAATTCGGTAATTTCTTCCCACTCTTGGTTGGGTACCAGTCGCATAGAAATTTTAGCATAGGCCTTACTAGCGATAACGGTTTTGGCACCTTCACCGGTATAGCCTCCCCAGATTCCGTTGACGTCTAAGGTAGGTCGAATTGAGTTGCGCTCGTTGGTACTATAGCCCGCTTCTCCGTACACATCGTCGATGTCTAAGGCATTTTTATAGGCTTCTAATGAAAAGGGCGCTTTGGCCATTTCTGCGCGTTCCTCTTTTGATAATTCTTCTACTTTATCGTAAAAACCAGGGATGGTAATATGGTTGTTTTCATCGTGTAATGACGAAATCATTTTGGTCAATACGTTAATAGGGTTGGCAACGGCACCTCCGTAGAGCCCTGAGTGCAGGTCGCGGTTAGGTCCGGTTACTTCTACTTCCACGTAGCTCAAACCACGCAATCCGGTGGTGATTGATGGAATATCATTCGCAATCATTCCGGTATCGGAGATTAAGATCACGTCATTGGCTAATTTTTCTTTATTTTTAGGTACAAACCACGCCAAGCTTTCCGAGCCTACTTCTTCTTCTCCTTCAATCATAAACTTCACATTACACGGAAGCTGACCGTTTTGAGTCATGTATTCTAGGGCTTTTACGTGCATGTACATTTGTCCTTTGTCATCACAGGCACCGCGGGCGAAGATGGCACCTTCTGGGTGGATGTCTGTTTTTTTGATCACGGGATCAAAGGGAGGCGCATCCCAAAGGTCAATAGGATCTGCGGGTTGCACATCGTAGTGCCCGTACACCAATACGGTAGGAAGGGCAGGGTCAATTATTTTTTCTCCGTAAACAATTGGATATCCTGGGGTTTCGCAAATTTCCACCTTATCGCAGCCTGCTTTTTCTAGGCTTGCTTTCACTGCATCGGCAGTATTTAATACATCTTGATTATAGGCAGGGTCGGCACTTACCGAAGGAATTTTTAATAAGTCAATAAGCTCATCGATAAATCGTTGTTTGTGTTGAGCTATATATTCTTGAATTGTTTGCATGGATAAATTAAGTTATTTGAATATGTAAAGTTAACTTATTTTTTACAAATGTTTACGCCCTTGTTAGGCGCGGTGATTTTGGTGTTTTTTGACTGAGGCTAGAGCGATTTTTGTTAGTATACTATCAGTTGAAACGAAGTGAGTATCGGGAGGTTGGAAAATGGAAAAGAATTTTGTTTGCTAAGTGGTTGATTTTAAATAGGTTGAAATTGGGTGGTTTTTAGTTAAAAAACTGATAATATTTGCTTAACCTGATCATGGTGATAAAAGCGGATTTTTGCCCCGCATTAGTTATCTATTTAAAATTTTTAGAAGGGTTTTAAAATAGGATTAAAGTGAGTCCTCCTCGGGAGGACTTTTGCTTTTTTTACTGGTTAAGTGCTTGTAATTGAGTGTTCAATAAAAAAGTAGGGAATTAAACCTCAAAAAAGTCCTTGTAAATTGAATATTTGGTGTATATTTGCAGGCACAATTCAAAAACACGCGGGTGTGGTGGAATTGGTAGACACGCTAGACTTAGGATCTAGTGCCGCAAGGCGTGGGGGTTCGACTCCCTTCACCCGTACTTTAAACAAATGCAATT
Organism: Tenacibaculum litopenaei; assembly: GCF_964514025.1. Lineage (NCBI taxonomy): Bacteria > Pseudomonadati > Bacteroidota > Flavobacteriia > Flavobacteriales > Flavobacteriaceae > Tenacibaculum > Tenacibaculum litopenaei. The sequence continues at coordinate 272,029 of NZ_CAZEQT010000001.1, forward strand.
AGTTAAAATTAACTGATTGCATTTTTTGCTTTATAGGATGTACAAACGTTGCACATTTTTTATGCAGTAATACTTTACTGTAGGTTAATAATTTATTGTTTACAATAAATATTGTTTTGTGATAAGATCTAAATAGATTTAAATAGTCCTAACGTTTTGTGTATGGTACGTATCCCAGAGGGTATGCATTATACACATTGTTGTAAGGTGTTTTTAATCTAATTTTGATGCTTCCCATCCTATTATTGCCTTCTTTCTGATTGGATTCCAGCGATAACCACCTGTTTTTCCAGAAGATTGAATTACTCTATGACAAGGAATTAAATAAGCAATAGGATTACTTCCAATAGCTGTTCCTACAGCTCTTGAAGCTTTTGGTTTTTCGATTTTTTTTGCAATTTCTCCATAGGTGGCCAATTTTCCTTTAGGAATAGTCAATAAAGCCTCCCAAACTTTTAATTGAAAATCAGTGCCTTTTAAATGTAATTTTATTTTACTAAGTTTATTCCAATCATTTAAGAATACCATCAATATTTCTTGTTGAATTTTATCAATCTTTTGTTGGTAATTTGCGTTTGGAAAACTATTTATCAAAACCTGTAAAGCCTCTTCTTTATTATCTACAAAAGCAATATGACATATTCCTTTTTTAGTGGTGGCCATCAAAATATCACCAAACTGGGTTTCGGCAAAGCTATAGTTTATATTTAAGCTCTTACCCCCGTTTTTATATTCTCCTGGTGTCATTCCTTCTATGTTTATAAATAAATCGTGTAAACGACTAGTACCTGAAAGCCCTGTGTCTAAAGCAGTATCAAACAATGTGTTTTTATCTTTTTTAAGTTTGCTTTTTGCATAATTTACACTCAAAAATTGAATGTATTTTTTTGGTGTAACACCAACCCAATCTTTGAACAATCTTTGAAAATGAAAAGAACTCATGTTTAAATGTTCAGCAATATCATCTAGAGTAGGTTGCTCTTTGAAATGCTCATCTAAATATTCAATAGCTTCTGCTATTTTATCATAATGATATGTCTTTGTAGTATTTGACATAATTAATCTTGATATGCTTTTCTTTCCTTATTTAATTCTTCAATTAATTCGTCTATTTCTGTTTCGGTTGTATTGTAATTTGTAATACAAGCTCTAAATGTTGGAACGTTTTTTATTGGGTAAACCGATATCCAAGAATTTCCTTTAGCCAAAATGTTGTCTAAAATGGTTTTTGTGAAATTTGCATCCGATTCAAATTTTGGGGTTGTAAAACAGATTACTGGTAATTCGGTACTGTTCTTAATAATCCAATTATTTTCTGTTAGTTTAGTTCTTAAATATTCTCCCATTTTAGCTTGATGATTGATTACTTTTTCATAACCATTCCAACCGTAAAATAGTAAAGATGAATAGACTTTTAAACCTATAAATCGTCTTGACCATTGAATGGAATGTGAGAATGGTTCAACAATTTCTAATTCATTTGCTTCTTTAGGCATATATTCTGTGGTAATTCTAAATGTTTTGTTTAGAATTTCTTGATGAGAAGTCAAGAATACGCTTATTCCCATAGGAACAGACATCCATTTATGTGCGTCAAAAGTTATCGAATCGGAAGCAGAAATGCCTTTCAGTATGTGTTTTAGATTTGAACTTAAGACAGCTCCTCCACCATAAGCGGCATCGACGTGAAACCAAATATTATGTGTTTTGCATATTTTTGAAATTTCTTCTAAGTCGTCTATTGTTCCTGTTCCTGTTGTTCCTGCTGTACCAATAACCATTAATGGGCTATGTGTTGAATTATTTAGGGTTTTGATTTCTTTTTCTAATAAATCAGTGTCTATTTTTAAATCTTTAGTCGTTGGAATTGTTTTTACAAATTCATATCCTAAGCCTACAATTTTCGCTGCTTTTTGCACAGAATGATGTGCTTCTTGAGAACAAAAAATAACAGGTTTTTTATCTAAACCAAACATTCCGTTTTTAGCGAAATCAGGATATTTATTATTTAATGCAGATAATACAGCAGTTAGATTTGCTTCAGCTCCGCCAGTTGTAAAAACTCCGTCTGATTTTTTTGGATTTAAGCCAAATTTTTCAATAAACTGATTAATTACGTGAGCTTCTACTTCAACGGCAAAAGGAGCGTGACTCCAAGCTGCTAATTGAGGATTATAAGAAGCGGTTATAAAATCTGCAATAATTCCCGCAAAATTTGTTCGTGGATTAAATAAACCAAAATATTTTGGATGTGGTGTGTGAACAGAATAATTTTCAAGTCCGTTTATTATATGCTCTATAGCTTTGTCTGGTTCGGTTCCAGAAACTAAATTTTCAGATTCTATAATATTTCTAATTTCTTGTAAGTTAAGTTCTGGTGTAGTTCTATAATCTTTAGTATTAGAGTAAAAATGCTCTATTTTTTGTGAAACAGTATTTAGTATTTCTTTGCGTTGTTTTTCGTCAAAATCAAAATTCATTTTATGTATCGTTTTATTTTTTGACAAAATTCTAAAATGTCTTTTTACTATAAAACCCGATTCTTGCGGTTTTCTTATAAATGACTAAGAACTTGTTTATACACGCATAAAATACGTCGTTATAGAACTAATTTATATAGGTAAACGACATATATATGCTCTTAAAAAAATAACAATAGTAAATATAAAAGAATTAAGTTATTGTTTGTTATTGAGATTTTGTTAACTAATGTTGATTTCTAATTACAAATATGGGGATAAGGTTCTACTTCTATTAATAAATTGCATATTTCCCCGGATTTGTATGTTTTTTGGATTTATGCACTACAGTAGGTTGATGATTGGTTGTTTACAGTGTGGGATGTTTTGTGATAAGGTTTGAATAGAGTAAAATAGACCTAATAATTGATTACAAATGTGGGGAACGTTTCTTGTTCTGTTAATAAGTTGCTTATTGCCAGATATTTGTGAGTTGATTTTCGAGGGTATTTCTTTTGATTTAATGAAAAACAATAAACACTTACGATAATCGTAAATGTTTATTTAGTTATGATTTGTTTTAATGTTTGCTAACGGTTTTGTATAAGATTAGTTGCATGTTTAAGCACCTAATTTAGCAAATATAAACCGAATAGAAAATCCGCAAGGATTCCCGCAAGTTCTCCTGAACCAAGCAATTAATTTTATACGTTGTTGTAGCTAGTTTTTCAACTTTTTTTAATTTTACTTTTATTGTACGGTAAAAATACGTACATTTGTAATGCTGATTACATTATTACGACAAAAAAATAGAAATAAAGCATAAGTCAAAGTAAATTAAGTCAAAGTAAATTAAGTCAAAGTAAATTAAGACAAAGAAAGTAAGTCAAAGCAAATTAAGACAAAGAAATTAAGACAAAGAAATTAAGACAAAGAAATTAAGACAAAGAAATTAAGACAAAGAAATTAAGACAAAGAAATTAAGACAAAGAAATTAAGTCAAAGAAATTAAGTCAAAGAAATTAAGTCAAAGAAATTAAGTCAAAGAAATTAAGACAAAGAAAGTAAGTCAAAGTAAGTCAAAGTAAGTCAAAGTAAGTCAAAGTAAATTAAGACAAAGAAAGTAAGTCAAAGTAAATTAAGACAAGGAAAGTAAGTCAAAGTAAATTAAGACAAGGAAAGTAAGTCAAAGCAAATTAAGAGTATTATGTCAACCGTATCAAAAGATAGAATTGATGTTCGTATCAGCAAGGAACAAAAAGAGTTTGTAAAGTATGCGTCAGAGTTGCGTGGATTTAAGAGTTTGTCCGAATTTGTAGTTTACTGTATTAATACTGAAGCTAATAATATTGTTAAAGACAATAATCTTATTGTCAAAACTTTAGAAGACAAGAAAATATTCTTAAATGCAATATTGAATCCACCTTCTCCTAACGAGAGACTGAAAAGAGCTCAATTAAATTATAAAAAATTTAAAGAGACAAATGGATTTAAAAATAACGACGCTAGAAAATAATCACGACAAAAAGTCCTTCAGTTGTGGTTATTCAATGCTGGATAATTATATTAAAAGACAAGCAAAACAAGATATAAAAAGAGACTTATCGGCTTGTTTTGTATTAGAAGATGAACAAAGTCATTTAGTCTTAGGCTATTACACTTTGTCAGCTAACTCGATAAGTAGAGGTGATTTCCCAATTAGTATTTCTAAAAAATTACCAAAGTCATATCAAGACTTGCCTACAATTCTTCTAGGTAGATTGGCTATTGATGAGAAATATAAAGGAAATGGATTTGGCGAATTAATATTATTAGATGCACTCAATAGGTGTTTTCAAATATCTAAAAACCTTGGAACATTAGCAGTAGTGGTTGACCCAATCGACTCTAAAGCTGAAAAGTTCTATTTAAAATATGGTTTTATTTTAATTCCAGGAACAGGGAAGATGTTCATTACCATTAAAACAATCGAAGATTCAATATGATTAAAGATGAGAGTGTTATTCGTTTAGCACTCTCTTTTTTTAAATTAGCTACAACTTGTTTATATACGCATAAAATACGTCGTTATAGAACTAATTTATATAGGTAAACGACATATGTATATACTCTTATACAAAAAATAACAATTGTAAATATAAAAGAATTAAGTTATTGTTTGTTATAGAGATTTAGTTAATTAATGTTGATTTCTAACTACAAATATGGGGAGCGTTTCTTGTTCTGTTAATAAGTTGCTTATTTCCAGATATTTGTGAGTTGATTTTCGAGGGTGTTTCTTTTGGTTTAATGAAAAACAATAAACACTTACGATAATCGTAAATGTTTATTTAGTTATGATTTGTTTTAATGTTTGCTAACGGTTTTGTGTATGAGCAGTAGCGGATTTATGTTGCCTTATTTCAATGAGCATTATACTTTATTTAAATGACAAAATGGTTTAAGCTTTCACTCAAACCGATATTGCTTATACACGTTGTTGTACGCTGGCTTTTCCATTTTCTATTATTCTACATTGTTCAAAGTCCATTTCGGGATAAGCTTCATTTGCCCAATCACTTAACATTCTTAAAACGGGCAAAAGTCCAACTGCTTTTTCGGTTAATGAATATTCAACCCTTGGTGGAATTTCAGCAAAAGACTGTCTTAAAAGTAATCCATCGTTTTCTAATTCTTTCAGCTGATTAGTCAGCACCTTTTTTGAGATTGTAGGTATTAGAGTATTCAGCATTCCAAATCGCATAGAACCATTTGATAATAAATATAAAATAATCGGTTTCCATTTATTGCCAATTATGTTCATTGTATGAACAAGGGAACAAGCATTTGGGTTGTCTATATATTTTCTTGCCATTAGTTACTTTTTAGTTACCACTATTTGTCCAAATCTAGATATATTAGTTTCTTTTTTATACTAATATTAGTTTCTTTGTGACACAAATGTAATTAAAAATTTAAAATGAAAAATATTTTTATAATCAATGGTCATCAGAAATATCCATTTTCTGAAGGAAAATTAAACGCAATTTTAACTGAAAAAGCGGAAAGCTACTTTAAGAGCAATGGTTACAATATCAAGAAGACTACAATGGAAGACAATTATGATGTAAATGAAGAAATCGAAAAATTCAAATGGGCAGATGTGGTCTTTTTTCAAACACCATTGAACTGGATGGGTGTAAGTTGGTCGTTTAAAAAATACATTGATGAAGTATTTTCGATGGGTATGATGGGCGAAATGTCTGATGGTGACGGCAGAAGTAAAGAAGCACCGAAGAAGAATTATGGATTAGGTGGAAAGTTAAACGGAAAGTATATGATGTCAGTAACGGCTAATGCACCAAAAGAAGCTTTTAATAATCCAGAGGAAACATTTTTTAATGGAATAAGCGAAGATGAACTTTTAAAACCAATGCATCTTAATTTCAAGTGGTTTGGTTTTGAACAATTACCAACATTCATGGCATATGATGTAATGAAAAATCCAGAAATAGAGAATGATTTTATTCGTTTTGAAAATCATTTAAAAGCAAACTTTTAAAGTATTAATTATGAATAGACCAACACCAAAACACATAGCACCAGATTTAGAATTTCCGTTATTAGATGGAAATCAATGGAATTTAGCAGACCAAAATCCAGACAATTTTACTTTGGTTGTTTTTTATCGAGGGTTACATTGTCCACTATGTAAAAAGTACTTACAACAATTACAAGAATTGCTACCAGAATTTGAGCAAAGAGGTGTTAATGTAGTAGCTGTAAGTATGGATACCGAAAAGAGAGCTAGACTTTCTCGTCAAAAGTGGGAACTGTCTAATCTTGCTTTGGGCTATGGTTTATCTGAAAAATCAGCAAGAGATTGGGCTTTGTATTTAAGTGCAGGTGTAAAAGATGGTGAACCAAGTGAGTTTAGTGAACCAGGATTATTTTTAATTGACAATAGTAATCAAGTTTATTATTCAGCTACAAACAGTAATCCTTGGGGAAGACCATATCTTCCTTCTTTTGTAAAAGCGGTAGATTATATCGTTCAGTCAGGCTATCCTGCAAGAGGTGAAATGCTTTAGTTTAGCTTGTGTACAACGTTCTCGTGTATGATTTGTTGCGGTTTTGTTTAACGGAAAGTTAGCAAATAAATCACAACTCATTGAAGTTGTCCGATGATTTTTCCGTCGGAAAAATCAGCCAGCAATGAATTATACACATTGTTAGCTGCTGCCATTTATTTTTATAAATCTATTTACAATCATTGGTAAAAAGATTTCTCTTTCATTTTCTTCTAAATTTTGTCCAATTTTACAATCAATTGTTACCAGAAAATCTCTGTCGCTGAATCTTGCAGACAATCTTTCGTCCTTTCGTCTTATACTTAACATCTTGAATGCATCGTCTGGGATTATACTCTTAAGTTGTTTAAATACATTTTCGTCAAAGTCGAAAGTGACCATGTTGGTTTCATCATTTACAATCAAACCTCCTGAAATAGAAAACTGATTTGGGTCTAATTGTGTTATTTGCATTATTGGAATGGCTGGAAATATTAAACTTCTAAAGCTCTCAAAACCTAATCTTTTAAGATGTAATCCTAAGTCTTTTGCAAGTTTACTATAATCTTCCCTAAATACTTTGTTAGGAGTAAGTAGGCTTTTAAGTGGTTCCCAAAACCGTGGAATACTCGTCAATGGGAAATGAAGTAAAGGTTCAGGTTTTTGTATATCATAAAGTACAAACTCTTTTCCGTTACAAAGTGCAAAAAAATTGACTCTTACTTCACTGTGAATTGCATAGGAGTAGGCTTGTTCGACGTGCTTAGATTTAACAATGTCTTCATTTGGTGATTTTGCGTCAAGTATCCATGCAGCTTTTCCATTTACTTCAAACAAATAGTCAGGAATTAAATAGATATTTTTACGTTTTGATCCTATCGAAACAAATGGTTGAATTAGCTTTCTACTTCTTACTATTTGGTTTATCTGCAGAATATCCTAGTCCACGAATTATTGGTATTATTAGCTCCTCTCTAACAGAGTCTTCTTGAAATTCAGGATTTTTAAGATTGTCAAAATTAAATTCCTCTAGGATGTTGAATAGTTTTTCAGATGCCATTTAATACCATTTATCTTTTCAAGGTTGCAGCTAACTTGTTTATATACGCATAAAATACGTCGTTATAGAACTAATTTATATAGGTAAACGACATATTTATATACTTTTATACAAAAAATAACAATTGTAAATATAAAAGAATTAAGTTATTGTTTGTTGTTGAGATTTTGTTAACTAATGTTGATCTCTAACTACAAATGTGGAGATAAGTTTCTGCTTCTATTAATAAATTGCATATTTCCTCGGATTTGTATGTTTTTTGGATTTATGCACTGCAGTAGGTTGATGATTGGTTGTTTACAGTGTGGGATGTTTTGTGATAAGGTTTGAATCAAGTAAAATAGACTTAATAATTGATTACAAATGTGGGGAACGTTTCTTGTTCTGTTAATAAGTTGCTTATTGCTAGGTATTTGTGAGTTAATTTTCGAGGGTATTTCTTTTGATTTAATGAAAAACAATAAACACTTACGATAATCGTAAATGTTTATTTAGTTATGATTTGTTTTAATGTGTACTAAGGTCTGGGCTATGATTTCGTTGTGGAATTTTCCGCAGGAAATATTCCACTTATGAAATCAGCCAAATTTATTGATTAAATATTCTTTTTACTTGCTGCCACAATGAACTATAGCCCTTGTTGTGAGTAGTTTTACTTTCCGTTCTATCAGTGTTATAAATGCGTATTGGATATTCAGCTCCAATAAATTCTGTGACAGGAGGTTCTTTGTCAACCTCGGGATCAAATTTTTTCTCAATATTATTTAATTCCGCTTTACTGAATTTATTAAGTCCGATTGCAATTCTTTCCTCCGGGATTGATTTTTTGATTACTTTTCTATCCGATAATCTGACAATTAAATCAATATTAGCATATAAAGGTCCATTTTTTGTTTCAATCATTACTTCTTCGTTGGCTGAAATTTCGCCAAACTTAACCTGACCTTTAAAACTAAAACACCTATTCCAAATATAAAAGGCATCATCAGATATAAATTCAAATTTTTTCATTCAGTATTCTAATACAATCTATAATGTTAATTTCAGAATGTTTATCATTTAGATTAAAATCAGTCATATTATTTTACGGTTTAAATGCAAGTCGATGGTTTTGTATGGTTTTAATTTTCAGTCTTTTATCCGTTTTTTTAAATGTGCAGTACTTAACTCCGCAACATAATCCATTTCTATTGTTTTCCATTTAGTTTTATCGGATATGTTTTGAATTTCAATTGTCTATGAATTCACTTTCTGATACTAATTCCAATTCATTATGACTTCTGCCATTGTTTTCAAACTTTGTTCATTCAAATTTTCAATATCAAAACGATTTCCAACTTCTTTAAATTTAATTAAATCATCAGATTGAACAATTTGCACAACTTCATTTTGTAACTTCCTCATTTCTTCCTCTCCCTCGAAGTTTAGATAATTATTTATTTGCTCTTCAAATCCGTTCTTGGAGAATTCGATATTCATAGTTGAAAGCATAACCAACCAATGTTCGAAATATGCTTCTGGGTATTTATCTTCCAATTTCATTTCTTAATGTACTACAACTTGTATATATACGCATAAAATAGGTCGTTATAGAACTAATTTATATAGGTAAACGACATATGTATATGCTCTTAAAAAAAAAATAATAATTGTAAATATAAAAAATTAAGTTATTGCTTGTTATTGAGATTTTGTTAATTAATGTTGATTTCTAACTACAAATGTGGAGATAAGTTTCTACTTCTATTACTAAATTGCATATTTCCCCGGAATTGTATGTTTTTTGGATTTATGCACTACAGTAGGTTGATGATTGGTTGTTTACAGTGTGGGATGTTTTGTGATAAGGTTTGAATCAAGTAAAATAGACTTAACGTGTTTATTTATGGTTTGTTGCGGTTTAGCTCTTAACTTGTTGATAAGACGAGTGTTAGAGATGAATCATGCCTGATGTTGGCATTTCATTTTTTCTAAAAGTTTAATTCTTTTTCCACAAAATGTATCAATTCAGGAATCGATTTTATTTCATTTACTGTTTTAATCTTCGCTTTAATTATTTCTTCATTTTCTTGAAATTGTAAAATGTAATCATCACAACCTTCCACAATTCTATTCTTTAAACTACTTAAACTGTCACTATCAAGCAAAATTGACGGATACGAAAATCCGGTCTTAGTTTTGTTGTCATAATGTTTGTGAGATAATTTATATGTTTTTCCGTGACTATCAATAACAATTTCTAATTCATCAATATTTTTCGATAGATATTCATCTAATCCCCAATGCCCGCTTATTGATTCACCAATAATTTCAGAAGGATTATTAAAAACTGCAAAATCCCATAGTACGTGACAAAACAAGATAATCGGATAATTTAATGTATCATTATTTATTGATTCATAGACTTTATCCAAATGTTCATTCCATTCCAAATTTACTTTTTCAGAACCTCTTTTCTTAGAGAATATTTTCTTAATAAAATTCATATTTCAAAATTCTAATCTGTCCGATTTAATGGGAGGAAGTCATTTCCACATAGATTGGTCAATATTACGTACAACGGTCTTGTATGTGAAAAGTAGCGTATTTTATTCACAGACTTTTCGGTTTAGTACTGATTTCAACGATTCCGAGTAGATTCGGACGTAGTCGAATCCGCCGTAATTGTGGTTATACGATTTTTACCGTTTCGTTTTCCAAAATGTAAGTTTTCAGTTGAGAAATAAATCCATTAATTTTTCTACTTTCATTCGACCATTTTCCTTTGTACCTTTTATTATTTTTATCATAATCGTCTTGAAGTTCTCCACCTAAATCAGTTAAATATATATCTAAGTCCATTTCCAATGATTGAAGAGTAGGAATCATTTCAGACTTTTCAGATTCCATTGTCTTTACAATGTCTAAAAGTTTATTTCCAGCACTTTTTAATGAGTAGATACTTGGTTGTTTTAATCGACTCTCAATAAAAATTTCTTTTCTAATTATTTTAGATTTTTCTTCAAATTCTTTAATTGTCATTTAAAAATTAGTTTTAGTTAAAAGTCCAATTATGATTATTGGTGGTAATATTATTAAAGAGTGATAAATCAAACTTGTTTTAATGTAGTAATTAAATTTTATTTTATAAACATCTAAATTGTTTAATTCATGATAATCAGCTTTTGATGCCTTAAACATGTTATGATCAATTGGCTCGTGATTTTCGTGCCTTTCCAAAATTCGTTCATATTTGTCAGATATTTTTTCTGCAAATTTTTTCTTTTCATTGAATTTTGGTTTCTTTTTTAGAGTTTTAAAAATCCTTAAATCATTATACAGTTTTGATAATTCAAGTCCACAAGTATGAAATTGCTTTGCTTTTGTACTAAAGTCTTTCGCGTTCTCTATTTGTCCAAATACTAATAGCAATATGGAAAGGCAAGTAATTGAGTAAGCAATTAAGTTTTCGTCAATTGTTTCAGTTGAATATATATTGTAAACTGATAAAAGTCCTACAGCTATCAGGTAGACAGATAACATACTCAAACATAAGTTTGATAAGTGAGCTACTTTCAAAAGTCTTTTACTTGCATTAAATCTACTACCCTTAGTAGACCAAATTTTATAATTCAATTCCTCAAGAAATGTTTTGTCTAAATAATCTTTATATGATTTTTTCTTTTTCATTGTTATTATAAAAAAATGAATGGTAACTGTTTTGTGTGTTGGTGTTTAGCTTTATAAGTACGCAGTAAACTGAAAATTCGAGAGTACTTTCATAAGAATACCATAACAAGCAATTACTCATAACCATTGTTAGTAGAAATATTTATCTTTTCAACTAATATTAAGTTCAATAATTCGTCTATAAATAAATACCATTTATCAATATAATTTTTCAATTCTGTCCTTCCAAAGTTCTTAATATTTTTGTCGCTATGGCTAAATGTTAGAGTGGATTTAAAATTATCAATTGGCAAAAAATCCAATGAAAGGTTTTCATAATGTGTTATTGTGTCCCTTGGTTTTACTGCCTCAGAAATCCAGTCTTTATAATTTATGTAAATTAGTTTCATAATTTCGTCAGAATCTTTTAATCTTACTACTTCTGCCATCATTGATTTCGGTTTTCCTCCTTCTGTAATTCTACCAAAAGTATTGTGTGGTGTAATTCCTTTATAAAATTTAGACATAAAGAAAACAATTCTATCTAATGACATTTTTATTGAGTAGAGAACTGAATTGAATTCTAGATGAAGTTTTGTTAATGATAGAGTTATTTCGTTTTCATCAATAACTCCTTTTTTAAAAATGTTGGGTAAGTCAATTTCGTAATACTCTTTTGTTACTGTATCAAATCTATTTAAATGGTATGCTGGTGCGAGGTAAGAAATTTTAAAATTGTATAATTTAAGACATATCTCAGCAAGATTTGCCTCAAACTCGTATTGTCGATACTTTTCTAAAATTTCTCCGAAAATATGTGATAATTTTTTTAAATCATATTCTATTTCGTTCATTTTCTCTAATTTCATCAGTAAGTTAACATTACTACCAACGGTAACGTGAATGGTGAGTTGGGGTTTTTATGCCTAATTTTTAGCTTTGTCCTTTGTCCTTTGTCCTTTGTCCTTTGTTTTATGTTTATACTTTTGTTTTATCACTATCGTCCCAATTACTTACGGCCATGGTTGTGGGGTGTTATTTTATTAACTTTTCAGTCATTGTTTTTTGCCTTTCTGTCAAAATTTCAGTATTCCATCTATTATAGGTTTGAAAGATTTTGTTACTTGGAAATACATCAATTCTCCCCTTGAAATATCTTCTGTTTTTTTCGGTAAAATCAAGGTTGCTAAGAGAACTGTTTTTTCTTTTACTGATCAAAACTAAATTTGATAATTTATGAGTCCATTCATTTCTTTCATCTTCGCTAAAGTCTTTAATCCATTGACTATCTAATTTTGGATTTTGTGGTAAAACGTGCTCAACACTGATGGTATTATAATCTGAAAGATGAACAGTATTATCTCCTAAAAGATATTCATATTTTAATAGTATGTATCTAGCAAATCTGCGTCCATAGACTTTTCCTGAAAGTCGTCTTTTTAATTCTGTTTTATCAACAGCAAAAATTTCTTGGTCTTTTAAAAGGTCGTTTGATGTTTGATACTTTTCAATCGCTTTTAGGATTGAGTTTAAGTTATCAATTCTCTTTGTAGGTGTTAACTGGTTAATCCAATCACTACTAAACTTGTATTCTAATTTTTCCAAAAAATGAAAAATGTTCTCTTTTTTGAATTTGTCAAAATAAAGAAGAAGAGAAGGAATCCAATCTGTAGAAGGAAGACCAATTTGCATTATTGTGAGTAGGTTTTTATATTCATTTTCTAAATTAATGTCTTCTTTAAACGTGATTACTTTGTCATAGTTTACTTTGTGTTTTTGGATTAACTCAACTGTTTTTTTCCCTTTCTCAAGTTTATTCTTTGTGTAAATATTTTCATTAAATTCATCAAGTAAATTAAGCCTTGCCTTTTCTTTTACTTTTATTGTTCTTATGAAGGACAAAAATCTATCAAAATCTCCACCGAGGTCGCTTTCAATATTTTCCCAAATTTGAGCGTATTTTTCTTGTTCGCTATTTTCTATAAATCCAATGTTTATAGATTTCAATATATCTGCATTTGTTAATGGAACCCCTCTGTTATTAAGAATTGTAAACATTCTAAAAGCATCTTCCATACTTTCTGTTGACACATAAATAAACACAGGTTTTTCAGCAATAAACTCTCCGAAATTTTCAATTTCGGTCGAGCTTTTATTCGAAAAGAATTTTGAAATAGTTAATATGGCGTTAGCCATATGACTAATAGAAATATTCTTGTTTTTTGAAGATTCCTTTAAATCGTCAGTTTTATTTGAACCTCCATTCTCTAATACATAATCATTAATAAAAGTCTCAACATTATCTCTAATTTTATAAATCAACCTAATTCTCTCTGGAATTTTTTTAAATTTATTAGCCTTTTGGAAAATCCTATCGTGACAAGCTTCTTTCAAATCATCATCAATAGCTACATCTCTTAAGACAGCCATAAACATAAAAAAAGTAGTTAGCCTTTGCTGACCATCTAACACCTCAAATTCATTAAACTTCGTTTCACTTGTTTTTTTAAGAACTAAAGAACCTAAGAAATACTCATCATATGGCTTGTTTTTAAAAGCGTACCACAAATCGTCTAATAAATCATTTATATTATCCGTGTTCCATACATAAGAACGTTGATATTCTGGTATAAGAAACCAAAAGTTATTAAATAATGAGTTTACTTCTATCTTATCAGCTGTAATTTCTGCCATCTAGTTCTCTATTCGTTTAGTTGTTTTTCGGTTTGTTCATGGTCCCCAACTTGTTAATACACTCACAAAACACCCCCTCATACACCTATTCAAGTGCATAATCAATTCAAAAATGTGCTTTGTTACTTTTATTGATACGTCATAAATGTATGATACTTGGAAGTTTTAGTATTACGGGAATCCATAATACAAGTAAAATTTTTTGAGAAATTTTATGGAAATATTAGGTGAACAGAGGTTCAATTATGGTGACTAGGGGTATTGCTGAATACGCCGAACGAATGAACTGACAGCTGTGTGAGTTGGCGAAAAATATACTATATTTCCCATCAGCTATGGAAACAAGAGTTGCCGAGCGTAAAATCGTATCACAAACTAAAAAAGTATACACAATGAGTAAGCGTACGCTGTATTTAATTATCGGAATTGGAATCGCCTCTATCTTATCGGGAATGTATGGAGCCATTCGAACAGGCGAAGCTATGGAATCGCTAAGTGGGATTGTTATTGGCGTAGCACTCATCGGAGCGGTCCTCATCGAAAAACGCAATCAGGATAAAGCTTCTTAATGGCAAAATCGCAAAGCAGGCGCCTATCCATACCAAGGAGCGCATTTACTCGTGCCATAGGTACCTTTTGGTAGCAGTTTCTGGTAGTATCGAACGGAGTGAGTGGACACTTGGTTGTAAGAACAGGTTTTACTAGGAATGGTATTTTGAATACGTTTACTAGCCCAATACTAACAGGCTGGTGTTTCTCATTACAGGTTTTGTAAGGCATTGATGGAAATCACCTTGCAAACGGCTATGGAGTTACTGCCCTCTTTAAACCAGCCGGTGGTGCCGATTTCTATGTGTGATTGGTGGTATGCGTGAAACTCGTCATTGATAATCCACATACGGGCCGTTCCAGTCATTGGTACAGTTCCTGATTTTAGGATGTTTCCCTCTTGATCTTCAAACTCAGGCCAAATCATAAATGCCCAATTTTTCTTGTGATTATGATCGTGATGCTCATACCAAAAATTACATCGAATGCCTTGAGGTGGAGTGGTTTTCTTACCTATTCGTGAAAGCTCGTAAAATTCGTAGGCAACCCGGAAGTCGCACGTACGGTGCAGTATGGTTTCGTAGGGGGTATGTGTCTTTTCCATGGTATGCAAATTAGTAAAATGATTCTATTGTTACTCGTAAAAATGGGCATTTTAAGTCCTTCGTGGCCAAGATTGATAGCTAGTGTTGTTTTTTGTTGTTAATACTCACACTAGGGTAAAGGACAAGGAAAAACCACCTCAGTTTATAAGGTGGTTTTTAATAATTTGTATTATAAGTTTTGCTAAGACTTAGTTACGCCCAAATGCTTGAGGTCTCATAGTCCATACCGGTTGTTCTACACGGTTTGACAATTGATCTGGGAGATCAGCACCACCATTACCACCTCCTGATGATTTATTGATTTCATCCTTTTTTTTTCTATATGCATCATGGTAGTATCCAAATAGTACGATATCTAATTTTTGCGAATAATCGTTAAACAGTCCCTTATTTAAAACGGCATCCTGTCTCGCTATTTTTTCTGTTTCTCTAATCAATTCATTGGATTGTGCTTGTAAGCTGGTTACCCCTAAAAATAGAGGAGTGTCATGATAAAGATGTTTTTCATTATTATTTTTTTTAAATGTGCCTACTCTATAACCTTTTCGGCTTCCGGTAAATTTTTGTCTCTTAAGAGCTTATGTGTCGTGGAAGAATTTTTTAATTTTCACAGCTTGTTGGTGGGTAAACCTAGCGTAAATAATGCTGTAAAAGGAAGGTTATACCTTACAAAAAGTATGTGTTTTCGTTACTTAACGTAATTTAACAGTGTGGTAAAAAGGGTAGGCATCAACGAATAATTCTGGCTGTTTTGGAAAAGGCATTCCGACTATTATGTACTAGGTTGTGCCGTGAGTGCTTATAGGGAAGCGCTGTTGTTTTTTACCATTCGTTTGTACAAATGAAGCATTTCTTCTTTCTTTTTGAGAGTATTCGCTTGGGCGATACGGTAGGGTAGGTAGGTTAGGAATCCTACAAATAGTGTCAAGATAAGTGGAAGGATAATCATTGAATTATCTGTACTAGGACTTGCTGGCATCAGAAGGGATTCAATAAAGACTAGTGACATTACTAGGAGGTATACACATACGACAAAAGCTCTTATTATAAAAGGAACAACTTGCATACCACGTATGGTTGTTTTTACCTTTAAGGAAGTACCCTGCTCCTCAAATGCTGCGCTTACACTAGCAATATTGGTAGTTAGGGAATTACGGATGCTTATATGTTCGCGCATCTTGAAGCTGTTGGTCGTAAGGGTACCGACGTATTTTTTTGAGTTGGGTTGCCATGCTGGAAATATGATGAAGGGCAGTGGTGAGGTGGTGGTGTTTATTAACGTTTCCATTTCATGAATAAATACACTTTTTTCGATATCTAGCTCAGATTCAAAGGTAGTGGAAAGTTGAAGTTTTGTTAATAAAGTGTTCATATGCCTGCTAGTGTGCTAAACGTGGTTTGAGTAGGGCGATGTCTGAATTTTTACTGGACCTGAAAGCTTCGTTTTGCTTACTGGAATTTAGTGTAATTTTTTGACCAATACTCCGCGATAAAGTCCCATTTTCCATCCCAATACCCAGCCTCTCTTGGAATGAACTTGATCTGTTTTAATTTTTCGTTGTCAACTTTGTTAATGTATATGCCATTGGCTTCGCCCACACCACAGCCGATACCCCTGATATTACCGAACCGAATGGCTTTGTAGTCGATGATTTTAAATAAATCGCTATCCCAATTTGAGTCTGCGCAGCCGCTTTTGTGGTAGGAGTAGTAAAAATCGCTGTTTTCGATTCTGGTAGCTGCTGGAAAATTAGCGAAGTCGGTAACCTCTTTAAAACTCGCTGTCTTTAGGTCGTATACTAAGAGTTCATTAACGCCCGGAACATTTGTGAAGTATTCCAAGAGAATATCGGGAAAACCATCACCATTGACATCTGCAATTTTAAAGTCTGCTGGATTTTCGTCACGTTGATAGATGATTTTTTGTGCTTCGTTTACAATCGTGAAGTTTCCAGGCCTTCGACTATAGACTTTAAATACGGCGCCATTGATAATCGCTTCTTTACAAATAACTGAGTATTTTTCTTCTTCTTTTTCCGTTGTTTTGGCAGGGGCTTTTTTGCAAGCACCGGCTATCATGAGGAATAGGATGGTAAGCGGAATTACTTTTTTAAGGAAATACGACATGGTAGTTATAGGTTGAGGTGAGTACATCCGGAGTGATTTTTGGCATTGTTTCCCTGAAAATACACCGGTTTAAAAAGTCATCGTGATTATTTTGATAATAGAGGCAAGAGAAGTTCTGTTACTACTTTGTAGAGAATTACACCTAAGATACCTCCGATGATTTGATTTTTTCTGTCTTTGTTCATATGATTACCTATTTGTTGTTTCTTATTTGTGCTCTTGATTGAACGTTGCTGCATTTCGCGGTCTAACCATTGTTCGTACCAATCTAAAAATTGAATCCTGCCTGTACCTAGGGTAGGAACTTCAGGATAGATCCCGTTATCATTCACCCTGCTATCTACCCAAATATTTCCGTATTCCGGACCATTAACTATCAGGTTGATAGCAATACCGCAGCCCGCATGCGCTATGCGTAACATTCCAGGACTCCATTTGGGGTCAAAATAGTCATTTTCTAGGTATTCGAGCGTTTTTTCGTCTGTAATATCGCTGGGCTCCCAGGTTTTATTCCATGCTTTTGTGTGTAAAAAGGGAGTGGATAGTACAATGAATTCCGTGGCTTTTTTTTCTGAGATGTCTGCAAAATTACCTTTTTCTAAGGGCAGAAGGCCGTAGTAAGGTCCCGCACCTCCATTGCCGATTTGGGATAAGAAGTTGCGATACTCTGGAGGTAAAATGATTCCGTGTTTTTTTTCGAAAAGACGTAAACGCCTTTCTGACAACCGAGCGTTTAGTTGGTAAGCATGGGTTTTAGCACCAAACACTTCTAATTGAGTGTCCGTTGATTTCAGTTGTGTCAATTTGCTTTTTATGCGCTGCAGTTGTACTTCCATGCTAGTTATAAAAACTTATTGTCCGCAATGTTGATCGTAAAACGTGACCATTTCCAAGGTATTTTTCTTTTTAATTTTGTTTTTATTGACTTTTTGTATCAGTTCGGGGCAATCTTTAAAATATACGCGTACTCTTTTCTTTATACCTTCATAAATAAATCCGTAAATATACCCCATATTATACGCGTAAGGTTCGTCTTTCTTTTTTACAAAGGCCTCGTCATAAGCATTGACAGAAAAACTTCCAGTACCATGTCCGTCGGTCCACCTGAAATATACATAATAAAGTTCTATGTTTTTTCCTTCGTATGCTTTTCTGGCTAATCGGATTTTAGACCTTTTTGATTTTACATAGGTTTTGGTATCAATCACATAGTATTTAAAACTTTTATCGTCTTTATAGTAGGTGATTTCTTTCATGTCGTTTAAATGAAATTTTTCATCCGTGGTTAACGAGGTTAATTTCCATCCTTTTGCTTTATAGGTGTCTGTTTTTTCAGTACCATCTTTAAAAATTATTTTTAGTTTGTATTGAGAAAAAGATTTCGTGTAGCAGATGAATGTAAGTAAAATACTTAGTATTAGTGTTTTTTTCATTTTTAGCAATAATAAGTGGTGAGTTAAGACAATTTTTGCAGCAAAACTACTGAAAATCCTCGGTATTTTATGGAAAGAAGATCAGTTTTTATCGGTTTTAGCTGCAGTGCTATGTGATGTATAGATATTTGTGGTTTTAATAGCGTTTTAAGAAAGTTATAGAGGGTGCTAACGTGCTAGTATTACCTGTAATGGTTATTTTTGTTAGCAGTTAGTATACCTAATTTGCTAAAGTTACGTTGCTAATATACTATTGAATAAAAGTAGACCTTTTTGTTTTTAGAGGTTGTATAACCTTCGTAACAACACAGGTCTCATGCTATAAATTAAAAAATGTTTGAAAATGAAAAGATTACAGTTACTCCTATTGGTATTATTTTTTTCAGGGGTTTATGCACAAGAAAAATCACGTATCCTAACAAAAGAATTAGTATCGGACTATTCGAAAATTCCATTTATTTCTAGAATCGCTGAGAATGTTACAGGTAATATTCACTGGAAGGAAGGCTATACCTATATTGATAGTATTGATGTGTATAAGATTGCGTATGTCAGTGATGGTTTGAAAGTTCATGGATTGCTAGTTACTCCAAAGAAGAAAGGTACATATCCTTGTATTATTTATAACCGTGGAGGAAACAGAAATTTTGGAGCCCTCAGTGAAGGGCATGGTTTGGTAACGCTAGGAAAGATTGCCAAAGAAGGTTATGTGGTTATTGCCAGTCAATACAGAGGGAATGCTGGAGGGGAAGGAAGCGAAGAGTTTGGAGGTGCTGATGTAAATGACGTTACCGTGCTTCCTGAGGTACTGAAAGAAATTTCAAAGGCCGATGTTTCAAGAATAGGAATGTACGGATGGAGTAGAGGAGGAATGATGACCTATATTGCATTGACGAAGATGAAGAATATAAAGGCTGCCGTTGTTGGTGGAGCGGTTTCAGATTGTTTTGGACTGGTTAACGACCGACCAAAAATGGAATCTGCGGTATTGGCGCAAGTAGTTCCAGCATATGCCGAACATAAACAACAGGAACTCACAAAGAGATCAGCAGTTCACTGGGTTGCTGACTTCCCCAAAGAAGTACCAATTTTGATGTTGCACGGGAATGCCGATTGGCGCGTAAAACCAGAACAGAGTTTACAACTGGCATTGGAATTCGAAAAGTATAGAATTCCCTATCGATTGGTGATGTTTGAGGGGGGCAATCACGGAATTTCTGAGCATAAAAAGGAGGTGAATGAACAGGTATTGGCTTGGTTTGCTAGATTTTTAAAAAACGAAGAGCAATTACCAAACATGGAGTATCACGGGAGGTAAAAGGATTAATTCAGCGGTAATTTGAAAATGCGATTCTGAGTCCTTGTAGCTGAATTGAGGATTATTAAGACCTTAGTTTTTGTATTCGTGTTTTTGTAGTTGCGCTATCCGATCGAGACAAACGCTTTGTGTAATGGATAGTAATTTTTCGGCTTCTGTGAACCAGTAGGTCAATTGTTTTTTCGTGACCATATATTCCGAATGGCTGTGATACCGTCCGCCGATATAAGCTAGGTTGAGGTGGTCAAACAAGGCTATTTGCTCTGCTGTTTTCAAGGGGAAAGCATCGCTTATACGTCGATCATAAGAACGTATGCGGTAGTAAAGAGATTTAAGATTATGTTCGTGAGGATTGTAATGATCAAAAACCATTTCAAGGGTGGTATAACACATTTCAACAACCTGTTGTAAGTGAAAAGCCGCTGTTCTGAATTCACCATCGTGAAGATCGTGTTTTGCAGACCTATAAAAGCTCTTGGCTTGACGAAACCATTCCTGAAAGTCAGTTTCTGCAATTTCTCTTCTTCGGGTTGCGCTAAGGGTTCGTGGTTCGGAAAGTACAAAGTTCCCTGAGCTGTAGAGTAGTTTGCCTTCTCGTTTGATATCGGTAAAGAAGTACTGTTCTTCTTCGAGGTTGCGGTTAACGGTTTGTATTTTCTCAACGAGTAGTTGTACGGTGATTTCTATGTCCTGAAAGGCCTGTCGTAGTTTTCTACGAAGTCCTTTTCTAGTATCGGCATCTGCGGTGACAACGAGAATGTCGTAGTCGCTTTGTTTTCCTGATTGGGTATTTTTAATAGTTGTGTAGTCACCGCGTGCATAAGAACCGAATAGCATTACCAACTCTGCCTTTCCTGTGCGCACTATGCGTTGGGTAATGTTACAGAGCTCATTTCTATGGACTTTTGGTAAATGCGATAGGTTGTTGAGGAATAGCATGGTACTTGGTTTTGGTAACAAAAAAAGAATATAATGAAATAAAGGGTGTAATCTAATTTGGATGTAATAGCTGTTTTTGAAACTGTGATTGTGAAAAACCAAATTGGAAGCATCAAGTATTGTCTATTGTCGTTTTCCCTTGAATTCATCTATTTTCGAAGGCTTTTATTTTCATAGCGTCAAATTTTTTTGTGTGATCGTGGTACCCTTTGAGGGTTTTGTAAGGTGGATATACGCTCTCTTTAGAAGAACTTGGGTAGCTTGATATGTGTGGTTTCCTATAGAGAGTGCGATGATGAGTCCTGGCAAACTATGGAATTCAAAAGGACCAAAACTAACAGGAATAGAAGGGCAATACCACGCGGTATAAGTCAGGTATTCCCGATTTTTCTCAATTGGTCCGCTTTTCGGTTTTTGTGTGATGGCCTTGTAACAGGTGAATTCACCTATATTTTTGGACTCATCGATTAAGGTCCATTTTAAATCAGAAGTGGATTGGGAAATTAAAAAGTTCTCTCCTAAAAAGTATTGTTGAACGAGCAGTTTTTTTTGTTGTGTATTTACATAGTACACCTGATCGCTTTTTGCCAATGCCTGAGCTAATTGAGTAAAACCGTCCTCGCCTTCTAGGCTCATGGAAACATCTGCGGTGAATAACGATTCGTGATCGTTAAATTTTAAAGTGTATTGAACATTTTCTAATAATCGATTGATTTTTTTTTGAAACTCAGGAAATCTAATTTGCTTGGCATGATCGATAGCGGTTACTTTAGGATGGATTTTTACTTTGTAAATGACCACCCCTGATGCAATGGGTTTTTGTGAAAAAGCATTTTTATAAAGATAGATAAGAAGTAGTAGTAAGCTTAGCTTTTTCATATTAAATTTCGTTTATTTTTTAGCTTCGAGTACGTTTTACACAATAGCCATAAGCAGCAAACCAGACTGTCCAATAATCATAGCCTAGGAAGCTGTAGTCTCTAGCAACAGTTTGTGCCCATTCCCCACACTTATCAGCAGTGGAATATTCAGGAGACTTTAAAGTACTAGTGTCTAATGAAGCTTTTAAATAGAAAATTGATAGTATGATTGCGGTCCATTTAATCATTTGTTATGGATTGTTTAAGGTTATTCCTTGTCAGTTATTGTTTGTTGGAGTTAATTATTTTTTAGGTCAGTACATGTAATTTTTTGTCCATTTA
The DNA here is from genome assembly GCF_964514025.1 of Tenacibaculum litopenaei. Lineage (NCBI taxonomy): Bacteria > Pseudomonadati > Bacteroidota > Flavobacteriia > Flavobacteriales > Flavobacteriaceae > Tenacibaculum > Tenacibaculum litopenaei. The sequence goes on from NZ_CAZEQT010000001.1 coordinate 294,112, forward strand.
CGCTAAGGGGCATTCAACTACGGAGTTTTTTAAATTATTCTCTGTTTCAGTCGTGAAGTTTTTACCAAGTGTTTGTCTTGACTAGTTTTTTTGTTTGGTAGATTATTATTTAGTCTGCTTTTTTTGTTCAGTAAATTAGTACTTGGCCGGTTTTGTTTAAATATTTTTGAGTAGTTTATATTGAGTTTTTGTTGAGTTTTTGTTGAGTTTTTGTTGAGTTTTTGTTGAGTTTTTGCCGAGTTTTTGCCGAGTTTTTGCCGAGTTTTGCCGAGTTTTGCCGAGTTTTTCTGGAACCACCTGATTCAAGGTAATGAAAAAGATTAGAAACTCATGAATTCCTGTTATAAACGGTTGCTAATACGTTATCAGCGGGAGAATTTGAAGGTGGTTGTTTAAAAATGAGTTATTTATGGTATAGATGAGTAGATGGTAAATAAAAGCTAGGCTCATTGCTCGCCTGTACTTAGCCATACCATGGTAATAGGAGTACCCTAAAAAAAAGTCCCCGACGTAAAACGCCGAGGACTATATAAAATGATAACGCTAGTTGCTGTCTCATACACAACGCAGCTATTGCACTACTCTAAAACCATTCCAGATTCCGTAGGTTCCTCCTGGATCGGCTTTGTCGAACCAACGTGAGTACAGGGCAACAACGACAGTTCCTTCGTAGTACGACCCACCGCGTTGCACCTTGTTTTTATTTGCATCCACTGGACTTGCAGGACCTGTAGGATCAACCATAACCGTTGTTTCAGGGATGTTTTTAATATAATCCTTATCATACCAATCACGACACCATTCCCCAGCATTTCCGAGGAGGTCATAGATTCCTAGTTCATTGGGTTTTTTAGTACCTACAGCATGTAGTTTTGAACCAGAATTGTTTTGGTACCACGCGTATTCTGCTAGGATGGCTTCGGAGTTGTAATTGATGCCACTGTGCAATTGGCCTCCGTAAGCAGCGTACTCCCATTGAATTTCTGTAGGTAGTTTATACCCATAATGCTTTGCAAATTCATTGGCGCCGTACCAAGTAACATGGATGACAGGAGCATTTTCCTGACCTCTTTTTACCTGATAAGCTCCGTTTTTATAGATGATATTGGAAGTATAGTTGATACTGCGCACCAACTTATTTCCGTTGATTTCGCACTTCTCATCGATGTTTTTATCATTTAAAAACTGTACGTATTGGGTGGTGGTAATTTCGTATTTCCCCATTTTATAACTGCTAACTTTTGCATGCCTGCTTCTGTACTTGTCAAAAGTTTTTGCTCCAAAAATGTACGAGCCACCGGCGACGTTCACAAAGGCTACAGGTAGGAACTTCGGAGTTGAAAATGCTACCTTGATTTCGAGGTTGGGGTCTTTGGTATCACTGCTAACAGCACCGCTTTTAAGGGTATAAAAATAGCTAGTATTGTACGCTAAGGAAACAGGGAGTTTTAAGAAAATTTTGTCAGCTATTATATCTGCCGCGGTGACCGATAGTTCGGTGACCAGTTGGTTGGTCGTTTTGTTATAAATGCCCACTGCAAGGTTCCCGGCAACTAAGCTAATAGGGCGGTTAAAGTCGATTACGAGTTGTTTAGGGGTATATCCGAGAGCTCCTGAAGGGTATACCTGTTGTTGCTTGGGGCGCATGCGTACTATTTTAGCCGAGGTATAGGTAGAATAGTTGTTGGCAGATACCGCTCGTAATCGATACTCATAGCTGTTGTCTGCTGAGGCAGTAGGGTCGGTATACGCAGTGGTGCTAGCCGTCACTTGGGCGTAATTTTCAACCCAGGTAGCAGCACCTATTTTTTTATCGATCACAATTTTTACTCCCGTTTCTATGTCCTTGTCTTTTTTCCAAACCAGTTGAAGCTTCTGTTCGTCAATAGGAATGAGTTTTACATCGCGAATGGGATGCAGGGCTTTGATAAGTTGAAAGTTACGAGGTCTCGATATTCCGTTTTTGTACTGCGCCTCTATCATTAATTGGTTGGGATATCGTTTGCTATCTAACACCAATTCAGTAGAGCACTTTTGAGAATTGGGATCTTTCGTGATTTTTAAATTATTGATGGCGATAAGCGCATCGTTGGTAGTTTTGTAATAAAGTTTGAAGCTCACAGCGCGCTGACTGTCGTGGGTCCAAGAGATGTGGTATTTGTTATGAGCTTTTTTTAGAACTGTTGGTTTGTTAACAGCTTTAAACTCACTATTGATGTTGGCAACACTGGCCTTGGATACACTGCCATCGTATTGTGCTCTTAGTGAGAATTTGAATTTTTTATCAAAAGATGGTACGACGTCATAGGTATATGAAGTGGTACTGGGCTTTAGGGTAATTGATGAATTCCCGGCCTCAGATTCGATATATAGATGGAAGTTATCATACTTCCAAGTCGGTTTTTCCCAGTTGAGTTGTAGTTGGTCAATTTGCTGTTGCTTGAGTTGCAGCTTTGGTGCCTGTTGGTCACTGATGTTGTAAATTTTAGCGGGTACTTCGTCGTCGTCATTACATGCGAGCACGGTTGTGAATACAGCGAATAGTAGTAGCAAGCGGTATGGGTTGTAAGTATACATTTATTCTTGATTAAAGGCTTGTTTTATCAAGAACTATGCCATGCCAATGTTACTTTGAACAGCACTGCTCAATACTTACCGAGAGCTAATGGTGTTAGCTTCCAGCATCCGGAGGAGTTGCTGTGTGAAGACAGTAGTGCTTATGCGCTATGCCTAGCTTTGGATTCTGTTATTTATTTTTTAAATACTGTTTGATAGCGGTGCGTAATTGACCAATTTTCTTTTTGCTGTATACAAATGCCTGAAATCGGTCTTGTTTGCCAACGGCGATTTTCCAGAGGTAGCTTTTTAACAGCTTTCGTTCTGCATCGTCCAGTGTGATGGGTAGATTGATGCCTGTGATATTGTTGGTAGCATCGTATTCAAAATGCGGGGCTATGGCTTCGTTAATTTTGTGGAAGTAATTTTGAGTAAACTGATACTCGCTGTACTCTTCGTTGAATTTTCGAGCCAGTTCGTAATCGACTTCGTATAAATTGATGATTTTACTGCGGAGTGAGTCGTTTTTAATGGTTTCGAGCCCTCGTGATTTTAGTGATTCATAACCTGATTTGTTTTGGACCACCAAGCTTTCACGTGAAAAAAAGAAGTAAAATGGAACGAGGGAATCTTGTTGCACCATTTTGCCATCGATGATATCATTAAAATACCGCAGTCCGCGAAAGGCGATTTTAAAATAGTGTTCGTCACTGGCAATGTCTAAGCTATCGCGTTCGAGACCTTGGTAGATTTCTTCCAGAATTTTGTTTTCAGCAACACTGTTAATTCTATTGTCATTCCATCTGTCTAAGATAAAAGCAAGCATTACCGCTAGGAAAATTGAAGTAAATTCGAATAGGTATTTTTTCCAGTTTTTAAATTTGAAAGGATTTTTCAGTTTCATAGCGTCTTGTTTAGTTAGGAGTAGCTAATATACGTAGCTTAAGTGAATTAAGTTCGTGATGTTGGATATTTTAAAAAAGTTATTCGATGCGCATCGTAAGTGATTTGAAAAACTACGGTAGGAAACTAAAAAAAGCTTTAGTAATTGGCTAAAGCTTTGCTGCGCTTGAATATGGCGGGTAATTAGGTCGGACATTTTTCAAGGGGAATGCCAAATTTGGTGCCGAGCTTATATACCCGAGATCGCCAGCTACGTCCAAATTTTTTATATTCTTTTTTGCCTTTGTAGTTTTCTAGTCGGGCCATGGCAATTTTTTGAAATAGCAACACCGGATCGACAGCGTTGATGGCAGCTAAGGTTTTTGGCCCCACGGCATAATCCACAGTTAGGTCGCTATTAAAGTAGGTGTTAAGCGTTTTTTGAACGATGCCTGCGGCGGACTTAGGGCCGGCATTGATGGCGTGGTCAACAATGAGTTCCGCAACGCCTTGGTGGGTTATTTCATCGGCTCTGACCTTGTCCCAAAATTCATTTTTAAATAATATATGAACTTCGGTTTTGGTTATGTTTTTCATGTCCTCAACACTAGGTGGGTAGCCGATAATTCCTTCGTAAAATCGCGCCGATATGCCAAAGTTGGTGCCGACACGCTCGTTTAAGGAATTGTAATTTCCTTGATCTTGTTTAAAATTTTGATAGCCTCCTTCGGCTATTTCAATAGACTTTTTAAATAATGTGTAATCTGCCATTGTATTTAGTTTTTTAAGTTTTCCTCTAGTAGTCACGAGGTACCCTAGAGAAAAAGAGTGGTTACTACTGCGTTGGTTTTGTTGATTTATTGAGGTATGTGTATTGGTGGACAAGGGCCAGAAAATGAGTACAGCCCAAGCGACTCGCATACCTAACAAACGGGCACTAGACATTTTAGAAGACCCTAAATCGAGCGAAAAGGTAGACGATCAGTATACTGATACCGAAGACCATTAGAAACCAACCGGGAATGCGGTATTTGATAATCACTTTGGTGTTTTCAATGGTAACCGAGTGCTTTTTTGAGCTCTTGATACTGTCTTTTCGCTGTACTAAAGTGTTTTCGGTAGCCCCTATTTTACTCGTGATTTCGAAGCCTTTATTCGTTTTGTTATAGGTGATTTTATAACTGTTATCACCACTTTTTTTGTAGGTTTTGAAATGGTTGAGCTTTTTAGAAATGACACTGTCAACTTTCTTGTCACCAGTTTCAAGAGGAAGAAAAATAACATCGTGAATGGATTTGTTAATGGTTTTAATTTGGATACTGTCGCGTTTGAAAAACACGCTGTCTCGTTGTATGTCGGTGGTTTTTTTTAGCTTGGTTTTGGTGCTTGCACAGGCAGTGCACAGAAGTAAAGCAAGGCTGTAAACCAGGTAGTGTTTAAATCGTTTCAATGGTGCCAAATTTTTGTATGTATTTTGCAATTAGTTTTTTATGAGAGTCAATAATGGAATGCTGTTCTTTGATGATAGCACTCAGTTCCTTGTTGTTTTCTACAACCTTGTTGAGGTTTTTTTCAAGGTAGCTGGCTCGATTGTCATAGTCTCTTTTGAGGTTTTCGAGCATTTCAGATTTGATGTCAAATTCGAGCTTGTAGTTTTCTAACTTCTTTTCATATGCCAGAAATTCAGCTTCTTTTCCCTTGATTCTTCTCGACTTTCTGCCGAGCAGAAAAATGAAGATGGCACCAATCATATTTGCAATGGCTTGCCAGTTTTTTTGTAAAAAATCGTATAACATAAACAGTTCGTTTTTATTTGGATAGTCGCTTGAGAAGTTCAGGCTTTTACCCAGGTGTTTTTCTCAGTGACTTGGTGGATGTTGTTTGGTGGTACGGGAGCGCAGTACCCAATGTGTTATTTGGTGAAATGAACTCGTTAGGAGGATGCTTTGGTGCACCGTGATACTGGATGGCTATTAAATTCATAGTAGGTAATTTTGAGTTTAGGTATTAAGAAATTTGTAGGGCAAGTGATACTTATGACAGTTCGGGTTGCGCACGAGTAATGGGGTGGTCGTGCTCGTTCAAATACTCCGGGCTTCTTCAAATTATTCGCAAGGGGATATGGCTAGCATCCGGTTACTAATGCTAGGTGAAGGTGTTGAATAATCTGATTGTAGGCGTTTACACTGAAGGTACGTACCATTGCTATTTAAGGGAATCAGTGTTTCTGTGGTCGGTTGCACCTTGCAAGAGAACAGGGAAATTAGTTGCTAGTGCGTTGACCTGAGAAAAGTACTGCCTGTAAAGCTCGTTGGTAGTATTCACAGGAAACAACCGACTGTGGTTGTAACGATCTTGCCCTACCTTAATTTCTTTAGTGGGTTACTGTAAAATTACGAGGGTGAATTACGAACTCATTTCGCTGTACACAGACGCAAAGATGAGTTCGTAATTCTGGGAGTCGTAGCCTAAGCCTTATTTAGGCTAGTTGATTTTCGACCTCGCGTTTAATTTGCTCCCAAATACTATTGTGTTCTTCAATTAACCACTGAGCTTTCTCATTGATACTGGCAATTGCTACTGGAGCTTTTGAAGTAGGTGGTTTGCGAAGTGTTTCACGAAGTTTATGATACCAAGAGTTAAAGTTTTCCGTTAGGGACGGTTTGTTTACTTGCTCATTTATTTTTCGCACAATCTTGGTCCTTTGATCGCCCTTGTATTGATCAATGATCTTTACATCAACCTTAGCGGTTTCCACTTTAGGAGTGAACTTTTCAAGCTCTGTTGGAATGGCGCGAAACTCAAATAATATTGCAATTTCTGATTGCAGGTCATTTCCTACCTTAGCTTTGTTGATACCGTGTCCGGCGACCTCTCCATTTTCTATAAAATAAGCCAATACTTGTTCCCATAAAAAAGCTTCTTTAATAGCCGCATTGGTAAAGATTGTTTCACCTTTAGTACGTATGTACTCTTTAACAAGGTTTTGCTTTTCTTTGTCTAAAAGCTCTAAGAGTATACTGGGTCTGGTTCTTGGTAGTATACCCCATTCATTTTTAACTATTGGATCAGTAAGCCCTTTAGCTTTTTCAGGAATTCCTACTTCTGATGGTTTCCATTTACGGATAGAAATTCCATGTTTTTTACATAGCTCCGTTGTGAATATTGCTATCGAGAGCAGGTAGGCGTAGACATTTTTAAATGTTGCTGATTCATTTTTGATTACTTCGTCATTTTGAAAAGCACTCTTATACCACTTGGCTTTTTCCAAGAGTTTTACGAGATCTGAATTGCCCGAACCGAAATCTTTGGCTTTGATTCCAACTGTCATTTGCTGTCCACTACTACTGATTCCAATAGTTTGCCCCGTTGGAGCTATAGAGGCCCCACTACCCGATGCCAAGATGTGTTTGTTAGTGGCGATGACTACCTCAAATCGACCATCACCACTTTTTAAGGCTGGTAACGACGCGTGGTTATTGTTGTTGGTTCTGTCTGTAAAGAGTTTCGTAAGAAAAATGATGGCGTCGTTTCGTTCTTTAATAGCTTCGGCATCGTCAATTAAACACGGATATGTTACCAGTTCCAAAGTGTGAAGGTTCCATTTGTCATTGACGAAATCAAGTTTGGCTGGATTTCCGTAACGACCTTGACCAATATCTTTGGTAATCATGACGAGAGGTTCTTTGTTTCGTCCTCGTACCCAAGCAAACTGTTGACTTGCAGACTCAGGGAGCGCACAGGTCAATCCGCTAAATTCGATTTCTATACCCATCGAATTTCCAGGGAAAATTTTACCAAAGTCTGGAGCTGGTTTTAGGCGTCCTGTTATAGGAAGGTAAAGTGCTGGAGGAGGAGCAACTTCTGCTTTTACCGATAGGGTTAGCTGGTCCTGTGCAACACCTAAATTTGTTCGTGTCCAAGAAATAAGGCTATTGGCATCGCTGGTAGCATTGGTAAAAGTCGTTTTAAAGTAAGTGCCTTTCGAGGTTGTTGTCCAGGTTTCGTTCACCATGTTCGCATTTAATTTCTCATTGAACTTGGTAGTGTCAAGGGCACTGTGCGGTTTTAATGCGCTACTTTGTAGTATACTTACCTGATTTCGCAAATAGCTATTATCTGTTCGCTTGTTTGAGAGTAGGTAGTTAAAACGAATTTCGGCATTCGTTTTGTTAGCTTCACTTGGTGCAATACCCTTGAAAACTACCGCAGTATAATCGTCTAGCCAAAGTTTGTCGTTCGAAGGCTCTGTGTCTAGAATTTTTGGTGAGACCCCAGGGTCTTTTCTATAATAACATTGCACTTCTCTGATATAGCTACCTCCCGTAGGTACCGTTGCATAGCTGATGGTGTACTCAACAGCGCATTTATTGGTGCTTTCCAATAGAGGGCTGGTACTTTTTTTCGCATAGGTGATAGTACCTGCCTCCTCAATATGATCGTGTTCGTACTTATGGAAATGTTCGAAATCGGTAAGGGTGGCTACTTCGGGGTTTAATTCGTAAGCCAGCCATGAATTTCGAGAATTTTTCTTTTGTGAAAAATTCTCAAGAGCATCTAAAGCTCTGGTTTTACTGGCTTGTTGACCTGCGAAAGCCGCAGTGATTCGGGCTATCAAAGGGGCCTTATCAAAGCTAAAATTCTCACCATTGCTCAATTGACCTTCTAAGCTTTTTTTAATATTCGAAGATGCTTCGTTTACAAAGGTACCGACGTCTGTGGTAAGGCGAGTTAAGGTATCTTTAAAGAGGTCGAGCTTAGAGGTTTGGAAATAGTCTTCTTGACTCGAATGAACGGCAGGAGTACCCGTAGGGCTATCGGTTAAGGTCACTGCTTTAATCTCGGCATTATTGTCATCAAAAAGCTTGGTGTCTTTGATACCCACATGGTACAACGGAATACCGCCATTTTGAATATCGGTAATAATCTTATCTGGACGCGTTAAGGCAATGCGATCCTTGCTTTTTAATGTTTTTAAGGCATTTTCAAATTCGGTATTTAACAGCCTGAGAAGATTTTCCGGATTTACCAGTTCACTACTGCGCTCGTTAAAAATCAATAAGGATTTTTCATACAGTTTCAAGGTATCTGCAGCCACGATGTAAATTGGAACATTTTGTTGTTCTAGCGTGCCTAGCCATGTGGTAATGGCAGCAGCTTGTTTGGACATAAGACGTAAAACATTGGTGAATCCTTTAATAATGAAATCACTATTTAACCCAAAGTTGTTCTCAAACTGTAATTTTATAGGCTCGCTCTTTTTTACAAGGAAGTTTCCGTAACGACCTGGAATGTTTGGAATTCCAGAATTGTTCCAAGTATCAATACTCAGGGCGCCAGTGCCTGTTAGTGCGGCACTTCCAAAATCATCAGGGAAGTCCACATGACCAAATTCTGTATTGAGTACTACAGGTTCACTGTTTTTATTGACTAGCAAGTTTTCTGCTCGAAAGAGCGCTGGTATTTTAAAAAAGTACGACAGCCCCAACCATTGTCCTAAGAGCGTATAGTACTTTTTGTAGTCAACGGCTTTGTCATCGAGTCCCATGCGATCAATACAGGCACGATCAGTTACCGTGTTGTCAAAAAATAAATTGTAGTTCGCCTGTTTACTTTGTGGAATTTGGAGTTGTTCGTATACCGTGAAAGAAAACGCCCCTTTGGTATCAGAGTAGTTTTTGATTTTAGCCATGGGGAAATCAATAAACTCCGTTAAACCAGCTGCTGTTGCTTGTTCCTTGGTTAGAATCTTTAGTAAACTGTTTTCTCCATCGCCTATCAATTCTTGCTCAAATTGCGAATTCCAAGGTTTGTAAGTAAAAGCTTGGTTATTATTAGCAAAAAGCATTACCTGTTGTTTTTGGTTTGCGTATACCGGCCCAGCTGTGTTGGGAAAAGGAACAATAGCCTGTAAGCTTTTGATTCTCTTCTCTTCCTTTACAATTCGATTGATCATTAACGGAATCCCGCGATTAATACCTTCTTGGAGTTGGGTTAAAAGTCCGTTTAATAATCTGTGATCTGCTAGGAAATTGCTGACCCTAGCGGTGTCCATCTTTTCTCCGTCAATAAGTAGTAAGGTATTGTAAAGTTCCTTTGCGTTTATTTTTTTGCTTTTGAGATATTGCTCCACCAAAAATTCAGCACGTTTAAAACAGTTGCTAAGAATGGGAGTAACGTTTTTGTGTTGAATGAGCTGGTAAAAGGTTCTGGCTTTTGCAACGTTATTCCTACGTGTTGCCTTTTCTCTTACGCCTAAACCGTCGAGTTTATCGGGATCTAGTTCTTGTTCGAGTTCTTCTATTGTGGTTTTAGCGGTTGTGTCTAAGGCTATATTGATAGCACTTATCGTAGGATATGCCAAGAGAAACCCTATGGGTGAAATTTTGACTTCTGACCCCAACGACTCCTCGGCTGCTTTTAATTCCTGCGTGGTATTTAGTTTGTCTATTCCTAAAAAATAATCCATAATTTTTTTCTTTAATTGTTTTTTTGAGTGATGAAAAACTCGACATAGCTTTCATCAAAAAAAATGTCTGTTAGTAGTTTATGCGATTCCGTATGGTTTGGATACGCAAGGGTGGCTTCCACCATTTGTTGCAATAATACCCTCGTGGTTGCTGGTTGCAAGTGTACCAGTGACAGCACACCTATGTTTACAACAGTATTGTACATAAGTGCGGCAGAGAGCTGAAATTTCCATTCCTCATCGTCAATAGCCTTGAGGTTTGAATGTGCCTTGTAAACGTCAATGAAATCATCCGTCAGCCCTAGCTTATTATGAAAAATGTTACGTGAGTCATCGCGTTCCAAGCGCCCTGTTAGCATCAGTCCAAGTTCGCGTAAGCGATGAGCAAATTTTGCTGTTTCCCAGTCGATAAGTTGGATTTTATCTTGATTGACAATAAATTGTCGCGTCGAAATAAGATCGTCATGTATCAATGCTAACCAGTGCTCTGACGGGGTATCAATGGTGTCTTTGATAGTGGCTAGGCATTTTTGTAGTGGCTCACTTTTGAATTTCTGACAGTTAGTAACATAGTTGAGTAGCGAATTCCTTCCGTAATCGAAAAACAATGACTGTTCTTGCAAACTGTATTTCCGTTCGTCGTATTGCGATGTTTGATGGATCAGAGGCTTGTACGTATTCCAAAGCTCGGTGTACACGGATTGCAGTGGCGCCGTAGTATTGTGTAAATCGGCAATGGTTTTGGCCAAAGCATGGGTGTTTTGTTCGCTAAATCGGACTCCTTGCCCCAAATCTTCCAACAGCATATAATCTTCTTCCAATTGCACTAACCTTGGTTTGCCTTCAAATACAACACGAGAGTCGTTTAAAAACAGGTAGTTAATACACTCACCAATAAATTCCATTTTTCTTTGGAAGGGATAGTTGGGGTTATTGAAGTTTTTAAGTTTCTTTTTGACAAAGGTTTCGTTCTCGGTACTCGTAATTCTGCTAATACATATGGCATTGTCCTCTGCAATGCTGCGCTGGTTTAAAATTTCAAGCTCCGGAAACCGGAACTTGAAATAGGGTAGATACTGCATAGTATTACATTTTCATGATGTAACAAAGTGCGTAGTACGGAGGGCGGTTTTCATGGGCTGCACCACTACCTGTATTCTGGATAGAAATACCTGTTTTTACCGTGTCCGTATAGCTGGTACCCCCTCTACGAGCATAGACGTTAAATGAGTTATCGTCGGCATCTGTAGCACTTGGGTCCAAGGTTTTTTGTGTGGAGTGCCTGTGTCCTGGATCGGTAACGCCGTGCGAGTGTGGAGGGAGTTCCTGGGTGGTGAGTACGTGCTTTTCTTCACCTCCTGTAGCTCCAACGCTGTATTCGGCATTACCTGCTTTGTATCCAACAATGAACTTACCGCTTAAATTGGGAGTTCCAAAATTTCCATCACAGAGTTTCCAACCGGCTGGAACAGCATTGTGAGCACCGTTCCACATAATAATAGACCCCGTAGGAAGTAAGGCTGACTGGCTGATGTGAAAGGCGTCAAACTTAGACTCGTTCGCAAAGGTTTTAACCACGTATTCTTTTCCGCCGTGAAATTGCTTTTTAGCGATGCTAAAATCACTTAACTGCATATGAGTAGGAGAATACCAATGATAGGTGGCATCACCTCGTAACCAAACAATAACTCCCGCAGTTCGGTCTACATTTTCTGCGCCCATAAAGAATCGTGGACCGTTTACATTCTGGTTGTATTGGTTCAAACTGTATTCAAGTGAATTTGAACGATGTCCATAATTTGTACTATGACCTGTAATTTCTAAACTTAACGACCCTTTCCAGCCATTATTGGTGTCTAAATGAACATTGGAGCGCGAAATCGATAATTGGTAACGTTGTCCCATTTCCCATTGGGTGTCAAAGAAATAAATAGGATAGTATTTATCGGCATCCCCTTGAACCTTAAAGGCCTGTGGAGCTGATATTTTTCGGATGGGTAAGGTGATTTTATTGTCCCAGTACCCCAATACATTTTTGTATTCTACATAAAAATTAGAGCTGTTATTGACCGCTTTCTCCGATTTAATCTTGTCGATGGTAAAAACGAGCTTACCATTGGCAGGAATGTCAACTGTTTTGGAATCGGGAGTAATGATCCAAGTGACGAGTGATCCTTGTTTACTTTGGGCGATGTTCCAAACGTTCTTTTTTTCTTTTGCCTTGTCGAGAACTTGCGTTACAACTATCGTCTCCGCTTTGTCGTTTGTCGTAACATCTAAGGCGTCGTCACCCTGATCTAATTTAATGATAAAGCGCGTTTGAGCGTTGACAGCTAAAGGTGTTGAGAGACTGTTTAAAATTTCGAGCGTAAGCTTACTTTCCGTTTGGTACTGAATAAAATCATTACCAATCCAATTCATATTAAAAGGCGATGTTCTGCTTCCTAAGTGGTTTGCAATAGTCAACTGTGCTTCTGCATTTTGAGCTATAGGAACCGGGTTGTTTTCAACAATTAATGATTGGTATTCATATCGGACTACAGTCGATCTACCTCCTCCGTTTCCTGAGGCTTTTAGGTTGGTAAAAGGAATCTCATAGATTTGGTTGCTTTTAATCACGCGTCCAGCAGTAAACAAGATGTAGACGTCAACAGTACCATTGGCATGAACCTCTTTAAACAACTTGTCTTGAGCATCACCGAGTTTGTCAATCGAGTTCGGATTGGTTAGTTCACCTGGTTTAAAGACAATTTTAAGGTGGTAGTTGTCTTTGCTGGCAGCGCTTGCTGATGAGGCATTCCATTGTACATCAACTTCAGATTGGTTAGCGATTTCTAACTTGGTAACGTTATTGCTGTCAGTAGTTCCGAAGAAAATAGCTTCGTTACCTCTGTTGTCTAACCATTTAAACTTTAAAGGGTTGAATCTTTTTACAGCCTCATGAGTTACTAGGTCACTTTCCAATACTTGGCGGATGCTGGCAATATCCAAAGCTTCTTTGTAAAAGCGTAAGTGTGAAATAGCTCCTTTAAAGTGTTTTGTCACATCTGTAGCAACCCCGATATGGGTAAATTGTCCAATTTTTAAATCGTCGGCTTGCAAGCTGAGGGTTTTAGTGTCTTTTAATTCACCGTTGAGCACTAATTGAACGTTGTTCGCAGTGGCATTGACAATCAAGGAAAGGTGGGCCCACTGATCTAACGGAAGCACGGTTCCGGAAAAAGCAACGGCGGTTTGACTTGGTGTTTTAACATGGATAATCCCATTTTTTACAAAGATTTCGAAACCGTTGTTTTTGGCTCTGCTCAGTTTTGAGGCAAAGAGGTAGCGTTCTTTAGCGCTATTTTCGCTCATTTTTACCCACATTTGAACAGTGATCGCATTGCCATCAGCAATGGTTTCAGTTCCAGTAGTATCGACACGGCTGTAGGTAGAACTTCCGTCTAATACAATGGCATTTCCAAATTTTTTATCTAAAACTACGCTAGGGTTTCCAAAGAAAATTGCGGGACTATTCGTGAAAACACGATTGCTTAAATATCGGGTGTTACTCGCCGTACTGAGAGTTGTCAATGGAAAGTATAAGGCTAATTTTTTTGTGTTCATTTTAGTTTATTTGATGATTAATTTTTACTTGTTTTGAATTGAAATCCATCCTTCACGGAGTATCAAATCGGGTTGGAATTGAGTTTCTGTGATAGGGTTATGAATAGAAACACTGTTGAAAAAAGATTCGATTTTAGCAGTTAAGGGAATGAATTTAGGGATCAAGGCTACCGTGCTACGGTCGTCTTTTGAGCTGATTTTTGCTGCTCCTGGTCGGGTTTCTTGAATCCATGTTTTGCTTTTGAGTTCCGCCCAAAGTTCAGTGCTCACGGCTCCAAAAACCTCAGTAAATTGTGCGGAGCTGAAGTTGCCCGCTTGCGAAATGGTACGCCATTGGTCACCTTGGTTTTCAATCCAGTTTAATGTTAATTCCGGATCGCTCGGCAAAGGGAATTCTAAGTGAGATTTAGAGCTTAGAATAGGCATAACTCGTGAGCTAACCTGAATTTTAGACAAGGCATTTTTGAAATGCACCGGTAAAAGAGCAATGTTCTTTACAGGTAAAATTCCTGAAGTGGCGTGAATCTTAGCCCTAGGATCAATGAGCAGGGTCAGGTTTTGTTGTCCGTTTTTCATATTCAACGAAAAGCTGGTGCTGTCATCGGGGTTAGTGATATAAGGAAGATTCGCGGTATTGCGATCGTATTGATCGTTGTCGTCCAACCAGTAACCGATAGTTCCGTCGTCTAAACGATGGTGCTCGCCTATTCGAATAGGGAAATTGACGTGTTCGTGTGGATGTACTTGGTCATTGGCAGCATTCAGTTGGTCGCGGTAGGCTTCCCAACTTTGGTTTTCAGGAATGGCGCCTTTTACTTCAATAGCAACTTGTGCTTTGGTCAAAGCCATAGGTCTTCCTTGAATCAATGCGCGCTCGAAGTGCATTGAAAAATCGGCAGGATGAATATGCTCCAAAGATTCATCAATGTTTGTGATGAAGGCTTGGAATTCTGCCTTAGAAAAGGTTAGGATTCTGTTGATAAAATCCAAGAGTAAAACCTGTTGGTTATCGGCATTTTTACCGGCCTCCCTTAAATTGATTTCTGCTTTGCCAGGAAAAGCTTCCCAAAGTACATCGGCATTAATAATTCCAAACTGTTCACCGCTTGCGGTATAAAACTCTAGGCTGAAGTCTAGGTTGTTGGCAACGACCCATCCAAATACAGGTGACGAATTTGCCGTCTGATTAGATTCTACAGCTAAATCGGAAGCAGAAATCCATCGGAACCACAAGCGTGCCGGATGCGATAAACGCGGATATAACTGCACGAAATTTTGACTAAAATTACTTTCTAACGAAACAGGTCTCACAATCTCCGGGCTCTTAAACGCTACGGTACGCCCGAAAGAATCGATGAGGTCCAGATGCGCTATTTCGAGATGTCCGGCACGGATGGGCAGGTAGTTGTTTAGCGGTAAAGGCGTGTATTTATGCGTATTTCCAATAGCCGATTTTACTCGGTTTACAAAGGCTTGGTCATTTACAAAACCTACGGGGTCGTGAATGGGTAACTGCATGGCCGTTTCTTGCATGAGCATTCCTTCGTTGAATCCACCTAAACTCATGGCATTGATATGGAAAGTTTCGTTAATCAACAATGCGTATGATTTAGCGTAGTTCCTGTTCGTAACTTGGTTCTCGTAGTTTCTACGAGCCGTTTCACTTACGTTACTGTCATAGTCTGGTTTTCCTGTGACAGGTAGTGATAAATACCAAGTAATAACTTTGTCTCCATGAGTTTCGAAGTACGACTTTTTATCGCTTACGGGAAGGTTGTTAGCCTTAAAATAAGCGTTGAAATCGATATGGTTTAACAAGTAGTTTTTGAGTTTGTTCTTCAAAATCTCTTTCGGATGCTGCCCAATAAAGTTTCTTCCTTGCAAGGTGTTAGACACCGAAGAAATTCCGCTTCCTTCACGCGTGTGAAAGTCTGGGGCATCGGCAGCCACTCGGTAGTTGGCTTCAACGGTATTTTCGGTATAGTCAATTGCTTTGGAATGCGCTGTATCAGCGTTGAGTTGCGGGAAAATATTGACTTCCCACTCAATGGTTTGTGGGTTCCAAGGAAGTGTAGTGACCCTGTTAACCGCAATTGATTTCGACTCTTTGCTACTGTATACTGCTTTGACAAGAGGTTTGGTATTGGCTAAGAGCTCTTGTAAATTCTGTGCATTTACAGTATGGCAGCGCAGTTTGTTATCCGCTCTTAATCGACCGTCAAAACCATGTCGAATACTGGCTTCGGCTAAAGGCCCAGAAAGGAGTATATTCACATCGTTGGGCTGATAATATCTCGGCGCAGGTTCTGATCGTAACACCAAGGTGATCTTTTTCTCAATGTTTTTTGCGTCCTGATTAAAGGCAGTAATTCGCTGCTCTAATTGTTGCTTTAACTTGTTGAGTTCCGTGCGTAGGTGTCCTATGTTTAGCTTTTCATTTTCAACGTCTTGCAAATACTTGTTTTCAATCAACTCTTTCATCTCGTCTATGTCAACGAGTTCATTGAAAGCCTCTGTATTATAGCGAATTTCCAAGTATTTGTACCAATAGCTAAACAATTCCTGTTGTTGCGTTTCCAATACGTTTAATCGCTTGTTGAGTTCAATTTGAAGAGTATTCAAATTGTTGACAGCTAAAGAAACATCCGCTGGGATCTCTGTGGCGTGGTGATGGGTACCGGATTTAGAGTCAGCTGTATTGGCAGTGTCCTTTGTTTCTAGTTTGACGAGCCAAAGTTCTCCCGCTCCGGAAGTTTTAAACCCACTTAAATGACGTTGATCTTGCATGTGGTATTGTAAATCCAAGTCGTGATGCTCCAAATCATCGAGTAAACTAATAGTTTCTAGCTCTTCTTCGATTCTGGTTTTTAGTGCTTTGTCGTCCTTAGCGAGGTTGTCGGCAATTAAAGAAGACATCGTTTCGGATAGGCTATTTCCTACTGATACTTGATTGCCTACCCTGTTTTTCAAGGCTGGGTGTTCTGGTAAGGTTTGTCCTTTTTGTGGTGCGGTATACTCAACGGAACTGTAGCAAAGTGTTTGGCTTGGACTTTTCCCTCCTTTTTCTTCAGTGACCCAGTTAAAGTGGTTGCTGATGTTTTCAACGATTTCAGAAGGAGTGATTGCTGAGTTTTTAGCGGTTAAATTATCGACGTATTGTTTGAGTACATCTTTGGCTTCATCACTGTACCAACCGATGATTTCATAGGTGATAACTTCTCCAGCTTGAGCAGGTTCTTCATCGTGAAATCCTAACACCGAATGACAATTGACATAATTTGAAGCGAAATCGGGAGATCCATATCCTATGGCCGATAGCTCGTAGTTGGGTTTTGACATGAGGTAGCGCTCACTTGCCTGTTCTTTCCAATGTTCAAAGCGTACTTTACGCCCCATGTGATGATAAGGCGGTTGGTGGGCATCACTAGGTGTTGGCCACATAACCGGATAGGTAGTGGTCGTCGCTAATTCAGGTTCGGGTGTTGCATGTGGATACAGGTAGTCACTTTCGACGATCCATTTATTGGATTTAGTGTCGATAAGGACGTCTTTTCGGTACACTCGCGTGGTTTTAGCTACCAACCATCTGTTGGGTATAATAGGAAAAGTGGTCTGTGCTTCTGTATGAGTACCTTGGGTTAAAGCATCGGGTAAGGCCCAGTGTAAGTGCACTCCTGGTTTTAACAGGTGATCGCGGTTTTGAAACGGCTTTGCCGAAATGGCGTCTCCTAAATAAGGAGTGTTTTCGTTTACGTTATACGATCCGTTAAAATAAGGAAGCTTACTAAAGTCGTAATGCGGTTTGATAACACGCATAGGATCTTTCAGATGCAGCAAGTTGGTATGTATGGGTACAACTATAAAAGATTTCATTTGATATTTATTTTTAAGCGTTTTTATTGGATTTGTTAAAGACTACTTTTTGCACACCTTCAGTCATTTGAAAGGCAAATTCGGCAGGGTTGGCACTGGCCGTAGGGTGTAACTGCCCAGCCATAGCTTCAAAATCTACTATTCGGTGTACGCGTTGGTCTTTATGTGGGATGGCCGTGATTTTTTGCGAGGTAAATGATCCCGTATTGTAATCGCGAAGTCTTTTGCTGTAATCATTCCAAGTAATTTGATCAGGGTCTTTTTCAGGAATGTCCAAACCAAAATGTAGCAATTCTGGTTTTTCGTGAATTTCCAATTGTTCCAGTTCGCCCTCAAACAAACAGATGGCAATAGTTTTGGATAATTTTTCAAAACGAAGGCGTTTTAGTTTTTTTGATTTCGCATAGCCATTGACAATGAAATCAGGCCAGCCCGAAACCACTTCAGAACGGAGTAACACCCCAGAAACGGTTGTTTGAGGAATTAAGGTGCCCACCTCGTTCCACAGTCTTAAATCGTGTGCCTGGGCTAGGTTGGTAACTCGCCCCACACTCAAAACGCCATCGAGCAGGGCTTGTGTCCAAGCTGGATCAACCGAGAAAAAACGCAGCGATTCGTCAGGTAAGTAACTTTCATCCGAAACCAGATAGTTAAACGGAAGGTGTTTTAACAAGCCGAGGTCGGTAAACCATTTTTGGAGTTCACTTGCCATGGTAGTCTCGGCAACGCGATTCGTATTTTGAAGGGCTGGAAGGTGGTGTCGATCAAAGTCTTTGTGAAATGCTGACTTTTTCTGCAGCTTCCATAGGTGTAACTTCTCTGCAATACCTTTTCTGTTCAAGGTTAACAAGCGTCCTAACTCCCAGGCAGCGGCGTAGGATACATCGAATACTCCTTTGCCTTTGACTACGTTAAGTAGGGTGTCAGCACTGATTACTGGGCGGTAAATAGCTGGTTTTTTTGGTGTAAATGGAACTAGAGGACCACGGTAATAGGCTGCACTAGTAACCCCGGTTCTACCACGATACTCCAACGCGTTTTTACCAGCTGCCAACTGCTGGTTGATGGCTTGTATTTCAGGGGTGCTGCCTGTAATTGCTGGTCGTTGTAATACAGAAGGAGTTTGGTTGAGGTTGGTGAGTAGTCCGCTAAAACTGTGCTCACGCGCAATACAACTAAAGCTCCAATTGTACAGTGAAATTAACTGATACTGCGTGGCAGCATCAGCACTGCTGGGCGCAGCTAATTTGTCATTTATATAACACTTTTCTAGAGAAACTAGGTGTACATGTGTTCTTTCACCGCGCTTAGGTAAGCGGTTTCCAATAATCACCGCACGTTCAGGAAGCTCTGCTACAGGAGTGCTTGCAGCTGTTGTTTTACGTACGTGTGCACTTAACTTTAACGATTTGACACTGGGCTTAAGTAGGTCTATTTGTGCCTTTGGCACCTGAATAACTTTGAGTAAATCACTGTCTTTTTGGTGTACTTCCGAGAAGCTAAAATCGTATGGCTTGTAAATGTTTCCTTTCAAGCTTC
Organism: Tenacibaculum litopenaei; assembly: GCF_964514025.1. Taxonomy (NCBI): domain Bacteria; kingdom Pseudomonadati; phylum Bacteroidota; class Flavobacteriia; order Flavobacteriales; family Flavobacteriaceae; genus Tenacibaculum; species Tenacibaculum litopenaei. The sequence continues at coordinate 313,037 of NZ_CAZEQT010000001.1, forward strand.
TGTCACCTTTGAGGTCCGACCATTTTTTGACGAGTACTTTTGGGGCTTCCGCTTCCGTAAATACAAGTAAGGCTAACCATGGCGTATCTGTATCCTGTACTTGAATTTCGCGTTCCCAAGGAAAGGTACTTCTATTCAATACAATGTGTGGAAATGTGTTTGAATACTCCCCCAGGTTATTTTTAGGCGGAAAGGTGGCATGTACCATGGTTGGAGGAATCGTAGTGCGCTCTCCAAGAACGGCGAATTTCTGTTTTTTCGCGGGAATTCTGGAGTCAGCAGTGGCTGTCCCTGAGATATTCAGCGATTGATTTATGGCTATTTCATAATTACCAGAAACCAGTCCTGGTTTATGATTTTCGATAAATTGAATTTTATTCATCATGTGAGTGTATTAGATTAATGAGTGGCTGTTAAACAACTCCGATAAAGCTGGCCTCTTTTAGGAACGTGTTTCCTTGTTCCGTGACGTTGATTCCAAAGGCATTGGCTATTTTTTTAGCTTCGTTAAATTCCATTTGGTAGGCAGCTAAGGCTTTTTTTGAAATTTTTTCGCTAGGAAGTTCTGTGTTCCAATTAAATTGGCTTCCAGTATGAGGATCGCCTTCGAGAAGCTTTTCTTGCGTTATGAAATGAGAAGCTGAGGGTTTTACTGGAGTCTTTGGAGTAATTTCAAAACCTACTGGTACCTCCTTGATAAACTGGTCATCCGATAGGTCAGAAAGTAACTTGCTACCCCAAACACCTGCAGGCATCGCTTTTTTAATCGGTGTGATTTTAAATTGCGCTGTGGCGTCACTGCCTTCGTAGCTTACGCTAACGTCCATCTTAGAGCTGATATCTCCTTGTTTTTTAGCCATAGGAGCGATTCCGAAACTGTGTTTCCCTAAACTCCCGGTAATTGACGTTGCACCGACACTTGCTTCATTGATCGGAATGACCGAATTGATAGCCATGTTTAGCGTTTTTGGGTTTGCTATGTAGAAGTCATTTTCTTCTTTAATCAACCCGTCTTTGATTCTTATCGAGGTGTATTTTGCCGTTTCTTTTGGTAAGAAGGCCGACTTAAAGGCGTTCCAAGAAATTGGTTTTGGTACTGACTGACCGGCTCCAAACCTCACGGTGAATGAAATAATCCAAAGTTTTACATGCGCTTTTCCTGCAAATTCAGGTCCCCAAATTTGTAAATCAGCACTTAAACTTGCGTGAATATGATGGGTTCCGAAGAAGTGGAATGTATAAGAAACTCCAATTTCGACATAGGCTGAAATATCGTAGTGGTAGGGTTTCCACGACATTAAGAAATCTGCTCCCATTTTAAACCAAGCTTTTAGCGCTCCTGAATGCCAAGTGGCATCGAGAAAACCACCGGCCATCAAGGCTGATCCTGTGAGGGCATAATAACAACCTCCTTTAATTTGCACGTGCGAACTCACATTCCAGTTGAAGCCTACACGTGGTAAATTCGGATAGTGTTTTGGCTTGTCCCATCTCGGGTGATAGCCTCCTAATGAATACACAAAGTCTCCAGCGGTAATTTGCCTTTCCGGAATGTCTTTAAACCACGAATAGAAAGCAAACCCACCTGTTAGGATACAATCTTTAGAGAAGATGTACGACGATGGCGTTAAAATGGCACTAATTCCCAACACACCTTCATCAGGTGCAAATACAGCTTTTACTGCCATTTGAACTTCTGCCAATGGTTTCGGGTCTTCAGGTGGAACTACGAGTGTAGAGATGGCAAAGACATCTAATTCAAAGTGTTTCCCAAAGGATAGGGTGATTAAAGCAAAAGAGTCAATAATTTTAAATGAAGAGAATTTGACTCCAACAGCTCCAAAGTATTCTCCTTGTTGCGGTTTGATGTACTTGCGTAGCTTTACCAATTCATCGGTGAGGCTACCGCTGGTATCTGTCCCCACTACTTCAGCTACTAATGGGAATTGAGCAACTTCATTTAAAGGAGGAGCCGTTAACGATCGGTTGTAACCAATTCCGGCAGCCAAGCCTTCTAAAAAGAAGAACACTGGACCTCCTAGCGGAGCGTTGACAGCAGCATAGATAAACATGGAAGTATGTCCTTTGTACTTGGCATATGAACCCAAGGCCATAATTTTGAATTCAGACATTCCTAACACTACCGAACCGTCGTATTCGTCGTAGGCATCAGCACCTGAGCCAACAGTATTTCGCAAAAAGCTTCCAGCGATTTCGAGGTTTCCTTTCTTGATCTCAACTCCGAGTCCGTGTAGGTCAACCGACGGGTTAAACGCATCGAGTGTACTTCCTATACCCAACCCTTGAAGGTCTAAGGTCAAGCCAAAGGCACTGAGTGAGGCATCTAAATAACAATAAATTTTTCGCTCTTTCTTTTTGTACTCTATTCCTACGCGTTCCCAATGAAAGGGACCAATAGATTTTTGTACTTTCATCCATTTGATAGCTCGGTTGGTATCGTTTAGCGTGGCACCGGTTGTTTTTGCTGCAGGGAGTTTTTTGTCATCTACGGGTTGGGCACCGATAGGAAGACCAATTTCTTTTTTGCTACCTGCCATGTTTAATTTCCCGGTGATGTTGATGGTCGCTGCCGGTTTAGGGGTTGGAATTCCCGTAAAATTATTCGACTCTATGATCGTATTGATTTCTGTTAATTCATCCTCTTGGAAATCTCCAGAAATAGCCATCAATCTAAAGCCATCGATGGAAACCTTGCGGTTTTCAGTGAAAATTTTGCCTACGAGTGGTAAGCTCGAAAGATCAAAGCCAGTAGTTAAATCAAAGCCAAGGAAAAACTTACTTTTTTGGTTGTCTTTGTCGTACACAAAAATAATGTCTTTAAGACCCACGAGTAGGTTTGGTGGAATAACACTTCCTACACTGGCTGACAAGTGCGTTGCTACGAATTGCTTTACATCTACTTGTTCAGATGTTGTTGGAGCGAAGGTTGCTACGAGTAATTTACTTTTCGGGTTTTTTTCAAAGAGCAAGTTAAATTGGTACTTACCAATAGTGACAGTATTGTTGATTTTGACAGTGTATTTCCCGTCAACTCTTCGAATTTCAATTTTTAAGCTCAGGTTGAGATCCGATTGGTAATGCGGAGCATTTAAGGTACAGGTAAAGTCAAATTCCTTCTTGGCAAAGTTCAGGTTGATAGCAACGTTGGAAGCTGTCAGTCCTTTGATACTATCGGGTAAGGTTACGGGAATATTGAGTTTTTTTCCGATTTGGTCAAGGAGTCCACCCAAGGCAATATTTCCGTCGGCTGCTCCTGAAAAAATCAATCCCGCATCGCTTAGGCTGGTGCTCAAATTAAAGGTAACTCCCAAGTCGAGTTCCATCGTGAGGCTTCCTGCTTTTGTATTGGCACTAGGGTTATTGGGGTCGTGCGTTATGTCTAAAGTACCACCAATTCTCGAAGCCATTGGAAATTGACTGGCATGTGACGATTTAATATCGACGAGGGTATCGATATGAAAGGTCTTTTTAGAACCCTCTGTCTCAAAGTGGATATTGGCAGTTTCTAGTTCAATGTCAGGAAAGGCACTTGGCAGGTTAAAGTGTCCTTTTAGAAACTCAGAGAAGTTTACCGGAGCCAACAGCGAGCCGTCGAAACGCCATTTCGAGTTGTCAGTACTTGCTGAAAATTGTATCGGGGTTTTACCGAGCCTCCAAATAGCGTTGATGGCTGCATGGTTGAACTGAAACTTGTTATTGGACTTCGCAATTTGTAAGAAAAGATCAAAGTTTGAAAGCGTCAAGAAATTAGGGATAAGTACCCATGGTTCATTAGAAGCTAGGGCCACGTTGACACTGTTGGCTTGAAATGAAGGAGCTAGACTGAAGTCAAACTCAAAGGTTTTCAGCTCAATAGCTTTGAGTGCATCCAATCCTTGTGGAAGACTAGGGACCGATGCTTTAGGAACTCCTGCTAAGTCGAATAGGGTATTCCACCCTTTGTCAAAGGTAATGCCTTGAGGTTGGCTGGGCGCCAAGCCGGCTTTCCAAGTTGAATTTGTTCCGATTCCTGGTTCTACATAGAATTTAGTACGCAAGCTGCCTAGGGTGGTGTCTGCATACAATTGGGTGTTGAAAAATCGGTTTTCGGGAGTGTTACCACGCATGCTGGCCTTTACACCGACGTTGTTAAGGGTCAATTTGGAAGGGATAATTGACCAGTTTGTTGGAGTTGATAACTCAATTTCAAAGAAATCAATCTCACCGGTATTCCTGTTGTAAATAACTACGGTATCGTTCACCTTGATGTTGGAAAGTACGTTCTTTACAGGTGTAGGGATAAACTGTAAAACGGGGTATTCTTGTGCAGTTACACCGAAGAGTTCAGGAAGCTTGTCGATATTTGATAAGGCTGGAAATTGATTGTTTTCAACAGCTAATTTTACCTGGTCGGTTTGAGGACCGGTAGAAGAAAAATCCAAATTCAAGGGGGCATTTTTTAAGCGCACCGCCTTGGTGACCTTTAAATCACTACCTGTAATGGATAGCTTTAGGGTGAAGTCGGAGGTTTTGAATTGCTGTAAGGTAGCTGGAATAAAAACGTTTTTAGGAATATCGCTTGCTTTGTGTTCTACAGAGTAATCGATTTTGATTTCATCGTTGGAGACTGCGCTGACTAGTAAAGTAAACGTTCCTCCAGTAAATCCCATGATGGGAGCAGTGGATGTTCCTGTTACTCGAAATTCTCTTCCGGGCTTTGCTTCAGTAAGGGTAACACCTGTTCCAGTAATAGTTGCCGGTCCTGCGGCAGCTAAAAAACGGGACATGTATTTCTTTACTTGTTCATCATCACTGTTAGATACCGATAGCTGTAGTATCTGCGAGGATATTGAATTCGAAAATTTGCTTTTGATTTTAGTATACATATCTTTAATTACTTGTGATAAGGTTAATTTTTAGACATGGTAAAATTCCCGAAATCAGGGCGTTTCGTGTTGTCGTTTTCGTTCATTAAAAAGCTGTAAACGTCCTTTTTTACTTGAGCAGTGGATGGATGTGTCATTACCGTACTCCTTTGAATACAGTACTAGATTGATTATACCGTGCGAAAGCTCACGAAGTTGAGAATAGTGAGGAACTCTTACTGCGGAAAGCCTAGGGAGTAAAAGAGTAGTGTATTGGGAGTACAGAGGTTTTTATAGTAGAAGACAGCTTGTTGTTACCTTGGTAGTATATTGAGGTATTGGCGAGCTTTTAATAGCTTAGCTGAGGCACAGAGGTTACTCGTCGATGTATTTACCAACTTGAGTATTGGATGTAGCTCTTGTATTAATCTTGACCAATACCTTAATTGGTAGGGGGGAGGTCAAGAATTGTTTGTTTTTTAATAACTCTGGGGAGTATTGAGACTTTGATAAGAGTAAGTTCGGGGGGGCTTTGAACCATACGCATGCCGTCTTTTTTTCCACGAGTTATATTCGTTTTTCTATTGAAGTTTTTCTGTGATTTGAACAGAATAACACGGGGTCCTAAGTTTTTTTTCTTTTCTGTATTGGCGAATATCCATAGGTTTTTTTGAACGATTTGGTAAAATGAGATGGACTGTTAAATCCAATTTGATAAGCGATATCAACGACCTGCATATCGGTTTCTGATAGTAAATTGTAGGCAATTTTCATACGCTCGTTATGAATCCACTTACCAGGAGTCATGTTGTATTCTGCTTTAAAAATGCGTTTGAATTTTGACAAACTCATGTTGCAATCTCTTGCGAGCTGCTCTATGGTAACTTTGTTATGGATGTTGTTTCGCAATACTTCGTCTATTTTTATAGACTTGATATCGTTGTGATCTATAAAATTTGAAATGAAGTAATGTTCATCCTTGTCCAAACACTCCCACAGTAGCTCTTGGATTTTGAGTTCGAAGCGTTTTTCTTTGTTCTTTAGATTGTTTTGATTGATAAGGAATAAGGAATCGATGAGGTTTTTTAATCGGTGGTTTTGAGTAAACGTCATTCTTTTTTTCTCCTTTTTTGAAGGTGTAATTGTATAATTGATATCCGTTTTTTTGATAAACGATTGAATAGTTTTGTTAGAAATACTGATCGTTAAAGCGTTACAATTATGATAGGAAAGGTAGTTTTCCTTTTTTAGAAGGTCATTGCCATTTGGAATTAGGATGGCCTCATTTTTTTTCAAGGATACGTTTTTGTTTTTGTTTAGTTTTAAATTGAGCTCTCCATTAATAAGATATAGGAATAAGGTTTGGGTAGCATTAAATGCATTGGCGACAGAAATTTTTCTGCTTTTTTTAGGGGTACTGAAAATGCTCGAATCTGTTTGACTTGTATAGTATTGATTAATAATGTTTTTGTAAATCGATTTTTTTAACATTTTGTATGGGTTTTAAAGTGAAAATGATTGGAAATGAGATGTTTCTCTTCTTTTAAACCTTCCGTTAAGATTTTCCTTACGAAGCCCGTTTAACTTTAAGAATATTTTATAAATACTACTACCGAGGCCACTCCTTTTGTTAACGAAAGCTTGGAAACGTACGTTTTCAATTAAGACGTCGCTAGTCAAAGGTGATTTGAGCAGCTAATCGCCATTAGGTAGGTCGGTATTAAGTCTGTGTTATTGCATCGACTACTCGCAGAACTGTTAGATAAGAAGTTGAGATGTATATTATTGAATGATGGAAATTATTATTATGTTTTTCTATTGTTTTTTGTTCTTAATCCTTCTCAGTTTCGGTAATATCAATGGCTCCTGTAGAAATTTTGTACAGTATTATTGAATTTTATTAGGTAGATAACCTATCCCGCAGTATGGAATACGAGTACAGGTACTTTTTCTCTAAAAATCTATAGTTATTTTAGTATGGGGAATTTAAAACAACCTATCCTAATTTCATGATACTTTGGACGTTTATGACAACATTGATGTCAAAATTTCATAGGGAATTGAAAATAGACTTAAGTTATAAGACTTTGTTTGGAATAGCTTAATAGAAAATGGTTATATCTACTGTTAATAGGGGCGTGATAAATGCCCTTTTTTAGGTGAATGGAATCGGTTCCATTGGATACGTATATTAATTTTGCTTCATGAATATTTAATTTTTAGGGACTTCTATATGTTTATTTACTATTTGTAAAAAATAGGTGTTTGGGTATGGTAAATTTCATAAAAAGACGAGGCTTTAAATTGTTATATTCGTTTAAAAAAAAGCGATAAAAGCTCTTTTTTAATTCTTTTATTGGGCTAAAAACGCTGCTTATAGGGCGTTTTTAGAATTCGTAATTGTTAGTTGTCAGAGGTGTGAAGTGGGGTGAAGTTAACAAATACGAAATACCTATGGCTTTTATAGGCACTGTTACTAGGGGGGATTCATACTTTAGAAATACAAGACATTAGTGAGGGTGCATGTAGTTCAGAGTGTTCAAGTTTGAACTCGAACAGTATATCTAGGCTATTGAGTTTGTGAATGCTCGCCAGGTGATTGTATTAAGGGGTGCTAATTAGCGAGCACTGTACGCAGTTATTCGAAGTTATTTAATTTTGGAGACCTGGAAGATGGAGGCTAATACAAGCACATACCCAGCAACAATGGCTCCGTAAAAGATGGCATTTCCTTTAGACATGACGGTAAGGATGATACCAGTGATAAACATAATTAGCCCGATGCCAAACCGAATGACCATTTTAGCTTTGACATTTTTAGCAGCTTCCGTTGTTGGCTTTTTTGTTGCAAAGAGGTATGCGAATATTCCGAATGGTGCCAGTAAAAGTAAGGCGATGATGTAGAGTGTATACATAGTAGGTGTATAAATGTTGGTAGCTCAATATAGGAATTAACGCGGAGATTAAAAAGTAGCGATGGGCTCGTGTTTCTTTGACAGAGTGTCAAACCTGTCCGAAGATAGTTTGTCGACTAAATCATCTTTTTTGTGCAGTGAGTTCTTTTCCGATAAACCAAGCGTAGAAAAAACCTTGAGTGGCGCCAATTGCAAGGAAGGCAGGTAGAGTGATGCACCACTGAAGCAATCCTAAAAATAGGCTCATTGCATCCCAATTCCAGTCCGAATTAAAGGCTATTCGATTCGTAAACTCTAAGAGCATTGTCATGAGGAAGACGGCAAGCCATATTTTTACAAATCCTATAAAGAGGGGCCAATAAGGAGACTGCGCTTTTTGGAAAATGGCCTTGTCAATTTGCCCCGAAATGATGTAGGTAATAATGAGAAAAGCAATGAGTTGTATGGTATAGTAAATTGGTTCCGTCAGCACTGGCTGCAGGATTAGGCGATGAAGTAAGTGGTTGAACTCTGGCACTTTTAAGTAAAATAAGTAGCTTAATAGGGATATGATTAGTGCAGATACCCCCAAATACTTAAAGACAATACGACGAGTTAAATTTGATGCTGAGCTATGATTTACAGTCATAAAAATTGTACAGGTTTTTGTTTAGAAAACCATCCTTTTCAGGATGGCTTCATTTTATTTTTTTACTAGGTAGGCTATGGCTGTTCGCAATACAGGGTCTTTTTGTTGTATAAAATCCTGTACCGTCGTTTTGACCTGGACTTTGGGTTGTATTCCATATCCTACGTATTCACGACCATCAGGAAAACGTTCTTTTTTGATACAGATGCGAGCCCAACCTCCGCCAGGTAGCTGAAAACCCATAGCCATCCCAGTGGTTCCAGCAGTAGGTTGCCCAATAGTTGTGATGTGATGTTGATTATCCGTAGCCACGATAAAGTCTTCGGAAGAAGAAGCTGTGAGTGGTCCGGTTAAAAGAACTGTCGGTAAAACTACTCGCTCTGATTTGTTGATTTGGTTATCGTGAGTATTAAATGGAATCTCATAAAAGTAACTATCCCTAGCAGTTAAATAGGCACGTTGTAGGAGTTTCCTGTTTTCAGGACTTCCTTGAGCCGTATCTTTTGCTTGTATGTTGTATTGGACTCCGTAGAATTCAAAAAGAGGATTGTAATCGAGAACCTGTGTTCGGTTAATAACCAGTTCGCGATCATGGGTTAAGTGCTTTAAAATAGTATAGGCAAAGCCTGAATTTCCTCCCATGTTTTTTCGTAAATCAATGATGAGTCCATCTGCTTTTCTGATAGCGGGAAGCTTGTTTTTAAATTCGGTGACCACCGCTGCGTTTTCGAAGCTATTGATAGCGATGTACACGAGATTGCGATCGAGTTTTTTGAATTCAAAAGCCTTTGAGCTCATTTCTGGATAGAGCTTAGTTTCTTTAGCTGGGCTTATTCGAAATGTTTTATGCAGTAGTTTTCCGTTGGGTTTTTTAAGTTGAAGCTGGTATTCAGTGCCAATCGGGCTGTTGAGAATTTGGGTTGCTGCCAAGGCCTCTCTCGATTTCTCAGTACTGTAGGAGATATACGGCAATACCTTTTCAGCGAGGTAGTCGGCCGTCTGTTGACCGTTGATGGCTGTAATTACCGTGCCGATAGGAATTTCTTTCCTCTTACTATAATTAACTTGTGTGATCACCATGTTGCCATCAATGGTTGTTATGACCAACTTATAGTCACCAAATTCTCCGTTAAGAATAAATTTAGTTAATGATTTTGGTAAGAAAATACTGGTATGACCATCTTTTAATGAAGCGGAAAACTGCTGGAGTAATCGGTAGTAGTCATAATCATTTTTTGTGTTTTGTACTTTAGCAAGTAGTTCTTTGTAGTTTTCCTCCCACTGGTTTTTGTCAACCTTGTTTAGGTAGGCGAAATTGAAATTAACTTCATTCCAATATTTCGAAAGACCGTAAATTTTGTCAATCTTACTCAAAGTATTTGGAAGTTGTGATTGCGCATAACTACCTCCTGCAAGGAGTAGGGCGCAGAGTATGCCTAGCGTTTTTTTCATAGTTTTCATTTTTAAGACCTTTCACGAAGTTTGTAATTCGCAATCAGAGTGTCCGTTTTTTCACAGTGGAGCTAAAGGTAGTAAAATACTGAGAATTACAGTGCTCTAGCTGTTGAAATATCCTGTCAATTTAATGATTTTTATGAGGGTTAGAGCTTTTTCAAAAACTGCATGAGTTTGGTGCGAGCATCTTGTTTTGCTTTTACATCCCCCTCACTGTTACCACCAAAATTATAGGGATACGACTTGCCCTCGATCAGTAAACTCGCTTGATATTGTTTTGATCGCTGATCGGGATTGGTCGTAATTAAATGCCCTGCTTGAGCATACTGAATATTTTGTACGCTGTGGGAGAAGTTATGTTGCTGTAGGCGATTTTCTATTTGATTGGCCATGCTTGCCGAAGGCCATACCTGATCGTCCAAACCAGAGAATAGTAAAATAGGGCCTTGAATATTTTCGACGGCGATGGCCGCATTTTTCGCTGCTGGCTTGCTGAGTCCTCGTTGCCAATAGCTGAGCATTTGGAGGGTGCCAGTGCTATCGGGTTTAATTTTATCCATAGGGACATAAGGGATATCTTGATTGTGGTACACCCAACTGGCCTTTAGGTCGTCAGAATTAAATGGGAGTACCGTATTGGACCAAGAAACAGAACTCGGTGCATAAGCAATTACCCCGTGAATAAGCTCAGGGAAGGTCGCTGCGAGTACGAGTGCCAACTCGGCATTTCGCGATGCGCCCATGACTACAATTTTATTGGGAGCCACAGCAGGTTGTTTTTGTAACCAGCGGAGAGCATTTTCGAAGTAGGCTAAGTCAATAGCTTCAGGAAGTAGTGGTAACCCCGGTTGTCGTGTATAGGCAAGTGATAGTCCTGTAAAATTGTTTTTGGCGAAGTATTGTCCCCAATAATCTCCCCATTGTCCTCCACCTAATAAGACAACGGTGGTGTTGTTTTTCCCATTTTTAGGAAGGAATAGCTGCGCGTGGATTCCTTTTTCACGTATGTTTTTAGGTCGGATACCGTCAAAAAGGATGTTATCGGCTATAAAGTACCCAATACAGAGCAAGGAGCATATACCTATAATGAGAAAGTATTTGTTATTCTTTTTCATGAGTAGTTGGTTTATTTTGTGTAAACACTAGTGGTTTGTTTTCGAGAGGTTTAAAGATACACTTTTAATTTTTTAGTGAGGAAGTTGGGATTTGTGATGTCTAAAAGATACCATCATTGTAAAGTTGTATGACTGTTGATGTAAAGTAGCTACTATTGACTAATATTAGAAGTTCAGTAGTAGCTACTTTTATGGGATTTCCTTAAAAAGCCGTGGTAACCAATGCTGTTTTTTCTGGGTTTACAACGGAAGGTGTATGCAATGCTATACGTTGTTTAGGTGTTGTTTTTTAAGAATATTAGTGTGTCAGTAACCCAGTTAGCAGGGAAGTTAGGTGCGCCTTTTCGCTGTTCTAATGCTCGTTCTAATAAGGGGATATAGGCAATATTAGGCATAGCTTCAATTGCTTCTAAGACAAGACCAGAATCGTAATCCAATTTCTGAATAGCTGCTTTTAATCGAGGTATAATGCCGGTATCTTTGCGTACTGCTAGTCCTATGATTGCCTCTTGTGTTGTCATAAAATCGACATCATCAATTCGCTCCCATAAAGCAGTTCGAATAGCAGGTGAGTCGACTTCGAGTTGGCTTCCCAAACCAAAAGTTGCCCAATTTCTTATATCGGGGTGTTCGTCTTTTGATAAAGAAATTAACATCGTAATGGCTTCGGGATGTGTGACTGCCAACAGTGCTTGAACCAGTGTAAATCGGACAGCTACCCAGCGATGATTTTGGTAAGGAATAAGTTGTTGAACTTGTTCTTTGTTGAGTTGTTCATTGTTATGTCCTATAGACGATAAAACAGCGCTTATTATGTTTGGATTTTCTTCAGTATTTAAAAGTTGAAAGTACAGTTCTAGCGTTTTTGCTTGCTGAAACCTCGGCGCAAAACCGAGTTGTGCAAGGATGTAAATTCCGATTTCTTTTTGGAAAGCTAGAGGAGACTGCGCCAGTTCATAGGCGCGATCGTAGACCTCGTTGTTAGGTCTCCTTCTCAATTCAGAAATGTTTTTCCAATAGGTACTTTTCGTCTTATTGGTAAGTAGTCGAGAAAAAATTTTTTCAGAAGTCCATTTTTTACGGCTCATGGTAATTTAAATAAATGTGAAACGGATCACCTTTTCTCAGGCAATACCTAACTTCGAAATTCTTGCTGCTAATGCAAGTGAAAGTTGTGATACGAATTATTATTTTTTTTGAACTTTAAAATAGCGTCCACTCGCTATGAGTACCCCTTTATCACTTTGCAAAGGGTAGGGAGCTCCCCACCAATTGAACTGTATATAATAGGCAGGTCTGTCATTGGGTAGGTCAATAGAAAGTACTAACTCCGTTTTCGTCGCATTCCAAGAGATTTGATTTTTAGCCTTGGTAAGTCGATGGATTTTCTTAAAGTTTTTCCCGTCCAACACAAATACGCTCAGGGTATCGGAAGCATGCATGGGTTCTGAAAAGGTAAGAGGAATTTTCGTAGAGGCAGAAAATGCGGCTGCTAAGGAATCTTTTGGGGAAACTACAGTTGGTTTTGTAGCCTTTTTTTGAAATTCAGCTGTCCAGTTTAAAAGTTGTGGGTATAGGTCTTTAAGTGTTTGCCCTTCTTTTCGTTCAGTGTAGCATTTGAGCAATTGTTGACTAAAGGCCTGTGCGTATTTGAAGCCTCTCGAATCGTTTTGATAACTCCAATACAAACCGACCTCACGTGCGTATTCGGGGAAGTGTTTGGTCAAGAATATGTCGTACACAGCCCAGGTCATATATTCGTTAAAGACACCAAATTCGGAATTTTCATTATAACCACTCTTATGGTCCCACAGAGCGGCATCGAAATTCTCAAGTACGAGTTCTCGATAGTGTTCGGTGGTAGGATTTACATAGCCGTGGTCCATTTCTGTAAACAAGTTATGAACGGAGGTAGCGATGTTTTTAGGTTGAATTTGAATGCTGTCGGTAATGACGTATTTTGGTAGCGTAATAAAATCAGCAGTGGTTATCGAATCGATGGTTCTGTGACAGTTCATTCGACCTACGAAAGGGGATACCACTACTTCGTATTTTTGATCTTGTGAAAACTGATCTCCGAATTCGGCTTTTAAAAAGCTACGCATCTCGTTCAGATATTGTGTTTGAGCATAACGTTTTTTAATCTTTTCGTAATACGGAAGATGCTTTTTGAAGAAATCACGAAAATTTGATTTCTCAACAAAGTCATTTACTAAAGTAAGATGATCATCAAATGGTTGAACTCCTTTATTGGCATAAAAATCAGTTGTTCTGTAGAGTTGGTTTTGATTATTGAAGGCGAAGGCATAGGCATCGGTTCTAAAACTCAATAATTCTTTCCATTTGGCACGTGAGTAATTTACAGAATCTAAGAGTGGGTGATTTTGTACTGGAGTGAAATAGTCTAGTACCTCACGGTAGTATTCAAAATCTTTTTGCACCTCCCAACGATCTGATTTCCCATAGTCTGTCAAGGCTAAAATGATATTGGCCAATTCATAGGGTTCAGGATAGGAAATTGTGATGATTTCTGAATTTTCCTTTGGTTGTTGTATCTCCTTTTTGCAGGAATTCAGCACTGTAGTCAATAGTAGGGCACAACAGCTCCAAAGAGTTATAGTTGAAGTTTTCATAGTCGCAATATTAAATTTTTTGAAACGCAATTTCTCGTATCCTTCGCAACTACCAATTCATAAAGTGGTAGTATAAAAAAGTGTTTATAGCGAGTGTTGGGTAAAAATAGTGATTTTGTAAAAGTAAAGCTAATAACTGATGATTTTATATCAACTGATTATTTGTACTATCTTTAAATGCTGAAAAACAGTATTAAAAGGATTATAAAATATCGTATATGGATTTGAAAGTGCTCTTTGAGATAAGTTTAAAAAAAAGTGTATTGTACGTTGCATTGACAACCTTTTTACTAAAATCGTTATACTTCATATTTGGTGTGCAAACTTTTCAGGATGCCGCGATATTCAATGCGATTTTTAGTCAACCCTACAAAATAGCAGTATTTAGTGTGGTATTGGTATTGGGCTTCGAGAGCTACAAGAAACTGGTTTCTATCCGTTTTGTGAGTTGTTTGTTACTAAGCATTAGCATTGTGTTGATTTCCTATGTTTTGAATTGGGCTACGGATATGCTTTTTGCGTATGTTCATCAGTTAGGGAATACTCCTGAAAAGACGTCTACTGGCATTTTAAGTTTGGCAAGTTTTACACCATATGATGCTAACAGTTTTGATCTGTGGCAGTATTTTGTGATGACTCCGTATATTGCGTGTGTAGAGTTTATAACTACAGGTAGTTTGTCGTGGTTAATGGCTTTGTTTGCAACGCCGAGTTTTTTTATGGCCGTTACCATGGTGTATTGTTACAGTGTGTTTTTATGGTTTAAGGATCAACAACAGGCAGGGTATTGGGCATTTATTCCCGTATTGCACAGTGTAGGGTTGTTGAAATTGGCAAACAAGCCACTTTGGTGGGTACTTCCGATGTGTATTCCTTTTGTTCGTTATATTCCGAAATATGCCATGAACCTAAGCCTAGCTCGTGAATTGAAACGTTCAAAATCCTATGCAATTGGGATGACATTTGTTCCTTGGTTCTTTTATGGTAAAGCTCTGTTGGATAAGTAAGGAGAATTTCATCCTTGATAATATCGACTATTTGATTTTTTTTTGATCTATATTAGACTTAAGAATGGTATATCTGCGGGAGCAAATTTATAATTCAAAAGCTCTTTAGGATGAACCCATTCATAGTGGTCGTGGTCCGTTAAATGATAGGTGGCTTTTATGAAATTACAATGATAGGCTATGAGGTTAATGGTAATAGTTTCATATTTATGAATGTTTATTCCGATTTGCTCATTTATTGTTACTTGCATGTCTAATTCTTCGAGAAGTTCGCGCTTCAGAGCAGTTTTGGGATTTTCCCCCTTTTCTATTTTTCCTCCAGGAAATTCCCAATAACCGGCTAGATTCGTCCCTGTTTTTTTTCGGGCAATAAAGATTTTATCATTTTTGTAAATGATACCACAAACGACATTAATCATTTTAAGAAAGGGAGTTTCGATGTTTTTTTAAAAAAGGTTTCATTTCTTCGTTTACTTTTATTGAAGCATTTTTATCAATTCCTAAAGCAATTAATTCTTTTGATGAGATAATATCAGAAAATACGATACTTCCATCATCATTAAAGGTGATTAAACCTTTGTCAAAAAGAGCATCGTAATTTGGACTTAGTAAGATTCCATTATTAGCGTTCAATCTTTCTTCATCGGTTGCATTTTTCCATGGAACTATATGTGATGCAATTAGGATATTAGTCAGTGATGAGCCAGTAACTGCACATTTGTAGTTCCATTTTTTTAAGAGTTGTTCTCTGTAGTACCCTTGTCCGACTCTGGAAAGTACGATGCCATTTCTTTCCGTTTTATTCGGTTTTTTGTAGTCTTTCTTCCTTTCCTCGCTCACGGGTTTGTTGTAATTTTTTCGAAATGAACTACTCCCTCCGATTTGAGCGGGTTTCCAATTGTAAATTTTTTTTAGTTCAGTATTTTTTGTGTTGCCATCAAAGTTTAAGGCTTGAAAGGTAATGTGAATTGGGTTATTGGTAAGTTCGTCGAATTCGAAATAGCTTAGTTCACCACAATAAGTAAAAGGTTGAGTTTGTCCTTTGATTTTATCTTGAATTCTGATCATTAAATGAACATCAGTTTCACGAGTTAGAATTTTTTGGATTCGAGGGCTTTTTAATGATTGCGAGTTTTGACTGTCCCACTCGAAATATTCACCATCAAAATAATCGTTATAATGAAGATCTTTCTTCTTCCCAGTTTTATCTAAAGTTACAAAAAGTATGGTAGTATCTCGGGTATCACAGTAGTAAATTCCAGACTGATATTTCGCCATTTTTGCTTCACCAATAAGTTCCGAAATTTGAATTTTATTATAACTAAGACCTATTTTTAGATTCTTAAATACTCCCATGAATTTTCTTATTAAACTTACTAAGTTTTTTACAAAGTATAATTTTCTATGCCTAAATTAAACAAAAAATGAGACATAATGTATTGGAATAATCTTGCAAAAGTATAAATTGATTAGCTGGAGCAAAAAAAACCGACCCTTATGTGCTATCAAGGTAGCGCATAAGGAGTCGGAGGGAGTTAGTTGCTTGTGTTAAGAACAAACATACTTCTATATGGAATAGTGTTTTTTGAGGGGCTTTTTATTGTGATTTTTCGGGAATGTTTTTTTGAAGTCGTAACAGTTTCTTTTTTGCCGGGGTATACCCTAGTTTCACTGCCTTTTGATAACAAGGTATAGCCCGATGTGGTTGCTGTGCTCGTTGATGTGCATCGCCTAAAGAATCCCATAGATTGCCATCTTGAGGAAAGCGCTGTGTGTTTTTTTTGAACAACGAAAGGGCCCAAGTGGGGTCTTTGTGTAAGCGAAGTACTAGATTCCCAAGGCTGTTGAGTAAGTTAGATCGACCGTAGGCTTCAGGATATTGATTGGAGAGCAGGGAAAATAGCTGTTCGCTCGCTGTGCTAGGGTGCTGTTCCATAAACCTAAAGGCCGTAGCATATACATTGTTTTTTATAGGAGGTGGAGCGTACTCGGGGTCAAGTAGCATTTTGGCAATTCGGTAACCAAGGAATTCCACCTCGTCACTGTTGGCATTTGTGATATAACTGATATACAGCTTTTGTTGAGGATACCAGAGTAAGGAATGTGCAAATGCCCCGTTTGAACCGTTATGAGCGATACGCTTGCCTACGGTTTTTAGGGTGCGAATGGTCCAACCATAGCCGTATTGTAGCCTACTATTTGGATAGAAAATATAGGGAGTAGTACCTTTGTTAAGGCTCTTTTTTGAAAGTATTTTGTTTGTTTTGAGTGCCTTGAACCACAGTGCTAAATCGGTTTGAGTACTGTTGATACCTCCATTCGCTTTTAAATGCCAAGAAATTTCCTGGTCTTTTTGATATTTGAGTATGGGCGAGTTACTGGGGAGTATTCCTCGATTATAACTCGAGGCCAATTTGGAATTCCTCCACTTGGGAAGTAAGTAGCCCGTTTGATACATTCCTGCTGGATGGAATAGGTGTTTTTGTAGGAAGGATTCGTAAGAGGTTCCTGAAACCAGTTCGATAACACGACCGAGTACGCTGTACCCTGTATTGGAGTAGTGGAATTGTTTCCCCGGTTGGAAGAGGAGTTTGCTGAGAAAAAGTTGTTTGAAAAAGGGTTGGGTACTGGTCTTTTCGAAGTCATTCCCCATACGGTCTATCAATCCTGAACTGTGGGTAAGTAATTGATGTAAGGTGATAGAGCGTTTGTCTTCGGGAATATTCTTAAAATACAGGGCAATGGAATCATCGAGCTTTAGTTTGCCGAGTTCCGCTAATTTGAGGATGGCTGTTGCTGTAAATTGTTTGGTATTCGAACCAATATCATAGATGGTAGTAGCACTGTTGGGAATTTGTTGCTCTCGATTAGCAAAACCGTAACCTTCTTGGAGTTTTATCGAGTCGTTTTTAATAATGGTGAGCGCTCCTGAAAATCCGTGATGTATCCCCGATTTTAGATAAGCATCAATTTTGTGGTAAACAGTATTGTTTGTACTAGACGTTTGTGAGTACAGTGAAAGTACCGCAAAAAACAATAGTAGTGTTCCGAATCGTGTTTTATGCATAATGGACATTTTTTTGTGCAAAACTCCTTAAGTTTTTCGCAATAGGCCCTAGTTTCCTCCCGACAATACCCCGCCAATATCCCGTCATTGTTGGAGTTGTTAACAAAAAGTGTTTATAAGAGTGAAAAGTTAAGTTTGATACAAAGTTGCTGGTGTTGCTCTAGGCTTATGGCATTTTTTACAATAATAATGAGATTACTAATGAAGAGTACGAGCATAAATGCTGGAAGTAGTCGGTGTGAAAGTGAGAAGGTCATTTTAAGGTAAGCAAGTATAAAAAAGCTTAGCGTGCTTAGGATACTCCATAAAATTTGTAGCGTAATTAGTTGCCTAGTAATATTGTTAAATTGCTTGTGGTATGCAGTAATGGCTATTGGTAAGATAAAGTTTAGTAAGGGGATACTCAATACAAACAAGGGTGCGAGGTTAATGAGTTTTAGCTGTGTAACCTTGTTGGCAATGGTTTGTGGTTGGGTAATTTGGGTAAGCTCAATACCTAAAGCTTTCGCCAGGACTATAGCGGTATGGCCTTTTGGAGCTTGCCCGGCCTCAATGCGTTGAATGGTACGCACGGATACTCCCGAAGCTTTTGCAAGTTCTTCTTGAGTGAGTTGTTTGGCTTCGCGATAGGTTTTGACGTTCATATTCGAGTTTTTTCAAGTCTTAGTCTTGTAAAATTACGTGGAAATTTTCAATCTCAGAAAGTTTGACAAACAGTAGTTTAAATGCGTTGAATTCTTTCTTAGCGAAATTTAGGGCTTGTTGTTTAGAGGCGTTAACAGCTTCCTCATTCCTAGGTTGGTAGTAGGTCTGTGTTTCCATGTTGGAAGCTCCCCAAGGATAGTTTTTGGGAATTGGAATTTTGCTTAAATCATCGTATTTGTGCTTGTATAAGGAGGCTGTTAGTTCAGTTTTTGACATTCTGATTTCGAAATGTGTTCCTCGTTGTCTGTTACAGTACTGGCTTAGTTGGGTGTAGAAGACTGCTTGGCTATCATTGTGACAGTCTCTTAATTTTAGCTTTTGGAATAATTGTACTTTGAAACTCATCAGGTTTCTGATGTTTTTAAATTTGAGTACTCTTATATTTTTATTGGTCGCTGGATTTTGTTGATTCAAGACACTATTTTTTGTGTTGGTTAACAATCGATGATAGCGAAGGTGATCGCTGCATTTAATGTGTGGATATTGGTGCCTACCATTGCAATTCCTCTTGGTTTTCAGCGTTCCAAAAAGTTCCTGTCGGAGGATTTTTTAGGATGAGTTTAATGATTCCGTCAACAGAAGTTGTTATGGAAAGTGGCGCGTTTTTGTTGGTGGTTGACAAGGTTGTTTGCACCCAACCAGGATGTATGCTTAGCACTGCTATTTGTTTTTCTCGTAAACGACTTGCCAGCAGTTTGGTGTACATGTTTAAGGAAGATTTCGATAGAATATATGCCATTTTGTTTTGCGTGAGCTTAGCGATGGCGATATTGTCAACCTCGGCAAATGAAGATAGCTTAGAACTGATATTGATGATTTTTCCGTCGGGTTTGAGTAAAGGGGTAATGGCTTCGGTGAAAAAGAAAGTGCCAAAAACATGGGTTTGAAAGCGTAGCTCAAAATTTTCTTTTGCCGTGAGTTGCTCATTGTAGTCTGAGCCTATCCCTGCGTTGTTTATTAAAAGATCTATATGAAGCGCATCATGAGTCATGGTGCTAATAGCATCTGAAATACTTTGTTGGTTGGTTACATCTAAAGTATATACCCCGTCAAGGTCTGTAGAGCTATGCGGAGTTCGAGATGTCCCGTACACTTTGTACCCCATAGATTTCAGTTGATGCGCTAGGCCCTTTCCGATTCCTTTATTTGTTCCGGTGATGAGTACAGTTTTACTGTGCATGTTTTGTTAGCAGTTTTTTGTTCTTTATGAGTGTTTCAATTTTTGGATGTAGTTGGCTCGTTAGCCATCGAAATATACAATTTTTGAAGCGAATTATAGGGGCAAAAAATAGAGATTACCGAAGGAAATCGATAATCTCTAAACAAACATAGAGTGTTTTTGTAACGGGTATCGTATTTATTTTTGAGCCTCGACGTTCCAATAAGCTACGGTTTGTCCGTATTGGAAATATATCGGATCTAAGCCCGGGTTATTTTTGAATAAATACAAGTCAGGATTTTTTTCGAACAATAGAATCACATCGGATCCACCAAATTGGAATTTTCCGAACTCTTGTCCTTTTATAAGTTGGTCTTTGAGTTTAATTTTATCTGTGTACAAATCGACTCCTGATACCTGACACATTCCAATGGGTAAAACTGCTACTTTTCCAACTGCAGATTTTGTGTCGATGATTAGTAGTCCACGTGATTGATAAAATTCATAACCGTCCTCAGCACCATCGGGAGCGTCCCATTGTCCGTCTTCTTGCATAACAACATTTAAGTATACTTTTCCAGGGATGTCTCTAAAATCTACAACTTCTCCACCTACAGGGGTATGAAAGCGATGATAATCAAAAGGACTTAAAAAGTAATGTACAAAAGTTCCGCCGTAAAAGTCTTCAGCATACTCGCTTCCTGCCAGTAAATCGTTGATATTCCCAATAGTATGCGTGTGTTTTAAGGTAAGTTGAGTTGGCTTTCCTGTGGTTTCACTAATTACATTTCCTTCGTTGTCAATAGGGTAGTTCATTTGGAAGGTACAGTCGGCAGGTGCCACGATGGTACTGTTATCATTGGGGGCTGCAATAGGACGAAGTGGTGTAATTCCGGTGGTTGGGTCAGCGTGATTGAATTGTCGGTAAAAGAACTCGTTAAAAGTGTTCCAATTCTTTTCATTTGAGGCATACATGTCAAATTTATACATTCTATCTGCCTTAAAAGAAGCTAAAGATGCTGGAGTTAACGACTCAGGTTTATCTAAAAAGCTACCCCATGCTTTTGCGAAATCGATAAGCCAATCGGAAAAGGCAGGAAAACTCTGCATGGTAATATTGTCGACTCCCTGGTCAATGAGCCAATAAAATTGGCATAATAAATCGTAGATTTTTTGATTATACCCGTTTTTGGTACCATCACTTTTCCATGCATTTGGATACAAGGGGTCTTTTTCTTCATTGGGTACCAGTTGAACGTACTGATCCAAGTAGTTTAAGTAGTTGTCGATATCTGTTGGCCATCCGTTGCCGTTAAAAACTCTATCGATGGCTTTGTATAAATCAGAGTTGAGGTCCTTTTGGGCTCTCTGAACCGCAATTTTTAAAGAAGCAACAAGGGCTTTTTTAATGAGGGGATGACCGTCTAAAATGTTTTGGAGCTCTGCTACAATTGGGGTATGTGTAGTCACTGCTTTGGGGGTTAAAACTGAAGCATGTTTCATAATGTAATGATATGTTAGTTGATTCCTACTCGTAAGGTTTTTCGGTTTCACCTCCTATTAAAACCGAATAGGAACGGATAGTAATTGACTTTTTAAGCTATTGCTTATTTAAGTTAAAGCTAGCCTTTATAGTCAAAGTAATCCTGAAAATGGTTGTGAATGCGCTGTATCATGTCTCAAACGTTCTTGATTTGAGGCATGGAAGTAGTATTGCTATGCTTCAGAAAGCTCTACTGTTCTGATGGTGAGGTCAATGAAAGATGGAACTACAAGTGCTATTGTGAGTAGTTTACCTCATTATTACTTGTAGGGTATGTTTTTTTAATTCCAGTGACTTATTAGAGGGTTATTGTACCTGTAGTTTTTGTTGTTTTACGATAAAATCGAAAGAAAGTTCTGATAAACTCTTGCCGTTTACAGAGGCATTCCAGGCGCCATGACCTTTGTCTACTAAAGGAATCAATTCGGAATAGGCTCCGGAAGCATCGTAGCTGTTTTTTAATTCCAAGGCACTGCTGTATGGAGTGTTTTCATTGGCATCGGCCGTGCCATGAATAATAAGTAAGTCAGGGTCTTGATCATCAAAACGTTGGTGACCATAAATTTCACTTAAAATATCAACTCCCACTTTGGTGCCCCAGAATTCTACAACACTTTGAATTTGATAGGATTGAGAAAGGTGAGTTGAAGTTAAGGTAGGGTCTTGTTGTAAGGTGAGTTCATTGGTGTAGTCTTCTAAATTCGAGACTCCTAAAGTAACTGCGGTAACGGCACCGGCAGAACTTCCTCCAACCGTTAAAAAATCGGTGTTTATACCATAGGTGCTTGCCTTGGAAATTAGCCATCGGAGTGCAGCTTTGGCATCTCTATGTGCGGGGTATATGGCCAAGAATTGCGCTACTGAAGTTGCAGGTAGGTTGTTGGCATAATCAACCCAAGCTTGCGGAACAGTTCCCGTATCATCGCGTAGTCGGTAATCAATGGACAGAAACACCCAACCGCGTGATGCGAAATAGTTAGCCATATCAATAATTTGTGCTGATTTACGAGATCCACCTATAAAGCCTCCTCCGTGAATAAACATAAAGACCGGTCTGTTTTTTGAGTTATTATCAGGTAGGTATAGGTCTAATTTTAACGGGATTTCAGTGGCAGTACTGCTATTGATTTGCTGATGACGAAGTCCTTTGGCATAGGTTATATCGGGAACGATACGTACAGAGTATGCGCTGGAGGTAGTGACTGTAGGAGTATTCTCATCAGTGGTATTTGCAAATGAATTGTCTTTACTACAAGCTACTAGAAAGATACAACCACAAAGTATTGACCATAATATTCTCATTGGAGTAAGTGTTTGGAATTCTTTTAATTAAGACGGTTTATTCGTGGAAAGGTTTAATGATTATGCTTTTAGTAGTTTGTTAGTTGTTTTGTTCTGGAGTCCAAGGAGGTGTTAAAAGTCCGGGATGCCAGTACTTATCAGCCAGCACTATGGATGTTTCAATTTGCCTTTTGGGGATGGACCAATAGTTTTGTAGCAAGGTGTTTTTTTCGTCGGTAGAGAGTATTCGAAACCCGTGTTTTTCATAAAAGGAAATGGCCCAGGTTGCTGCGGCCCAAGTACCAATTAAGATCGGGGCATGACTAAGTCTTTTTAGGTAATTTAGTAGTTTTCCTCCTATTCCTTTTTGCCGAGCAATAGTCCGAACGTAGGCATGCCTGATGAGGGTGACTTCTTTTTTGAATTGGATTCCCATAACTCCAAGAATTCGATTGTCTTCTTTAAAATTGTAAAAGATAACTCCTTCTGTAAGTTGTGTTTGAAGTTCTTGCGGTGACATATACGGCTCTTTCCAGCGATCAGCAGGAATACTACCTTTATAAGCTTTGGCGGCATCGTTGATGATTTCAAGAATACTTTCAAAGTCTTGCGGAAGGATGCTTTTTACGATCATAGTCAAGAGGTTTTGGTGTTTGTCTAAGTTACTGAAAATATGGGGATTGTTTTTGGGAAGGCTTGGATTTCGTTAACGATAAGGCTCAGGTATTAGGTATCTTTTTGAATATAGCTTCATGTGTTTTTGTT
Source organism: Tenacibaculum litopenaei (assembly GCF_964514025.1). Taxonomy (NCBI): domain Bacteria; kingdom Pseudomonadati; phylum Bacteroidota; class Flavobacteriia; order Flavobacteriales; family Flavobacteriaceae; genus Tenacibaculum; species Tenacibaculum litopenaei. The sequence continues at coordinate 336,175 of NZ_CAZEQT010000001.1, forward strand.
GATAGTATGTTCGTATATCTTTTGGATTTTGGTAACGATAAGGCTCAGGTATCTTTTTGAATATAGCTTCATGTGTTTTTGTTGATAGCATGTTCGTATGTCTTTTATAGTTCGTTAACGATGAGGCTCAGGTATCTTATTGAATATAGCTTCGCTTGTTTTTGTTGATAGTATGTTCGTATATCTTATATAGTTCGTTAACGATGAGGCTCAGGTATCTTTTTGAATATAGTTTCATGTGTTTTTGTTGATAGTATGTTGGTATGTCTTTTATATTTCGGTAACGATCAGGCTCAGGTATCTTATTGAATATAGTTTCATGTGTTTTTGTTGATAGTATGTTGGTATGTCTTTTATAGTTCGGTAACGATAAGGCTCAGGTGTCTTTTTGAATATAGTTTCATGTGTTTTTGTTGATAGTATGTTGGTATGTCTTTTATAGCTCGGTAACGATTAGGCTCAGGTATCTTATTGAATATAGCTTTGCGTGTTTTTGTTGATAGTATGTTGGTATGTCTTTTACAGTTCGGTAACAATGAGACTCAGATATCTTTTTGAATATAGTTTCATATGTTTTTGTTGATAGCATGTTCGTATGTCTTTTATAGTTCAGTAACGATAAGGCTCGGGTATCTTATTGAATATAGTTTCATGTGTTTTTGTTGATAGTATGTTGGTATATCTTTTATAGTTCAGTAACGATGAGGTTTAGTTATCTTATTGAATATAGCTTCATGTGTTTTTGTTGATGGTATGTTCGTATGTCTTTTGGATTTCGGTAACGATAAGGCTCACGTATCTTATTGAATATAGTTTCATATGTTTTTGTTGATGGTATGTTCGTATGTCTTTTGGATTTCGGTAACGATAAGGCTCAGGTATCTTATTGAATATAGTTTCATATGTTTTTGTTGATAGTATGTTCGTATGTCTTTTGGATTTCGGTAACGATGAGGTTTAGTTATCTTTTTGAATATAGCTTCGCGTGTTTTTGTTGATAGTATGTTGGTATATCTTTTATATTTCGGTAACGATAAGGCTCAGGTATCTTATTGAATATAGCTTCATGTGTTTTTGTTGATAGCATGTTAGTATGCCTTTTATAGTTCGTTAACGATAAGGCTCAGGTATCTTTTTGAATATAGATTTCGCGTATTTAAAACGTTATTCGAAATTCAGTCGGTAATCCTTCGTCATTGGTTGTTGAGGATGTTGTTAGGAGAAAGGACGAGACAATTTGAGTAAAATGTTGCTAGATTGCAAGAGGAAAACGTAGTGCGTTAATAAATTGGTGTATTCCGGACGGTTTACTGTTGTTTATGTTTTAGTAGTAAACTATAGTCTATAACCGTTCCTAAGGAGTCATAACACGTTTTTTGAAATAGTTCACCAGCTTCGTATTTATGAGTATACTTATATTGACCGTTAGAATAATAAGCGTTGACTACTCCAATTTCTCGATCATTATCGAAAAGAACGTCTGCTAAATGAACTCCGTCATCAATAGCATATACCTTCCAAACACCAGTGCGTTTTCCGTTATGCATGGTACCTTCGGCGGCTAAATGCCCTTTGTCATGATACCATTTCATTGGTCCATTGGCAATACCATCCAGATAATAGCCTTCTGAAATTACGATCCCTTCCGCATTTAATTCTTTTTTATAATCACCAAGAGTAGGGAGTGGGTTGGGTAATTGTGGCGTAATGGTTGGCCTCTTTTTCTGAGATTGACAACCTATCGATACAAGTACGATAATCAGGAACTTCGTTATGTTGTATTTCATGCCTAATTGTTTTTGAGAGATGTATCTTGTTTGTGCACAATTCGTAGAAATAAACACCTCTTTACCGTCCACATAGTCTCAAAATTAAAAAAATAGTGCTAAAGAATAAAGTAATAGAAGCTTTATGAGGAGTGACTGTTAAAAAACTCTCTTAATACTTTTGATAATTGCGTACTAAGAGAGTAAGAAGAGAAATTTTAAGTGTTTACTTAGTAGGCAACGATACAACAGTTCCTGATACAGGCAGTTGGTCCACCAGGGATGATGTTGTTAACACACTGATTACAGCTGTTAACATAGTACGATCCAAAGCCCATACAAGTGCTTCCCATTCCTCCATTGATTTCTTTTTGCTCTGTGGCATTCAGGGTTTTTCCAAGTTTTAAGATGTTTTTTGTCATCATTTTTGAATTTAGTTTTGTGTTTCCCCGAATTTTTTAAAGACACCCGAGGTATATGTCGCTTCTTTGCGAGAGAAGTTGTTATTGTGAGAGTAATTTACTGTTTTTGTTGTTGTATGTCAGCGGGTTAATGGTAAAAAAAGTAAGGTTTTTTGATACTTTTTGAGGATTGGTATTTATAGGATAGCCAAAATAAAAGCCGAACATCTAGTTCGGCTTTCAGTCTATGGGGTTGTTGTTGTACGTTGTTTAACAAACCAAGGATCTGTGATTTTGATAGCATCACTTAATAAATTGGCTATTTCTTGATGGGGTCCTTCCGATTGCGAACCGTATTGGTATTCAAAAGTATAGCTTTGGTCTTTACAGTTGATTATGTAGCTCAACATACATTGCTCACCGAGTTTAGTATCAAAATCATATACACCAGCATGTTGGAGGTATCCTTCATGAATTTGAGCTATGTAATTTTCAAATATGGAAGGGTCAATAATTCCAACATATAAATCGTTGTCTGGGAAGTTGGTCGTTCCATATCCTTTCCGATGTATGGTTCCGTCATTGAATAAATGAATGACTAATGAATGTGTTTTGTTTATAAATAGGTCAATTTGAATACTTTCAATGGTTGTCATAGTGGTATGTATTATTGGTTAGCATGAGTTGTTTTCTGTGGTTTTTTATAAAACTTTATCAAGAGGAGGAGGTGGATTTCTAAAGAATTCTTCTTTTTGTATGTTAATACTACTCACATTGTTTAAATGTATTTTCATGATTTTCGCTCTCTTCATGGATTCTTGGTTTAATGAAATGATTTTTTCTCCAAGTTCTCTTGCTTCTGCGATCAAACTTTTAACTTCGGAAGCCATGTGTTTTGCCTTTTGTAAATTCTTATGCATTTTGGTTGCCGTTGTGTTAGTTCCTCCAAAGAAAGTTTTCATGTTTTGGAAGAATGTTGGAGTGTTTGTTTCTTGTAGCTCTTTAATTTCCTCTGTCATTGTTGTGATTAGTTCTAGTTTTTCTGAACGTTCACTAATAAGTTGAGAAACTTCTACTTGGATTTTTTCTAATTCATTGTTATTTATCGTGAGCTTTTGAAGTGCTTGAACTTCATCTTCTGCTTTTTGAGATAGGTCTAATCCATGCTCTTTACCTGGTTTAAAAGCTGCCCATTCATTTTGATAGGTTTCCCATGGTGGAGCGACTTCCTTTTGTTTGACGTAGAATTTTACATGTTGGCTGATATCTTTATCATGCCAACTGTTTCTTACAAATCGTAATTCTCTAGAGGTAAAAGATGATGACTTTCCACTTGCAATATTGTGTTGTATCTTGTTGGTGTTCAATTCATCCAATACGAAATGGACGTTACGTCCTTGTTTTGCTGTCAACCAGATTCCAAATTTACAAGCGGCGGCAATTCTAACTCGATTTCCCTCCTCTTCCGAACCATGCGGGAATTTGGGGGCTAAATAGCGATGTATATAAAAGATAAAATCTCTATATGCTGTATTGTCTTTGGCGATGTCAGGGGTTTCATCAACAGCGTTTCCATACGAACTTCCTTTTTTGGTTCCTAGGAATAAATCGTTCATGAAATCGGCAATCAATGGTTCATCGAGTTCTGGTTTTGCTACGATCGAGTCGCCATCCATACTGCTGAAAGCTCTATTCATAGCTCCTAGTTTAGGTTCGTAATTAAGTCGATCCTTATAGGTTCCATATATCAAGTCGTTCTTCTTCTTTCGATACTGATCTCCGGGTTTACGTTGAATTGGTTGTTGGTTGAGCGTAGTGGTTTTTAGTTGGGTGGTTTCAGGGTTGCCGCTGAACTCCATTGCCTTAGCTCCCATGATGTCAGCCTCTCTTTCTAGGCCGCTATCGTCATTAATAGGGACTTTTTCTTTAAATTGTCTGGTGGGAGTTACTCTACCTTGTTTTTGTTGAACTACGTGCCAGGCTTCATGTGCTAAATGTTTTTCTTGACCTGGTCCGAGGTAAATATTACTGCCTTGAGCATAGGCGTGTGCTTGCAATTGCGCTGGTTTGTCAGAGTTTCTATGTACTTTAACATCGTCCATGGCATAACCAGAGAGATTTTCAATACCAGATTTTAGTTGATCTGGTAGTCCCGTCCGATTTTCCTGACGTTGAACGGTGCCTGTTTTTGCATCTGTATATTGGTCTGCCATTGATTGCAGTTGGGCGGCGTGTTTGCTTTGGCTACTTTCATCTGCCATTTGCTGTACTACGCTATGGGTAGTTGATTTCACCCTCTTATCGTTAAATTGATAGGTAGGGTTGTTTTTAGTACTGTGTAGCGATTGGGGATCCTTGGCTAACAGTGTTTTACTTTCTTTTGTTTTTTCACTTCGAGCGTTCATATTCGTTTCATTTTTTCGTTGGCTATAGAGCACAACCTTTTAGGGTAACGGTACTTAGGGGGTGTTACCAATTAGTACTAGAACGTAGTAGGTGTTCTATTATAGGGATAGAATAAATTAAAGTTACAAAAATATCTGATAATTCTTCTAGAAAAGAGAAGGAATAAAAACACCCTACCGAAAGGGTTGGTAAGGTGTTTTCAATGTTTATTGGATGCTCGTTAAGATTTTGGAATGCAGCGAGTGATGGTGATTTTGTTTTGCTTCAGTTGAAGTTCAACGAAATTTCCTTCTGTAAACCCTAGTTCTCTGAGCCACTTGCCTACAAGGCGGATTTCAGGAACTTTGATTAGCTTATAACGCGATCGCGGTTGGTATTGAGTTGCAATTTTTAACTGGCGTATATCATTTTTTGAGTTTTGTTTAGCTGCTGTTTTTAACTGAGGAAGTCTTTTTCTTGAATCCTTTTTTTGTTCATTGTCCGAAGAGCAGTTCTTTGTTTTTGTCTTTTTTGTTGGTTGTTTTAGATACGGTTTAGCTTCTTTTGATAGTTGCTGACTACTTTTTTTAGTCTCTTTTTGTACAAGCTGCTCTTCTCGTATTACTTGAAGCCCACCTTTTATAGCTTCTTTTTGTACATGCTGCTCTTCTCGTATTACTAGCACTCTATCTTTTTGTGGGTGTTGCTCTTCTTGTATTACTAGCACTCCATCATTTTGTACAAGCTGCTCTTCTCGTATTACTTGAACCCCATCTTTTAGTGCATTTTTTTGTACATGCTGCTCTTCTCGTATTACTTGCAGCCCATCTTTTATGGTATCTTTTTGTGGGTGCTGCTCTTCTTGTATTACTTGCGGCCTATCTTTTATGGTATTTTTTTGTGGGTGTTGCTCTTCTCTTATTACTTTCACTCCATCTTTATGTGCATGCTGTTCTTCTTGTATTACTCGCTGCCCCCCTTTTTTTGAGTTTTTCTTAATAGCCATTTTAGTCGTTTTTAGGTAATGCTAAGGTATGTTTATTAAGGCTGGTTTGTGTTCTGCATGAAACGTACTGCGGCTTTTATGGAATATCTGAATTTGGCTTACTGTTTTGTTAATTAGGTTGTTAAGGAGAGTAGGTTTTTAATGGCTAGGTCATCTTGAATTGTGGCTCCTTTTTCAGTAAATTGATAGGTAGTAGTTGGTTGGTGAGGGACCACCTCTAATATATCGTGAGTAAAGAGTAAATCCATATATCGCTGAATTTCTTTCATAGGGTTGTAAGTTGCCTTGGAAATTTCGAAGTAGGCAAAAGCGACAACTGTTATGGGCTGTTTTCCATAATTAGAATGAACGTGTAACTCTCTAAACACCTGCTTTAATGTTGGGAAGTGGAATTGAGAGGTGTCGAGCGCTACTAGCAAATCGTCGGTAGCAAGTTTTAAATCCTCTGCTGTTTTTGGAAGAGCGTATAATACCCATTTGAAAAAATATTGAATTAAGAGTAGGCGGTAGAGTTTTCTAATTTTATATTCGTGCTGTTTTAAGGGGAGTACTGTTACTAAAAATGGGACAATCGCCTTGTCTTTACGCAGTTTTGCTGCGGTGTCTAAGGCTTTTTTTCGTCGCTGAATATAGTGTTCGTTGATCATGGATTACCTGTACTTTTCAATCGAAGGTAAAAATAAAACAATTTAATACATTTAGTATTTATGATTACTATACTCGGTTTAGCATGGAAAGGGTATTCAGGGTACAATGTGCAATTATTAAAGGCCATAGGTTTCTCCCAAAACACACATAGGCAATCCCCATGAGTAAACCGATAATGGCAACGGTGATGGATCTCTCTGAGACGTTGTAGGAGTGTCTAAATCCGAAGATAGCTGCTTGTAAGAGCACTGCGAGTACTGTGGCTCCTGTGGTGGAAGAAAAGGTTTTTTCTAACCATGTGATCAAAAAGCCTCTATCTAAGAGTTCTTCTAAAGTGGATTGTAGTAAAACAAAGGGCATGATCACAAAAAACTGGGACCAATTGTTTCTCAACGGTCCGAATTTATCAACAGCCGTAGCTTCTGAATGATCGGCGATGATTTCTAGGGCAAATTGATCTTTTATGAGGTGGAATACGATCAAGCTTGCTGGGACAGCGATCAGGATGCCTAAAGTAATCAATAAGGTTTTTCCTAAATGCTCTGGTTGGGTCAAGCCTAGATCTTTCCAACGAATTCCTCTAGCGTGCATTCGCCACGTTGCGACCAGCAGGGTTGTTAAAGACCAAAATAATCCATTGGCAATAAAATGAAGGCGTTCAAAGTACAGTTCGCGAATCAGAAACATGACGGCAAGGTACAATGCACAGTCTACTAAGAAAGCCAATTGGTTTTTGTGGGTGTTGTTTGAAAATGAGTGGTTTGAAGGCATCTTTTTTATACTGTTTGACGTGTGGTGGACTTAAAAAGTTACAGCGTTGTACTATAAAAAAATGATTATTCGTGCCATACATGTGCTATGCATAGCCCGATCAATGAAAGATCAAAGGTTAAGGTGTTTGCGTAAAGGCCGTGTTATAGGTTTTTGCTTTTAGCAATTTCCAAGCATCCTATTGTGAGGGGCAGTGCCAAACGACTTTTTGGGAAGTACCGAATCAATTCTGAAGGAAGTCGGTGTTTTCGTATCGTAGAATATCGATTTCTGAGGAGATGTTTTTCAAAAAATCCTATTGAGTACGGGCCCTGAGGGGCCCATACTACTTATTTGATGTATTTTTCATATTCTATGACTACAGCACACTTATCGAAGGCTTTCGTAGGGTAGTAATCAGAATTTTTGTCATCTGTTTTTATGTGTCCTTTGAGTTTAACTTCTTCCAATAAATTCGTGTCTTTATTTCGCACGTACGTTAGTTGAATTGAAGAAAAACTAGGGCTGAGTACAGGGTGATCGTATTGATAGGTAATTCCTGTAATATTGTTCTGATTGAGTTTCCCTAGTTTATCTTGAATTATTGGATAATCACGGAACCCAATAAAGCCGGCAAGGGGAGCGTAATAGTTTGAGTTACTCCACTGTATACGAGGTGTATTGTCATAGGTGAAAGTCAACGTAGTGGTTTCGGTTACCTTTTTGTAGTTGATATATGATCGTTTGACTTCTGAGATGTTATTATTGGCATACGTGTAGGTTGCGTAGCGTTTTAGCGTCTTGTTTTTGTCAAAGCTTTCAATTTTTATCAACCTGTCGTTTTGGTAGTTGTAGGTTACAGAGTCGTATACTCCACTGGTCGTGTTGTTTGCGTACAGGTAAGTCCCATTCACTGTGTGGTGGGTAATTTTATTGTCTTTGATGAAAAATCTCTTGAGCTCATTGTATTTTACATTCGATAATCGATCGTCTACAACGACGAATTCAATAACTGCGTCTGAGGGGTAGCTTATTTCATAATCCCACATAAAGGAGTCAGCTCGTTGTATCTTACCTTCTTGGTTATAGTTAAGAATTAGGCCGTCATATGAAAACGGAACATCTGGTGTTTGGTAGCTAATACTCTTAAGACGTTTACTGTAATTAGGAGTTTCTTCATCATCTGCAGGGGCTTTTATAGGTTCGTTTCCTGAACAGTTTAGTAATAACGGAACTGCGAAAAGCAGTAGCATTCGGTTCATGTATTTCATGGTTCAATAGTAAATGATTGCGGTTAATTATTTGTTGGTGTAAGGGAAGTTCCCTTGATTAATTACAATTTTTTTGCAAAGATAACTTTTTTTAAATGCCTGGTTATTACGATTGGTTTTTACGGAATTAATGCGTCGTATGCTGGGATTTGAGGTTTAATTTTACCGAATGCAGCAATTGTTTGAGACGTTTTTCCGAATGCCATTGCCCTTTTAAATAGACTCCGATAACGGTCTGTGTATTTTCGATGTTTTCAAGAGGGTTTTTTGCAAGCATTATCAAATCTGCCAGTTTTCCTGCTTCGATAGTTCCGCTGTGGGCAACGTTGTTAAAGTATCTGGCAGGAACTACTGTGGCAGTTTTTAAGGTTTCATAGGTAGAAAGTCCTGATTGATGGAGTAGTGAGAGCTCTTTGTGTAAAGAAAATCCAGCCACAAAAAGGCCATAGGTGTCACTGCCAGCCATTAAAGGAACCCCAGCTTGGTGAAGAATGTGTGTAAACTGCTGTTGCCAATTAAATTCGCGTTGTAATCGAGCGAGTGATTCGAGGCTTGTAAACCATTTTTTGGAGCGGTAGTTAATGCTATCAGACATCCAGTAGTTTTTGTAGTTCTCAGGCAAGTACTCAAGACTTGGATCACAGTGCAGCTTTTTAGTTTTTTCGGGATTGGCATAGTTGCTAATCATGTCAAAGGTTCCCAATGTTGGTGAAACATAGACACCACTAGATTTTATTTGTTGAGCGATATTCTTAAGTTTTTTAGGAACCGTAAGGTGATGAGGAGGTATGATGTTCAGAAACTCTTCCATATGTGCTATCGATTTCATCCGCAGTGTATAACGCAAAGGAAGTCTACGTTGTCCGTGGCCAATAAGGGGGATAGCGGCCTCTTTGGCACTTTTCAATAATGCCAAATAGGTTTTTTTAGGGAGGTTGTCAGCTAATTTGATATAGTCATATCCTTTTGATCGGTGTTGGTTAACAATTTCCTGTACACTTTGTTGAGCGAAGTGCTCTCTTTTTAAATATGGACCGGCCGTATAGTAGTACGGAGCGAGATATTCGTCGTTTTGGACTTGATTTTTAATTAGAATTTGGTCCTGACCAGGAAATTCGGCCATATTCCTAACCGAGGTAATCCCATTTGCAATAAGAAGTTTGAATTCGTTTTGAATATCATTTTGTTGATGAAAATGTGTTTCACACAATCCGGGAAGGATGTACGAACCCTTTCCGTCAATAATCGTTGTTATCTCGTAGTCACAAGAATTTGAGTTCGGAGCTACTTGCAAAATTCGGTTCCCACGGATGAGTATTCGATGATTGAGAAGTAGGGTGTCTTTATAAATGGGAATAACATGAACATTTTCAATAGCTGTAATTGGTTGTTGTGCCTGGCAAGTGAAAATAATTCCACAGAGTAGAATACTGATAAAGCTAAATAGAATTCGCATAGTTTGTCGAGTTTAATTTTTGACAAACCTATTAGATTCAGAGGGTTGAGGAGTGCAGAATTCGGAACTTTACATAAAATAGCACCTATTGATTTCGAAATTCCTTGGGAGTTAACCCTGTATGTTTTTTAAAATTCGCGTAGAAAGATGTTTTCGAATTGAAGCCGCACTCTAGCCCAATAGCGACAATGCTGTAGTTGGAATAAGTAGGGTCTTTTAGCAGTTGTTGTGTATCTTTTATACGATATGAATTGATAAAGTCAGAATAGCTTAAATGGCTGTTGTTTTTGATTACTTGAGTGAGGTAACTATTACTGATACCTATAGTATGTGCAAATTCATCACGGCTCAATTGTGGATTGTGGTGAATTTTTTCATGGTTTATTAAGAACAAAATTTGTTGGTAATAGTCAGAAGTGTCCGGTTTTCGGTTGTTTGATGCGTGTTGTTGCTTTTTTAAAACGCGAATTTCGTACTGTTCATTGGATAGCTGTAATCGGTATAGACCGTGGTAGATGAGCCAGTATAGAAAAAGAGCGACCAAGTTTGAAATAGCTGTCAATGGAAGCTTTTCATTGTAAATAAAACGGTAGCTCTCCCAAAGAACTCCTAAAAAAATCAATATTGAAAAGTATAACCAGAGTTTACGAAGCCATAAAGTTCGTTCATTTTTAGTGGGTGAGGAACGATGAATGAGGAGGTAAATGTACACTGTGATAACCGTTGGGAACACGATGGATAATAAGCTGATAAACTTATAAAACAATGAACTGTGTTCTAGAATAACTGAAGGTAATTGGTACCAGTGAAAATGGATTCCTAAATAGAGCAGTAAATTGCAACTTGTTAATATGGTAAAAGGAACGTATAAGATTTTAGTATTGCGGAAATCTGTCTTTGTCGCTTTAATAAAAAAGAGTGCCAAGGTGACCGGGTACAGAAATTGCCAAAGCCCAATGTCAAATATGTTCAGAATCCACGGAAAACTGTTGCGATCCCAAAACCAGTTGTTCAAACCAACAAGGGCAATGATGCCTAAGGTATAACCGAGAAATTTATTGGTGTCACTTTTAATAAATTTAGAATACAGGATAACTGCACTTAAAGCAAAGCAATGGGCGATTCCAACAAGCGAACTGATTTCTAGGATTTCGGAAATAACAGCGACCACAATACGATTTTTAAAGTTGTGAAAAATACTAATTAATGCTGAATTTTATAGCTGTGTCTCCCATAAATGCAGTATTAGATAGTGTGCTATTGATAGTTTTAGTAAAAACAAAACTAGTTCATAGCATTGCTGATGAACTAGTTATTGGTATGAATTATAAAATTTATGTGTTACGAAGGTACCGCTGAGGTTGCTTGTCTGTTAGCTTCTAGGAGTACTTCCAGTTCTTTTAAATTTTTTAAGCTATCTGTTCCGTAGCTTTCCTCTGAACGATCGATCCTAAGGAAACTCCAGTCCATAGATTTCGCCCCTTCAATATCAGATTTTAACGAATCTCCAATCATGAGAATTTCATGAGCTTTACACGCTACCTGATCTTCGACTAATTTGAAAATTTTAGGATCGGGTTTGGTGATTCCGAGATTACACGAAAAGAAACTCTGTTTAAAGTAGGTTTGTAGGCGATTGTCGTAAAAGGGTTGCTTGTACGGTGTTGCCAAGTTGGATATCAAGTACAAATCGTAGTGTTCTTTTAGCTTTTCCAATACTTTGTGTACTTCATGGTACACGCTCACTGAGGCTAATTCTTTTTCCAAAGCACTTTGATGCTCTTGGTAGAGCGTATAAAACTCTTCCGGAAACATATCAAACAATAATTTGAGATCTTTGGTCATTACCATATCCATATACTGCGCAAATTCAACACCGAAACCATTACTTGATTGTTTGTAGATATTCACAAAAAAACGCCTGGGAGTTTTTATGTGAATCAGTGTGCTGTAAAGGTCAAATACGAGTACTTTGTAGGTAGGTTTGTTCATTTTGAAGGGTGTGTTAGTATTAGGTGTTATATAAGCAATTTTGGCTCGCTATATTCGTGCTTTTTTCTGGTTTAAAAAAATGAAATCCTCATTTTTCTATTCTAATGCCTTTTAGTTGAACACCTTTCCACCCCATAAGTACATCAAAACTCCCTTCTGAATTTTCAATGAATTCAAAGGATTCTGCTTCTGTTGGATCATCAAAAAATACGGTTTCACTTTCGGCTTTTAAGCTAGCAATCTGTGTGCCCTCTTGCGAAAGTATAAGCCTTTTCTTGTCCGAGCTGATCATCAAAATTAAATTCCCCATATCCGGAAATACGTAAGAGCCCGTATAGGGGGCTAACTGCTGTTCAGATAAATCAATTGCTTTGCGTGTTACTACCTGAGGAAGTGTGTATTCCTGGTCGTTTAAAATATTAGCAATGTCCGCAACCGTTTTTTGAAAGGGAATGGCGTCGTAGTTTGCTAGCAGTATAAAGTGGAAGTCGTTTTTTAAGTCTAAATACACCTCTGCTCGAATACCATCAGAACCGCCACTTTTTTCGATGATCGCCTGTTCATTTTGGAGTAAACTTGCAATGGGAGACTCTTTGAGGTGCGTTAAAAACTTGTGCAAATCGTGAGAAGTTGAAAAAAGACGTGCGGTTTTCAATTCGTCATCGTTGATATTTGGAACACGGAGGATGTTTTCATCATCTTTTTCATGGTTCTTAGCCCACTGGTGTAAATTTAAGGAGTTTCCGAAGAAGTGTGCTCCTGAGTTTGTCATTTGTAAAGGAGTAAAGAGCTCGTCCTGTACAATTTGTGCAAACGGTTTTTGTGCTATTTGTTCGAGTATATAATAGACTATTTCATAAGCAATATTAGAATACTGTTTAGCACTACCCGGACTAAATTGAAGCTCTTGCTGTTTTGCTAAGTCCAAGATTTCTTTACTATTTAACGAAATTGCCGTCTTTTGTGTCTCCTCAAAACTTCTCGGTAAGCCTGAGCTGTGGTTTAAGAGCATTCCTAATGTAATTTTGTCTCCATTTGGAAAGTCAGGGATAAAACTCAATAGCGTATTTGATTTTTCTAACTTCCCTTCTAGCTCGAACTTCTCAACGATATAGCGAGCCATAAGCTTTGATATGGAATGAATGTCAAATTGCGATTCAGTACTTACAAAAGTACTGCTCTGCGGATCGTTGTTTAAATTGTAAGCTTCACACATCAAAACATTACCTTGTTCCATGACGTAGAGCACTCCATTGAGTTTTTTAAGAGTATGAAGAGTATTGAAGTATGTCTCCAGTTCTTCACGGTGCGTACGTCTTTTTTTAGTCGCAGTGTTTGAACAGGTAAAAAAGAGACTGCTAAACAAGACCACAAGTAACCAGCGATTCATGTGTGTTTTACAATTTGTTATGAGGTTAGATTCTTAATTTCTGGTAATATACGTTTATATTTTGAGCTACTGAAATACAGGGGGTTATTTCCGGTTCTTTCTTCTTTTTCTTATGAGCTGAATGAAGGTGGTTACAGGAATTACAGCAAGTAGTAATAGTAAGAACAAGTCGTAATGCTGTTTGTTTGGTTTTTGGTAAACGTAGTAAAAAAAATACCCGTTGATGAGTAAGGTAGCCAATAGTGCTGTCCAAGTTTTGATATTGCGTTTAGAGACGGTTGAGCTGTGAATTACAAAGGTGTCTGAATAATAGTCATGTATCGCTCGTTCATTGTCTGAAACTGCAGAAAAGAGACTGATAAAACGAAGTAAATTGCGGAGACATAGTTGTCGTAAGGATGGGCGACTTCCTTGCCTGTTTACAACAGTACTTTGCGTTTGAAGTTTACCTAAGGTCTGTCCTAAAAAGTATTCCAACAGTAGGTAATAGCAAAATCTGACAAGATAGAATATCCCTATGGCTAAGAAGAGATTCTGATACGTGATAAGAAGCACGCTAAGCGCCAAAAGAGATGACCAAAAAAGGTCGAGGGCAAAGTTTTCTCCTCGATGCTCTTCGCTGGCAAGTTGGAATTGAGGAAATTTGGTATTGGTAATTTTCATAAGACGAGCAATTGTATTCAAGAGCGAAGATAAGTACTCATGGGGTTATTTGAAAGTAGACCTAACTTGAAGTTTAACAGTATTATTAAGAGAATTTTAAGAGTTCCCAGTTGGGCTTCGCTTTGTAAAGCGGTATTTTTGAGGAGAATTCAAGGATGTAGTGATATTTAGAAGAGAAGAAGAAAATCTATGAAAGAAACTTTTTATTTCAAAAACTGGTCTTTCCGTTTTTTTATGGCGTTACTGGGAGTCAACTTGCTTAGTTTTGGCTGCCTGCTAAAGTTGGGGAGTTTTACTTGTGAAGCCTCACAATCGACCGTAAATAGTATCCTGATTTCTGGGCTGACCAACCTGTTTCTAATGGTTGGAATAGCCATGCTTTTTTTTAGTAGACTCAAAGGGGAAGCAAAAGATGTGAAATACTACGTATCCGCAGTAGGGCACGCCTTATTCATCGTTTGGGTGTTCTATGCTGCCCTTATCCAATAAAGAGTAATAGGGGCGATGGTAGTCGGCCTTCAATACCTATCTTTGTAAAAAAGTTGTTGTGATGATTGTCCATGTTCGTTTATTGTATGAATTTCGAGATGAGATGGTTCCAGTGAGTAATGTCGAAGAAATTCGTTCGTTGCTATCAAGTATTCAAGAAGTACCTTCGTTTAATTTTATTGTGTATAAGGTGGGGCTAAAGCCCGTGTATCAATCATTGATCTTGGGATATTCTTCCAGTGGGTATAGCTTGCATTTCGATGATTATACAAATCCTCAATTCGATGGTATTGAAAATTCGAGTGTAGAGGATTTTTATTTTCATTTACATAGTCTTTTAGACCAGGAAGAGTCAGAACGTTGTCGAGATTTTTTTGAAAAGCTAACGCTGCGTAATAAGGAAAAGGAAAAAGAACGCCTAGTTGAGTGGAAAAAGAACTATCGTAAAACCCAACTTCAAGAGAAAAAGCACCAAATAAAAAAGGGAGTGTTCGTTACCGTTGTTTTGGTATTGATGGCCATTGTTGGACTTTGGAAAACCGGCTATTTTAAGTTTTTATTGGAAGAAACAGTTGTGGTAAAGGCAGTTGTTTCGGATGTCGATTTAATTTATAATACCAGCTATATGGGAACAACCCAAAAGTTGAATTTTACTTATTGGGTTAATGAAAAGTACTTTGCGAATTCGGTAGTCATGGATCGGAGTGCTGGTAGGTGTTTCGAAGGAGATACTTTAGTTGTGAAGGTGTTGCGTGAGGATCCTAGCACTTTTGAGATTTTACGGCACATTGAAGGGGCTGAATAATGGAAAGTTCTGATGCGATTTTACGGGGAAGTGCAAACGCCGTTATTTGTATCGATAGGTCTAGAGGCTGTACGATAAGAAAAGACTACGATTTCACAGCAGGGCATTTTTTAGGTAGCAATTAGTCAAGGTACTGAATGAGAAATTGTAGTATCGTGGGTTTGTGTATCTTTGAGAACTTTTAAGGTGCTGTATGAATGGAACATTTCAGCAGTACATGTACGCTATTGATTATGAAAAAGAAACTAATTGCCCTGTGTTTATTTCTCACGGTAAGTCTAGCTCTACGAGCTCAGGACCTTGTCATTCCTCAAAACTTGACCTTGGAATCGCATGACGATTATATAAATACAGAAAAACTCGTCGTCCAATGCATTGATTGGTTACAACAAACTACTTTTGGAGAAGAAAAAGAGGAACGTAAAAAAGTTCAAAACTTTCTTTTGCGTTGGATGTCAGGTAGCCCTACCGTAATGATACAGATCAAGGAGGGACTTATTCCACTTGACAAGCCCGAAATCCTAATGGCCTTTATGCAAGGATGGACCCGATATAGTTTGTTGCATAAAAAAGCTAGCAGCGTTGTTGATTGTGCAATGGCAGGCGTTGAGTACGCCCTCGATGTGTATAATAAAAACAAACGTTACCTAGGAAGGCTGCGGCTTATGGAAAAGCTAATCGAGAGAAAACAAAAGCAGCAATTAAGAATTTTTATTGAAAGGAAATTTAAGTAATTATAGATGAATAGAAGCAATTTGAGGACCCTAGCATTAACATGTATTGCTATGGTAATGAGCGTCGCAATTTGGTCACAAGACACTGTGACTACTGGAGGAAAACAACTAAACATTCCCGGAACAAAGGTGTTTATCACTCCTCCAAGCGGGTTTCAGATAAGCAGTAGTTTTTCTGGACTCGTAAACAACGAGGTTGGAACGATTCAGATTATGGATTTAGATGGAGGGAGCTTTGATTCGAACGCTGCGAAATTTACGAAACAAGCATTGGAAAAAGGAGGATTAACCATCTTGGAGTACAAAGATTTTAAACATGAGGGATTCGATGCGAAATGGGTGTACATGACGAAAGATATAAAATCAATGGCTTTGGTTTTTGGTGATGACAGTTTCAGCGTGTTGGCGATGGCGCTCATGAATACAAACGATGAAAAGGTTATCAATGGGATAAAAGCAGGACTCTTAAGTATAACCTATCAAAAAGAACTAAAAGTTGACCCTTTCCAAAATCTGTTGTTTGAATTAGACGATTCACAAACAGCGTTGCAATTTGCGAAGAAAGCAGGTCCAGTATGGTTGTATAGTAAGCAAGGGAAACTCGAAAATATCGGTGGTGATCATCCGATGGTTATGGTCATGACCATTCCTATATCAGGATCTACAAACCCTAAGAATGCTGTAACTTCTGTATTGAGTAGCTTGGAAGGAAAAGGTTGGTCAGATGCAAAGGTTGTGAGTGAAAGTACGGATCCTGTAAATGGTTTGGAGGGGTATACTACAGTGTTACAAGGAAAAATGAAAGGTAGTGACGTGTTGTTTTTTGCAGAGTCCGTAAAGGTGGGGGCAACCTTTGTGCTAGTGCAAGGCTTTTCTAGGAAGGACTTTAAGGAAGATCTAATCTTGTTTCAAGAACTGGCTAAAACCATTAAGGCAAAATAATAATAAAGACATATAATGGCTACTTGAAAAAGTGGCTGTGTTTAAGATTAAACGAACAAAAAAGACCGTTTTTACGGTCTTTTTTGATTAATTTTTAGTAGAAGATGAACTGGACTTGATTTTTCCCTCAAGCACGTCAATTACTGCTTTTTTGAGTTTTACATAGTCTACTTTTTCGGGAAACGTAGCTTCAAAAAAGGTATAATGTGTTTTTCCTTTATTCATTCCTAAAACGTATTTAGCTCCTTTAATCATGGAAACTGCAAAGGAGTGTTCCGTTTGAATTCTCGATTCAATATTTCCATCGCTATCTTTTATGTAGAAGAGGTGTTTGGTAAACAAGGAACCAGAATCGTCTGGTTCCGCAAATTTTTCATAGGCCATGATGTGTTTGTCTTGCCATTTAAATTGATCAAAACAAAACATAGTTTCAATATTAGTTCCTTGTAAAACTCCTTCTTTATATGCGTTGTACAGTTGTTTTTTATAGGTGGCTGCTTGCTGGTATTCTTTTTTAGCAAAGTGAATTTGTACGAGTTTCGCAACGGTTTCAAAGTCGTTAGGCGCACGTTCCAGAACTTCTTTAAAAGAAGATTCCGCTGGGTCATAATTTTCAGCGAGCTGTTCTAACAATCCGATATTATAGGCAATCTGTAGGTATTCTTGACTGTTTTTATCAATGATGTTTCGTGCTTTATAGTAGGCCGTTAATGCCTTTTTAGATTCGTTTTTTTGATGATAAATAAGAGGAATTATACTAAATGCTCTCGGTTGCAGTGGCTTTAACGTAATTGCCTTTTCATAAGCAGCCAGCGCCTGATCAAAATTATTAGAAGCGTAGTGATTATCGCCAAGACCCACGTAGTAATGGGAGTTTTGGTCGTCGAGTTCAATGGCTTTCTCTAGTAGAGGTACTCCTTTTTGAGGAGTTCCCATGAAGTTGTAAGTGATTCCCTTGATGTAATAAGCATTCGCATACGTGCTGTCTTTCGCAAGAATTGTATTCATAAAATACAGGCATTTCTCATTGTTTTCTTTCATGAAATGCCCCATCCCAACCAAGTATAAAGACTTGTTGCTTAAATGTAATGAGTCTTTTTCATAGGTGATAAGTTCATCGTATTCCGATTGGTCGTACAGGGTTTCTAGTTTTTTTTCAATGGCTTCCTGCCCATGGCTAACCGCGGTTGCCAGAGCAAAAGCTACCGTTACTAATAATTTTTTCATAGTGTATAGTTTAAGGTATTGCTAGCCATCGGTTAAAGGTGGCTAACTTTGTTAGGGTATTTTTTGTAGTGATTTTTTGTTCTAGGTAGGCGAGAGTAATTTTGATTTCAGACTCGCTAAATTGTTGTCGTATCCACTTGACAAGCTCATAAACACTAGGATCCCAGTTGGCTATCAGTGATTCCATTAAAGGACTGAGATTCCGAGTGGTTTTTGGAGATCGTAAGGAAATTAATCTGCAAAAGTAAAATTGATCCGTATAAGGTAGATTTCGGTCGGTGTTGTTGGTTATGTACACTAAGCTATCGACAATAATTTCATCAGAGACCTTTGAAAGGGTTCTTTCTAATTGAAGCAGTCGTTGTTGGCCTATATGTGGAATCAAGTCAACGGAACGATAAAATTCAGCAATAAGAGTTTCTGATGAGTACGCAATATTCATAGTTTCTTTTTCAGTTTTATAGCTTGGCTTAAAGGTACAAAAATATCTGGAGTTATTGATGGGTGGACTTCGTTTAGTTTAAGCCAATTAACGGTACTTGTTGAGTTGTTTTGAGAGCTTTCTTAAGCGAAGTAATCGTCATCTTGGATATCAAAAGGAGGGTTTTGAATTAGTGATTTTGGTACATAGTGCTCCTCTTTTACCTGCTGATTGTGCGCAGGGCTGGAATACGAACAACAAACGTGTTTTTTAAGCTAAAACAATCTTAAAGTTGGGGATTATGAAGACAAAGACCAAGTTTCTTTTCATTGCGGAATGGTTTTTGGATTGATACTGCTATTCGATGGCTACAGGCCTTGGTCATCGTGAAATAGGAAATGAATTTGTTGGGCAATTTGGCGAGTCGTAACAAGCGGTTCTAAAAATCGTCTAATAGTTAAAAATGATTAGGAAAGTATGAAAGAAATTCCATTGAGTAAAAGAAAGTTAACAATACTATTGATAGGAGCTTTGACCTTAGTACTGTTGAGTATGGGGTTGTTGGTTGAAAAACCTGAGCTGTCGAGTACTATTATCGGAAATGTCTATTTAGTGCTAACAATAGGGTGGGCCGGACTTATTTTTTTCGGGTTAATAGCAGCAATTTGTATCCAGAAATTGGTGGATCCCAAAATGGGATTAGTGATCAGCGATAAAGGAGTAAATGATAATTCCAGTGGCTTGTCTTTAGGGTTGATCCGTTGGTCTGATATCGTTGAATTTAAGAAATTAGAGAAAGAAAATCAGAAGTTTGTCCTCTGTGTTTTAAAAAATCCAGATAATTATATAGCAAAAGTGTCGAACGTTTTGAAACGAAAGTCCTTGCAGTTAAACCAACGCCTTTATGGGACGCCTGTTCCTATATCGTCACAGGCACTTCAAATTGAGTTTGACGAGTTGTACTTGGCTCTCAATAAAGGCCTGAGAACTTATAAGACCATGGCTAATATTAGGTCCTAAGACCTGAGTATATTTTCAATTTTTTTACCACGTGCAAGCTCGTCTACTAGTTTGTCTAAATAACGCGCTTTTTGGGTAAGTGGATTCTGAATTTCTTCTACGCGATATCCGCAAATAACCCCCGTTATTTTTGAACTATTAGGATGCAGGTTGGCCTTTTCGAAGAACTCGCGAAAGCTCAGTTTTTGGTCAATGGTGTTTTGTAGTTCTTCTTCTGTAAATCCTGTGAGCCAAAGAATAACACGATGCAGTTCCGCTTTGGTTTTTCCCTTCTTTTCTACTTTGCTCACGTAATGAGGATATACTGAGGCAAAGGTCATTTGAGCAATGCGTTCATCGTGATGACTGGTTGATTTCATAAGAGTTGTTTTTAAAACTCCAAGATACTGAAATTATACGAGTTTGCTAAAAGGTTAGTGGGGAAGGAACAACAAAATAAAATGGGGGACTGGCTGTAGTAAAAGCCCAAAAGTATTTTGGGCTCTTAGCTATTAGTTTTTGGAAAAGACTACAATTAGGGCAATGATTAGCAATCCGAGTAAGACCGCAAAGAAAATTTTCCAGAAGGAATAAGGGCGCTTTCCTGAAATCGCTCCCGTTTGACCGTTAATAAAAAATTTGTACGACTGACCGTTGTATTGATACGACGAAATGAAGACAGGTAAGAGGATGTGCTTGAAGGTTTCTTCCGATAACTGTACGTCAATTTGATGTACGCGCTGCGTGTCTCCTCCAATGTCTTGCTTTGCCCATCGCGTGGCGATGCGCTCTGCTTCATTTTTTGACTTTCGATGTCCGTCAGTAAGTGGCAAGGTGTACTTTTCTGTGATGTAACCTGCTAAGTATTTTGAATTGAACGGAACCAATGCCTTTAAATTCCAATGAGCAATTTTCTCAGGAATTTGATTATTGCGTTGTTTTGAGGCACTGATAAGCGTGTCGTCAACAAAGCCATTTACGTTTCCAGAGGCGGAGCGCCATCGGGTTTTTCGTACCTGTCTTGTTTTGGAAACGCTTTTTCCGTTTTCAGTGGTGGTATAGTGTTCTGTTTCGTAGTAGTAGGTTCCTTGTTCTCCGCGATAGCGTGCGTATAATTGGGCGTCGAAGGTCCAATAGGGAACGTAAAGTCCTTTGGTTCTTTGAGGGTCTAGGGCTGCTTTTTTGAGGTTGTTCGGAGCAAACCAAAGCCCGTTAACCCATTTTTTGAATACCTGATACGACTTTTGTTGGTCGAGCTGGAAAGGAAGAACTGCTCCAGGGAGTATCCATTCTTCGTTGTGCGCATCTTCAATAATCAAAGGTTGGCTACAATACACACAATGCAGTGATTTGTAGTTTTCTTCAATATGTTGATTGGCACCGCAGCTTTTACAGTGCAGCATGCTAATTTCTTGGGTGTGCGATTGGGATCCCATCTTTTCGAGATAGGGGTACAGTTCGAGTTCTTCGAAAGTACTCGTCTCTTCTATGGTTTCTTCATAACCACAATACTCACAACTAACTTCTGATGATCCGGGTTTGTAGGTAAGTTCCGCGCCGCAATTGATGCAAGGTTTTTTTTGCTCGGAACGCTTAATAGTTTCTGGGTTCATATATGATGATCATAGCAACCTTTCTCCTGAAGAGGAGAAAGGTGTTTTGTTGTCGTCTTGATTAAATATTTGGCAAAGGAGGTGGTATTGTTCCAAGTAAACTCTGTAGTTCAGGAACCGTATTTAAACTCGACCAGTTTGGCATCCCTTGCTTCCACACGAGGGTGTTGGCATTGATGGTTCTTGCCGCAAAAAGTGCTTTTAAATTTTCAAATGCTACCGGTCCAGCCTGCTGTCCGTTTACGGCATAGTAGTACTGTGTAGGTGTCGGAATTGGTGGAGGAGTTGCTCCTCCTGCTGGTGCTCCTGGATGTTGTGTGTTGCTGGTAGGTGCCGTTTGCTGTGGTTGCTGGTTGTAAATATTTCCCATTTGCTGTGCCATCGCAAATCCCATACCCATGCCCATGCCTGCACCTGCGGTACCTGATTCATTGGCTGCCGCAATTTCCATGGCCTTTGCTGCTTTGAATTTGCTGAGTTTGTCTAAGTCGATTTTGTTTAATCTGCTGTATTCGAAAATCTCTTTTTTCAGCTCTTCAGGCATGGAAACATTTTCAATAAAAAATCGCTCTAAAGAAATTCCTACCGATTCAAACTCGGGTTGCAGTACTTCTAGGCAGGTATCCGAAAGTTCGTTGGTGTTCGCCGCGTATAATTCTATAGGTAAATTGGCCTCACCAATAGTGTCGGTAAAACGAGTGGAAATCAAACTTTTTAAGTGCTCGTTAATTTCGTAACTCGTAAATCTGCTATCTGTTCCTACGATGTCCTTGATAAATTTTCCCGCATCGTTGATTTTAAAAGCATAGGTTCCAAAAGCTCTAATTTCCACAAAACCGAAGCGGTCGTCATTTAAGGTTACTGGATTTTTAGTGCCCCATTTTTCGTCTGTAAACATGCGAGTACTCACAAAATATACTTCGGCTTTAAATGGACTGTTAAATCCGTATTTCCATCCTTTTAGCGTAGTGAGGATAGGGAGGTTTTGTGTGTTGAGTACATAGGTTCCAGGGCTGAAAACGTCAGCAATCTGGCCTTCATTGACAAAAACTGCCATCTGACCTTCTCTCACGATGAGTTGTGCCCCGTTTTTTATTTCATTTTGATAGCGCTCAAAGCGATATACAAGGGTGTCTTTAGTGTCGTCAAGCCATTCAATGATGTCAATGAATTCATGACTGAGTTTTTTTTTGATTTCGTTAAATATATCCATGTCTGCACATTTTTTTTGCGTACACAATATAAGTATTTGTGAAGAGCAATTAGTTACACGAATTGTTAAAATATCTAGGAAGTGACCTGAGGAACAATGTCGATTGAGTCTTTGTTTTCTATTACAATATGTAATGGATTGCTTGTTTTGATGTTTTTTCGTAGCTTTAAACGTAATTACTGTGAAATGTGACTTTTTAAAAAATCAAGGGTCAGAGGTATAGAAGCAACGAACTTCTGTCGCCTTGGGAGAAAGGGCATGAGAAAGTAAGAAATTAATAAAAACGTTTAAAATTAAGAACATATGGGAAAATTTGAGATTTACAAAGATGCTAGTGCTGAATTTAGATTTCGCTTAAAGGCAGGAAATGGTCAAGTGATTCTTGCAAGTGAAGGATACGCTGCTAAAGCAGGGTGTGTAAATGGTATCGAATCGGTAAAGAAAAATGCTCCAAATGACGCTCGTTTTGATCGTCTAGAGTCGAAAAGTGGTAAGCCTTACTTCAATCTTAAGGCGAGCAACGGTCAAGTAATTGGTTCGAGTCAAATGTATGCTTCTGAAGATGCAAGAGATAATGGGATTGAATCGGTTAAGAAAAATGCTCCAGAAGCTGCAGTAGTGGAAATTGAGTAGTGAAAAACCAAAGTATAAAAAAAAGCAAGTCGGAAGACTTGCTTTTTTTATACCCTAAAGGTCAATACCGGTTTGAGCACGTTTTTGGACAGGTTGAGTGATACACTTCCGTTAAAGAAACGGGAGAGACCACTTCGTCCGTGGGTAGCCAGGGCAATCATGTCTACATTTTCTTCTTCAGAAAAGTTTAGTATTCCCTCTTCTACCGTATTGTCATTATACACCCGAATAGCGTAGTTGTCGATGTCGTATTTAGCAATAAAATCCGCGACTTTCTTTCGTGAACTCGAAGTGCTTTCAAATTTTTGAGGTGTGTTGATTTTCAAGAAGTACAATTCCGATTCAAAGTTTTTGGCAAACTCCAGAAAACCTTCTAGGGCCTTCGCTTCGTCGTTTTCAAAAGTAGAGGCGAAAACCAGTTTTTCAAACTTAAAGTTGGCGTCCTCTTTTTTGGTTACCAAGGTCGGAATGTCTAAGCTTCTCACTGTTTTTTCCGTGTTTGACCCAATTAGGATTTCTTCCAGGGCGGTTTGTCCTTTGGATCCCATTACGATGAGGTCAGCACTGATTTTTTTTGCGTAATCTCTGATTCCTTCATAAGGGTTCTGAAATCTGATGGCGTGTTGAATATCGTCAAAAGTGTTGAAATACTGGTTTTTGAGGTCGATGAGCTTATCTCTAACCTTTCGAATGTACAACATACTTTCGGGAATACTGAAATTACTTCCAGCTCCCATATCAACGATCCCACGTGGTAGTTCAACCATGTGAAGAAGGTGCACTTCACTATTGGATTTTTTAGCAATTTTAGCGGCCAAAACACAGGCGTATTGCGAATGTTTTGAAAAGTCTACTGGGATGAGGATTTTGTTCATAAGATTTTGGAATTTAAAAGAGAGTAACCCTTTAAATATACGAAATAAATTACAGGGAAGCTACTTGTATATTCAGGAATAAGTTAGTATATTTGCAGTGAATTTAAACGAGTTAGTAATGAAGGGGACGTCAGTCCCCTCTTTTTATACCTAAAATGAATCAAGAGAGAGTAAAAGAATTATTGGAAGAAGCGTTACAGGAGAATGAATCATTGTTTTTGATTGATTTACAGTTTCTTGCTAATAATAAGATTAAGGTGATTGTCGATGGTGATTCAGGTGTTCCCTTGAGTGAATGCGTGCGCATAAGCAGAAATATCGAACACAATTTAGATAGAGAAGAGGAAGATTTTGCCTTGGAAGTTACCACTCCAGATATTGCGCATCCACTGCAGTTGAAGCGTCAATATGTGAAAAATATCAATAGAATTCTAAAGGTGAAAACTGCCGAAGAAGAATTCGAAGGAACTTTGGTAAGTGCTACTGATGAAGAGATTACTTTGAAGTGGAAAGCTAGAGAACCGAAACCTGTAGGGAAAGGAAAACACACTGTCGAAAAAACAGCGACCTTGACCTATGGAGACATAAAAGAAGCAAAAGTGAAGATTATATTTTAATTAAGATAATGAGATGGAAAATATTGCGTTAATCGAATCGTTTTCAGAGTTTAAGGATTACAAAAGTATCGATAGGGTAACCTTGATGTCGATTTTAGAGGAGGTGTTTAGAGCCGCTTTAAAACGTAGATTTGGTTCTGATGAGAATTTTGATATTATCATCAATCCAGACAAAGGGGATTTGGAGATATGGAGAAACCGTGTGGTAGTTGCCGACGGGTTTTCTGAAGACGATAACGAAGAAATTGAATTATCTGAAGCTAGAAAAATTGAGCCTGATTTCGAAATTGGAGAAGATGTATCGGAAGAAGTGAAATTGGTCGATTTGGGAAGAAGAGCTATTTTGGCGTTACGTCAAAATTTAATATCTAAGATTCACGAGCACGATAGTACTAATATCTTCAAGCAGTTCAAAGATCTTGAAGGAGATATTTACAGTGCTGAAGTACATCACATTCGTCACAATGCAGTGATTTTGTTAGATGATGAAGGAAATGAAATCGTATTGCCAAAGAGCGAGCAAATTCGTTCGGATTTCTTTAGAAAAGGAGATACGGTAAGAGGAGTAATTAAGTCTGTTGAACTCAGAGGTAATAAGCCTGCAATCATTTTGTCAAGAACGGCTCCTAAGTTCTTAGTGAAGTTGTTTGAGCAAGAAATTCCTGAAGTTTTTGACGGGTTAATTACCATTGAAGGTGTTGCGCGTATTCCAGGTGATAAAGCAAAGATTGCTGTGGATTCATACGATGATCGTATCGATCCTGTAGGAGCTTGTGTCGGTGTTAAAGGTTCTCGTATTCACGGAATTGTTCGCGAGTTAGGGAACGAAAATATCGATGTAATCAACTTTACTAAAAATGAAAACTTATTCATAGCAAGAGCATTGAGTCCAGCAAAGGTGATTTCTGTTGATATTGAAAAGTTTGAGGAAGAAAAGAACGGTAAAAAAGGTCGTGTAAATGTTCTTCTTAAACCAGAAGAAGTATCGAAAGCTATCGGTCGTGCCGGTGTAAATATCCGTTTGGCGAGCGAGTTAACAGGATACGAAATTGATGTACAACGCGAAGGAATCGAAGAAGAAGATGTTGAATTGACAGAATTCTCTGATGAAATCGAAGCTTGGGTAATCGAAGAGTTTAAGAAAATAGGATTGGATACTGCAAAGAGCGTATTAGAAAAAGACGTGTCGATGTTAGTACAGCGTACAGACCTAGAAGAAGAGACTATTTTAGAAGTTCAGAGAATTCTGAGAGAAGAGTTTGAGGACTAATTAGATATAGGAGTTAGGAAGCCTAGTTTGTAAGCAAACAAAACCTAACGAAGCGAGAAAAAGAACATAACTACAATGTGTTTGTAAAGTGTGTTCTTTAATATAAAGTATAAAATAATTTATGGCTGAAGGCAAAAAATTAAGACTAAACAAGGTTTTAAGAGAACTAAACATTTCTTTAGACAGAGCTGTAGAACACTTAGCTAAGAATGGTTATGAGGTGGAGGCTCGTCCTACAACTAAGATCTCTGATTCGGAGTATCAAGTACTGCTTGATGGATTCCAAACAGATAAGTCTAAACGAGTTGCATCTAAAGAAGTAAGTGAAGAAAAGAGAAAAGAGAAAGAAGCAATTCGTCAGCAATTAGAGGCAGAGCAAGAAAAGAAGCGTTTAGAGGAAGAAGCTAAAAAGCAAGAAATTTTAAAAGCCAAAGCAGCGAAATTAGAATTAAAAACGGTAGGTAAAATCAACATCGAAACCGGAAAAGAGGTCGAAGTAGAAAAGCCTGTGCAAGAAACACCTGCGCCAGAAGCACCGAAACCGGTGGAGAAAGCAACGGAACCAGAAGTGGTGAAAGAAGCTCCTGTGGTTGAGGAACCTAAGAAAGAGCTCGATGTAAAGCCCGTAGAGGAGAAACCAAAAGCTGCACCTGTTGCTGCTCAAGAAGTGAAGAAGTCAGTTGAAAATAAAAAGCCTGAAGTGAAGAAAGATATTACTAGGCCAGAACAGCCAACCAAAACAACTATTGACAAGGCTGTAGAGCAGAGTCATACGCAACGCAACCGCAAACAGGATGCGAAGCCGAAACAAACAGAGAAAAGCGCAGAGGTAACTCCTCAGAACGCTGAGAAAATCAAGACCCAATACAAAAAGTTAGACGGTCCTAAAATTACAGGTCAGAAAATTGATTTAAAACAATTTGAGCGCCCTAAGAAGAAAAAGCCAGACGCGAAAGACGATAATAACGACAAGAGAAAACGTAAGCGTATAAGCAAACCTGGTGCTGGAAATAATAACAATAACCAGCGTAATCAAGGACAAGGAAATAACCGTCAAGGTGGTAATAATAACAACCGCCAAGGAGGTGGACGCCCAGGAGGAAATAACAACCGCCCAGGAGGAAATCGCCAAGGTGGAAACCGTCCAGGTGGAAATCACCGTGGAGGTCAACGAGGAAGACGCCCTGTTGTTCAAAAAGAAGAATTGACAGAAGCAGAAATCCAAAAACAAGTTAGAGAAACACTTGAAAAGCTTCAAGGAAAATCTAACAAAGGGAAAGGTGCTAAATACCGTCGTGATAAGCGTGATCAACACCGTCAACAAGCGGAAGCGGAATTGCGTGCACAACAAGAAGAAAGCAAAGTATTAAAAGTTACTGAATTCGTTACCGTAAGTGAGGTAGCGACCATGATGGACAAACCAGTAACGGACATTATCTCTGCTTGTATGATGTTGGGTATGATGGTAACCATGAACCAACGTCTGGATGCTGAAACACTTCAAATCGTAGCAGAAGAGTTTAACTACAAGGTTGAATTCGTAGGAGCAGAAGTAGAAGAGTCGATTGAAGAAGTTGAAGATAAACCAGAAGATTTACTAGGACGTGCTCCAATTATTACTGTAATGGGACACGTTGATCACGGTAAAACATCGCTCTTGGATTACGTGCGTAAAGCCAATGTAATTGCAGGAGAAAGTGGAGGAATTACACAGCACATCGGTGCGTACGGAGTAACGCTTGAAGACGGACAAAAAATCGCTTTCTTAGATACTCCTGGTCACGAGGCCTTTACCGCAATGCGTGCTCGTGGTGCACAGGTTACCGATTTAGTAATTATTGTAATTGCAGCGGATGACGATGTAATGCCACAAACAAAAGAAGCAATTGCACACGCACAAGCTGCAGATGTGCCAATTATCTTCGCTATCAACAAAATTGATAAGCCAAACGCGAACCCAGACAATATTAAAACACAACTTTCTGCCATGAACTTATTGGTAGAGGATTGGGGTGGTAATATCCAATCTCAAGAGATTTCTGCTAAAACAGGACAAGGTGTTGATGAATTGTTGGAAAAAGTATTGTTAGAGGCCGAAGTATTAGAACTCAAAGCAAATCCAAATAAAAATGCCTTAGGTACTGTGGTAGAAGCACAGTTGGATAAAGGTAGAGGATACGTTTCTACCATCCTCGTTCAAGCAGGTACTTTACGTATCGGTGATTACTTACTTGCCGGAAAACACTCTGGTAAAGTACGTGCCATGTTTGACGAACGCGGTAATAAAGTGAAAGAGGCAGGACCTTCAACACCAGTTTCGATTTTAGGTCTTGACGGAGCGCCACAGGCAGGTGATAAGTTCAATGTATTTGATGACGAACGTGAAGCGAAGCAAATTGCAGCAAAACGTTCACAATTACAAAGAGAACAATCAGTACGTACGCAAAAGACGTTAACACTTGCAGAAATTGGTCGTCGTATCGCTTTAGGAGACTTCAAAGAATTGAACATTATCTTAAAAGGAGATGTGGATGGTTCAGTAGAGGCCTTAACAGATTCGTTCCAGAAGTTGTCAACAGAAGAAATTCAAGTAAATATCCTACACAAAGGTGTTGGAGCTATTACTGAGTCGGATGTATTATTAGCAACAGCTTCAAATGCAATTATTGTTGGATTTAACGTTCGTCCGCAAGGAAATGCACGTATGGTTGCAGATAAGGAAGAAGTTGATATCCGAACGTACTCTATCATCTATGACGCTATCAATGACTTGAAAGATGCCATGGAAGGAATGTTGTCACCAGAGATGAAAGAAGAAGTACTTGGAAATGTTGAAATCCGTGAGGTTTATAAGATTTCTAAGGTTGGAAATATCGCCGGATGTATGGTTATGACAGGTAAAATTACCCGTGATGCTAAAGTACGTATCATTAGAGATGGTATCGTAGTACACGATGGCGTGTTAACTTCATTGAAACGTTTTAAAGACGATGTAAAAGAAGTTACAAAAGGATACGATTGTGGTCTTCAAATTAAAGGATATAACGATATCCAAGAAGGAGATACAATTGAAGCTTACACGGAAGTTGCCGTTAAGAAAAAACTTAAGTAATCGATATATACTTATAGTAAAAAGCGCTTTTCTTTTGAAAAGCGCTTTTTTTATGTCCTTTTTATGGCAGTCGTTATAGCGTACGAGGACAAAAAAAACCAGCAAAAGATACCTTTTGCTGGTTTTTTATGCTGTAATCTTATGTTGATAAACCCGAGTTCTAAGCTTTCTTTGCTGTTAGTTCACTGACTTTTTGAACAATGCTGTTCAAAGAAATGCTGTTAAAGCAATTTAAGTAGTTTGCAGGATAGTCTTTTCCGTAAACTGAAGTCGGTATAAGTGGATATTCATCCAAATTGGGTGTGAATTGTAGTTCTTCTTCTTGTCGGAAAGGGGCAAAACCTAAGCAAGGATGCGTGAGTCCCCAAATAGTAATGACAGGAACGCCGTACATGGCCGCTAAATGCCCGTTACCAGAGTCCATGGCTAGCATCAAAGAAAGGTTCGATATTAAGGCTAATTCTTCCTTAAATGTCATGATTCCGACAGCTGAATGTACATTGTCAAATCCCTTTGCAATACCGTCGAGTATTATTTTTTCTTCTGTACCCCCACCAAATAATACGATGGTTCCAGCTACGTTCGCATTTAGTACATGGAGCAAACGCTTGAGCACGGGAACAGGTAACGACTTACTCTCGTAAGCTGCAAATGGAGCGATACCTATGATAGGTTTATCTGAATTGATTGTAAACTTCAATTGAGGAATCGCGAGTTTGGGAACGCTATATGTTTGGCTGAAATCGAGGGTGAATCCTAAAGATCTAAAAACATCTGCGTAGCGCTCGTGCATGCTCTTTAAATTCTTAAGAGTTTTATTAGGATCCGCTTTGACCAATTCTTTTTTTTCCGAACGTCCTTTGTCTAGTTTAACAGCAGGAATTCCTCCTAAGGCAAAGTACTTTCTCAAAATCTTTGACCTCAAAACATTGTGCAAGTCAGCGACGGCGTCGAATTGTAAAGGGCGTAATTCTTGGTATAATCGGTACAGTCCAATAGCTCCCTTATGTCGTTCTTTTAAATCAGGAGTAACCACGGTTACGCTCGGTAGGTGTTCAAAGAACGGGGCAAAAAAGGCACGAGTCAACACGGTGACTTTTACTTTTGGGTGCTGGTTTAGAAACGCTTGCAATACGGGGACGGTCATCGCAACGTCACCCATAGCGGATAAACGTATGACGAGTAGGTGTTTTGGGTTTGTTTTCAAATAAGTTATTTTTGAGATCGCAATACTGGGTTTAATTCATCGTCATTGTACATTTTCATTTGCTTGTACACTTTCATATACTTATCACCTGCGGCGATATCGTTCAGTAAGGTATCAATCGCTGTTGATAAGTCAACGCGTTGCTCTAAGAGTACGTCTAGTTTTTTCTGACAAGCAGCACGGTGTTCATCGGAAGCATCGCTGCGCGTAGCTTCTTCATTCATATGGTAAATTTTTAAGGCTAAAATTGAGAGCCTATCAATTCCCCATGCTGGACTTTCAGTATTGATGCTTGCATCTTTTTTCGTGTTCACCTCTTTGTATAGGTCCAGAAAATAAGCATCAATATACTCCACCATATCGGTACGGTCTTGGTTAGAAGCATCGATTTTACGCTTTAAGTCAAGGGCAGCAACAGGATCGATATTCGGATCGCGAATAATATCTTCATAATGCCATTGAACGGTGTCAATCCAACACTTTCTGTAGAGCAAATGAGCAATTAAATCGTTTTCCTTATCGTATTTATTGGTAAAACTTTGGTAAACATCATCTTTGATATGGTAGGTGTCGATCACCTCCTGAAAAATTGCATTTGCTTTTTCTGTAAACATCATTTAAGTACACTTTTAAAAAGGTAAAGGTACTACATAAATTTTACATGCTTACGCAAAGCGACGTTCGATGATTTCAATAAGCCTAGCTTCGTATTCTTCCTTGTCTGTCCAGTCGTAGTCAGGTTTTACTAACTTGTTGAGAAACCTTTTAGCTTCCTTTTCCGTTTTGATGGTGTTGAGTTGTGATATCACTCTGTTAAAGTCGTTCTGGCTTCCTTCAAATAAGTGTTTTACAAAAGCGATGCGATCATTAAGACCAATTTGAATGGTACTTTGCAAATGGTCGTTTAACGATTTTTTAGGCGGTACTTTTTCAAATAAATTAGCCATAACATCAACGGGTAAGGTGTCTTGAAGCTCGTCTTCTAAAGTAGGAGTTTTACGTTCGCCTACATCCTTGACATCGTTTTTTTCTTCTGTTGGTTCTCCAGAGAGGAGTTGTTCTAATTCGTCAAAAGGTTGCTCCGTGATTTCCTCTACAACAGGAGGAGTTACCGGCACTTCCACTGCCTGTTTAGGAGCTTCTGTGATGCGTTCAAATTGAATATCTTCATGCTTGCTAGCTTCCTCCGTAGCGGTGGTGGCTGTAGCAGAAGAAGTGTCTTTCACGAGGTCCTGCTGCGTTGCCGTGGCCTCTTCAATTGATGTATTTTCGACGATTTTGTTTTCCGGCTCCGGAGCATGTGGTGATGTTGCGAGCTCCACTTCTTCCACGGCTGTTTGAACTGCTTCTATAGGGGTTTCTAGTACCTCCTCTTTTACCACTTCTTCCACTACGTTTTCTTGATTATTTACGGAAGACGTTGCTGATGTTTCTGTGGCAACTTCAGGTTCCGATACGGTAGTAGGAGTACTTTGTGTGCTGGTTTCATCAGCTGTTTCTGAGACTTGTTCACTAACTGTTTCGGTAGGTGCTGGGCTCGCTGGGATACTAGGTGTATGCTCAGGAGCTTCGGTCATCGCAAGCTGACGCAATGACTCAGCATTGGATATTTTTTCAAGGAGTTCTTCTTTGGTTTCTTTGGCCTGAGGAGTGGTGTTAAGATACTCTTCTACATAGGCTAATACAGTTAACTTTTCATAAACCTCATAAGCCTTTTGTTTTAACAAAATCACATCCTCTTTGTTTTTCATTTGTAAGATCCTGTGAGCTAAACTGGTTAATTCTCCTGCTAATTTTTTGTGCATAAGTTGTCCTGCGTTTTTAAGTTTTCCTCCTAATTTTTAATAAATTTGTTTCCTGTTCGAAAGTAAAACAAATATTAATATTTAGAGCTTAAAATTACAAAATGTTTCTTGAAAATACAGTAAATCATACAGAACAATTTGGGTGGATAGAAGTAATTTGCGGCTCAATGTTTTCGGGGAAAACTGAAGAACTTATTAGGAGATTGCGAAGAGCTCAATACGCAAAACAACGCGTAGAGATTTTTAAACCTGCGGTGGATACGCGCTACGATGATGAAGAGGTAGTATCACACAATGCAACTCGCATTCGGTCAACACCAGTTCCGGCATCTTCTAATATTTTGCTATTGGCAAACAACGTAGATGTGGTAGGAATTGATGAGGCTCAGTTTTTTGACGATGAGATTGTAGCGGTTTGTAACGATTTAGCCAATAGGGGAATTCGCGTAATTGTCGCTGGCTTAGATATGGATTTTAAAGGGAACCCTTTTGGTCCTATGCCCGCTTTAATGGCAACTGCCGAATACGTTACCAAAGTACATGCCGTATGTACCCGTACAGGGAACTTAGCACATTACAGTTTTAGAAAATCAGAAAGTGATGATTTAGTACTGTTAGGAGAGACCCAAGAATACGAACCACTGAGTAGAGCGGCTTATTTTAAAGCGATGAAAGACGCCAATCCAGCAAACGAAGAACCTCATGAATAAGCATGTAACCGTTTTAGAAATAGATGCAAAAGCACTGTTGCACAACCTCAATTTCTTTAAGAAGAAGTTAGCGGAAAATACCAAATTATTGGCCGTAGTTAAGGCATTTGGATATGGAAGCGATGGGGTAGAAGTCGCGAAAATCGTTAAAGATCAGGTCGATTATTTCGCAGTTGCCTATGCACAAGAAGGAATTGCTTTACGTGAGGCAGGCATAGAAACGCCCATTTTAGTGTTGCATCCGCAAATTCCCAATTTGGAAGCTATCGTAGCCCATCGATTGGAACCGAATTTGTATAATTTTAAAATTTTCGATGCCTTTTTAAAATTGGCTGATGAACGTCCTTTAATGAACTATCCTATTCATATTAAGTTCAATACCGGACTGAATAGGTTAGGGTTTTGGCATACCGATGTACCTACTTTGATCGCAGCTATTAAACAGTCAAACAACGTTAAGGTACAGTCTGTATTTTCGCACCTAGCAGCGAGTGAGGACCCTAGAGAGCAAGAGTTTACTGTAGGGCAAATTAATAATTTTGCATATATCGTTAAGCAACTCTATACCCATTTAGGGTATGAGCCGATGATTCATATACTCAATACTTCAGGAGTCGTAAACTACGCAAAGGCACAATTTGATATGGTGCGCGTTGGAATCGGGCTATACGGCTTTGCAAATGATCCTCAAGAAACCAAGCACTTAAAAAATACGCACAATCTAAAATCGATTATTTCGCAAATTCACCAGGTTGAGCCCGGAGAAACTGTGGGGTACAACCGTGCTTTTGTAGCTAGCAGAGCTACCAGGAGTGCTACAGTGCCGATTGGTCATGCCGATGGAATTTCAAGGCGATTGGGAAATAAGAATGGTTTTGTGTTTATCAATAATAAACCGGCACCGATTATTGGAAATGTTTGTATGGATATGATTATGGTCGATGTCACGGATATCGAGTGTAAAGAAGGAGATGAAGTTGTCATTTTCAATCATCAACAGCACGTTGAATACATGGCTCACAAATCAGAGACCATCCCCTACGAAGTGCTTACTGCAATTTCTCAACGAGTTGAGAGAGTGGTGAAGTTCTAACTTTTTTTGCTATTTTAGAGATCAATTTAACTTAAAAATCAAAAATATGGGAATGCTCAAAGAGTTTAAAGACTTTGCCATGAAAGGTAATTTGGTAGATATTGCCGTTGCCTTTGTGATGGGAGCTGCTTTTAACAAAGTAGTGGCGTCTTTTACCAAAGGAATTGTCTCACCTTTAGTAGGATTATTGTTTAATGCAGACTTTAAAGACCTGAAATTAGTCATTAAAGATGGCGTTGCCAATGACAAAGGTGAGGTCGTAGGTGAAGTATCTGTGTTATACGGAGAGTTCTTGACCAATGTCATCGATTTTATCATCGTCGCTTTTGTGATGTTTATCATCGTAAAATCGATCAATGCGTTGAAGAAAAAAGAAGAACCTGCCCCAGCGGCACCTAAAGGACCTTCACAAGAAGATTTACTCGCAGAAATTAGAGACCTATTAAAAAAGCAATAGAAAAAAACCTTGAGGAATTCCTCAAGGTTTCTTTTTTAAAAGAATGAAATCAGTAGTTTTGAGCTAATTTCCCTTTTTAGCTGTTCAACTTTGTCGTGCATAGCTGTAAAAAACAGCTTTCTGTCTACCTCGGTGTCTGCGGCAATCTTTTTGGCTAGCTGCAGTTGCTTCTGTAATTGTTCTTCTACTTCCTTACAGATATTGCTGTCCTCAATTTTGATATGCGAAAAGGAATTGTAAGGCATTAGCAAGCCCATTCTGTGGTCGTTTTTTAAGAAAATAGCGTGATTTAGGTTCAGTAATTTACTGTGATACAGCCTAAAATGTACTTTCTTCGACTGCTTTCGAGCAAGGGTAGCATGGTGTTCGATGTTTTTAATGATCGTTCCGATCTCGTTGCACAGTAACAAGGCCTCTTCTTTAGCTAAAAGTTTGGTTCTGTAAAAATAAAATATCTGATATAAAGAAGTGTTGATCGTGGTGTCACTCCAAATATCCGTAATGTTAATTTGTTCGAAGATGGAGCGAAACTTGTTGGCCTCTTCAATGGCGGTTAACTTCGGAAAAAATTTGTGAAAAGCGATCTTCTCTCGTTGATGTCCAATTTCGGAAAAATTTAGGTATACATAAAGGCGAAAGCGCCAGTATAAGTCGTCTGTTTTTACGTGATAGAACGGAATGTCTTTAGCGGAATAGAACAGCTCTGACTTGTTGGTCGGTGTAAATGATTGTGCATACACCGAGAGCTCTCGGTAAAAGGCAATGAGTCCGTCTATGCTGTTTTTGTAATTTTTCCTATTAATTAATAACGAATTCGTCGCCGGTAAATCATACAGTTCATTTAGTGATATTTTGTAGTGTTTTGCCAATTTGATGGCTTCTTCAAAGGTCAGCGAGGTCTTTCCTTTGATGCGTCGATAAGAAGCGTCGTAACTCAGATCTAATGCATCCGCTATTTCCTCAGTAAAAAGTACGTTTTCAGGCAGGTTCTGCTTGATGACGTTAAAGAGTTTATCTTTTTCTATACCCATATAGTTCCTTAAATAGTGTTCTCCGACTTAAAAACTGCAAAAGGCATTTCTTCTTTTTGCACTATTTGCAATTACCTATTGTTTAAATCTTTTTTAATTTGCTGTTGAGACTTAGTTTAGGTGAACTGTGGGGGGCATCTATTTAAGGTTAAAAGAAAGTCTTCTCTATGCAGAGAGAAGACTTTTGTTTTGCTCTAATATAAGAAAAAATTTAGATATGTTTTCCTTTATTCCAGCCGTGTTTTCCGAGGTATTGTTCACCGCTATCTACGGCACCTTCTTCGATACTGGTTCCCATAGAGTCATTCCAACGGTTTAGGTATCCAAATAGCGAAATTACTCCTAACATTTCTACAATTTCTCCTTCGTCCCAGTGCTTGTACAATTCTTCTTTAATAGCCGCGTCGACCATGTTAGGAACTTGACTGGCTGCCAGTGAAAAATCCAAGGCTGCGCGCTCAGCATCACTAAATGCAGGATGGGTTTTGTATTCCCAAATATTATCTAATTGCTCTTGCTCGGCACCATAGCGCTCCGCTGCACGGATGGCATGTGCTTGACAGTAACGACACCCCGTAGCGTTACTAGAAACCCAGGCAATCATTCTCTTTAAGGCAGAAGTAACTCGTCCTTCATTGGCCATTACCGCTTTGTTTAAATTGATAAACGCTTTTGAAATGGCGGGACGGCGTTGCATAGTAAGTACTGAATTTGGGCAAAAACCTAGCGTTTCATTAAAGAATTTTGCGAGTTCTTGCGTTTCCAAATCGTGGTCTGATGGTAGTGGAGTTACTAATGGCATAGTTGATTACATTTTAGTTTTTATTGATGTTTTTTTGCTGTAAGTTTGTTTTGAAAACTATTCTGAGAAAAGTCGAATAATCTTACTTTAAATTACAAGAGTAACAAAAATAAATAAATTATGGCACAACACATAGTAACAACTACTTGGCAAGAAAATATGCAGTTTATTTCTGACAATCCTAGCGGACATCAAGTAACCATCGATACCTCTGAAGAAAATGGAGGGAACAATAGCGGTTTGGGACCCAAAGCCATGATGCTGTCGTCTTTGGCAGGTTGCTCTGGTTTGGACGTGGTTTCGCTTTTGAAAAAAATGCGTGTAGACCTCGCTGATTTTAAAATGGTGGTAACCGGTGAATTGACAGAAGAACACCCTAAGTATTACCATACCGTACATGTTGAGTACCATTTCACAGGTGCCGATTTAAAAGAAGATAAAATAGAAAAAGCAGTACAGCTTTCTATTGATAAATACTGTGGTGTTATGGAAATGTTTCGCAAGTTCGCAACCGTTAAAACATCCATTCACTACCATAAAAATTAACTAAATGCGTTGGACCTTAAAGCCTAAACCTGATAATGAACAGGTACACTCTTTAGCAAATGAATTAGGAATAGATCGTGTTTTGGCGAGTTTATTAGTTCAACGTGGTATCAGCACTTTTGAAGAGGCAAAAGCCTTTTTCCGTCCCAATATTGCCAATCTCCACGATCCTTTTCTCATGAAGGATATGGACCGTGCTGTGGAGCGTATCCAGCAGGCGGTCGCAGCCAATGAGAACATTTTGGTATACGGTGATTACGATGTGGATGGAACCACTTCCGTAGCGTTGATGTCGTCTTATTTACGAGAGGAGTATCCTAATGTGGCAACCTATATCCCAGATCGCTATGCTGAAGGTTATGGAGTGTCTTATAAAGGAATTGATTTCGCCGATGATAACGATTTTGGGTTGATCATAGCATTGGACTGTGGTATCAAAGCAATTGATAAAGTAGCCTATGCCAAGGAAAAAGGCATTGACTTTATTATTTGTGATCACCATAAGCCAGGGCCGGAAATTCCAGCAGCGTATGCAGTGCTAAACCCCAAACGTGAAGATTGCGCCTATCCCTATAAAGAACTCTGCGGTTGTGGGGTTGGGTTTAAATTGATACAAGCGCTCAATTTTGTAAAGGGGAACGCAATAGAAACGCTGATTCCGTATTTAGATCTGGTAGCCACAGCTGTGGCTGCTGATATAGTTCCAATTACAGGAGAAAATAGAGTGCTAGCAGCCATCGGGTTAGACGTTATTAATACGTCGCCTAGAAATGGAATCAAAGCGTTGATCCATCAGTTGGAAAAAAAAGAATTGACCATTACCGATGTCGTATTTACCATTGCTCCTAGAATTAATGCTGCCGGACGAATGCGCCACGGAAACTTTGCTGTGAGTTTACTGACAGAGTACGATTTTGAACAGGCAAAATTAGAAGCGGCCGGGATTGAAAAGTTTAATAGTGATCGCAAAGACCTCGACCGATCTATTACTCAGGAAGCCCTCGATCAGATCGTCGAGAATAACGAGGAAGCGCAATTTACAACCGTAGTATACGATGAAAGTTGGCACAAGGGGGTTATCGGAATCGTCGCTTCGCGTTTGACAGAAACCTATTATCGCCCAACTTTAGTGTTTACCAAGAGCGGTGAAAAATTAGCTGCCTCTGCGCGTTCGGTAAAAGGATTCGATGTGTACAATGCTCTCGAGGCATGCGCAGAACACATCGAACAGTTTGGAGGTCATAAGTACGCTGCAGGGTTAACCTTACTCCCAGAACAGTATCCGAAGTTTAAAGCCAAATTTGAAGAAGTAG
Organism: Tenacibaculum litopenaei; assembly: GCF_964514025.1. NCBI lineage: Bacteria > Pseudomonadati > Bacteroidota > Flavobacteriia > Flavobacteriales > Flavobacteriaceae > Tenacibaculum > Tenacibaculum litopenaei. The sequence goes on from NZ_CAZEQT010000001.1 coordinate 373,817, forward strand.
TCAAAGCGACTATCGACCCTGGGTTACTCGTGCCGGAGATTGTGATCGATGCACCGATGGAATTGCCGGATATCAGTCCGAAATTCTATCGCATACTCAAGCAAATGGGACCTTTTGGTCCTATGAATATGAAACCTGTTTTTCTGACCAAGAATGTGCGCGATAACGGCTATGGGAAACAAGTTGGAGCAGATAAGTCGCACCTTAAGCTAAACATTTTGTACGGTGCTGATCGCAAAACTTATGGAGCTATAGGTTTTGGATTGGGAGCCAAGATGGAATTGGTAGAAAATGATTTTGACATCGTGTATTCTTTAGATGAGAATACATGGAATGGATATACGAGTTTGCAATTAGTGTTAAAAGATTTACAATAGTTATTTAGATTAATTCTAAATTAATTATATTTGCTCCATAATTTCTTGCTTATGGACAGTATTTATAAAATATATGATAACACAATAGGGATTTCTTTTCGATGGAAACAGGTAAAATCGAACCTAACACAAATTATATTTAGGGATACCGGTTTTCATTTGACTACCGAAGAAATTGAGTTTTTTATAGACAAGGTATGTGATGCCAAAATGCAGAAACCTTGTAAGAGCTGTGAGTTGTCAGGAGATTGTAGGTCTGTATTGTTGCAGACTCCTTCCGATAAGGTGAGCATGGCGGTAAATTACGAAGAGCTGGGGCAGATTGAAGATTTATTGCGAGGTACCTTGTTTCAAATCCGAATGAACAATTACTTAAACGACTTGTGTAAAAATTAAAAAGAGGCTTGTTTAACAAGCCTCTTTTTAATTATTTTTCTTTGATCAAATACAGATATACTGGGTAGTGGTCACTGTATCCTCCTGTGTATTTTCCATTAGAGAAACTTCTGAAAGGATAGCCTTTATAACGCGCATTTTTCTGAGTTAAGAAACGCTTGTTGAAAATTCCAGATTTAAACATTTTAAAACTAGAAAAATCATTATTTCCTTTGTTTAATAGTGGATAGGTAAACATAATTTGGTCAAACAAATTGATGTTGTCTCGGTACACTAAGGTGTTAAACCCTCTTCGGAACATATCCTCATAAGGATTGTAGATGTCCTCTTTGGTTACGTTTTTCTTTTTTGATTTTGTTTTCAGGATTTTTTTAAAGCTCGAGTTGATCGGGTCGTCGTTAAAGTCTCCCATGATCAATACTTTCGGATTAGGGTCGGTCTCCTTAATCTTTGCAATGATCTTAGCAACTTGGGCTGCCGCTTTTTCACGTAAAGGTCTACTTTTTGCTTCTCCACCGCGTCGTGATGGCCAGTGGTTTACGATTACATGTACTAATTCGTCATCCAAATATCCCGAAACTAATAAAATATCACGCGTGTATACTTTTCTTCCGTTACTGTAGATTTTTGGATCTATCGCTTCAAAGTGAACAGGCTTGAAATAACGCTTTTGGTATAATAAGGCAACGTCAATACCGCGTTTATCTGGCGAATCGAAGTGTACAATACCGTAGTGCTTTTTCTTTAAAGCATCTGTATTAATTAGGTCGGTAAGCACCTTTTTATTTTCAATTTCAGCAACACCTAATAAGGTTGGGCTGGTTTTTGCTTTTTCTTTTCCTAGCTGACTAATAACACTCGCTAGTTTCTTGAGTTTATCTTGATAAACTTTCTCACGGTCGCCTCCCATTTCCATGATTGGACTAGCTTCGTCGTTCTTCTCGGTGTCATTTTCGGTATCAAATAAGTTTTCTAAGTTATAGAAGGCAACAGTGCGAATTTTATAACTCTTACCATTGCGCTGTGCGTAACTAAAAGATAACACTAGACTTAATACTAAAAAGGAAATTGTTTTCTTCATTCTATCTAATTTTACTCGGCAAAAATAATACAAAAATTAAACCATATATATTTAAAAGTTAATTTCGTAACAATAATTTAATGTTAGGGTGTTAAAAATTTTGTAATTTTGCCTCCCTTTTTTGTTGATGAAAAGGGATTAATCAAATATTTTATAACCAATATTTTATGAGAAATTTTAGAGTAACAATGTTTTTAATGCTGGCTTTTACCTTGAGCTTAAGCGCGCAGAACATTGTAAAAGGTGTCGTTATTAATGGCGATTCTGAAAGTCCTCTACAAGGTGTCTCGGTTAGCGTAAAAGAAGTAGGGATAAACCTAACTACTGGAGCAGACGGTAGTTTTGTTTTGGAGAATTTACCTAACGGACGTCAATTTGTAGTGGTATCATTACAGGGGTATGAAACCCAAAACTTCCCAGTCTTATTATCAGGAAAAACCGTAGACTTAGGTACTATCATGTTGTTTGAGGATGTTTCTGAAGATCGTGATTTAAGTACGATTAACTTAACTGATGATGAGTTAAATGATGATACAAGTGCTGCTGATAACATTTCGGGATTATTACAATCGTCTCGTGACGTATACTTAAGAACAGCTGCTTTTGAGTGGAGTTCATCATTTTATAGAATCCGCGGATTGGATTCAGAGAATGGTAAAGTGTTGATCAACGGAATCGAAATGAATAAGTTGTACAACGGAAGACCACAATGGAGTAACTGGGGTGGTTTAAATGACGTGTTGAGAAATCAAGAATTTAGCAACGGGTTAACGCCTTCTAACTACACTTTTGGTGGCGTTTTAGGATCTACAAACATCAGTACCAGAGCATCTGAGTACAGAAAAGGAACTAGAATTTCTTATGCATCATCGAACAGAAGTTACGTACACCGTATTATGGGTACCTATACTTCAGGATTGTTAGAAAACGGATGGGCTATTGCTGTTTCAGGAAGTAGAAGAGCAGGAAACGAAGGTTTCGTCGATGGAACTTTTTACGATGCTAATTCAATTTTTGCAGCTGTTGAAAAGCAATTTAGCGATAAGCACAGTTTGAACTTAACAGTGATGGCTGCGCAAAATAAAAGAGGAAAATCATCTCCTAATACCGACGAGGTGTACGATTTAAAAGGAATCAAGTACAACCCGTATTGGGGATACCAAAACGGAAAAATGAGAAACTCTCGTATCCGTGATTTATACGAGCCAATCGTGATGTTAAACCACTACTGGAACATCGGTGAAGCTACTACTTTAAATACCAACGTATCTTACCAGTTTGGACAAATTGGAAATAGCCGTATCAATTTTAACGGTGCGCGTTTAGTAAACGGATTGCCAATTGGAGGAGGTTCAAACCCTGATCCTACGTATTATCAAAAGTTACCGAGTTACGCATTGCGCAACGGTACAGGAAATGAGTACGCTTTGTTGCAAAATTTCTTGAACGATGGTCAGTTAGATTGGGACGATATGATTCGTCAAAACTTAGCAGGTTCTCAAAGTACCAATTCAAAGTACGTATTATATGAGGATAGAAATGACGACAAGCAGTTTACTGCAAATACCATTTTTAATACAGAAATTAACGATAATATAACACTTATCGGTAAGGCTCAGTACAGCAGATTGCGTTCTGAGAACTTTGCGAGCATCATCGATTTATTAGGTGGTGGCGGATTTTTAGATGTAGATACTTTTGGTGCAACTTTGGATCAAAAGCAAAGTGATTTGAGAAACCCGAACCGTTTGGTAGGTGTTGGAGATCGTTTTGGGTATAACTACAGAATTAATTCTGAAGTGTACAACGGATTTGCACAAGCTTTATTCAAGTACAACAAAGTTGATTTTTATGTAGCAGGAGACGTTTCGCGTACTTCTCATCAACGTGAGGGATTATACCAAAATGGTGCCTTTGCAAACAATTCTTTTGGTAAATCAAAAAAGTTAGAGTTTACAAACTTCGGTGCAAAAGCTGGATTTACGTATAAAATTTCAGGACGTCATTTATTAGATTTTAACGGAGGGTACTTAACAAAAGCACCAACTGTTCGTAATTCATTCTCTAACCCAAGAGAAAATAACGAGACCGTTTTAAATTTAACAAGCGAAAAAATCATGTCTTTTGATGCGAGTTATATCTTAAGAACACCAATGATTCAAGCGAAAGTTACAGGGTACTATACTGGTATCAAAGACGCTACGGAGATTTCATTCTTCTTCGCTGATGGTATTGGAGGAGATAACACTGCTTTCGTACAAGAAGTATTGACTGGAATCGAGAAAAGACATTTCGGAGCGGAAATAGGATTAGAAGCACAAGTAACGCCAACCTTGAAGTTAAAAGGTGCTGCGAATATTGGTCAGTACACGTATAACAATAACCCATCAATTTATTTAACGTCTGATGCAGGGTTACAATTACCTAGCACTACTGCGTATTTAAAAGATTATCGCGTAGCTTCAGGACCACAGAAAGCGTATTCGGTTGGTTTCGAATACCGCGATCCTGACTACTGGTGGTTCGGTGCAACTGCAAACTACTTAGACGATACTTTTGTAGATGTAGCGCCATTAAAGAGAACTTCTAACTTTGCCTTAGATTCTGACGGTGTTCAATTTTCTGATTACGATCCTGCAGTAGCAAGACGTTTATTAGCACAAGAAGAATTTGATAGCTATATCGTGTTGAACGCGGTAGGTGGAAAATCGTGGAAAGTAGGAAAGTATTATGTTGGATTTTTTGCAAGTATTAACAATATTCTCGACCAAAAGTACAAGTCGGGAGGTTTTGAGCAAGGAAGAAGCGCGAACTATAGAACAGCGAAAGCTGATGCTGACTTAAATACTCCGGTATTTGGTAATAAATATTGGTACGGTAGAGGAACTACCTACTTCATGAATATTTATTTTAGATTTTAATAAACGCAACAGAAAGAATCATCAAAATGAAAACAAAAAATATTTTTAAAATAGCTGCTTTAGCTGCCTTATTCGCAACAGCTACTGCCTGTGTAGATAATAACGATTACAGTATTCCAGATACTAAAGTACAAGAACCTGCAATCAAAGTTACCAATACTATTCAATCAATTAAGAGTGCTTATACCGGAAGCGGAATCGTAGATTTCAATAAGGTGAGCAACGGAGGTGACATGGTAATCGAAGGATACGTAGTATCTAGTGATGAAGCAGGAAACTTCTACAAAGTGTTAAACATCCAAGACAAACCAGTAAACCCAACAGCGGCGATCCAAATCGCAGTGGACGGTTTTGATTTATACAATTTCTACGAAGTAGGAAGAAAAGTAATCGTAAAGTTAAACGGATTGGGAATGCACGATAACAACGGTGTATTAGAAATCGGTGTTATCAACGGTACTGACGTGCAAAGAATCACTTCTACAGAGTACAAAAAGCACATCTTCCGCTCTACAGAAGTAGCAGAAGTTAAGCCAGTTGAGCTCGCTAGTATTAACGATATTAAAGATACTCACATCGGGATGTTAATCCAATTAAAGGATATGCAAACTGTTGATAAGGATCAAACCTATGCAAACATCAACAATACATTCTCTGTAAATAGAATGTTTAAGAGCTGTGCTGACGATGCTACTATCATCATGAGAAACAGTGGATTTGCTGATTTTAAAGGACAGTCTATCTCTAATAACAAAGGTACTGTAACAGCTGTTGTTGGTAAATACCGTTCTGATTTACAGTTATTCATCCGTGATACTAAGGATGTTAACTTAACTGAAAACAGATGTGATCCTTTATTCGAAGAAAACTTTTCAGCGAATAACTTTAACCAATGGACTATGCAAGATGTTACAGGAGCACAGTCATGGGAAATCGTAAACTTTGGAAACCCAAAGCCAAGTGCAAAAATCTCAGGATTCTCTAGCGGAGCTAAAGAAAACGAGGATTGGATGATTACCAAAGCAATCGATTTAACGGGAATTACTGGAGCAATCTTAACTTTTGATAGCGTTAAGAGATACAGTGGTCCAGATATCGAGGTGTATTTCTCTACCAACTACAACGGAGGAAACCCTAATGATGCTGCTAATACTTGGACTAAGTTAAATCCGACCTTAGATACAAATACAGGAAGCTGGACTTCTTGGACTGGGTCAGGTAACGTAGACGTTTCTGCTGCTGCAGGAGGAAAGTTATACGTAGCGTTCAAATACGTGTCTACTACTTCAGGAGCTGCTACATTTGAAATTGATAATGTAAAAGTTGCTGCTAAGTAATTGATATATTTAAAATTGTAAGAAAAGCCGAGCAGATGCTCGGCTTTTTTAGTTTATTCTCTCAGTAGTGTTTGCGTGTATTGTTTTCCGCTGTGCTCTAAGGTGAAGAAGTATACCCCAGGAGGTAGTTTGGCTAGTGATATCTTTTGTTGTGCTTTACTGAGCTTGATTTTAAGGAGCTCTTTTCCTTGATTGTTGATCAGGAGTAAGGCCTTGTGTTGCCACAGTTCGTTAAAGACTTTGATATTGACTTCGTCGTTTTTCACTGGATTTGGTGAAAATTGGAGTACCGCTGCATCGTTGACGAGGAAATCAAAAGTACCAGTAGCAAGGCTCTTTGCACTTGTACAAGACCCCAAGTTTGTCCAGCCAGTAGCACTGCGCTGATATAAGGTGTTATTGTAAACCACTTTGTCGCCCACTTGGTAATTGGTTCCAGCATTGTAGGCAGCCACGCCATCGCATTTATTTACCGGTGCACTACCTTCCTTTACCGTAACACTGTAGTCTTCAACTTCTCCGTAGTTAAAATTCCCACAAGCACTGGGTAGGCTGTTGTAACGCATACTGACGCGCATTCTGGTTTTTCCTAGTTTGGCCGTGCTCGGAACGGTAAAACTTCCGGTTGCCGGACTACTTGTAGAGGCCGCCTTGGTCCATACCTGTTCGCCACTATCACTAAAGTCACCATCCTGATTAAAATCTATCCATACACTATAGGCTTCGCGGTATTGCGACCCTGTCCATTTAGGCGTAATACTGATATTTTGAGTAGCTCCTTGCGCAATATCAGTAGTGAGGCTTGTAAAGTCTTGATAGCCATTGGTAGCTCCAGAACTGTTAGAAATACTCCCCATTACGACCTTTTGTATATATTCGTCCGAAACGTTATCTCCTTTTGAACTACAATAGGTTGTCGTTGGAGGAGGGGTAACACTCCCCTCATTTTTAGCGACTTCAATTAGGTATTCCAAGCCCAGTTTAGCAAATTTAGCGGCGTGGGTGGCATTCGCGGTAGGAGAACGGTCAAACGTGTCGTTTACGGTATGAATATGTGGATTAGAATCGTTGAACGAAGCTTCAAAAGGAAAGGCGGCATTAAAGCCTTGTTGTGCCCAACTGTAATGATCGGAACATCCGTAGTTACATCGCGTATATGCATAGCTAAACTGATGTGCCCCGGTTTTGTTGTACTGTTCCATGAGCTGCACTAGAAAAGCGTTTAAACTACTGCTGTTATAGCTGTCGTCGGTGATATAAACATCACTGCTCGAACCTTTGTAGTTGGTCATGTCGAATTGCACATATGACAATACGTTTACATTTCGGTTTTTGTAGTCTTGTGCTATTTCTTTAGATCCTCGTAAACCAACTTCTTCGGCAGCATAGGCCATGAATTCAATGGTTCTGTTAGGTTTGAAGTTCATGTTCAACAACACTCGGGCGACTTCGGTAATTGTGGCAATTCCAGAGGCGTTGTCATCAGCCCCAGGAGCATTGGTTTCCCGCTGTGGACTTACCGAGTCAATGTGACCTCCGATGATTACGTATTCATTCGGGTTGTTTTTACCTTGTATGGTCATAACCACTGAAGGCATATTGGTACTGTTGTGATTTACAATACGGACGCTTACATCGCTGCGTCCTGTAGCCATGGTTTCCCATTTTTGCTTTAAATCCAACACGGATTGTCGTGCTTTTTGTGTGGTGTGATAGCGCGTTCCGTAGTTTTCGAGCGTTTGAATATGAGCCGCAATATTGCTGTTGTTAACCTGCCCGATGGCCTGATTTACCAATGTTTGTTCGGAAATGGTATAGGCAGCCATTTTCGGTTGTTTGCCGCGTAATCGCATGGCCTTAATGGTTTTGATTGCGGCATCTTTCGAAGGTTCGTAGATAAATCCAGGACCGTGGGTCAATATCATGTGATGAAGCTTTTCAGCGGCGTGATGGCTGAGTTTTACAGCGCTAAACTCTCCTTCCGTATGGAGAATTTCAATGTCTTTTGGAGATAATTTTCTCAGTACTTGGGCGTCTTTGGTAGTTATGGTACCATAAAATTGTGATTGTTGACTGTGCATGGGAAGGCTCCACAAGCACAAAAATACTGCGAACAGTATTACTTGAGTTGTTTTCATTTTAGAAGGGTTTAAATTAATCTTAATAAAAATACTAAAATTTTAGTATAAGTTACTGTTTTTGAGTAGGTAAGTCGTTTTCTTATAAGAGGTTAATTCTGATGTGTTATACTCCGTTTACTTCGAATTATTTATTTTTAGGCTCGTTAAGTAAAAAAATGGGCCTATGTCATCGAACCGACGATTAACACGTGCTTTTAAAAAAGCAAAGAAATTACCTCTTACCGACGCATCTAGATACGTGATGTTTTCCGATTGCCATCGAGGTGATAATAGTTTTGCTGATGATTTTTCGAGGAATCGCAAGTTGTATCTTCATGCCTTATCACATTACAAACAAGAAGGATTTACCTATTTAGAACTCGGTGATGGTGATGAACTATGGGAAAACTCTTTCCAGGCAATTTTCGATGCTAATAAGGATGTGTATTTACTGCTAAAAGAATTCCACGAGGCCAATCGCTTACATTTCGTTTGGGGCAATCACGATATGGCGTATAGAAATCCGAAGGCCGTCGAAAGAAATTTGCATTACTACAGAGATACGATAGATGATAAAGATAAAGAGTTGATGATTGGAGCTTCTTTTTCAGAAGCCCTTGTTCTGGAACGTGAAGATGGGCGCTCTATATTTTTACTTCACGGACACCAAGCCGATTGGTTTAATTATAATTTCTGGCGTTTGAGTAAGTTTTTGGTACGTTATTTATGGAGGCCCTTACAGGTGTTAGGGGTTAAAGATCCAACGAGTCCCGCCCAGAATTTTAGAGAACTTATAAAAGTAGAAAGACGCTTGGAAAAATGGATTAAAGCCAATAATAACCAGATGATTATCACAGGGCATACGCACCGGCCACGCTTTCCGGGTACTACAGAATTGCCGCATTTTAACGATGGAAGTTGCGTGCATCCGAGGTGTATTACCGGCTTGGAAATTGAAGGAGGCGAAATTACGCTGATCAAATGGTTTTTAGAAACTAATGCCCAAGGAATCATGAAGATAACAAGGCAGGTGTTAGAAGGACCTACCTCCTTAACGCATTATCTATAAAAACTTTGTTGATAACATTAAATTAATATTATTAATCAGTAGCGATTTCTTAAATTTGTCGGGTTAAATTAAAAACAAGGAATGGGAGATCCGTTTATTTTGATGCTAGTTGCTTTAGGAGGACTAGCAATTTTAGATTTAGTGGTGGGTGTGAGTAATGATGCCGTAAACTTTTTGAATTCGGCCATCGGTTCAAAGGCCATACCGATTAAAACTATTATGATTATTGCCAGTGTGGGGGTGTTTTTCGGAGCAGTAACCTCAAGTGGAATGATGGAAGTAGCGAGGAAAGGGATATTTAATCCGGATATGTTCATGTTTGAAGAAATCATGTACATATTTATGGCGGTAATGATAACGGATATCTTATTGTTGGATGTGTTTAATTCACTGGGGATGCCGACGTCAACAACGGTGTCCATAGTATTTGAATTGTTAGGGTCTGCAGTAGCTATAGCGCTGATCAAAATATCGGCAAGTGATACGCAGACAATTGGTGATATTTGGTCGTATATCAATGATGAAAAGGCGATAGAAATTATTTTAGGAATCGTCATTTCCGTCATTGTGGCCTTCACAGTAGGAGCCATTGTTCAGTATTTTTCGCGATTGATTTTTTCATTTGATTTTGAGAAAAGACCCGTGTATATCAGTGCGCTATTTGGTGGTTTTGCCATTACTGCAATAACGTACTTTATCATTATCAAAGGATTGAAAGGAACGCCTTTTTATGCAAATTTAAAAGGGTTACTCGAAGGAAATACAGCAGCTATTATAGCAGGTTCTTTCGTACTCTGGTCAGGAGTGTCGTATATGTTAATCAAGGTGTTTAAGATTAATGTCTTGGTAACCATTATTGCAGTAGGTACCTTTTCGTTAGCCATGGCATTTGCCGGAAATGATTTAGTAAACTTTATTGGAGTGCCTATTGCAGCCTTGAATTCATACGATGCTTGGAGTGCTTCAGGGAAGGCTGCGAATGAATTTACGATGGGAGTACTGGCTCAGAAAGTTCCTTCTAATACTTGGTTGTTACTGTTAGCTGGTTTCATCATGGTAGTAACACTTTGGTCTTCTAAAAAGGCGAGAGCCGTGATTGAAACAGGGATTAACTTATCGCGTCAAGGAGAAGGACAAGAAAAGTTTCAGCCGAATAATTTATCGAGAGTAGTGGTGCGTTTGGCGATGTTTACCAACGCAGGAATAAATCTTTTAATTCCTAAGAAGACACAGATTTATATCAATTCTAAGTTTGAAAAACCGGTAATTAAATTACCTAAAGATAAAACCTACGAGCTTCCAGCATTTGATTTGGTGCGTGCCTCTGTAAACTTAATTATGGCGAGTGTGTTGATTTCAATCGCTACTTCTATGAAGTTGCCGTTGTCAACTACTTATGTGACCTTTATGGTGGCTATGGGTACCTCTTTGGCGGATAGAGCTTGGGGACGCGAGTCTGCAGTATACCGTGTAGCTGGTGTATTCAACGTTATCGGTGGATGGTTTTTAACGGCGATTGTAGCTTTTACGGCTGCAGGAATCGTTGCCTACTTGATTAGCTGGCACCAAGAAATGATTCCGGTGTTGTTGTTGTTGGTTATCGGATTACTCGTGCGTACAAGCATTATGTATTCGCGAAAAGCGAAAGAAGAAAAGAAGCAAATGTTTGTAGAGCGTGCTGAGTTGATTTCTATTAACGGAGTAATTGAGGAAAGCTCTGACCACATTGCGGAAGTTGCTGCCCGAATAAACAAATTGTATTCAAGCGTAGTGAACGATTTGGCAAATCACGATTTGGTGAAATTGCGTAAAACGGACAAGCACGTTACAAAGTTAAATGATGAAATTGATAGCCTAAAGGACGGCGTATTTTATTTTATTAAGTCGTTAGACGATACCTCAGTGCAGGCGAGTAGATTTTACATCCTTATTTTAGGGTATTTACAAGACGTTGCACAGTCGATTAGCTATATTTCGAGAGCTACGTATAAACACGTAAATAACAACCATAAAAACTTAAAGAAAGGGCAGTTAAAAGATTTAAAGGAAATAGATAACACACTTTCTGGTTTGTTGGCTAAAATTAGTGCGACTTTTGAAAATAGAAGTTTTGATGATCTCAGTGAGATTATCAACGAAAAGCGAGAGCTTTTAAAGGATGTTTCTTCGTCTATCGAGCGTCAGGTTGATCGTATTAGAACAGACGAAACCAGTCCGAAGAATACCACCTTGTACTTTAGTATTTTAATCGAAACACAAGATTTAGTTTCTGGATTAATGCAGTTGTTGGAGACCTATGAAGAGTTCCACGTAAGCACTAAGATGTAAGGTTTTGGAATGAAATAAATTGTAATTAACATATAAAAATCCTTGAGTCTTACTTGAGGATTTTTTATTTATATATCACGCTATGAAAAGAAAAATGCTAGGGGCATGCTTGTCCCTGATAGTTGGGATGGTTGCCTATGGGCAGCGCTCCCTATCTTCGAAATTGAATCAGGTTACTAAAAAAGAACTCGCGTTACAAGTGTATCCAGCCGATAGCACCGCACGGGCTGTAGTTCTTTACGAGCACGGTAACTACTACGTAGATGAAAAACGAAAGTTTAAAAAAACTACTGATTATTATCACAAGGTTAAAATACTGACCAAAGAAGGGGCCGATAAGGCTACTGTTAGTATCCAACTTTACGGTGATGAAAAAGTGCATGGGATAAAGGGAAGTACTTACAACCTAACCCAAGCAGGCCAAGTAAGAAAAACTGTTCTTGTAAAAGATAAAATTTACGAGAAACAGCTTACTTCAAAATGGCGTGAAGTGACGTTTACCATGCCTAATATCAAAGTCGGAAGTGTTATAGAATACCGTTATTCGATTACGAGTCCTTATTCCAAAATTGATGATTGGTATTTTCAAAGTGATATTCCGAAAGTAAAAAGCAAATTTACTGCTGCTATATTGGGGAATTGGAAGTACAAGATTAGAAGCGTCGGTTATTTACCCTTGACCACCAACGAGGTGAAGGTTCGTAAAAATTGTGTGTATATGCCCGGATTGGGTATGGGTGATTGTGTCGTTTTAAAGTATGGAATAGCGAATATTCCAGCCTTTGAAGAGGAGAAGCACATGCTCAGTGCTGAGAATTTTAAATCGAAAGTGGCTTTTGTATTGAGTTCTTTTACCCATGCTGACGGCCGTGTTGATAAGTACGCCAAAACGTGGAAACATGCCGACAGTCGTTTGCGTAGAGATTTTCTGGATAATCAGGTTTCTAAAAAAGGCTTTTTTAAACGCAATATGCCCTCTTCTATACTGGAGGTTGAGAATCCTTTAACGAGGGCTGAGGAGGTGTATGGGTACATTAAAGAGCACTATACTTGGAATGGAAAGTATTGGCCTTCTCAAAAGGTACGAATTAAAAGAGCCTTTGCTGAAAAGACGGGAAATGTATTCGATATTAATTTGTCGTTGTTCAATGCTTTAAAAGCAGCAGATATTGAAACGTATTTAGTATTGTCGTCTACCAGAAACAGAGCGGTTCCTACCAAGCTCCACCCAATTATTAATGAGTTTAATTATTTACTAGTAAAGGTGGTTGTTGATGGGCAGGTGTATTATTTAGATGCAACAGAAAAGCAACTGCCATTTGGTTTGGTCCAGTTTAAAGCTATTAACGGAGATGGACGCGTACTCGATTTTGATAAGGGAAGTTTCTGGGAAGAAATTACGATGAAGAAAGTAGCAACGGAGAGTATTCGAGCAAAGCTCGATATAGATGCTAGCGGTGAGGTTACAGGAGTACTTACCCGCACTACCAAAGGATATAAAGCACTGAACAAGAGAAAAGAATTGAGCAGGGTTTCTGAAGAGGCGTATTTAGACGAATTTGAGAGTAGATATCCTGCGATAGAAGTAGATTCTTTTAAGGTGGATAATTTGAAGGAAATAGCGAAGCCACTCAAAGAAAACTTTAAGGTTCGTATAAGCTCAGAACGAAACAATGCCGCTATGGCCATCAATCCTTTTTTAATTAGTCAGCGAACCATTAATCCTTTTAAGTTGAAAAGGCGTGATTATCCGGTTGACTTTGGCTATGCGAGAAAGCATTTTTATCGTTTGGAATTGACCGCTCCTGAAGGATATGTTTTTGAAAATATTCCGCAGAATATGGCGATCAAACTACCCAATAAGGGTGGAAGTATGGTTGTGAATGTTGCTGTTCAAGGAAGGGTATTGCGACTTTTTTGTAAATGGAGCATTGAGAGAAGCGCCTATAGTAGTACCGAGTATTTTGCCTTGAAAGCCTTTTTTAACAAATTGATAAAGAAACAGGATGTGCTATTAAAAATAGTCCCTAAACAAAAAGGATAATGCCTGAGCATTATCCTTTTCTTTGGGTTTGAAGTCGCGTTGTATTATAACATAGTAACTTTTCCTGTAGTTAAGGAATACACGCCCCCTACGATTTTAATTTCACCGTTATCTTCCATTTCTTGCAAAATCTGACTTTTTTCACGAATTCGATCCATGGTCAGTTTAACGTTGTTTTCAACTGTTTTAGCCACGAATGCTTTGTTACTAGAGTCTGCTGCACCCTCTACTTGTTCGGCTGCTAATTTAGCGGCAGGAACAATATTGTCGAGCATAGCGGTAATGTTTCCTAATTCGACACCGTCACAAGCAGCTTTTACAGCTCCACAACTTTCGTGACCGAGTACTAAAACGAGTTTACTACCGGCAACAGCACAAGAGTACTCCATACTTCCTAAAATATCTGTATTTTCGAAATTACCAGCTACACGAGCCACAAAAACATCGCCAATAGTTTGATCAAAAACCATTTCTACAGGCACGCGTGAATCGATGCAAGAAAGGATTACCGCTTTAGGGAATTGCCCTCCTGTAGTTTGACTAACGAGGTCGTTCACATTAGATGCGGTAAGGTTATTTGAGGTATATCGTTCGTTACCAGCCAGTAAATCTTCCAATACTCCAGCAGGAGTTAAAGTGCTTTGAACGTCTTTGGTAATAGCAGTGTTTCTCATTATAAATGTTTTAATTTTCTTTTTAATATTGTTATGCCTTATAGTAAGAACTGGTTAAAGTTCTTAAAAAAAATCAAACTTTGCGGGGTAAAGTTAAAATCTATCATTGCTGGGTTTCGTGCGACCTTCTGACTAGGCAGTTTTATAGTCCAGTTTAAAAAACTCGATAAAACTCTCTGGGTTTTCGACAGCACCACGCTCAGAATACAATTTAATATTGATATTGCGTTCTTTGGCTTTTAGGGCAAAGTCCTCTAAAATTTCAATAATATCATTGTCGAGATAGCGCGTTTTACGCACGTCTAATTCTAAGTAAGAGTTTTCAGGTAAGCTGTCTAACTCTTTTAAAATAGCTCCTTTATTAAAGAAAGTAACTTCTTCTGCCAAGGTCATCTTAATGGTATTCTGACCGTTGCTCTTGTCCTCAATGTGTAAGAAGTGAGAGTTTTGATAGCTTTTGTATAAGATTACAGCAATACCAACGGCTAGTCCTAGTCCAATTCCTAAGAGTAAATCACCTGTGATTACCATAGGAAGCACTGTGGCCATAAAAGGAATAAATTGTTTGTTCCCCAGTTTGTACATGCTGATAAATGTTTTGGGATTGGCAAGTTTAAACCCGACAATAAATAGGACAGCAGCTAAAACTGAAAGAGGAATTTTATTTAATAATGTCGGTATGAGGATAATAGAAATTAACAGGAAGAATCCGTGCATTACTGCTGACATCTTACTGCGTCCTCCCGATTGAATATTCGCTGAGCTTCGAACGATAACCTGAGTTACAGGAAGTCCTCCTACCAATCCTGAAAGGATGTTTCCGGCTCCTTGGGCAAAGAGCTCTCTGTTGGTCGGAGTTACGTTTTTATGTGGGTCTAACTTGTCGGTAGCTTCCACACATAAGAGGGTTTCTAAACTAGCTACTATGGCAATTGTAAAGGCTGTAAGCCACACTGAACCCTGAGTGATTACTTCGAAATTAGGGAAGGTGAACTGCCCTAAAAAGGAATCCAAGTCTTCAGGTACTGGTACGCTTACCAATTGCTTGGCTTCGATACCGAGTAGTTCATTACCTTGGGTAACTACGTAAAATATGATTCCGACAACCACGGCCACTAAAGGCCCCTGAATGAGTTGGAAGATTTTTGCTTTTTTAGTGAGAACTTGTGACCAGAGTAAGAGGATGGCAATCCCTATAATTCCGACGAGGGTTGACCCCATATTGATGTTGTCGAGAGAGAAGCTTCCGGCACTCTTGTCATAACCGAAGAAAAACGGTATTTGCTTGATAATAATAATGATCCCGATTCCGGTGAGCATTCCTTTGATCACTGAAGAAGGAAAGTAATAACCGATGACACCGGCACGCAGTGCTCCTAAGATGAGCTGGAAAACACCTCCGAGTACTACGGCTACTAAAAAGTTTTCAAACGATCCTAAATCTGTAATTGCGGTAAGTACGATAGCGGCAAGCCCAGCAGCGGGTCCACTAACACCTATTTTTGAGCCACTGATGGCACCGACAACAATTCCACCTACGATTCCGGCAATTAGACCCGAAAACAAGGGGGCACCACTGGCAAGGGCAATCCCTAAACAGAGGGGGAGTGCGACGAAAAATACGACAATACTAGCAGGTAAGTCATTTTTAATTGTTTTGAACATGTACGATTTCTTTTAGCCAATTCAATTTTTTATTGGCGAATTAATGTTGTTTTTATTGGATGTGGTTTCCTAATGCAAATTAGGAAAGAGAGCACTGTGTATAGCTAGCCTTAGCTGTGCTGAATGAAATTCAGTAACTCTATAAAAGGTAAGAAGGTACAGTTTCTGGTGGTGGATTTTCTAGGCGTCGATTAACCGTCGCATAGGTTTTTGATAGGTAGGTTGTTTCTTTGCGGCGTTGACTTACGGGGTGTGAAATGGTTAGGGCATCTTCGAAATAGAAGTTTAATTCGAATTCTCCGACATTCTCATCCGTGTCACGGTCGTAATCTTCAACAATATGAGTGTTTTCACAATTTTCTTGCGACAATACGATATAGGTGGGGAGCGCAACTGCGCACACCATCACGGTAAGCAAGAAGTATGTAAAAACGCGTTTTTTCATAATCGTAGCCCTAAATATACATTTTTTAGCCCACGATTGCATGTTAAAAAATTACAAATTCTCGAGAATTTTGATGGTTTTTGACTTTAACCAGCCTGTTTTTCCATCTACTAGTTTGATTTTCTTCCAATCGTCCACCGTATCTAAAAGTTGAACTTTTGTGCCTTCGTGTAGGGTGAATATAACCTCTGAATCAGCAGTCGGTCCATTTTTTACGGAAACCTCTTGAGTGTATACAATGGCAGTTTTAGTTTGCGTTGTTTTGTTGTATTGCTGAAAGCTGATAAGCAGGCTTGTACCTAAAAGTAACGTACTGAGGCATGCTCCAATAAAATACAGCCGTTTTCGCGTACTGATATCTGCAAAATAGAACAAGATAAAGAGCAAACTGGCAAGAATTGAAAAGACAATGCTCAAGATTCCCCAATGTTCGAAATGTAATTTTCCAAGTAGCGATGCATCTAAACGATCCCCTAAGCTTTTAGGAAGTGGCTCAATACGGTCTAAAGTGAGTTTTTGAGCTATTTTTAAGTTGTTCGCAGCAGCTTGGTTCAACGGGTCCACTAATAGTGCCATTTCGTAATTAAAGATGCTTGGAGCGACCTCGTTTAGTTTGTAATAGCAGTTCCCGAGATTAAAATACAATTCTGAGGCAACCACTTGATCGCCTTTTAAAATATTTTCATACAGGGCAGCTGCCTGTTGGTAGTCGCCTTTTTTATAAAGGTCATTTGCCTTAGCGAAGTTTTCGTTATTGTCTTGCGCAGCTAGTACAGTTGTCAAGACTACTAGTAATACTGTTAATAGTTGTTTGATCATAACTGTTTGTCTAATTGAGTAATCACTAATTTTGCTTTCTCGTATTCTTGTTGCATCTGAACGTTGTCGATAGGGGTATATCGAGCAAAATCACAGTCGTCGAGTACTGCTATAAACGAGCGAATACTTTCCGAATCAACATTTTTATTTTGTAAGATATTGGCAATTTTTTCCTTGCTAATATCGGTGGTTTCTATTTTTAACTTCGCCTTGAGGTAGTTGTGTAGAGCACGTTCTAACGATTCGTAGAAAGCCTCTTTGTTTCCGAGTTGTTTCGAAGCTTCAGAAAGGTACTTCTTAGCCAATCTGTCTGCCTTACGCATTTTATTACCCTCGATGTCCCCCGCTTTTTCGTCGCGTTTCTTTTTGTAGAAAATGGCTATCGGAATTCCAATAAGTGGAAGTAATAATAACACATAATACCCAGTGGATTTAAAGAAAGGACGACGTGTGCGTTCTTGCCAATTCGGTGTTTTTTGAATGTATTCAAAAGCATTTCCTGTTAGGGTCACCTGTTTTTTAGTTACGCTAGGGCTCGTGCTATCGCTGAGCTCTTTCCCCTGTAATACATCGACGTACATGTCTTCTGTAGTGATGGTTTGATACACTTTTTCTTTGGGGTCGAAATATGAAAATGTAACGGCAGGAATCTTGTATTTTCCTTTGTATTGAGGGACAACGGTGTACACATCAGTGATACTTCCTTTTAAACCAGAAGTCGCAATGTTGATCTTTTCTTGTCGCTTAGGCTCGTAAGTTTCCAGCTCCTTAGGAGTCGTTATTTTAGGAAGTTCAAAGAGTTTTAAGTTTCCTTTTCCTGTTACTTTTACAGCAATTTCAGCCGTTTCGTTGGCTTTGAGTAGCTGCTTGTTTAAGTTGACGTCAAAGGCAAAGGTTCCAACAGCTCCATTAAAGTCTGCAGGTTTGTTAGCGGTTGGAAGTTCTTTAACGCGAACCGTCTTTTTTGCCGAGGCAAATTCTTTTCGTACCTGTCGGGTCATCACGTTTCCAAAAAAATCGGTACGCCCGGTAGGAACGGCCACGACGATGTCCATTTTCATTGGGTCTATGGTGAGTTTACCTGACTTTGTTGGAATTAACAGGGCTTTGTGCAATACGGCATAACGATAGTTTTTTCCGTTGTAAGTACCTTGTTTTACGGTTGTTCCGTTTCGTTTTATTTCTTGATTCCAAAAACCGTTGTACTGTGGTGATTCGGTGATGGCATTGTCGTAAATACCGACGTTTTGACTAAAGTACAATCGGTATTCTAAGTACACGCCTTCTCCTACATATGGTGAGGCCTTTGAGATTTCGGCAACTAAGTGAATATTTTGTGAAGCGATGTACCCTGGGTCGTTAGGGTTTTTAGGAAGCTCCACGGCATCGACCACAATAATTTTAAGAACGTTTGATTTTAGAGTTTTTCCGTTGAATTCAATGGTTGCAGGTGGAAGGTTAAACTCTCCTTTGCGCTTGGGTTGTAGAAAATAAGTATACGATTGTGAAAAAGATTCTTTACCGTTGATCCACGATTGACTGACCGATTGGCTCGGCCCTCCCACAACTTTAAAGTTCTTGAAATTGGGCGGTGTAAAATTGTCTGCACCCTGTTTGTTGATAGCGTATTGAATTCTCAATCGCTGATTTAACCCGAGCTTATTTTTACTCACAGAGGCTTTCAGTTCTACATCCTGGGCAGCAGCTCCTAAACTAAAAAAACTTAGTGCGAATAGTATGAATATCTTTGTATAAGTGCTCATTTGTAACATGTGCAAAAAACTATTTTAACTGTAATATTGATCCATTAGTTATACAAGTACCTTATCGAAATGATATTGCAGGGGGGGCAAATATACAAGTATTACCAATCTTTTTCTTGTTTAACCTTTCTTCCTTTCGCTTTGCGAACATTCATCTTCTTTTGGGTCTTTTTTTCCTCGTTATTTAAGCTTTCCAAAAGTTGTTTCATTTGCTCTGGGGTCATTTTTCCAGGTTGTGGCTTCGGCTTTTGTTTGTCTTTGTTTTGTTGGTTTTTAGGATCCTTGTTTTGTTCGTTGTCTTTGTTTTTTTGCTGGTCCTTGTCTTGATCTTTTTTGTTTTGATCTTTGTTCTGATCCTTTTTATTTTGATCTTTTTTGTTTTGGTCCTGCTTGTCTTTGTTTTGGTCCTTTTTATTTTTATCCTTGTTCTTGTCCTTATCTTTCTGCTTTTGTTGTTGCTGTTGCTCTTTTAGCTTTTTTTGCGCCACCGCGAGGTTGTAACGCGTTTCATCATCACCAGGATTGTTGCGAAGGGCATTTTTGAAGGCATCGACAGCTCCTTGATATTGCTTTTGCTCCATCATCGCATTCCCGATGTTGTGGTACGCCTCAGCTTTTGCAATCTTGTCTTTTACCGTTTTTGCTGTGATTTGATATTGGGCAATGGCATCCTTGTAGTTTTTGTTTTGGTATAAGGTATTTCCGTAATTGTAATTTGCCTTCTCGTAATTGGCATTTTTTCCTAGAGCTTTGCGATAAGCAATAGAAGCGTCGTCAAACTTTTCTTTGTTGTATAATTTATTCCCTTCTCGGAGTAAGGCTCTCGCCTCACGCTGAAGTGCTATGGAATCTTTTTGCGCAACTAGGGCAGTACTCGTGAAAAACCCTAAAAGACACAGGATAATGCTAAGCTGTTGTTTCATGGTTTTATTTTTTTCGTTCGTTGAATAAATCAATTTGCTGTACCCATTTGGTCTTTTTCTCAAATAAAAACACGTCTAAGAGTAGAAAGAAAAGACCAAAGCCTAAAAACCACTGAAATTGATCTTTGTAGTCTGAAAATTGTTTGGTTTCGAATTCACTCTTTTGGGCATTGCCAATGATGGTCGCTATTTTATTTACAGGAACCTCTGTTTTATTCCCATCGATGTATTCACCATTGCCTATTTCGGCAATATCTTGTAAGATGTCTTCTTTGCGTTGGGTGATGACGGTTTCTCCTTTGCGGTCTTTTTTATGACCGATAAGCGAACCGTTTAGTTTCAGAGGTATTTTTCCTCCTGCAGCGGTTCCGACACCTATGGTGTATACTTTAACACCTTCGTTCGACAAGTTTTGGGCAATCTGTTTAGTATCTTCTTGATGGTCTTCTCCGTCGGAAATAACGATCAAATAACGGTTGGTTTGCTCGTCGTTATTGTAGTAGGTTTTAGCCAAATTTAAGGCTTCGTTGATAGCAGTACCTTGACTAGAAACCATGTCGGGACTCGCGTTTTGTAAAAACATTTTACCGGCGGCATGATCCGTAGTGATCGGTAGAAGTGGATATGCGTTTCCGGCATAAATGATGATTCCAACACGGTCGCTTCCTAACTTATCTATGATTTTTGAAATTATTTGTTTCGCCTTTTCCAATCGGTTCGGGGCGATGTCTTCTGCGAGCATACTTCTCGAAACATCCAGTGCAAACACCACATCTACTCCTTCGCGCTTCACTGTTTTTAATTTGGTACCCATTTTGGGGTTGCTCAGTGAAATAATTAATAAGCTCAAGCCAATTAAAAAGACGATGAGTTTTAAGGTGGCTTTAAATACCGAATGTGTTGGTGCCAGCACGGCGAGTAGCTTTGCTGAAGCAAAGTTCTTTTGCGTTCTCTTTTTCCACCACAACACCAATAAGAATACGACAATGATTACAGGAATCACTGCAAAGGCATAAAAATATATTGGTTCTTCAATCTTGTACATAAGCTAAGCAGGTTAAATAAAACTTTTAAACAGCGTGTTTTTTAATAGGAACTCCAAGAGTAAAAAGACTCCGGCTAACAATACCCAAAAGCGAAATTGCTCGGTGTAATTATAGTATTTAAATTCTTCGATTTTCGTTTTTTCTAACTTGTCAATCTCGTCGTAAATAGCCTTGAGCTTATTGTTGTCTGTAGCTCTAAAGTATTTTCCTTCTGTTTCTTGTGCGATGTGTTGTAACAGCGCTTCATCTATTTCAACTTGTTGTTTGCGGAAGGTAATTTGTCCTGTGTTTGGATTGCGTGTCCATGGGAAATCTGCCATCCCATTGGTTCCTATCCCAATAGTATACACCTTGATGTTGTTCCCTTTGGCAAGCTCTGTAGCTGTTTTAGGGTCTATAAAACCGGCGTTGTTAACACCGTCTGTTAATAAGATGATAACTTTGCTTTTTGCCTTGCTTTCTTTAAGTCTGTTTACGGCAGATCCAAGTCCCATACCTATAGCAGTACCTCCTTCAAGTTGTCCCCATTTGATTTCTGAAATGGTTCTTTTTACGATAGATTTATCACTTGTAATCGGAGTTTGAGTAAAACTTTCTCCGGCGTAAACTACGATACCGATGCGATCGTTAGGACGCCTGTTAATAAAATCGGTTGCTACGCGTTTTAGTGCTTGAAGTCTGTTGGGTTTGAGGTCTTTGGCTAACATACTCGCAGAGACGTCTATGGCCATCACGATGTCTATACCTCTATTCGATTTTGTTTTTTTACTAATGGCTACATTTCTCGGTCTGGCTAGAGCGATGATTAAGCAAGTAAAGGCCAACAAGCGCAATAAGTAGAGTACAGGCTTCAGCTTCGCCCATATAGAAGGTTGTACCGCAAAGCCTCTTACAGAGCCAATGGTGAGTTCTGAACGATCTTTTTTTCTCGTTAAGAAGAACCAAACAGCGAGTAATGGAATGCTGATGAGCAACCACAAGAACGCTGGAGAGTGAAATTCAAAATTACTTAACATGGGTTACTGCGGTATTATTGGCGTTGGTGTATTCTATTAATTTGACAATTCCAAAACTCAAAATTCCTACCACTACAATAATTCCTAGTATCAGGAAGATTTTTTGCAGAGGACTTGTCTTTTTTACCGGCGGTTTTTCAACGATAGTAACCGGAGTACTATAATCTGTTTCAGTAGCTTCTTCTGAAAGGGCAGGCTTGATATTATTGATAAGCAATTCAGCAATATTACGGTCTGCTTCAATGTCGTGAGCCAAAGGTTTTGATTTCGCGAATTTTACGAGATCAGCCTGTTGGAATAGTTTCGAAAGCTTTTTGATCGTTTCTTTTTCAGTTTCTATGTTGTTGGCATCTCTTAGCAATTCTAATTGACGCACAACTTCGTTAGTCGTTTGCTCTAAGGCTGGTACGTGTAGTTCGCGTTCGATATACATACGTATAATGTCGGTGAGCTCACTGTAGTACTCTTTAATTTTATTGTTTTGCCAGAGGAGTTTTTCGTCCAGCAATTGTAAGTTTCTCATGGCTTCTTGGAAAGGAGCTAGTTTCGGAACAAACGTTGTGCTATCGTCTTCATCTGTTCTTTTAAGAGCAAAGTACAGGGTAACGATTACGATGAGTAACACGGCAAGTGCCCAATACACATACCTTGCATAGTCATCGAATTGATAAGGTTCTCCTTTGATGCCTTTGATTTCGTATTTTTTTACTTTGGTAGTATCGATAGGGACCGTAGCAACCTTCACCAAAAGACTATCGGTATAGTACGCTTGGTTTTTGATAAAGAGCTGCTGTTTTGGAATGTAAAAAGCACCACTGTCAAATCCTGTTAGGATGTATTTTTGAATGAGTTGGTTGTTTAGGGTATCCATTTTTAAAGAATCAATTACCTCTAAACCCTTCAAATTTTGAAGTTTCGGGATAATTACATTCTCCGTTTCGTCGATGGTAATTTTGTATTCAAATTGTTCACCTATGCGAATGGATGTGCTATCGATAGTCGCTTTTACTGGATTGGTTTGACCATAGCCAACTGCGATGCTTACTATCCATAATATGTATAATAGCGTTTGTCTCATCGTAATATTGCTGTAGTTTTTAGCGATTAACCTTTTTGTTTAAAATACCCGAGTAGTTTTTTAACATAGCTTTCATCAACACTCATATTGATGGTTCCTGCACCACTTTTTCTGAAGCTCGAGGTAAAATATCCTTCGAGTTCACGTGCGTGGGCTTGGTATTGTTTTCGAACTTTTGCCGAACTGGTATTCACTAGCTGCACTTCACCGGTTTCCGCATCTTTCATCGGAACCATTCCTAAATTAGGAATCTCTTGGTCGTGTTTGTCGTACACGCGAATTCCTGTCAAGTCGTGTTTGTTACCCGCTATTTTTAAGGTGTGTTCATAGCCGGAATCCATAAAGTCAGAAAGTACAAAAACAATCGCTTTTTTCTTTAAAACGTTGGAGAGGAATTTTAGAGCTTCCTCAATACTAGTGCTTATGCTTTTGGGTTCAAACTCAATGAGCTCACGAATAATTCTGAGTACGTGACTCTTCCCTTTTTTAGGAGGGATAAAGAGTTCAATTTGATCAGAAAAAAGAATTAATCCTACTTTGTCATTGTTTTGTATGGCCGAAAAGGCTAAGGTCGCGGCAATTTCTGTAATAGTATCTTTTTTGAACTGTCCCTGGGTACCAAAAAATTCAGATCCAGAAATATCAACCACGAGCATCATGGTCAGTTCGCGTTCCTCTTCAAAGACTTTGACATAGGGTTCGTTATAGCGAGCGGTCACATTCCAGTCAATGGCTCTGATGTCATCACCGTATTGATACTGACGTACTTCGGAGAAGGTCATACCACGACCTTTAAAGGTCGAGTGGTATTCTCCTCCAAATATGTGATTAGACAATCTTCTTGTCTTAATTTCTATTTTACGAACTTTTTTGAGTAATTCTTTTGTGTCCATTAATTAGTTCAACCAATTTTCAGGCAATGGAGGCAACTCGACTTCGCGCATTTCTGATGATTTCTCAATAGAAAAAATAGGAGCCTCTTTGATTGCTAAATCTACATTGTTCTTTTTGGCTATGTCTTTGATTACCTCACTGATACTTCGCTTCTGAGCGAGTACTAGGCTGTTCATGATGACGTTTGATTCGGTTTGTAAATCAAAGCAGTCTACGTGATACGCCGGTTGATTGTTGTGGTAAACAATAGCCTCTGTTCTCGTTTTCTGGGTTAATTCTAAAATTTCTTTTGTTCCTGTTAATGTTTTGTACGTTGTTAATTTGAATGTCATCTCTATTAAGATTAATTTAAGGGGGTTAAAAATTAGTTCTTTAGTAGAGTGCGGTTAGCTGTAATATTTCAATATTTCAAAAGGCTAGGGGACTTGCACTTCGTTTATGATCGTATTAATCACATCGATAGACGTGATGTTTTCTGCTTCTGCTTCATAGGTAATTCCAATACGGTGTCGGAGCACATCGTATACAACTGCTCGAACATCTTCTGGAATTACATAGCCGCGTCGCTTAATAAATGCATAACATTTGGCCGCTTTAGCTAAGGCAATACTTCCACGTGGAGAAGAACCAAAACTAATAAACGGTTGAATCTTCGCTAAATTGTAATTTTCAGGATAACGCGTTGCGAAGATGATGTCGAGAATGTACTTCTCAATTTTTTCATCCATATAAACTTCACCTACTGCCTGACGCGCTTTGATAATTTGCTCAATTGAAACTACTGGGTTCACTTTGGCAAATCCTCCGTTTAAATTTTGACGTAAGATGAGTTGCTCATCTTCCAATTTAGGATAATCGATTACGGTTTTCAACATAAAACGGTCAACCTGTGCTTCTGGTAAAGGATAGGTTCCTTCCTGCTCAACAGGGTTTTGCGTTGCCATTACTAAGAAAGGTTCGTCTAGCTTAAAAGTTTCATCACCAATAGTGATTTGACGCTCTTGCATGGCTTCTAACAAGGCCGATTGTACCTTGGCAGGAGCACGGTTAATCTCATCTGCAAGTACGAAATTAGCAAAAATGGGTCCTTTCTTAATAGAAAAGTCGTTCTCTTTTACATTGTAGATCATCGTTCCAACAACGTCTGCCGGTAATAAATCCGGCGTAAATTGAACTCGGCTAAAACTTCCTTGAACTGCTTTTGACAAGGTGTTGATCGCAAGGGTTTTTGCTAACCCTGGAACCCCTTCTAACAAGATATGCCCATTTCCTAATAAACCGATAAGCAATCGTTCAATCATGTATTTCTGACCTACAATTACTTTGTTCATTTCAGAAGTTAATAAGTCGACGAAAGCGCTTTCACGCTCGATCTTTTCATTAATAGCTCTTACATCTACATCCATAATAAGTGGTAATTTAAGTGTCGCTTTTTAGTGAAACAAAGCTACAATAATAACACTTTAACATTTGTTAAAGTATGGTTAAACCTAAAAACTGAATTTGAGTAAAGAAAAAATAAAAAATTATGAAATTTTAAGAGTATATAATGAAATTTTATGTCTTTTATTATTGATTCGTTAATTGTAGAATACGATGTTTATAGAACAAACTTTTTATTAATAACTCTTGATTATGAGACAAATGACCAAATTACTGACCTTCTTGGCACTTTGGTGTTTTGCGTTTGCCGTAGGACAAACCATCCAAGGTAAGGTCACCGATGCCCAAGGAAATGCATTAGCATTGATTGATGTTATCGAAAAAGGAACGACCAATGGTGTAAACACAGATAGCAATGGGGAATTCCGGATAACCTTGAAAAAAATGCCGAGTGTACTCGTGTTTTCTTCTTTGGGGTTTGCAACCATTGAAAAAGAAGTGACCGCTGCAGGTACTGTAAATGTCGTATTACAAGAAGACACTAGTGTCTTGGAAGAGGTAGTACTTACCGGAAACCGCGCAAAGCCGAGAACCATTTTAGATTCGGCAGTGCCTATTGATAATATCGGAGTTCGTGAACTTCAGGCAACAGGACAAACAAATATTGATCAAATGTTGACCTATACGGTACCGTCGTACAATTCTACCAATCAAACAATTTCTGATGCAACAGCCCATTTTGATCCAGCCGATTTAAGAGGTCTTGGACCGAGTAGAACCTTGGTGCTGATTAACGGGAAACGAAAAAATCAAAGTGCACTTGTGTACGTGAATGATACTCCAGGTAAAGGTGAGGTAGGAACAGATATGAAAAGTATTCCAACTGCAGCTATTGAACGCGTCGAAATTTTGCGTGATGGAGCTTCTGCACAATACGGTTCGGATGCCGTAGCTGGTGTGGTGAATATTATTTTGAAGAAGAATATCGATTTTACCCAAGTGAATGTGAATTCTGGAATTACCTCTCGTGGTGATGGGTTTAATGCAGATGCGGACGTAAACCATACCTTGAGCTTCGGCGATGGAGGTTTTTTAAATGCAACTGTTGGATTGAGCTATCAAGGATATACCAACAGAGCAGGGTCTCCTGGAAGAGATGATCTGTTCGGGGTAAACAATCAGTGGACTAAAATCAACCCAAGCTTGGGAATGATCGTTGGTCAGCCAGAAATGAAAAAAGGAGATGTGTATCTCAATGCAGAGTATCCCTTGAATGAAAATACGACGCTCTACGCTTTCGGAGGATTTAACCTGCGCAAAGGAAAGAGCTTTGCCTTGTACCGTCCACCGTATTGGATAACCACCGATTTTGGGTTGTTGACGCCTCAAGGAGCTACCTATAATGGATTTCAACCTACTTTTGAAACAGATATCAAGGACTTGTTGTTTACAGCAGGTGCGAAGTTTAAGTTAGGAGAGTTCAATGCCGACCTATCTGCAAATTACGGTGGGAACTCTGTTGATTATACCATTGGAAATACGATTAACCCGAGTTTAGGTGCGAGTAGCCCAACGAGTTTTGATGCAGGAGCCTATGCGTTTAGCAATTTCATCGGGAATTTTGATATTAACAGATCCTTCGGTGATCTTACGCTCGGAATGGGAGTAGAAGCACGTCAGGAGCGTTTTGAAGTTACTGCAGGACAAGAAGAGTCGTATGTAAATGGAGGAGCACAATCGTTCCCCGGATTACAACCTTCTAATGCACTCAATGAAACCCGAACCAATGTGGGGGTGTATGCAACTGCAGATTGGGATATTACCAAAGATTTCTTGTTAGGGGGAGCTGTGCGTTATGAAAATTATTCAGATTTCGGAGGGAATACCTCTTGGAAAGTGAATTCGAGGTATAAAATTGGTGAAGCTGGAGTATTGCGTGCCTCGTATAGTACTGGATTTAGAGCCCCTTCATTACATCAGGTATACTTGAGTAATGTGCAAACCTTGGTTTCAGGAGGAACAATCTCTAATCAAGGAACCTTTAATAATGTGAGTCCAGTAATTCAAGATTTAGGAGTTGCTCCACTCTTTGCGGAGACTTCAAAGAATATTTCTGCTGGAATTACAGTGAAAGGAAGCCGTAATTTTTCAGTTTCGTTAGATTACTACCAAGTGCGTGTAGATGACCGCGTATTGTTTACAGGTGAAATTACCGGAGTAGATGATAACGGCGTACCCAATGCAGCAGTTCAACAGATCTTAACAGCAAACAATGTAACTAGTATCAAGTTTTTTATCAATGCTGTGAATACGGTAACCAGAGGTTTTGACTTGACTATGCGTTTAAAGAACTTAAAAGTAGGTGCCGGGAAACTCGGGATCAACGGAGCATTAAACGTGAATAGAACAACTTTAGAAGGAGACGTAAAGACACCTGAAAAGTTAAGTGGCTATAAAAACAAGATTTTTAATAGAAAAGAACAATCGAGAATTGTAAGTGCTCGTCCAAACATGAAGTTTTTGTTTGGAGCGAATTACAAGGTAGGGAAGTTTTCTGCCAATGTAAACAATACCTATTTCGGAGAGGTTACTTGGCAGCACGCTGCTGACTCGTTTAGAGATCAAACATTCCAAGGGAAAATTGTTACAGACTTGTCGTTTGGTTACGACATTACCAATGCGATCTCTTTTAGAGCACAAATAAATAATTTGTTCGACGTGTTCCCAGATGAAATTGATCCTAAAGGAGATCCGGTAACGAATCTCGGAGGGCGATTTAGATATCCTTGGGAAGTAAACCAATTCGGTTTTAACGGAACATCATTTAAAGCAGGACTTACGTTTAAATTTTAAACATTAAATAGTCTTTAAGTTACTAAAAGCGTGGAAGGGATCTCTAAATGGGGTCCCTTTTGTTTTTAGTAATTGCGCAGGTGCAGCGTGTCTTTTTCAAAAACTCCATAGGTGTAGTACTTTACCCAATCACCGATGTTTATGTACTTACTACGGTTAGGAAGGTCGATGTCTAAAGGAAGATGGCGGTGGCCAAAAATAAAGTAATCGTAATGTTGGGTTTCTAATTTACGCTTACAATACTGGACTAACCATTCGTTGTCTTCTCCTAAAAAAGTAGCGTCGTCATCACCGGAAATCAGTTTGTTCTTTACCGACATATACTGTCCTAATCGCACTCCTACATCAGGATGTAGCCATCGGAACATCCATTGAAATAACGGAAAAGTAAAAACTTTTTTCATGCGTTTATATCCTTTGTCATGAGGTCCTAGCCCGTCGCCATGACCTATAAAAAGTAACTTTTCATTGAGTTTAAAAACCTGGGTTTGGTGATATACCGGAATCTGCAACTCCTTTTCAAAATAATCATTCATCCACAAATCGTGATTGCCCACAAAAAAGTAGATCGGTATCCCGCTGTCTTTGATTTCGGCAAGCTTCCCTAAAACGCGCACAAATCCTTTGGGAACTACGGTTTTGTATTCAAACCAAAAATCGAATAAATCACCGAGTAAAAAGATGGCTGCGGCATCGTGTTTTACTTCGTCGAGCCATTGAACAAATTTTTTCTCACGAGGGAAGCTAGCGGCTGCTGTAGGAGCTCCCAAGTGCTGGTCTGAGGCGAAGTATACTTTTTTATCGTCGGGTACTGCTATTGAAATCAATGTCTTTTTTTTACAAAAATAAGTAATTTGCTCAGAGGGGAGGCAGTTTAATTTTAGTTACTTTTGTAAGAGATTTATTTAAAAGCAATGCGTATGACTCCCTATGATGATACCTATTTTATGAAAAAAGCACTCCAAGAGGCACAAATGGCCTTTGATAAAGGAGAGGTGCCTGTAGGAGCGGTCATTGTGCACAAACAACAAATTATTGCCAGAGCACATAATTTAACCGAAACCCTAAATGATGTAACTGCACATGCTGAAATGCAAGCCTATACCGCAGCAGCTGATTTTATAGGAGGGAAATACCTTCGAGATTGCACCCTATACGTAACTTTAGAGCCTTGCCAGATGTGTGCTGGTGCTAGTTATTGGACTCAGATTGGGAAAATAGTATACGGTGCCAGTGAACCCAAATTGGGATTTAGCAAGTTGCAGACCAAAATTCATCCAAAAACGAAAGTTGTGGCTGGAATACTAGAAGAGGAATGCGGTTTTTTATTGAAGAAGTTCTTTATAGAAAAACGCAATTTAAACTAAAATAAGGTCTGTTGTTTACAGCCACTCTCGTGCTCTAACAACCACTTTTTACGCCATACACCGCCTGCGTAGCCCGTTAGTGATCCGTCACTACCTACCACGCGATGACAGGGAACAAGTATCCACAAAGGATTTTTTCCGTTAGCACTCGCAACTGCCCGTATAGCCTTGACATCACCCAGCTCTTTTGCTTGGTTTAAATAGGTAGTAGTTTTACCGTGTGGTATCTGAGTGAGCGATTGCCATACCCGTTGTTGAAACGCTGTGCCTTGCGGACGAAGTAGGAGGTCAAAATCCGTTCGTTGTCCTGAAAAATACTCTTGCAATTGTCGTGCACAATCCACCAGTGGCTGAGGGATAAACAAATCACTCAAGTCGGTGAACGCAACTTCCGTGTCCAAAACGCTTACCGCCTGAATACCGTCAATATTTCCTGTAATTTGAGCGGCTCCAATCGGAGTGTCTACGTATATGTCTATAACATTAGACACCGAAAACTGATTTTGAGTTTTCAGTGGTAATCGTAGCAATTTCCTCGAAGCTTTTGTTGTAAATACCTACCAGCTTATCGATGACATTGGTAATATAACTGCTTTCATTGCGCTTGCCTCTGAACGGAGTCGGGGCCAGGTAAGGAGCATCGGTTTCCAATACGATATGTTCGAGAGGGATTTCGTTTAGAAACTTGTCAATTTTTCCATTTTTAAAAGTAGCAACTCCGCCAATTCCTAATTTCATATTGTAAGAAATAGCTTGTTTCGCCTGGGTAAGTGTTCCAGTAAAACAGTGGAAGATTCCGTGTAAATCCGGACCTTTTTCTTCTTCGAGAATCTCGAAAATCTCATCAAAGGCTTCTCTACAGTGAATAACGATGGGTAATTTCATTTCTTTTGCCCAGCGAATTTGCGTTCTAAAAGCCTCTTGTTGTTGTTTTAGGTACTGTTGGTCCCAGTACAAGTCGATACCGATTTCACCAATCGCATAGAAGTTGCGTTGCGATAACCAGGTTTTAACGTGCTCCAATTCTTCTAAGAAGTTTTCCTTCACCGAAGTGGGGTGCAAACCCATCATTAAATATACGTCTTCCGGAAATTCTTGCTCCAAGCTGAGCATACGGTCGGTATAACTGCTGTCAATGGCAGGAATAAAGAACCTAGAAACTCCTGCTTCTTTAGCGCGATGTATCATGCTAGCTCTGTCGTCGTCAAACTGTTCCGAGTATAAGTGTGTATGGGTATCCGTTATCATAAGTTTTTGTGTCGTATCTTTGCAGCGCAAAAGTACGAGAAATGGCAAGTTTGAAAAAAGTATTAAAGAAAAAGAAATACCTAAAGGTTAAATTAAAGAAAATAGCCACGAATCACCTCGAGTTAAAAGCTAAAATTAACGGAGTGAAGGGGCGCTTTATTCTCGATACTGGTGCGTCCATTTCTTGTGTGGGGATCGATCAAATTTCATATTTTAATCTCATTACTGAAGACAGTGATCTAAAAGCAGCGGGGGCTGGAGCTATTGATATGCTTACCAAACGCTCTTCTTCTAACGAAATTCAACTAGGGAAGTGGAAAATAGATTCCTGCGATTTGGTACTGTTGGATCTCGGTCATATCAATACGGTACTCAAGCAAAGTGAAGCCAAAGAGGTTCATGGAATTATTGGTGCTGATTTATTGGAAAGCGGCAAGGCATTTATCGATTACGGAGAAAAATGCCTCTACCTAAAAAAAGTCAAAAGGAAAAAACTGAAAAAATTACCGTTCTAACTCAGGACCGGAATTTCACTGGAGTTTTTGACCTCCCCAATGGTAAAAACACTGTGGGTACTACCGATGTGTTTGAGTCCAGTAACTACATTGACCATAAATTCTCGATAGGCATCCATGTCAGCAACGTATATTTTTAATACGTAATCATACTCTCCGCTCACGTGAAAACACTCAGTGACCTCTGACAGTTCGTTGATTTCTTTTTCGAATTCAGCAATGCATTCTTTCGTGTGTTTTTCGAGTTTAATATGACAAAAAACCATGAGTGATTTGGCAACTTTATTTTTGTTTATTAAAGCTGTATATTGTTTGATAACTCCTTCTTTTTCCAGTTTTTTTACCCGTTCGTAAATGGCTGTTACCGATAAGTTGAGTTGAAGTGAAAGGCTTTTGGTGGTTTGCTTACTGTCTTGTTGCAGTAGAGTGATCAGTTTTTTGTCGGTCGTGTCTAGTGTCATGGTAAATTCGCAATGGAGCTAATGTTTATAGAGTTTTTTTTGGTTTAATTCGTTTTTTTAGGTTAAAAATAGAAAAATTATCTATATTTATTTGTTGTGGTTGATTTTTTATCAATAAAATTGCTATTTGTGTGTGATTTTAACAACTAAAGAATTCAGCCATGAAGTTTAAACCAGCAAATCGCATTCAAGACTTGCAATATTTTGGAGAATTTGGAGGTGTCAACCCTTCAATTTCAGATTCGTCTACCTATACTTTTTTAGAAGCAAAAACCATGTTCGATACTTTTGAAGGAAATACGGATGGATGTTATTTGTATTCACGTCATACGTCACCTTCTAATTTGTATTTAGGAGAGGCTTTAGCCGCCATGGAAGGAACGGAAACGGCTCATGTTACCGCTTCGGGTATGGGCGCCATTACACCGACTATTTTACAGTTGTGTGGTGCTGGTGATCACGTGGTTTCAAGCAGAACTATTTACGGTGGAACCTATGCGTTTTTAAAGAATTTTACACCGCGAATGAATATTCAGACTTCTTTTGTTGATATCACTAAATTGGAGCAGGTAGAAGCCGCAATCAATGAATGTACTAAAATTATTTATTGTGAATCGGTAAGCAATCCGCTATTGGAGGTTGCCGATATAAAAGGTTTGGCCGCCCTGGCAAGGAAGTATAAACTGA
Organism: Tenacibaculum litopenaei; assembly: GCF_964514025.1. NCBI lineage: Bacteria > Pseudomonadati > Bacteroidota > Flavobacteriia > Flavobacteriales > Flavobacteriaceae > Tenacibaculum > Tenacibaculum litopenaei. The sequence goes on from NZ_CAZEQT010000001.1 coordinate 406,327, forward strand.
CTTTGGTAGTTGACAATACGTTTTCACCCTTGTCTATTTCGCCCGCTCAATTAGGAGCCGATGTGGTGATTCATAGTTTAACTAAGTTTATTAACGGTAGTTCTGATACCATGGGAGGTGTTGTTTGTGGAACTGCTGATTTTATTACGGCTCAGAAAAGTGTTATTGATGGAGCGAGCATGTTATTGGGGGCTTCTATGGATTCCTTGCGTTCTGCATCGATAATGAAAAATATGAGAACGCTGCATATTCGAGTAAAACAGCACAGTAAGAATGCGATGTATTTGGCCAGCCAATTTGAAAACGATGGGATTAAAACAGTGTACCCAGGTTTGGCTTCACATCCTTCACATGAAATTTTTAGTGAGATGATGAATGAAGAGTACGGCTATGGAGGTATGCTGACCATAGATGCTGGGTCACTAGAAAAGGCAAATGAATTGATGGAGTTAATGCAAGAGCGAAACCTCGGGTATTTGGCAGTGAGTTTAGGGTTTTACAAAACGCTCTTTTCAGCACCGGGAACCTCGACCTCTTCTGAAATACCTGAAGAAGAACAAAAGGAAATGGGATTGACAGATGGCCTTATTCGCTTTTCTATAGGTCTTGACAACGATATTGAACGAACCTATCAAATGATGAAGGATTGCATGATCGAAGTAGGGGTACTTCAGGAAAGCACCACCATGTAAGAATTGATTATTTTATAGAAGTGAAAATCCCGCTATCAGTGGGATTTTTTGTGTTATTTACCAAAGATGCGTTGGACAAATTTCTTACCATCTAATTGTGATGGATCTTTGTAGTCCGATTCGATATCCCAGCGTCCGTCAGTTTTAAAAAGTTTAAATTGGAATATAGAACTATTGGGGTCTTCTGGATTGAGTAAAGGGTATCGCAAATCTGTATAGGTAAGCGTATCTTTCGAAGGTTTGGCATGAATAGCGTAATAATCATTACTAAACCAGCGTAGTGTTTGTATTTCCGGGCTGTCTAAATCGACTATGGCCCTAGCCTTGGGTAGCCTTAGCAGGGTGTCTACTTCCTTTTTAGTGTCGAGTAAGGAGTAAAATCCAACGACGTAGCTACTGTCGGTTTCGGCAATTCCGTACCAGAGAAGATTGTTTAAGAGCGTAGGCTGCGCCGTAAAACGTTTATAAGAAACTTCTTCTTTGTCAAATGATTTTTGAAAAATGGAATCGATGTAGTTCTTGTTAACTAAGGTGAGTACTAGGTACCCCGTGCTGAGGTAAATACCGGTCTGGGTCCACCACAGTCGTCCCTTACGCTGCCTTTTGTAAAACATAGCAACTAGTAAACAGATTAAAAAAGGCAAGGTGTATAAGGGGTCCACGACGGAAATAGTATTGAAAGCGACGCGATAATCACTAAAAGGTAAAAAGAGTTGTGTTCCGTATGGGGTAAAACTGTCTAAAATTGGATGGGTAAAGATGGATAAGAAGAAGAGCCAAATCCAATCTTTTTGAGTGGTTGTTCCAATTCGTTCCTTGCGGTTGTAGGCTCTAAACGTGAGCATTCCAATAACAAAGGCTCCGAGAACAGCAAATACGACAGAGTGCATAATACCTCTGTGGAAGGCGAGAGCATCAATTTCATTTCCGAACAAAAGTTTACCGAGAATGACGTCTAAATCTGGGATGGTACCTCCTATTGCGCCGAAGAGCATGGCTTTGTTTCCTATCTTTTTTCCGAGTGCGACTTCGCCACAAGCAGCACCTAAAACAATTTGTGTTAATGAATCCATAGTAAACAAATGTAGTGAACTGATTCTATTTGTGTAATTCTTTACAAAGTTGTAACATTACACATCAAAAAACAACACCCATGCAAGACGATAAAAATTTATCGAAAATTACGATCGAAGATCAACAGATCGTAGACAACAATCAGTTAAATATTTTTGAAGCACTTTTTCCTGTAATTGCCTTAATTTTAATGCTCGCATTCAATGTTTTTGTCTTTGGAGACGATGCTTTAAGTGGTAGTAATCAGTTTGTCTTGTTATTGGGAGGTGCCGTTGCAGCGATTGTAGGATTTAAAAATGGTGTTTCGTATAAGACCATGATCGATGAAGTAGCTGAGAATATTAAATCGACGGCCGGAGCTATTTTAATTTTACTAATGGTAGGTTCCTTGGCGGGAACTTGGTTGATAAGTGGAATAATACCATCGATGATCTATTACGGACTGCAAATTCTAAATCCGACCATATTTTTAGTGGCCTGTTTAATTATTTGTGCGGTAATTTCAATTGCTACAGGAAGCTCATGGACGACTGCTGCGACCGTGGGGATTGCTTTAATGGGAATTGGTGAAGCTTTAGGAATTTCGATGGGAATGACGGCCGGAGCCGTATTGTCAGGAGCCTATTTTGGTGATAAAATGTCACCGATGTCTGATACTACGAATTTAGCGCCAGCGATGGCGGGAACCGACTTGTTTACCCATATCAAGTACATGGGATACACAACCATTCCTACTTTTGTCGTTTCACTAGTGTTTTTCTTAATTCTTGGATTTACCCAAACTTCTACTGGAGAGGCCGATACCGCTGCTATGTTAACAGATATTCAGAAAGCCTTTAACGTGACGCCTTGGTTGTTTATCGTTCCTGTATTGGTAATCGTGCTCATCATAAAAAAGACCCCACCGTTAATAGCCTTATTAGCGGGTACCTTGTTAGGTGGAGTTTTTGCTTTGATTTTTCAACCAGGTGTGGTAGCACAAATAGCTGGTGTGGAGGTATTAGATGTAAAAACGGCTTATAAAGGAGTGATGAAAGCCATCACTGTAGAAACTGCAGTTCCTACCGATAATGAGGTCTTAAAAGACTTGTTTACGGCTGGAGGAATGAAGAAAATGCTCAATACTGTTTGGTTGATCTTATTAGCCATGGTGTTTGGTGGTGTTATGGATGCTATTGGAGCATTAGCACGTATCAGTAGTTTTATGCTTAACTTGTTCGATTCTGTTTTCGGATTGTTTGCGAGTACCGTAGCTACTTGTATCGGATTAAACATTACGGCATCAGATCAGTATTTGGCAATTGTTGTACCGGGTAAAATGTATGCCAAAGCTTATGAAGACAAAGGATTGGCTCCTGAAAATTTGAGTAGAACTCTCGAAGATTCAGGAACAGTGACATCCGTGCTTGTACCGTGGAATACTTGTGGTGCTTACCACTCAGGAGTATTGGGAGTACCTGTTGTAGACTATGCCTTTTATGCAATTTTTAACTGGTTGAGTCCATTTATGACCTTGCTCTTTGCAGCGTTTAGAATTAAAATTCGTCAATTGACAACAAAATAAATAGAAAAGGCTGGTGTACTTCACCAGCCTTTTTTTATGAATTTAAACGATTTTTTTCTTGCAGTATGACTGCTTTCTTTACTTGACGGTATCCGTAATCTTTTGCCTCAGCAAATGAAATGTCGTAGCGTCTTGGAAATTTTTTGAGCTGTTCTGGAAACCTACTGAGCAGTTGGTCGTAATAGGTGTCTAAAGTGGCTCGATTTGGAGCTTCGAAATGCAAACGGAGCTGAAAACGCCTTAAAATAGCGGTATCAATGACTTCCGAATAGTTCGTGGCGCAAATTAAAATGACGTCCTCACTTAAATTATCGATAAGCTGCAACAAGCTCGTAACAAGTCGTTTCATTTCGCCTGAATCTTTTTGATCGTAGTTTCGAAGTTTGCCGAGTCCATCAAACTCATCGATAAACAAAATACACGATTCACGGCTGGCTTTTTTAAAGATACTACCGATGTTTTTAGCCGTTTCTCCGAGTTTGGACGAAACGACCTCACTTAAATCGATGCTAAATATTTTCTTTTCAAGTGCTTTTCCCAATGCTTTGGCAGTTGCAGTTTTTCCACAACCACTGGCACCGTAAAACAGCAGTTTATGGCTGACGGGTAATTGGTAGTTGCGCAAGGTTTCTTGAAAGCTAATTTCGTCTAAAAAGTCATCGAGTTGCACTCGATTCGTTTTCGAAAGAGACAGGTCGTCTAAGCTTAAAACGACTTGCTCGGGGCGAGTAGTAAGGTGGTACATGGCTAAGAGGCGGTTTTAGGACTGTGTTCAGGACAGTCAACACGTAATTCAGTAGTTTTTAAATACAATTCTAATAAAGAACAGTAGTGCTTTCCTTCGGTATAGCGGTATTGTGCACAATTGCGACACATGCGTTGTACGGTGATCACGCCATCGGAGTTCAGCCCGTTGATGAGGTGCATTAAACCGTCGAGAATTAGGTCTTGCTGGTCGTTTGATAATTGCTGAATGCTTTTTTCTATGGGATTGGTAAACACCGAACACTGTTGAGCAATAGCAGTGCCGCTAGGACTTAAATCAATCGTATAACTTCGAGTGTCGTTCGGGTCTTTTTCTTTGGTAATCAGTTCTTTTTTAAAGAGTACGCGAATGCTGTCGCTTACGGTAGCTTTCGTCATGTTAAACTCTTTGGCTAAATAACTGACCTTGCGTTGCTCTTTTGGATGATACAACAAAAAGATCAAAAGTTGAATTTGAATAGGGCTGAGCTGGTGTTTTTTGGCTTCTTCCCAAAGGAGTACGCGAAATGTTTCAGAGATGCGCTCTAAGGCGACAATCATCTTACTAGCGAGTTTGTGATCTTGTGTTTTTGGATTAAAAGCCGACATAAACGAAAGTTTTGCTTCACAAAATTAGTAATCCTAACTATGTGAAGCAAAAAAAGTTATGCCTTTAAGTCGGCAATAGCGGCTCCAAAGTTAATGTGGAGTACATTTCCCGTAGGAGTTACTAAGGCGGGAACCGAGGTGATGGCCGCAGCTTCTGCTTCTTGAATTTTTTCGGGCTGCTCACCTAAATGAATAATTTCAACAGCATCTTTTCCGATGAGTTCAACGAGTTCCGCTTCTGCTGTGACGCACACTGGGCATCCTGCGTGGTAAAAAATTGATTTGTTCATAATGTGTATGTTTTGTGGGAACAAATATAGTAAGGAATCCTAACTAAACAAAATTAATACTTGAATTTTCAAAAACTCTCGTACTTTAGCAGTATGGAATTTCCTAAAAAACTACAGCAAAAACTGGATCGTAGAGCCGAAGAGGCAGCTTTGAGAAGCTTGGGGAAAGCACAGCGTGGTGTCGATTTTTCATCGAATGATTATTTGGGCTTTTCGCGGTCAAAAATGCTTTTCACCCGTGCAAATTCCCTGTTGTCTGAGAAAGATTTACACAGTAATGGCGCTACGGGGTCACGCTTACTTTCCGGAAATTACAGCCTGTACAATGAGCTGGAATTGGCGTTAGCTACGCTGCACAACGCAGAAGCAGGACTTTTGTTCAACGCTGGGTATGCCGCTAATACTGGGCTGTTTGCCAGTGTTCCTCAACGAGGAGATGTGGTCTTGTACGACGAGTTTATCCATGCCTCTATTCGCGATGGTGTTCAATTGAGCAACGCTAAGACCTATAAGTTCAAACACAATGATCACGTGAGTTTGGAGCAAAAATTACAGCAGTTTAGCGAGCTTCAGAGTGCGCATGTATACGTGGTTACGGAGTCGGTGTTTTCTATGGATGGTGATCAGCCCGATTTGGAGATGATGGCAAAACTATGTAGTGACTATGGTGCCTACCTAATCGTTGACGAAGCTCATGCTTTGGGAGTTGTCGGCGATCGAGGATTAGGACTGGTACAACAATTAGGACTGGAAAATAAGGTATTTGCCCGAGTAATGACTTTTGGTAAGGCTATGGGATGTCACGGAGCAGTGGTGTTGGGGGCTGAAGCACTGAAATCGTACTTGGTGAATTTCGCCAGAAGTTTTATTTATACTACCGGAATGCCTCCTCACGCCTTGGCGGTTATTTCCGCAGGATACGAACATTTAGTCACTACAGGTGCCGAAGCAAGATTGCGCCTACAAGAAAATATCAAACACTTTTTGAAGGAAAGCAGCCGATTGGGGATCGACTTTATACCGAGTACGAGTGCCATTCAATGTACCGTAATAGGAGGAAATGAGAAGACGAAAGGAGTTGCTAAGTTTTTACAAGATTCAGGATACGATGTAAAGCCGATACTTTCACCGACTGTAGCTGTAGGAAAAGAGCGCTTGCGTTTTTGTTTACACAGTTATAATACGCCCAGAGAAATATCGGATGTTTTAGAGAAGCTCATTACCTTTGCAGTGTGAGTTTAGTCATTAGCATGAGATTCCTCGTGAAGGATTTTGTTGTAAACTCTTAAATTTGAAACCTATGCAAAAAAAATATTTTATCACTGGAATTTCTACAGAAGTAGGGAAAACGGTGGCTTCGGCAATCGTAACTGAAGCGTTACAGGCCGATTATTGGAAGCCAATACAGTCAGGTGATTTGGAAAATTCAGACACGGATAAGGTGAGGCGATTGGTGTCAAACGAGACGTCTGTTTTTCACGATAATTCGTATGCACTACAAACTCCGATGAGCCCACATGCAGCTGCGGCGATTGATGGAGTCCGTATAGAATTGGATAAAATTGTAGCGCCAAATACCGAAAATCACTTGGTGATAGAAGGGGCAGGTGGATTGTTAGTACCTTTAAATGATACCGATACTATCCTCGATTTGATTCAACCGGAGTATAAGGTTATCGTAGTTTCACGACACTATTTAGGGAGTATTAATCATACCTTACTAACGGTAAACTTATTAAAGGCTAAGGGCTTTGATGTGGCCTTATTGTATTCAGGTGACGAGCATCCAACAACGGAGGCTATCATAGAAAAGATGACCGGAGTTTCGGTAATCGGACGTATAGCGGAAGAACCGTATATAGACAGCAATGTAATTCGTGAATACGCAGAATTGTTTAAAGAGCGCTTATGACTTTAAAAGAACGAGATAAAAAACATTTGTGGCATCCCTTAACACAGCATAAGTTACACCCTAACCACATAGCCATCACCAGAGCTAAGGGGGCTGTTTTGTACGATGAAGAAGGGAATTCGTATATCGATGGAATTGCATCGTGGTATACCTGTATGTACGGTCATTGCAACCCGTATATTACGGAAAAGGTGGCAGAGCAAATGCAAACGCTTGATCACGTGGTGTTCGCTGGTTTTACGCACGAACCTGCAGTTCGTTTATCCGAAGCACTTGTGGCTATTTTACCTGAAAATCAAGAAAAGATCTTTTTTTCGGATAATGGGTCGACCTCGGTAGATGTGGCTATAAAAATGGCCTTGCAATACCATTTTAATCAAGGGCAGAAAAGACCCAAGATTCTGGCCTTAGAAGGTGGGTTTCACGGAGATACTTTTGGAGCGATGTCTGTATCAGGATTGTCGGTATACAACGGTCCGTTTGAAGATTTTTTTATTGATGTAGCTCGTGTTCCAGTTCCTACCGCAGAGAATATAGAGGAAGTTGTTGCTTTGATGGAGCAGTTGTTGACTGACAATGAAGTAGCTGCTTTTGTCTATGAACCTTTGGTTCAAGGAGCCGCGGCGATGAAGATGCACGATGCTGCGCTTTTAGAAAGACTGCTGTTGTTAGCAAAGAGCCACGGAGCATTGACGATTGCAGATGAGGTAATGACTGGTTTTGGAAAAACAGGGAAGAATTTCGCTTCCGAGTATTTGACCGTTCAACCCGATATTATGTGTCTGTCTAAATCATTGACAGCAGGATTAGTTCCGATGGCAATTACGAGTTGTTCCTTAGCGGTTTACAACGCGTTTTTAAGCGATGATATGGGAAAGGGGTTTTTTCACGGTCATACCTATTCAGCAAATCCAACGGCCTGTGCCGCGGCATTGGCAGGGATAGAACTATTGCAATCCGAAGAAATCCAACAAAACATCCAACGCATCATTAAATCACATGCTACATTTGATACGAGAATTAAGCAACATCCCAAGGTAAGGCAAACTCGTCAGTTAGGAGTGATTTACGCTTTGGATTTGGAATTGGATATGGAGCGTTATGGAGCAGCGCGCTATCAGCTTTTCAATTATTTTATGGAGCGAGGAGTGTGCTTACGACCTCTCGGAAATACCATTTATATTTTGGCCCCTTTTGTCATTACAGCGGAGGAGTTGAGCAAAGTGTACCAGGTTATCGAAAACGCCTTAGAAATACTATAAAAAAAGCTGCCTTCAGGGCAGCTTTTTTATAACACAAATTACGTTTTAGAGTTGCTCTAAAACCTTCTCTTTTTCAAGTAAGTTAATCACTTGTTGATTTTCTTTAATCAGAATGTAGATTTCCTCATAAATCCAGATTCCGTCATTTTTTATTCCTTTGACTATTAAATACCCTTCGTCCTTACTTCCGTTTACAGGAATTTTAACATCGATTTTTCCATCGTCATTGCTGTAGCTGATATTCCCTTGAGGGAGTCCGTCTTTGGTGACAGGTGTTCCCAAATATTGGGCAACAGCTTCGTTTTTGTTCGCCAATGCTATGGCGTATTCGACCGGTTCAGATTCGGTGAGCATTTTAGACACTCCAAAAAAGGCAGCTCCTATACCGAGTACGAACAAGACAATGATGCTCATACAACCTGTTAAAGGAACAAACCAAAGCCAATTACGGCCAAACCAACTTTTTCTCTGATGTTCTGACATATCATTTTTTATTTATAAGACGATAATTTGTTTAATATGTTACAAATAACAAAATCTAAACTTATAAATACTGTGAGTAGGGAGAATAAGTTTTATTTTTGTCGAAATTTTTTGAAGGTTTGATGAAACATATATCCATAACCTCAATGGCTTCAGTTTCGGCATTAGGAAGTGATTTTGAGGAGATTTGGCAGCGATATACAGATGGAGAACACTATTTACGTGTAAAGGATTTTGAACATTTTAGCGCTTGGGTAGCGGCATTGCCAGCAGCTGACTTACAGCGTATTGAGGCGCTTGCGCAATCAGATGCGAAATACAAAGATCTGGATAAAACCGTATTGTATGCGTTGTATGTGGCACGTAAGGCCATGCGAAATGCAGGTTGGAACGCAGGAGATGATTTTGGTGTAAACATGGGGTCTTCGAGAGGAGCCACAGCATTGTTTGAAAAGTACCACCGAGAATACTTAGCAACCAACACTTCGTCGACGTTGAGTTCTCCAACGACAACTTTAGGGAATATCTCTTCTTGGTTGGCACACGATTTACAAACCAAAGGACCTGAAATATCACATTCTATTACCTGTTCCACAGGATTACATTCCTTGCTTAACGGTGTCGCTTGGCTGCGTTCGGGTATGAGTTCAAAGTTCATGATCGGGGCGAGTGAAGCTTCGTTAACAGGGTTTACTGTAGCGCAAATGCAGGCCTTAAAGGTATATGCACGAAATAGCGATCGCTATCCTTGTAAGGCTTTTGATATGGACAAATCTAGAAATACGATGGTTTTAGGTGAAGGAGCTTCTGTTTGGTGTTTGGAGGCAGGAGAAACTTCGAACGCCCTTGCTGTAATAGAAGGTGTGGGGTATGCTACGGAGGTCTTAAAACACAATATTTCTATTTCTGCGAATGCCGATTGCTTCCAAAGATCGATGAAAATGGCACTGGGAAGCTTGCCGGTGACGGCGGTAGATGCTATTGTGATGCATGCACCTGGAACCCTGAAAGGAGACAGTTCAGAAATCAATGCTATTCAAAAAATATTTGGAAAACACTGTCCTTTTTTAACAACCAACAAATGGAAGCTCGGGCATACTTTTGCCACTTCGGGATTGTTGAGTATGGAGTTGGCAGTGATGATGTTACAGCAGCAACAGGTTATTTCTGTGCCATTCGCAGCAGAGCAGCAGCCTGTAAAAGAGTTGAATAGAGTATTGGTGAATGCCGTAGGTTTTGGAGGGAATGCCGTGTCGGTATTATTGCGTAAAAAGTAAAAAACATATAATATATTATTAGTACTTTTGAATCTTCAAACAACTAACTAATAAACTTGAGTTTATGAGCGATGTAAGAAACGATTGGACAAAAGAAGAAATTTTAGCGATATATAATAAGCCGTTGATGGAGCTGTTACACGAGGCTTCAACAATGCACAGAAAGTACCACGACCCGAATACGGTTCAGGTAAGTACCTTGATATCGATAAAAACGGGAGGATGCTCGGAAGATTGTGGTTATTGTCCGCAAGCAGCACGTTACCACACGGATATTGACGGAAATGATTTGATGACGGTGAACATGGTAAAAGCTCAGGCATTGCGTGCCAGAGAGAGTGGTTCGTCAAGAGTGTGTATGGGAGCTTCATGGAGAAATGTTAAAGATGGTCCTGAATTTGATCAGGTTCTTGAAATGGTTCGTACCATTAATAAATTAGATATGGAGGTATGCTGTACCTTAGGTATGGTTACTGAGAATCAAGCAAAGCGATTAGCAGAAGCAGGATTGTACGCGTATAATCACAATATTGATACTTCGGAAGATTACTACGATGACGTGATCTCAACAAGAGCGTTTAAAGATCGTATAGATACCATTGAAAATGTAAGAAAAACAAACGTTACTGTTTGTTCAGGAGGTATTATTGGAATGGGAGAGAGCTTAGAAGACCGCGCGGGTATGTTAGAGACCTTGACGCGTTTTTCACCACATCCAGAATCGGTGCCAATCAATGCCTTGGTAGCAGTGGAAGGAACTCCGTTAGAAGATCAACCACCGGTGAACATTTTTGAAATGGTACGCATGGTTGCTACTGCCCGTATCGTATTGCCTGAGTCACAGGTGCGCTTATCGGCAGGTAGAACTCAGATGAGTAGAGAAGGACAAGCGATGTGTTTCTATGCAGGGGCCAACTCTATCTTTGCAGGAGATAAGTTATTGACCACGCCAAACCCAGATATTAACGAGGACATGAAAATGTTCGAAGAATTAGGGTTGAATCCACAAAAAGCATTCTACAAACACGAACAACGCGAGTCTGTAGCTGCTGAAGAATCGAAACTTGAGGCATTGGGAGAAAAGCCGAAATGGACACGCCCGGACCACAAGATTGAAAGAAACGAACAAAAGAAAAAAGAAGCGATTGCAATTCGCAGAAAGTAATTCGCATAATACGTATTAAAAAAGGCATTCATAGTACTATGAATGCCTTTTTTTAACAGAGTGAAGGTTAAGAAACTTCGTAACATTTTCTTAACTTTGCTTCTTGAAAAAATTGGAAGTATGGGACTACAATTACAGCAAGTAGATAGAGTTAAAACCATTACTAAGGAAGACTTTATCAAGAATTATTTCAGACCGCAGAAACCTGTGGTTATTGAGCGTTTTATTGAAGACTGGCCAGCATATGAGAAATGGTCTTTAGACTATATGAAAGAAGTTGCTGGAGACAAGACGGTTCCCTTATACGACGATAGGCCAGTAGATTATAAAGACGGTTTTAACGAGCCACACGCCACTATGAAGATGAGTGAGTATGTAGATTTGTTAAAGAAAGAGCCCACGAAATTTAGAATTTTCCTATGGAATGTTTTAAAAGAAGTGCCACAACTTCAAAAGGATTTTAAATTCCCAGATTTTGGATTGAAGTTGATGAAAGGACTGCCCATGTTGTTTTTTGGAGGTAGAGATTCGTATACCTTTATGCATTACGACATAGACTTAGCTAATATTTTTCACTTTCATTTTGAAGGAAAAAAGAAGTGTATTTTATTCGATCAAAAACAGAATAAGTTTTTGTATAAAATCCCACATTCGCTGATTACCAGAGAAGATATCGATTTTAACAATCCTGATTTTGAAAAGTGGCCCGCGCTTAAAAATGCCAAGGGATTTGTAGCAGAATTAGAACACGGTAATGTATTGTATATGCCCGAAGGATGGTGGCACTACATGCGATATATTACTCCTGGTTTTTCTATGAGTTTACGCGCTATAGCACGAAAGCCGAAAAATTTGAGTAAAGCAGTATACAATGTATTTGTCATGAGAACTGTAGATAATATCATGAGGAGAATTCGCGGTCAGAAATGGATTGATTGGAAAAACGAACAAGCCATTGTCAGAACGAATAAAATCAATCAAATACAACCATAAAAAAAAGGACTTCAAACGAAGTCCTTTTTTTTATGGTGCTTACTAATTACTTAGCTTCTGCATATCTTCTTTCAACTTCGTTCCAGTTGATTACACTAAAGAAAGCCTCGATGTAATCTGGACGACGGTTTTGGTAGTTTAAGTAGTATGCGTGCTCCCAAACGTCTAATCCTAAAATTGGAGTTCCTTCACAAGAAACACCTGGCATTAAAGGATTGTCTTGGTTTGGCGTTGAGCAAACTTCAACTTTACCTCCTTTGTGAACACACAACCATGCCCATCCTGAACCAAACTGTGTAGCAGCGGCTTTAGAGAAAGCATCTTTAAACGCCTCGAAAGAACCGAATTCCGCTTCGATAGCGTCTTTTAACTCTCCTGATAAACGACCTTTGTCTTCTGGGTTCATCACAGTCCAGAATAAAGAGTGGTTGTAAAATCCACCTCCGTTATTACGAACAGCCATGTTGTTCATGTCTAAGTTCGTTAAGATATCTTCGATTGATTTATCAGCTAAATCAGTTCCGTCGATAGCTCCGTTCAACTTAGTAGTATATCCGTTGTGGTGCTTGCTATGGTGGATTTCCATAGTTTTAGCATCTATATGTGGTTCCAAAGCGTCGTAAGCATAACCTAATTTTGGTAATTCAAAAGCCATAAGTATTTAAATTTTAAATGGTTAATTTTTTGTTTTTTCCAGGGTAAAGTTACTCTAAAAAAATAAGGCAAACAACCGTTTGCCTTAGGGAATATTTATTTCGCTATAAATAGATATTATCGCTTAGTATTTTGGTTTTTCTTCTGCTGAAAAGTCGGCCATAAATTGTTCCGCTTTTTCTACGAGCTGCTTGCTACCACAATAGAAAGGAACGCGTTGGTGTAACTCAGTCGGTTTGATGTCTAAAATACGAGTAAAACCATCCGAAGCTTTTCCGCCAGCTTGCTCGCAAATAAAGGCCATTGGGTTACATTCGTACAACAAACGCAATTTTCCGTTTGGCGCGATGGCAGTGGCAGGGTAAATATAAACTCCCCCTTTAATCATGTTTCTGTGAAAGTCTGATACCAAAGATCCGATGTAGCGCGCTGTATAGGGTCTGTTGTCTTCTTTGTTCAATTCTTTACAGTGGATTAAGAAGCGTTTCATTCCTTCTTGAAAGTGGGTAAAATACCCTTCACTCACCGAATAGATTTTTCCAATTTCTGGAAACTGCATGTTCGGATGTGATAGGTAAAAGGTACCGATGGCAGGGTTTAAGGTAAATCCGTTAACTCCGTTTCCAGTGGTAAATACCAACATGGTTGAGGTACCATAAGCTACGTAACCCGCAGCAACTTGTTCACTCCCCTTTTGTAAAAAATCTTCTTGTGTAACAGGAGTTCCTACCGGAGAAACTCTGCGATAAATAGAAAAAATGGTTCCTACAGAGACGTTTACATCGATATTTGATGACCCGTCTAAAGGATCCATTAATAACACATATTTATTTTCGTTGGTTTTATTGCGACCTTCAACTACTACATAATCGTCCTCTTCTTCACTGGCAATCCCACATACAATTTCTCTGTTTATCAATGTTTGCTTAAATAAATCATTGGCCAAAACATCGAGTTTTTGTTGGGCTTCTCCCTGGACGTTGATGTCACCAGCGGCTCCAGTAATATCTACCAATCCAGCTTTTCTAATTTCGTGGTTTACTACTTTTGCTGCTAAGCGGATGGAATTTATTAATCGAGATAACTCACCAGAAGAATATTTAAAGGATTTTTGATTGCTGATGATGAATTCACCCAGCGTCATGTGCTTGTTATTCATGATAAATTTTTGTGTTGTACACAAAGATGCCCACTTTTTTCCATATCTACAACGATTTCGTTGTTTAAAATTTTCAACAAAATATCTCGATGTGTTTTAATTTTTAGGTTTATTTTTAGCGGTACGTTTTCAAAGTATCTTTACCAAAAATTACAGACATGAGTTTTCAGATTAGACCAGGAAAAGCAAGCGATGCTCGAGCAATACTCGACTTAATTATTGAGTTGGCAGTCTTTGAGAAGTTGCCGAATGAAGTAGAGCTAACAGAGGCCGATTTGCTTCGCGACGGATTTTCTGACCAGCCCAAGTTTAAGACCTTCGTAGCCGAGGAAGCCGACGGAACCATTATCGGAATGACCTTGTTTTACGAACGCTATTCTACTTGGAAAGGGAAAATTATTCACCTTGAAGATTTGATGGTGACCCAACAGAAAAGAGGGGTAGGAGCCGGAAAAGCGCTGTATACCGCTGTACTTAAGTACGCTTATGAACAGGGTTGTAAACGCGTTTCTTGGGAGGTGTTAGATTGGAATACGAGTGCTATTAATTTTTATAAAAGTACAGGTGCCAATGTCTTAGACGGCTGGCAAGTAGTACAAATGAATGAAAAGAATTTGGTAGAATTTGTAGGTACAGAGAACTAATGAGAGTTTTTAAATTTGGAGGGGCTTCTGTTAAAGATGCCGAAGCTGTAAGAAATGTTGCACGCGTATTGCAACACGAAGGAATCGATAATACATTGGTGGTGATTTCCGCAATGGGGAAAATGACCAACGCTTTTGAACGTTTGATCGCAGCGTATTTGGAAAAATCGGATGATTTTGATGCTGCCTATGGACATATAGAACAGTTTCACTTGCAGATGTTGGAGGAATTGTTTGCAACGGATACCCATGAAGTGTACGCTTCAGTAAATCAATTGTTAGGCAGATTGAACGGATTTATGTCGACCAATACGGAAAGTAATTACAATTATGTATACGATCAGATGGTGGGCTATGGTGAGTTGCTGTCAACAACTATCGTCAGCGCATACCTGGCAGATATAGGGATCCATAACCAGTGGTTGGATGTTCGTACGTGTATCCAAACCGATGCTAATTTTAGGGATGCTAAAGTGGATTGGAAGGCTACGGAAAGGGCTATTCAAGAAACTGTCAAATCCGATCAATTATATATCACTCAAGGTTTTATTGGTAGTTCAGATGTTGAAACGACCACCTCATTGGGTAGGGAAGGTTCTGATTATACTGCAGGAATTTTTGCCTATTGCCTAAACGCTAAAAGTGTAACCATCTGGAAGGATGTTGAAGGAGTGTTAAATGCGGATCCTCGCGTCTTTACAGAAACGCAGCTGTTGAAAAATATTTCCTATGCAGAAGCTGTTGAAATGGCTTTTTACGGAGCATCAGTAATACATCCAAAAACAATTCAACCCCTAGAAAAGAAAGATATTCCGCTCTATGTACGCTCATTTGACGATTTGACCAAAATGGGAACCAAAGTGAGTAAGGGAGTAGAACTCGATCCGTTGGTGGCTTGTTTTATCGTCAAGAAAAATCAAACGCTGATTTCCATTGCTGCGAAGGACTTTTCTTTTATGGTGGAAGACAATATTAGTCACGTGTTTAAAAAACTTCACGACTACAAATTAAAGGTCAACCTCATTCAGAATTCCGCACTGAGTTTTTCCGTTTGTGTAGAGGATAAATTTAATACTTTTGAGGACTTTTCAAAAGAATTGGAAGCCTCGTATGCTATAAAATCGTACAAGGAAGTAACCCTGTATACCATCCGACATTTTAATGATACCGCAATAAACGACATCAAAGCTAGGGGTAGAGCGATTATCAGGCAAATAAATACTGAAACTGCACAACTAGTCATCCAAGAAAAGGTGCAAAGCTCATAAATTTACGCTATATTTGCAGTTATGTCTAACTGCTATCTAATATGGGATTAGTAACACCTAAGGAAATTGCAAAAGCAATAGGCGCTGATAAATTCGGCGTTTTTGGAATGTTTTCGGGCTGGTTGTTGATGAAGATTTTGCGCATTTCTAAAGCAAATGAGGTTTATAACAAGCACAAGCACAAAAAAGATTTAGAGTTTTTAAACGGTTTATTAAACGAATTTCAAATTGAGTTTGAGATTCCGGAAGAAGATTTAAAACGGATTCCGAAAGACGGACCTTTTATCACAATATCAAACCACCCTTTGGGAGGAATTGACGGTATTTTGTTGTTAAAACTCTTAGTGGAGCACCGTGCGGATTATAAAATTATTGCTAATTTTCTATTGCATAGAATAGAACCGCTAAAGCCGTATGTAATGCCGGTAAATCCTTTTGAAAATCACAAGGATGCCAAATCGAGCGTTGCCGGTATTAAAAATGCCTTGTTGCATTTACGCGAAGGTAAACCTTTAGGGATTTTTCCCGCTGGAGAGGTTTCAACCTATCGCGATGGTAAATTAATGGTTGACAAAGAATGGGAAGAAGGAGCGGTACGTCTTATCAAAAAGGCAAAAGTACCCGTGATACCTATCTATTTCCACGCCAAAAACAGTAAACTATTTTATTGGTTGTCACGAATCAGTGATACCATGCGTACAGCAAAGCTACCATCGGAGCTCTTATCACAAAAGAACCGCGTGATTAAAGTACGTATCGGGAAACCGATTTCGGTAAAAGACCAAGACAGTTATAAGGAAATTCCTGATTTTTACCAGTTCTTGAGAACGAAAACCTATATGTTGGCAAATCCTTATGAGAAAACGCCACAGAAGATTCTTTCTTCTCAAAATTTGAAAATTCCTAAAAAAGCCAAGAAAATCAGTTCGCAAAAATCTCCCGATTTGTTTATCAAAGAAGTAGATAAATTGCGCAAGTCTGATGCTCGTTTATTACAGAGTAAAAATTACGAGGTGTTTTTTGCCAACGCAAAGCAGATACCTAACATCCTACACGAGATTGGACGCTTGCGAGAGATTACTTTCCGTGAGGTAGGAGAAGGTACCAACCAACCCTTGGATTTGGATAAATACGACAAGTATTATTACCACATGTTTTTGTGGGACAGTGACAAACAGTGTTTAGCTGGAGCCTATCGTATGGGACTGGGTAAAGAAATTTACAAGAAGTACGGGATCAACGGTTTTTACATCCAAACCTTGTTTAGAATTGAACCGGAACTTCACCCAATGATGGAAGCCTCTGTTGAAATGGGACGTGCTTTTATTATCAAAGAGTACCAACAAAAACCTATGCCTTTATTCCTGTTGTGGAAGGGAATCGTACACGTGACGTTGCGTTACCCTGAGCATAAGTATTTGATTGGTGGGGTGAGTATTAGTAATCAGTTCTCTGAGTTTTCAAAGTCGCTGATGATTGAATTTATGAAGTCGCACTACTACGATCCGTATTTGGCGCAGTACATTCATCCTAAAAAGGAGTTTAAGGTAAAACTCAAGGACAGTGATAAGGACTTCGTATTTGACGAAACTGCTGCCGATTTACAAAAATTTGACAAGATCATCGATGAAATTGAGCCAGGAGCGTTGCGTATTCCGGTATTGATTAAAAAATACGTAAAGCAAAATGCGCGTTTGGTGGCATTCAATGTCGACCCGAAGTTTAACAATGCGGTAGATGGATTGATGTATATCAAAATTGTTGACCTTCCAGAAAGCACGGTAAAACCGGTAATGGAAGAGTTTCAAGCAGAGTTAGAACGCCGAGCTGCAGAAAATGCAAAGCAAGAAAATATAGAACAATAACAAACATTCGTTTGTATAAAAAAAGCTCCATGATTTTCATGGAGCTTTTTAAGTTTATAGGATGATGCTATTAGGCGTCTTTAGTACAGCATACTTCTTCACAACTGTCTACACAAGCAGTTGCTCTGTGTTCTTCAGTTTTGTCTTGACAATCTTTTTTACACGCTTCTTTACAAGCTTGCGCAGTTTTGTCACCGTCTTTGCAACACGCTTCTTTACAGCTGTCTACACAAGCAGTGGCTTTGTGCTCTTTAGATTTGTCTTGGCAGGCCTTTTTACAAGCTTCCTTGCACGCTTCTTTTGATGCTCCTTTTTCACAACAAGCCTTTTCACAGTCACTTTGGCAAGCTGATTTAGCTAAGGCTGATGATTTATATGTTTTTCCATCTGCAATCCCGTCGATAAAGGCGATGATTTCTTTTTTATCCAATTTATTTGCATCGTATTTCACGATAGCTGTGCTGTCTTCAAAAACAACTTTTGCTTCGAGAACACCTTCTTTTTTAGAAAGTTTTGAAGCGATGGTTTTTGCACATCCGATTTCACAAGTCATACCAGAGATCGCAAAATTAGCCTCTTCAACTTTGGCAGCTACTTGTTCTTTTTGAGCAGGTGTTTTAGCCTCGCTCTTCGTTTCGTTTTTACAGCCTACGCTCATCATTCCGATGATACCAGCTACGAGAAGGAATTTTTTTAAATTCATCAAATAAGTTTTTTTGGGTTATTGCAAATTTAGTAATTCGCTTGTGTATTCTAGCAGAAATAACCGATTTTTGCGCTAATAAGATGTGATTATGAGGCAACAACAGCAAAAATGGGTGTTTTTATTAGTGTTATCGCTAATTTGGGGGAGCTCGTTTATTTTAATGAAAAAGGCATTATTGGGGGTGTCAGCCATTCAATTAGGAGCGTTACGCGTGCTTATCACGGGGATATGTCTGCTCGTAATAGGCTATGCGAAGATTCGAAAAATTAGTAGAATACAGTGGAAATGGGTAGCTCTCAGTGCTTTTCTGGGGACTTTTTTCCCTGCATTTTTATACGCATTTGCCATACGGCATATTGATAGTTCCATAGCATCTATCCTAAATGCTATTACGCCTTTCAATGCGCTTTGGATAGGGGCAGTAGTTTTTGGCTTTCACTTTAAAAAAGCACAAGTGATCGGTATTCTGATCGGTTTGTTCGGAACTGTCGTGCTCATCGTTGAGGGAGCTCAAATTCATCCGAGTCAAAATTATCTTTACGCCTTATTGCCGGTGTGTGCTTCCATAGGGTACGCCTTTAATGTGAATATTATTAAGAAGCATTTGCAAGAGTTAGATGCGCTTTCTATTACGGCAGGGAACTTTGCCGTGATTATGGTACCTGCTGTTGTGGTATTGTGGCAATCGGGATTTGTTCAAGAGTTTCAATGGACTCCAGAGGGGCAGTCAGCCTTGCTCTACATTACCATTTTATCGGTGATAGGGACGGGAGTGGCGAAAATTCTTTTTAATAGGTTAATCCAAATTTCATCGCCTATATTTTCTTCTTCAGTAACCTATCTTATTCCTTTGGTTGCGGTAGGATGGGGCGTGTGGGACGGCGAGCACCTAAGTTGGCTACAAGCCCTCGCGGCCGTGGTCATTTTTATTGGAGTGTACCTAGTAAACAAGAAAAAGTAATACAAAAAAAAAGAGCCTTAGTACTAAGGCTCTTTTTATACATGATGTTAATTAACTATTTAAAATCGGCGTCGGTAACACCTTCATTGATTTTAATTTCTTTTGTGATAAACTCCATCTTCATTGGTCCCATAGTTTGAACCATTTTATGTGGGAATTTAATTCCATTAACCTCTTTGTAATCTCCGTAAGTTACAGGTACTTTGATTTCTCCTTGTGGTCCTTTTGAAGTTTTTACTTCTTTCACCTTTAAACCAGTTTTTACGTCGTAAAAGATTTCTGATTTTCCAGCGGTAATTACGTAGGCATTGCTACCGTCAACTGGCTCAATACGCACGAGTTTTCCACTGCGGTATGCGTTGTCAGCAAAAGGGGCACTGGTAGTCTGAGCTTCTTTTAAATCGTCTCCTTCTAGTGCTTTGCGTTGTCCTCTTCCTTCTTGGTATCCGGTAGTACCGTTGAATACCATTTTTTGCATTACGTTCCCCATAACAGAAACGATAGTACTCTGCTTGTTTGGCGCAGCTGATTTGATCACTAAAACTACTGGAGTTCCTTGAATAGAAGCGTTTGAAGTAGTAAGTAAAGTTTTTACTCCTGCAACTTTAGCTTTTCCACCAATAGCTTTGATATAGTTGTCAATTACCGTACCTGCGTTCATTCCGGCAGGAATAGGTAAACTCATTTTAGGTTTCTTCGTCGCGTTCGCGAACTGATCGTAATAGTTGATCTTGTACTCAGACGTTTTTTCTAAGTTCTTTAAAACATCCATTCCTTTACCAGTTACTACAATACGAGCTTTGTCACCTAAGAAATACTTGATAGCTGCGTTTTGAACGTCTTCTAAAGTTACTGCATTGATGTTCTCTAAGTACTTTTCGTAGAAGTTAGCTGGTAAATCGTAACGTGCAATGTTCAATGCAAAACGAGCAGCTGTTGCTGGCTTTTGTACATTTCTTACAAAGCTTCCGATGTATTCAGCTTTTGAGTTTTTCAACTCTTCAGCACTTACTTTTTGGAATCTGATTTTGTTGATTTCTTTTTGGATTTCAACAACAGCACTGTCAGTTACCATGTTACGAACAGCGGCACCTGCTCTAAATTTTGCAGCACCGTTTAGTTTGTCTTGTGAAATGCTTGAATACGATCCATAGGTGTATCCTTTATCCTCACGTAAATTCATAAACAAACGAGCAGTACCACCACCTCCTAAGATGTTATTAGCAAGTAATGCTGCGTAGTAATCTTTGTCACCAAGTGTTAAGTCACTCGTGTTTACAACAGCGATTTCTGACTGTACTGCATTTGGCATGTTAATAAAGTCAATCTCTGTAGTTGCTACATTTTTAGGTGTAGGAATGTTTGAGGCAGGAATAGTTCCTTTCGCCCAATCTCCAAATAACTTTTTAATTAACTTTTTAGTCGCTTTAGGATTTACATCTCCTACTACTACTAAGTACGCGTTGTTCGGACGGTAAAATGTCGAATAGTTGTTTTTTACATCCTGTAAAGTGATGTTCTTAATTGTTTCTTTGGTAACAAATTCACCGTAAGGGTGATTTTTACCGTACAACAAAGCATTTTCTACACGACGCGCAATTGCCTTGACGTTTTTCTCTTCGTTTTTAAGTCCTTCTAAGGTACGCTCGATCGATTTGTCAAACTCAGTTTGAGTAAACACAGGATCTTTAACTCCCTTAGCCATCAACTCTAAAACTTCTGGGAAGTACTTCGTCAAAGAACGGGCATAGGCACCAGAACTTCTAAACGAAACGGAAGCTCCGAGGTAATCAATGCGCTCGTTAAAAGCATCTTTAGAAATGTCAGAAGTACCATTTCCTAACAAACCACCCATGATGTCAGAAACACCAGCTTTTGATCCTTCTAATGACGGATCGTTATCGATGGTTAAAGAGGCAGATACACGCGGTAACTTGTGGTTTTCAACCATGATTACCTTTAAACCGTTAGGAAGGCTGAATTTTTGAGCTTTTCCTAATTTTACTTTTGGAGCGGGACCTGGTTTAGGTTGAACGCTTCGATCTATTTGTTGTGCGTTAACAGTAAAAGACAAGGTTACTACTGCTAATGCTGATAATATTAATTTTTTCATACTAACGTCTTACTACTGAATTATTTCTTTGATTCTGGTAAATACTCCATCACCAAACGTTGGTTCTTGTTTAAATACTTTTGGGCTACTTTTCTAATTTCTTCACGAGTAATAGAACGATAGATGTCTATTTCCGTGTTGATCAAGTTAGTATCACCGTATAATACGTTAAAACGAGCAAGTGAATTTGCAATTCCTTCAACACTTGAGTTTGAATTTACAAAGTCGTTCTCAAAGTTGTTTTGAAGTTTTTGGAAATCTTTTTCTGAAATTAAGTCTTTCTGAAGTTTTGCGATTTCCTCGTCGATTTCTTTGGTCAAATCACTTAAGGCAGTTTTACCTAATGGCAAGGCATAAATGATATACGTACCGTAATCTTCTTGACTTAAGTTAAAGGCCCCTGCTTGTAAAGCCATCTTTTTAGTATCTACGAGTTTTTTGTAGAGTACTGAACTCTTACCACTGCTTAAATACGTAGAAATCATATCGAGAACACGCGCATCTCTCGTTTTCATAGAAGGCGTTCTGTACGCTTGTACGATGGCTGGGATTTGAATGTTTGGATCGTAGGCTTTAGCCGTGAATTCGGCCGTGATCGGAGCTTCTTTAGGGAAGTTACGAACGATGTTTTCTCCTTTTGGAATTGGTCCGAAATAGGCCTTGATTAATTTTTTAGTCTCTTTGATATTAATGTCTCCTGCAACGACTAAGGTAGCGTTGTTAGGAACGTAGAACTTTTTGTTAAACGCTAAAAACTCTTCTAAAGTAGCCGCGTCTAAGTGCTCCATTTTTCCGATGGTAGTTCCTTTGTACGGGTGCTTTTTAAACATGTGTTTTTTCACGTTCTCCAAAAAGCGAGAGTAGGGTTGGTTGTCAACACGTAAACGCTTTTCTTCTTTTACCACCTCGTTTTGCGTATCCACACCTTCTTGTTTGATAATAGGGTGTAACAAACGCTCAGATTCCATCCACAACCCTAATTCTAAGTTATTCGAAGGGAATACTTCGTAATAATAGGTACGGTCATCGGTAGTATTGGCATTGTTGGTTCCTCCGTTAGAAGAAACGATTTTAAACCATTCTCCTTTTTTGATATTTTTTGTTCCTTCAAAAAGCAAGTGTTCAAAAAAGTGAGCCATTCCGGTTCTGTTAGGTTGCTCATCTTTTGCTCCAACGTGATACATTACTGATGTAGTCACTACGGGTGCCGTATTATCTTGGTGTAAGATAACATGCATTCCGTTATCTAAATCGTACTCCTCAAACTCTACTTTTTGAGCATTTACTGAAAACGTAAGTGCTACCGCAGAGGCTAGAGTCAAAACTTGTTTTTTCATTGATTACTATTTAGTTTGAATTTTTAGTCCTAGAATAGGACGCACGAACACCGTGTCTGTTACAAAAAAAGAGAAATAAATTAGTGACTAGGAGAAATAAACGGATAAATGGTTAATTTTGTGATATCTAGCTTGTAAAATGACTTGAAATTTGTATATTTGCACCCGCAATTTCTCTAAGAAGTTGTAAATGAAAGTATAAACGCAAATTAAAAAGTATGTACGCAATCGTAGAGATAGCAGGGCAGCAATTTAAAGTAGCACAAGACCAAAAAGTTTACGTTCACCGTTTACCTGAAGCAGAAGGATCAAAAGTAACTTTTGATAAAGTAATGCTTATCGAGGACAATGGAAATGTAACTATTGGCGCCCCAGCTATAGAAGGTGCAGGAGTAACTGCAAAAGTTTTAGGTCACTTAAAAGGTGATAAAGTAATCGTTTTCAAGAAGAAAAGAAGAAAAGGTTACAAAAAGAAAAACGGACATAGACAATACTTAACTGAGATTCAAATCGAGGGTATTGCTGCATCTGGAGTAAAAAAAGCAGAAGCTAAAAAAGAAGCTCCTAAAACAGAAGTAAAGGCTGAGTCTAACGACTTGAGCGCTATGACTGTTGCTGAATTAAAGGCTTTAGCTAAAGAAAGAGGTATTACTGGATACACTTCTTTAAAGAAAGCTGAATTAATTGAAGCGTTAAGTAAATAATTAACTTAAAAAACTTACAAAGATGGCTCATAAGAAAGGTGTCGGTAGTTCGAAGAACGGTCGTGAATCGGAATCGAAACGATTAGGAGTAAAGATTTTTGGAGGACAAGCAGCTATTGCTGGTAACATCATCGTTCGCCAAAGAGGAACACAACACAACCCAGGTGAAAATGTATATATGGGGAAAGACCATACATTACACGCAAGAGTTGATGGAGTTGTTCAATTCCAAAAGAAAAGAGATAACAAATCATACGTTTCTATCATCCCATTTGAGGCTTAAGAAACTATTTGATGAAGAAATAAAGTCGTACGTTCTGCGTACGGCTTTTTTTTGTCCTCGATTTAAAGCGATGAAAATCGATACAAAAAGAAAAAGCACTGTTCTACAGTGCTTTTTCGTTTAATTATCATTATTGATTAATCCCCCAATTATCAAAATGATTCCCCTTGTATATTACACTGCAAATATGGGGCGAAAATATAATTTAATAAAACCTTAATGTATAATTTGCATATCTGTATGTATAATTGGTAACTATAGTGGTATAGTAGGTTTTAGTATGAGGGTATTTGTATGAATATTAGAACATTTGGATTTTTTTTTGCGCTTTTTATAAGTTACATTTGATACAAATACGTGATTTATGTTAAAAGCTGTAATTGTTGATGATGAGCCTAAGGCGATACAAGGCCTCACTTGGGAACTGTCTAATTTTAATCATGATTTAGAAGTCATTGAAACTTTTACAGAAGCGGAGAAGGCGATTGATTATATCAATACCAATACTTTCGATTGTTTGTTTTTGGATATTGAAATGCCTACCATGGATGGTTTTCAGTTGTTGGAGCGGTTGGAAAAGAAAGACTTTGCTATTGTTATTACTACGGCCTATAACGAGTACGCAATTAAAGCGCTCAAAAATCAGGCTATTGACTATTTGTTGAAGCCCATCGATAGCGATGACCTTGAAGAAACCATTAGCCGCATCAAAAAACACGATCGCCAGCAGAACAATACGGATAAATTTGATCAAATTCTATCGAGTTTTAATCAAAAGTTTAACCGTCGAAAAATTACTATCAGTACCGATGGTAAGTTGGTGTTTTTGGAAGAGTCAGAAATATTATTTGTCGAGTCGGACGGAAATTACTGTACGATTCACACCACCAATACCAAAAAAATTGTCATTACTAAAAAGCTAAAAGAAGTGAATACCCTATTGCCCGATGATCACTTTTTTAGAATTCACAATTCCTATATCATAAACCTGAATAAAATCAAAGAGTTTTTGAAGTCGGAAGGTTATGTGGTTCTGGAAAACGGTCATAAAATTCCTGTTTCTAGACAGAAAAAATCTGATTTTCTGGATAAATTTTAAAGTTAATGAAGCGTTTTTTTCTCTTTTTTTATGCTGTGTTTGCTGTTGTGATGACGGTACAAGCCCAGCGCTTGACTATTGACAATGCGAAAGTTTTTAACGATTTCTTTGAACGACGGGATTGGGATTATTTTGAGATACAGCGCTATTTTAGGAATTATCGATTTACCAACGAGCAAATTCAAGAATTGTACGAACGCAGCAAACGAGAGAATAATGTGCTCGGAGAAATTTATGCGCTAAACCTCTTCGGACGCGACTTCCGCAATAAAACACTGTACAAAGAATCACTGACCAATCACATCAAAGCCTTAGACCTGTGCCGTCAGTACAAGAGCTTGGAAGGGGAGGTCGTTACCTTGAATCAAATAGGAGTGGTGTATCGAAGACAGGACAAAATTCGCAGCGCCCTTAACTACCATCAGTACGCCTTGGAATTGACCAACCGTTTTGAAAAGCAAACCTTGGAAGTGAAAAAGTGCCGCAGTATTTCTGAAAATAGCATCGGGAATATTTACCTGGCGCTCAAGCAGTACAAATTAGCCTTGGACAAGTTTGAGAAAAACTTAAAAACCCAAGAAGAGCTAAAAGACAATCGCGGTATGGCCATCAACCATCAAAATATGGGATTCGCCTTTCAGCAATTGGGCGATTTGGACAATGCCCTTAAAAACTACTACGCATCACTGGCCTACAACAATCGCAATCGATCGAAAATTGGGAAGGTTATTTGTCACAACAGTATTTCTAATGTGCTTATTTCAAAAGGAGAATACGACAAAGCCTTGCAGTATATAAGAGAAGTGGAAGACTTGG
The DNA here is from genome assembly GCF_964514025.1 of Tenacibaculum litopenaei. Lineage (NCBI taxonomy): Bacteria > Pseudomonadati > Bacteroidota > Flavobacteriia > Flavobacteriales > Flavobacteriaceae > Tenacibaculum > Tenacibaculum litopenaei. The sequence continues at coordinate 432,001 of NZ_CAZEQT010000001.1, forward strand.
TTAAGCATATCGGAAATAATTATTACGTGTCAGAGGTATACAATACCTTGGGGTATTGCCAGGTAAAGAAAAATGACTTGGAAGCTGCGGAGAAAAATATCAAACGCGCCCTGGATACCGCCATCAAATACGGAGTACCTAACAATGTTAATAAGTCCTACGAATACTTGTCGGAGATGTACAAGATTAAAAACGATTATAAGCAGGCTTATGAATACTATCGCAAATCGATAGAGGGGAACAAGAAAATTTTTAACGACAGGAACATATTGTATGTGAATAACCTCATTAATAAGTACGACAATGAGGTAAAGAACAATAAGATTAAAAGTCTGGCTAAAGAGAACGAGATTACGAAGTTAAAATTGACCAGAAACAGAAATGTACTTATCATAGCCTTGGTGTCCATAGCGCTGTTTGGAGTACTGTTGTACGCGATTTATGGACAGCGTTTGTTGAGTAACGACAAAAAAATACTGATGTTGGAGCAAGAGGCGTTGCAAAGCCAAATGAATCCGCATTTCGTATTCAATGCGTTGAACTCTATTAAATTGTATATCATCAACAACGAGCAGAAGAATGCGGTGTATTACTTGAACAAGTTTTCTAAGTTAATACGGAGCATTTTAGAATCATCGAAAACCAAGGAAGTTACTTTGGCAGATGAGTTGAAGACGATGAATTTGTATATGAGTATAGAGAATATTCGCTTTTCCAATGAAATCCATTATTTAGAAGAAGTAGATACCTCGCTAAACTTAGAGAAAGTTAAGGTGCCACCACTGATTTTACAGCCCTTTTTGGAGAATGCTATCTGGCATGGGTTATCGTCTAAAAAAGGAGCGAAAAAAGTGAGTTTGTCCGTAACCAAACTCTCGGAACACTTTATTCAAATTGATATCGAAGACAACGGTATCGGTAGAGACGAGGCGATGCGTATTAAAAAAAGCAAATCGCTACAGCGAAAATCGATTGGGATTGAGCTAACGAAACAACGACTCCGTAATTTTACAGACGAATTTCAAAATAGTTTTTCGTTGGTGTATACAGATTTAATTAATCAAGAAGGTAGTCCTTGTGGTACGAGGGTGTCCTTGACAATTCCGTTGATTTAGAAGTCAAACCGAAGTTGCACCCATACTGGACTTCTCTTTTCGGTATCGAGGTTGCTAAAAGAAATTCCCAAGAGACGAACAGAGTCTTTTAAGGCGTCCTGGTAGAGTAATTCTTTGATAATTGGCATAAAGTCAGCCTTAGCATCTATAAATTGACTGAGGGTTTTGCTTCGCGTTTGCTGCGAGAAGTCACCGTACTTTATTTTCAAAGTGACGGTTTTTCCTTTGGTCTTTGATTTTTTCATGCGTTTCTCCAATTCCACGGCAATTATTTCGAGGCGTTCGAGCATGTATATTTCGGAAGAGATGTTTTCACTAAAGGTGCGCTCTGCAGCTATGGATTTTCGAATGCGATCAGGCTTTACTTCGCTGTGTTGGATACCGCGAACAATGTGGTAATAGTGATTGCCCGATTTCCCGAACAGCCGAGTGAGCTCCGGCAAGGTTTTTTTCTTTAAATCTAGCCCGGAAAAGATACCTAAGTTGTGCATTTTTGCGGCGGTGACTTTACCAATACCATAGAACTTGTTAACGGGAAGTGATTCTAAAAAAGGGAGTACTTCACTAGGATGAATGGTTTTTTGTCCGTTGGGCTTGTTGATGTCAGAAGCGACTTTAGCAAGAAATTTATTGATTGAAATTCCAGCAGAAGCACGAAGCTCAAGTTCCTCCCAAATACGATCTCGAATTTCCTGTGCTAGCAAACTGGCAGAAGGATTTCCTTTCTTGTTTTCTGTCACGTCTAAATACGCTTCATCAAGTGACAAGGGTTCAACGAGGTCGGTATAATCGTAAAAGATTTCTCGAATTTTGGTAGAGATTTCTTTATAGCGATCAAAGCGCGGTTTTACAAAGATAAGGGTGGGGCACTTTTGTTTGGCTAGCACTCCACTCATCGCCGACTTTACACCAAACTTTCGGGCTTCATAGCTCGCTGCGGAAACGACACCGCGTTTTTCACTGCCTCCAACAGCGAGTGGTTTGCCGCGTAGTTCAGGGAAGTCTAATTGCTCAACAGAAGCGTAAAACGCATCCATATCAACGTGAATAATTTTCTTAAACGGCCCTTGTAATTCCATAAGGTAAAAATAAAGAAATAGCCTTGGATTACGAGTAGAAGGCATAAAAAAACACCTGAGTGAAAACTCAGGTGTTTGTAAGTATTTCTATGTGTTATTTTATTTAAAGGCTCTAAAAATATCGTTACCATTGGCAAAAAGTAGGAGCGATAACAACAATACAAATCCTACGATTTGTGCGTATTCTAAGAATTTATCACTCGGTTTTTTACCAGTAATCATTTCCCAAAGCGTAAATACTACATGTCCTCCATCAAGAGCAGGAATAGGAAGTAAGTTCATAAACCCGAGCATGATAGAAAGGAAAGCCGTAATTCCCCAGAAACTCTGCCAGCTCCAACTCACAGGGAAGATGTCCATAATCGACTTGAATCCTCCGAGTCCTTTGTAGGCACCAGTACTAGGATTTACTATTTTTTTCATCTGCTTGATGTAGTTCGTCAAGGTTGTCCAAGCTTTGTTGGTACCTGCCGGAATTGCCTCAGCAAAGGTATAGGTCTTGCTCGCTAAGCTGTAGTATCCTAACTTTTCTAAGGTCTCCATGCTTACTGGGGTCCATACAACTCCGATATTTCCGCTGTTAGAAACTTTTGCAGGGATGCTTTTTGTCTCTTCACCGCGTTTGATAGTCAAGGTGATGTCTTGTCCCTTTAAAGTCTGCAATAATGGTTTTGCCTGGTCGTAATAGCGAATTGGCGTATTGTTGATTGCAGTAATTTGATCTTTTGGTTTAATATCTGCCGAACCATTGATAGAATCTTTTGCTAGGGCCTTAATCACAAACGGATAACGAGGAGTGATAAATGGACCTGCATTTTTTCCGCGGTCTACGAGTTTAGAAATGAAATCTGTAGGGATTTCACTTGTAACTACTTGTCCGTTGCGCTCAATACTGTATTGATTTCCGTTGATGAGTTCTAATGGGATTTGACCAAAGCGGTCGATCTTTTTTCCATCGATGGTTATAATTTTATCACCTGTTTTCAAGCCTAAGTCCATGGCAAGTGAATCCGTAACCCACACTCCGTCTTTGACGCTGTCATTAGGTAAAAACTTTTCACCGTACCCATACATCAAGAAAATATAGATGACGATACCTAAAATAAAGTTTACGGTAACACCTCCGAGCATGATAATCAAACGTTGCCAAGCAGGCTTTGAGCGGAATTCCCAAGGCTTTGGCTCTTCTTTCATTTGCTCTTTATCCATACTCTCGTCGATCATACCGGCAATTTTAACATAGCCTCCCAAAGGAATCCATCCGATACCATAAGTAGTTTCTCCTATTTTCTTTTTGAATAATGAGAATTTGTAATCAAAAAATAAATAGAATTTTTCAACTTTGGTTTTAAATAATTTCGCTGGGATAAAGTGTCCTAATTCATGCAATACGATAAGGAACGACAAGCTTAAAATAAATTGTGATGCTCTTATTAAAATTTCCATAAATGGTTTTTTCTTCTTTTAAATCTGACAAATGTACGTTTTTAAAAAGAGTTCTAAAAGTTTGAGAGAAACTCAGTTTTTTGATTTAACAAACTTTTTACGTCTCTGCGATTAGTACCGTGATTTTAGTCGTATTTTTGTATAAAAATAAAGATATGGATTTAAAGTTTTTTAAGAAGTCAAAGCGCACATTTATCTTCTTGATTCTTTTTTCAGTAATCGGATTGCCTGTATTCTATCATTTGGTAAAGGTAGATCCTAAGTTAAAAGTTTACAATCCAGCAGATATCAACCCTAAATTGGTAGATGAATCGGTTCGTTATAAAACCAAGAACCACCGCGTAGCGGATTTTGAATTGCGCAATCAAAACGGAGAGCGCATTACCCAAGAAGATTATAAGGATAAAATTTACGTGGCTGACTTTTTCTTTACGAGCTGTCAAACCATTTGTATCATTATGGCGTCGAACATGACGGTCTTACAAGACCATTACAAGGATGATGACGAAGTGATGTTTTTGTCGCATTCCGTAACTCCAACCATGGACAGTATTCCCGTTTTGAAGGCCTATGCGGCCAGAAAAGGAGTTATCGACGGTAAGTGGAATGTTACGACTGGTGATAAAAAGCACATTTACAACTTGGCGCGTAAAAGTTACTTTGCTGTTTTAGATGAAGGAACCGGAGATGAAAATGATTTTATCCACACAGAAAACTTTGTTTTGATCGATAAAGAACGTAGAATACGAGGTATTTACGATGGAACAAAGGTGGAGAATATGCAGAAAATTATTGACGATATCAGTTTGTTAAAAGAAGAGTATAAAAAGTAGTCGACTACTTTTTATTCCCCTCTTCATCAAAATTTTTACTGAGTTCTTGTTCTGTTTTTACAACAGAAGCGCCTAAGGTGAGTAGCATTAATCCCATAGGTTGCCATGAAATTTCAAATTGTAAGGCCGCCAAAATTAAGGCCGCAACAAGTGTGATACTCGCGTAGCGAACAAATTGTTGTCCGAAAACAGCATTGGCAAAATGCCAAATTTTTTCGTTTTTGGTAGTTTTTGGAGTTCGGTAACCGTAAAAGGTATTTACTTTCTTAGGTGGATAGTAGTAGAAAATAACACTTAAGATAAATAAAAGCCCGTTAATTGAGGCTACGTAGTAATACGAGTTCATATATTAGTTTTTTATTGATGCTATAACAGCGCTCAAAAATACATTAATATCCGCGTTTTTTGTCAATCCCATACGAACAATTACCAAATCTTGTTCTGGTAAAATAAATACGTTTTGTCCTTGGTACCCATTAAAAGAATACATGGATTTCGGAACGTCAGGATAGCGTTTTCCCGCGTTGAGCCATATTTGAGCTCCGTACCAACCATCAGAAGTAGGAGTGGGTGTAGTCGCGTACTTTACCCAGTCTTCGGTAAATAATTCTTCGTTATTCCAACAACCGTTGTGTAGGTATAGCAGTCCTAATTTCGCCCAATCTCTCGGCGTTGCCCAAGCATAAGACGACCCGACGTAGTTTCCGTTCATGTCCGTTTCAATGAGCATGGAGTTCATACCAATTTTATCGATGAGCTCACGATACCAAAAATCTAAGTATTCTTGGTGCGAGGCAAACTGTTGTCGTAGAATTCCAGAGAGTAGATTGGTTGTCCCCGATGAGTAATTCCAGGTAGCATTAGGAGTGCCTACTAAAGGTTTTGTAATTTGAGTCTGGGTCATGTCTTCTTCTAAAAAAAGCATTTTAGTAACGTCAGAAATCGTATTGTAGTCCTCTACCCATTCGAGTCCAGAGTTCATTTGGAGTAGGTTGTGAATGGTGATCTTTTTTCGTTCATCATTTTTCCAAGCTTCGATAGGAGCCGGTGCGTGTACATCTATACCTCCTTGTGTTTGAAGTATCCCAAACATGGTTGAGGTAATACTCTTGGTCATTGACCAACCTAGCAGTTTGGAATCTTTTGTAATTGGAGCGCTGTACTTTTCATAGAGCAATTGGTCTTTGTGAAGAATTACCAAAGCCCTGGTTTTATTTTTGGGGGCAAACAAACTGTCAACCGCAACCTGCAATTTTGCGTAGTCCACATGGCTAAAGGTAGTATCAACAGCGGCTCCTTTACCAAAAGGATACGGAGCGAGGTTTGCGTTGGGGTATCTGTTCGGAACCGCATACGGAGCGGCTGGGTCAAAGTCGTCGTTTACCAATACAGCACCTAATCCGGGGCGGTATACTGCTTTTCTGGTGAGAAGCCCGTATACAGAGCCTTTGGCCCACTGCTCATCGCGATTGATTTTATCGGTGGTTAAATTAATCGGTGAAAAATTATTGTCCGTACTATCGGTAAAAGCCAAGCTGCGTTCTCCTACAAAAACGGAAGATGCGGTATTCTTAGCAGAATAGCCTGCCAGAATGTTTAACTTGGGGTAGTTGAGGTATACAACGACGATGATGAGGGCTAGCACTACCCATAAAGCTCTTTTTAAAATTTTCATTATCAGTGTTTTTAACAAATGTAATAATTTAATCGATTGTTGGCTATTTAAAATTGCATGCCGTACCTTTGTATAAATTAGAGGATTTATGTTAGATATCACTAAAATTAGAGCTGATTTTCCAATACTTAACAGAGAAGTTCACGGAAAACCTTTAGTATATTTTGATAACGGAGCGACGTCACAAACACCACAGGTGGTTATCGATACCATTGTGGATTACTATACTACTTACAACGCCAATATTCACCGAGGGGTGCATACCTTGAGTCAAGAAGCAACGGACAAATACGAAGAAGCCAGACTCAAAGTACAAAAGCACTTTAATGCTAAAAAGGCCTACGAGATTATTTTAACGGCAGGAACAACCCACAGTATCAATATTGTGGCTTCAGGATTTGCAGCGCTTTTAAAAGAGGGCGATGAAGTGATCGTTTCGGCTTTGGAGCATCATTCGAATATTGTTCCTTGGCAAATGCTCTGTGAGAAAACAGGTGCTGTTTTAAAGGTCATTCCTATGGATGAGCAGGGAGCTTTGCGAATGGATGTATTCCACGAACTGTTGAACCCTAAAACAAAACTAGTTTTTTGTAATCACGTATCAAATGCTTTAGGAACTATCAATCCTATCGAAGAACTCATCCATGCGGCTCATAAATTTGGGGCTTATGTCCTCATTGACGGAGCACAGGCTTGTCCGCATATCAAGCCCGATGTACAGGCGTTGGATGTTGATTTTTACGTGGCTTCTGCCCATAAAATGTGTGGTCCTACAGGCGTGGGAATGTTGTATGGTAAAGAGGAGTTACTCAATATGCTACCTCCGTATCAAGGTGGAGGAGAGATGATTGAGACGGTTACTTTTGAAAAGACGACCTATGCTGGATTGCCTCATAAATTTGAAGCAGGAACTCCTAATATTTGTGGAGGAATCGCTTTTGGTGCTGCTATTGATTATATGAATGAGGTAGGTTTTGAGGGAATTGCAGCCCAAGAAACAGCACTGCTCGACTACGGAACCAAAGCATTGGAAGAGATCGATGGATTAACAATCTACGGAACTAGCCATAAAACTTCTGTGATTTCCTTTAATATTGAAGGGATACACCCCTATGATATTGGAGCGATCTTAGACAAGCTTGGAGTGGCTGTAAGAACAGGACATCACTGTGCTCAACCTATTATGGATTTCTTTGGCATTCCAGGAACGGTAAGGGCATCTTTTTCATTTTACAATACCACAGAAGAAATAGACGTGTTGGTAGCCGCGGTTAAAAAGGCAAAGATGATGTTGTCATAATTACCTCGTTTTTATGTACTTTTGAGGCATGAAAAAGAGTTTAGGCTATCAAACAACCATCGATTATTACGACTGTGATGCCGGAGTAATCAACTCGGTAGACACTGTCAGAGCAATATTAGTAAAGGCGGCAGAAATTATGAAATTATCTGTCGTCAATACTACCATCCACGAATTTTCCCCCATCGGTATTAGTGGGGTTTTGGTGATTGAGGAAAGTCATATTGCCATCCATACTTGGCCAGAACACAACTACGTGGCCTTGGATTTCTTTACCTGTAATGAGCGCTATGATTTGACAGAGGGCATCAAGTGGATCCAAGAAAAGTTTAAAGCAAAAAAATATAGAACACAATCCAGTCAACGCGGATTTTTAGACGAAATAAACGAGGATGAAAGTGCTTAAAAACAAATTAGCCTTGTTGGTTGATGACGAACAGGGAACCATGCGGGGAACTGCATTTTTCGAGTATTTTATTTCAGCACTGATCGTCGCCAATATGGTTGCCATCGTATTGGAGTCATACGAGGAAATTATGCCCGTTTACGGAGATTGGCTCATGAATTTTGAGCTTTTTTCGATAGGAGTATTTACAGTGGAATACCTCATTAGAATTTGGGTTTCCGACGAGCGACATCCAGAACTTCCCGCCTGGAAAGCGCGCTGGAAGTACATGACTTCCTTTTTAGGATTGGTCGACTTGTTGGCAATACTACCCTTTTATTTGCCTTATTTGCTGCTCATGGATTTGAGAATTTTAAGGAGTTTACGCCTGTTTAGGTTGATACGCTTATTAAAATTAAATCGTTATTTTACCTCTCTGAGGCTCATTAGAAATGTAATTTTAAAAACAAAAAATGAGATTGCCGTTACCGTATTTTTAGTTTTTATCTTATTGGTACTGGCTTCTACCTTGATGTATAACATTGAAAAACAAGCACAACCCGAGGCCTTTAAAAACATTGGTGAGTCGATGTGGTGGGCCGTGGCAACACTGACAACTGTAGGGTATGGTGACGTGTATCCCATAACGGGCTTAGGTAAATTACTGAGTGCCTTTATCGCGCTCTTAGGAATTGGTATAGTAGCCCTTCCGACAGGGATTATCAGCTCTGCTTACATGGAAGAATTTAGAGAATTGAAAGGGAAAACTACGAGCTGTAGTTGTCCTCATTGTGGAAAAGAATTATAAAAGTAAAAAATTATGTTTGGAAAATCGACAACAGAACCCTTAGAGCGCTTGCGTGTAGGGTGTAAATTTGAAGTTTATGGAACTGACTGGGAAATCGTAGCTATTGGAGAATACGATTGGAAAATGGACGGTTCGTCTGTAGAGTATACCTTGAGCTCAAAAGGTAAAGAGGCCTATTTAGAGGTAGAAATTTACAAAGGGGCGTACGAAGTGTACTTCAGTAAGGCAATTAGCATGGATCAGGGTGATATAGAAGAAGGTCTGGAACGAGAAGAACTGTACTTCAACGGAAAAACCTACGAATTGGACGAGGTATACGAAGGGGATTTTAGAAATTTAACAGCCCGCTCGGCTCGCGAAAATTTAAAGTGTTTTCAGTTTTATAAAGGCGATGAATTTGTGACGGTTGAATTGTGGAGTGATGGAAGTTTTGAAACGTTTTTAGGGGAGGAAATTAAAGCAAAAAAAATTAAAAATTTACGTTATGAATAAGTATCGTTTACTACTGCTAGGAATAGCAGTGGCATTGGTGAGTTGTGGTGATAACTTAAAAACGGCTAAAAAGGTTTCTGAAGAGCCTATTGAACAGCTGATCCGAAAGTTTAAATGGAACGATTTTTCTGTCGTTTTAGACGATATGAAAATTGGAGAAAATCCGGAATACCTCTTGTATCAGCACAAGTATAAGGTGTTGAGTATGGAGAAAGATTCACTCCATGTATACAAGCAACCTTGGCGTGTGGTGAACAAAGAATTCTTTAAAAAACACGAGAATGACTTGGGAATGGAAATCTACTCGAAACACGACGGAAAGGTGTCGCGAATAGCGAAGCCTGTTGGGTTCGGATGGGCCATTGGAAACGAAAAACACGGAGAGTGGGTAACACAGAAAGATTCGACTAAGACCGCTTCTGGTTCTCATTCAAGTAACCGCGTATGGCGATCGCATTCGATGAGTCCGTTTTTTTGGTATTGGTTAGGTTCGCGTAACAGAGGTCCTGTATATAGTAATGGTTTCAACGCTTACCAAAGAAATGCAAGTGAAGGAAGAAGCTATTACGGACCAAATGCTTCGAGCGGTACCTATGCCTATGGTACGCGTAGTAGTTATGAACGAAAAAACCGTTCTAATTTCTTTACGAGAAAAATGCAGGATATGAATAGGTGGAATGGTTCTGTTAGAAGAAAAAGCAGAACATCGAGTAGTTCATCGAGATTCTCAAACGGGTCTTCAACGCGTTCGCGATCAGGAGGATTTGGAAAATAAGCAAGGTGGGATACAGTAAAAAACAAAAATCACTCGCATTAAAAATAGCCTTGTTTGCAACGGGGGTGAGTGGCATCGTAGCAGAGTATATTTTATCGACTTTGGCGTCTTATTTTATCGGGAATGCCATCTTACAGTTTACCTTAATTGTTTCGATAATGCTGTTTGCAATGGGCTTAGGGAGTAGGTTTAGCAAGCGCTTTACCTCTCAAGTAATCGTCTGGTTTATACTCACCGAATTACTGCTGTCCATACTCGTATCGTTTTCAGCGTTGGTAGCCTACTGGGTGTACGGTGTTACGGACATTTCTTGGTTGGTAATTTACTGTCTTTCCATCGCTATCGGACTGCTGATCGGTTTGGAAATTCCCTTTGCCACCCGAATCAATGATGAGTTTGAAGAACTCCGATTAAACATTTCCAGTATCTTGGAGAAAGATTATTTTGGAAGTTTGTTGGGTGGGTTATTTTTTGCCTTTGTCGGCTTACCGTATTTAGGGTTGACCTATACGCCTTTTGTACTGGGGATATTGAATTTAACCGTTTCGTTTTTCCTGTTTAAGATATTGCAAGAATACATTGCGCCTGCTGCAAAACGAGGACTGAAAATGGCCTATGCCTTGGTAACGCTTGCTATTGTTGTTGGAGTCTATTTTGCAAAACCCATCGTGAAGTACGGAGAACAGGTAAAATACAAAGATAAAATTGTATTTAGTGAGCAAACTCGGTATCAAAAGATCGTGATTACTCAGTGGAAAAATTGGCATTCTCTCTATATTAATGGCAATCAGCAATTGTCGTCATTCGACGAGTTTATGTATCACGAACCCATGGCTCATATCCCAATGAGTTTATTAAAACAACGAAGTAATATTTTAATTTTGGGTGGAGGTGATGGCTGTTTGGCTCGCGAATTACTGCGGTATCCAGAAGTCAAGTCAATGACCTTGGTTGACCTCGATCCGCGCATGATTGCATTGGGAAAATCCTACCCGGTGTTGAAAGAATTGAATGAGAATGCCATGAACAACCCCAAGGTAACTTGTGTTTCTGAAGATGCGTTTAACTTTTTAGAAAAGGCTCCTGCGCAATTTGATGCCATATTTGTGGATTTGCCCGATCCTAATTCAGTTGATTTGAATAAGTTGTATACGAAGCAGTTTTACCAATTGTGTTATCAAAAGCTACGTGAAGAAGGGGTGTTAATAACTCAGGCAGGAAGCCCATACTACGCTACCAAAGCTTTTTATTGTATCGATAAAACCTTTCGAGCTGCGGGCTTTAAAACCCTCCCAATGCACAATCAAGTGCTCACTTTAGGAGAGTGGGGCTGGGTGTTAGGAATGAAGAAACCAGTAAAAGGAAGAATCATGGATACCCGAGGTTTTGAGCGGATGAAACTAAAATGGTTAACAGCAGAGGCCATACCACAGTTAATCAGTTTTGGAAAACCTTTGGTAGATACAACTGGGGTGGAGGTCAATACCATTTTTGAACCTAAATTATACACCTATTACCGAGATGGTAATTGGGACTTATACTAAAAAAGCATCGCCGAAGTGGACGATGCTTTTTTTATACTGTTAAAAGTGGCTTCGTTATTAGTCGCGCGACATTAAAATTTGAAGCACGTACCAGAATAAAAGCATTAACGAGGCAAACAAGCCTAATGCTGCTGGAATATATTCTTCGTTGGTGTATTCATGTACCAAATTAGACGTTTGGTAAAGGATGCTTCCTGCCGCTAATACACACATACCAACAGAGAACCAAAGCCCCAAATTAAATCCGAAAAGGGTTCCTGCAATAATGAGGGCGATCACAATAAAAAACCCAATTGATAAGATAGACCTTAAAAAAGAAAAGTCTTTTTTGGTGATAAACACAATTGAAGAGATTCCTGCGAACAGTCCTAACGTTACGATCGCTGCTTGTTGAATTAATGCTGTGCTATTTGTAGTTTCAATAGCGATGTAAATCAACGGAATAAAAATAAAGGCTTCTGCGAAAATATAAGTGGCATAGGCCAGGTATTGCATGTTTTTGTCGGTGGTTTTCAGTGCGGTACTTTCTGCGTAATTGGTGATGAGCATAAATCCTCCTAGCAAGAGTAACCATTTATAGCCTTGCGTCATTGAAACCGCAAAGTTTACGATACTCGCGCTTTGCAAGAACATAAACTCAAATAAAAAGAATAGCAATACACCTCCAGCAACGTGTGCATAGGTCTTTTTGTAAAAGGCAACGCGTTCCGCAGCAGAAAGTTGGGCAACGGCAACCTTGTTGTTGTCAAATGAATTTTCCATGTGGTAGTTTTTTTGGAGTAAAGATAGGAATATTGATAGGATACTCTGATGTTTGAGAAAGGTGTTTTTATTATCGATTGAAAATTCTATGAATAACCATTTTGAACGGTTTATTGTTTAAAATTTGACGTTTTTTGGTTAATTGTTTAATTTTTAAATATTTAGAATCGTTATTAATAGTTGGCTCGCTAGTGATGACTGCTGGGCTTGTTACCTTTATTTTGTGTTAAAAAAAAACTAAATTATTGTTAAAATTATTATATATATTGTGAATCGTTAAAAAAGCCCTTCTAAAATTATCGATAATCCAAAATACTGGTAATTTTTTTAAAGTTTGTTTATTGGGGAACTTAACAAACTAGATTAATTAATTTTTTAAATTTTAGACATGAAAAAAATGTTTTTAACTGTAGCAGTTGTGGCTGCTACCCTGGTAGGATGTCAAGACTCAGCAAAAAATGACGAAATCGTACCACAACAAAGTATCGACATGAGTGATTTCTATGTTGAAACGGAGGACAACCACGCAAGGGGAGGAAATGATCTTTGTCATTCGATGAAGGTATTAAACAGACAGGTTAAGGAGAATCCTGGTCTTTACAAGAAAATGTATGATATCGAGTACGCAACGCGTCAGTTTATTGCAGCTAAAAAGGGAGGAAATGGAAATGGTAACGGCAACGGTGGCGGTGGCACCGGTGGCGGTGGCGGAGGATCTACTCCAGATAATTTAGGAGTGATTACCATTCCGGTATACATTCACGTAGTATACAGCAATTCTAATGAGAATATTAGCGATGCACAGATCACTTCTCAAATGAGAGTACTCAATGACGATTTTAGAAAGGCGAACTCAGATGCTTCGAATACACCAAGTGAATTTGCTGGAGTTGCTGCAGATAGTGAAATAGAATTTACCTTGGCAGGAACGTATCGTTATGCGAATTCAAGAACTTCATGGGGAACTAATGATGCCGTTAAAGCTGAGTATCCGCCTATTACTCCAGCAACCCATTTAAATATTTGGGTGTGTAATATCGGTGGAGGAATTCTCGGATATGCACAATTCCCAGGAGGAAATTCAGCAACCGATGGCGTGGTATGTGCACCTCAGTACTTTGGTACTACAGGTTACGTATCGTCACCGTTTGATGGAGGTAGAACTATGACTCACGAGGTTGGTCATTATTTGAATTTACGTCATATTTGGGGTGATGGTAGATGTCGTCAGGACGATTTTGTAGCGGATACACCATCATCAGACGGTCCTAATTATGGATGCCCTTCGTATCCAACCGTTAACTGTCGTTCCAATGATATGACCATGAATTATATGGATTATACGAACGATGCTTGTATGAGCTTGTTTACCGAAGGTCAAAAATCGAGAATGAGAGCGATTTTCCAGTCTGGAGGAGCAAGGGCCTCAATGCTTAACTAATACAATTTTAAAAGGATACTTCGGTATCCTTTTTTTAGCGCTAACAATTGCTATGCAATTGTGTAGTTGATTGCGGAAATAGTGATCCCACTGTAGCACAACGTTTCTCATCCATGCCATAATGAGTTGTTGAATGGCTCTTTGTAATTTTTGATTCTAGTATAATGAATAGCCTATATGTGGAAAAGGGTTGAATTACTTTTGGTATCATTTATGCAGATGGAGTAGGAAAGGCTTTGTTCTTACACTGTCTAATAATTGCGAATGAATGAAGTGGATTAGAGGAATGCTTTGTAAGATATACGTCTTTTTTCATATATTGAGCTCAAATTATTAGAAATGAAGAAAACAACTTATTTTTTGTTAGTCGTTTTAGCTATGTGTTTTACAGCTGTTAGCGCTCAAAAATCCAGTGGATTTGATAAAATTACATACAAAGCCGAAACCAGAGGGACACAGGTCCAAATTACCTTAGAGGGTGATGAAGTCGTTTTTAATCGCAACGGTCAGCAAAAGAAATATCAGGTTTCTTATGTGAGAAAAGCAAAAATTCAGAAGTTGTTATCAGAAGTATCTTTGAATGCGCTGAAGACTTTAGAAGTCCCGTCAAACAAGCGTTCATCAGATGCCGCCTTACAGGCACGCCTAGAGATAGAACAACGAGGAGTTCGGTATACATCTCCTACCTTTGACGAAGGGAATCCACCTACAAAGATTAAAGAATTGGTACATTTGCTCTTAGATTTGAGCAAACCAGAATAAAAAAAATCCGAGAATATTCTCGGATTTTTTTATTGTTAGAACTTAAGTGTCAGCCCTAATAAAACGTTTCTAGTGGCTTGCGGATAGTATCCGGCACCGTCTACTGTTTTGGTAGTACCCGGTTGCGACCAAGTATCGTCATAGGTATAGTAGTACCCTCTATCGACGTATTCTTTGTTAAAGATATTGTTGACCGTTCCGCTTAATACGATAGATTTGAAAACCTTTTGAGTTGGAATTTCAACAACTACATTTAAATCACTGGTAAAGAATCCTTTTAAGACATCTAAATCAGTTACTTTACTGTTGAAGTTACTCATGAACTGTTTTCCTACGTATTTTGATAAGAAGGCGATTTGTACCGATTGTACTGGTTGGTACACCAAGGCATTACCGAAAATGATGTCCGGTGAAAAGGTGATGGGAGTATCTCCTAAGTTCTGTAATTGCCCGTCAATTTTTGCGTAGAAATCTTGGTTTACGTTTTTACTAAACGCAATGTTCGGACGCAGTGCCAGTGTTTTTGCTAGGGTGATGTCCGCGTCAATTTCGATTCCTAAACGATAACTCTTTCCGCTTGAAGCGCGCAAAGGCTCTCCTGAATTCGGGTCAATGGCACCAGTTAAGATGAGCTGATTTTGGTAATCCATAAAGTAAACATTGGTATTTAACTTTACGCGATCCGTAGCAAAACGCCATCCTAATTCGTAATCGTTTAAGCTTTCGTGTTGGCTGTTCCCTCCTTCAAAATCCGCTCTGTTAGGTTCTCTATTAGCACGAGCATAAGAAGCGTATAAGCTGTGTTCGTTGTTAAAGGTATAGGTGAATCCTAGTTTTGGATTGAAAAAAAGATAGTTTTCATCAACAGCAATCGCTGCGCGTTTATCTGTAAGACCTGCGGTGCTATAATTGATAAAGCGTCCTTGAAGATCTACAAAAGCCTTTAATTCATCAGTAACATTGAAATTTACCTTTGAAAAAACACTCCAGTCCTGTTTCGTTGAGTTACTTTGGTAGTAACGATCTCCCCATTGCGTATTGGTAGCGAGTGCATTTCCCCAAATTAATTCTCCGTAATGTTCGTTTTTGTACTTACTGTACGACACTCCTGAGATTACTTCCAAGTTGTCGTTGGTATAGGTTAAGGTTCCGTTAGCCACATAAAAGTGGTTGTCTAACCAACGGCGAACGATGGCGTTACTTTTGTCTTGTACCAAATTGTTGTAAGCTGCGGCCGATACTCCTGATTTGAATTGTTCGAAATATCCTTTACCACGTGTATAATTTAAACCAACAGTGGTTGACCATTGTGCATTTAGTTTTTCATTCCAGTGCAATTGGTAGTGGTCTTGCCAGTAGTTGTCGGTTTCGTTTTCGTAGGTATACGGGTTTTGGCGTCTGTCTTGTGCCAATTGCTTTGGGGTTAATCCGGCCCAAGCTTGGTAGGTTTTCTCTTTTCCTCCAAAAACGAGTGCCTTGATAAAGGTGTTTCCGTTCTTATAACTTCCTTGTAAAAAGTACGATTTTAAATCCGTAAATGCACGATCTACATACCCATCAGAGTAGATGTTTGAAAGTCTACCGGCTAATTCAAAGTGCTCGTTGATACGTCCTGTAGTAAATTTAACCGTGTGTTTTCTAGTTCCGAAAGATCCAAATGAATTGGCAATTTCTCCACCAGCTTCTTCAGCCATGGCATCTGTTAAGATGTTTAAACTCGCACCAAAAGCTCCAGCTCCATTGGTAGAGGTTCCTACACCACGTTGTAATTGTAAACTTTGAGTCGAAGAAGCAAAATCTCCCATATTAACCCAAAATGTCCCTTGGCTCTCCGCATCGTTGTAAGGAATTCCGTTGATCGTAACATTTACTCTACTCGCATCCGAACCACGAACGCGAATGTAGGTATATCCAACTCCTGCACCAGCATCAGATGATGAGGTTACCGAAGGTAAATAATTTAATAAAACAGGAATGTCTTGACCTAGGTTGCGTTTGGCGATTTCCTTTTTGCTCAAGTTACTGTGTGTTACAGGAGCATCGGCTTTTACACGTACCGCTTGCACGAGTACTTCGTCTAAAACGTGATCACTGTTTAAAACAAAGGTAATCGACGTATTTTCTTTGAGGTCAATCTCTTGTTGTAAGCTAGTAAAACCGATATGGGCAATGCGAACTGTTTGTTTACCGGCCGGTACTTTGAGCATAAAGTTCCCCTCAACGTCAGTAATGGTTCCCTTTTGTAGTGAAGGAATACTAATGGTGGCTCCCTCTAAACCGTTTTGATTTTTGTCAGTTACCTTACCACTCAACACATAGCTTTGTGCATGAGCTGTAAGTCCGAGTAACATGACGAATAAAAAAGCTACTGTCTTCACTTTTTTACATACGAATGTCAACTTCATGATAGTCAATTCAGAATAAAAGGGGTAATTATTCTTCAGTTATGATTTGTAATTATTGGGGCTGATAATTTTATCAGCTTATTCCTAAACAGCATTACCTGTTCTAGGTTCTATGGGTATGATCTCAGCCTTTTTCAATTCGATAGCATATCGAATATGGCACCCCTTTATGAGAACGGCGCAAAGGTAAGGGGTTTCCTTCATGTAGAAAAGAAACCCCTTGTTTTTATCTGTAGCGAACATTCTTATACTTCTTCGGTACTAGGCTCTGGTTGCAAGGCTAATAGCTGAGTCATGTCAATACCTGTCAAGGTACTTACCTGATCTTGAACACAGTCTTTTTGGGTACAATTGTCAGGAATAAGCGCTGTTCTCAATGCATCGTAACGATCCATAAATTGGGTAATTTGAAGCAAACTAGAATAGGCTGTTGTATGCTGATATCCCGCCTGCATTAAAAAACGAACCAGATTTTCCAGGGCTGGGGTAAATGCGTGTAACTGCTTGGGTGTAAAATAACGTACAAAGCTAAATTTCGTACGCAAAACCTGATCAGAGGCTTTGTCAAAGCTACCTTTGAGTGCAGTAAGCGGTTGTATTTGTCGGTAGTTTTTTACATGTGGTAAAGGACGCGTGCTGATTTTATTGATGGCGGCGATCTGAGTTATCGGACCAATCATGTCTGGTGTAATTCCGAAATCTTGATACAGCGTTGGAATGGCTGCAAGTGTACTGGCTTGCCATGCCATGGGTACGATGTCGAGGTCATTTTTAACGGCGTGGTAGGCAATTTTTCCGAAGGTAAGTGCACCGTCTTTGGCAAGCAAACTTTCGTAGTAACTGACAAAACTTTCTCCGAGTTTTGGATGAGTTCCTATGGTCGGACCTGCCGAAGGATAGGTGGCTATTTTCATGGAGTTGGTGGTGTCCCAGGTAGCTTGTGTGTGCAGTAAATACAGTGCCAAAGCAGGTGAAAGGGCTCCTCCTAGGCTATGTCCGGCAACGGCTACTTCGGCAGCTTTGATACCGTTTTCATAAATGAAGTGTTGTAGTCCTTCTAACAAACCTCTTCCTTGGAATTTCATTTTTTTAGTGAGTATCTCAAGGCCTCTGGCGGTACCTTGTGCAATAGCTCCTTTTCCCTTTCCTGTAATAGACTTCCAAGATACAGTTTTGTTGACATCAAAATCTTCGTGCATCCAACCGAAGTAGGAAATAGGATTGGTTCCGGCAATGGCAATCACAAAGAGGTTTAACTGCGGGCTGTAGTATACGCCCATCGTATTGTCGGCAATCGCGGCGGAAGAATTTTCGTCGGTAGCGTAGACGACAGGTCCCCACACTTCTTTCCAGTCGTCACCGATGAGTTTTTTAATTTCTTTTTGAGCGAGTAGTGCGGTTGCGAGACCACTTACAAAGCCCTGGAGTTGTTCAAATGATTTTCCGCAGTCTTGATTATTGGGAAAGCTCAAGCCATAAGCGCTGTTACTGGCGAGCGATAGGCTGTGGATAATTTGTTGTTTAGAATAGGTTGGTTGCATAACGAACAATTGTTTAGTTAGATTAATCAGCGGCTTTCGAGGGAAGCCTACAGGATTAAAATTACTGTCTTCTCGTTATGGTACTGACTGTGATGGTTGTAAGAGTTCGTATTTAGTGCTTAACTCAGCTAGTATTGGGTATGTGTGTGCTGTTGGGGGCTTATAAGTTTTGTGAAAAGGTGTATAAATTGCTTTTTTCTGTCAAAATTTTATCGATATGTGCCACTGCTTTTTGCAAGCGGGTCGTTTTGTCTCCTTTGAGTAAAACGTAGGGCTTTTCATATTTTTTAAGAGCATCTTCAAAAGCGTTGAACATTTCTTCACGTTGTTCAGGTCTGTCTCGCAAGTCGTCGGCTACCCATGGCGTATCAATATAGGTCAAGAAATACACATCGTAGGTGTTCTCTTGAGCGGCCGCATCGAGTTTTGGGTCAACAAAACCTCCGTAATATTGCTCAGAGTACACCTTAGTTTCTAGCAAATCGGTATCACAAATAAGTACTTTATCTGCTTTTAAAGCGAGGTCATTTTCCAATTTCATCTGCCCTTCAGCTATGGGAATTAAATCGCTTTCTTCACAGGTTTTTCGCTCGTTGTTCCATTTGTCTTGTAGGTATTCTCTGGCGTATTCCGGAGCCCAAACAGTATTGTAATGACGAGCAAGCTGCTCAGAGAGCGTCGTTTTTCCTGTACTTTCAGGACCGAATAAAACTACCTTGACTAGGTTAATGTCGCGTTGCTTAAGTGCTTTTTCCATGAAATATATCCGAATATAGCGATGAAGGTGAAAACTAAATATTGTATGCTGGTAAAGGTGAATCCTTTATAGAAATACAAAGGTATGGAAATTAAATCGCCTAAAATCCAATAGATCCAGTTTTCTATTTTTCTGCGGGCCATTAACCACATTCCGACAAAGAAAACAGCGGTCGTTACGGTGTCTACATAGGCGGTCCAAGAATTCCATTTGTCAAAGGTTTGGTATACGGCAAATACAAATAATAGCGTCGCTATAAAAATGAGTACACTAATGCGTTTTTCTTTGTTCGTAGTTCTAGAGATGGGAGTCACTTCGGCGCCGTTTACCTTTTGGGTCCAAACATACCACCCGTATACACTCATGATAAAATAGTAGGCATTGATCATCATGTCTCCAAGCAGTTCCCATTTCAACAGCAGGTACACGAAAATAGCGGTACTTAACATACCTGTAGGGAATACCCAAATATTATTTTTTTTCGAGAACCAAACGGAGAGTCCTCCAAAAATTACAGCGATAAATTCTAAGGCTACATCCAATGGGGCGTAGCTACTGTATTGCCCGAAGAGAAAATCAAAAATTTGGCTCATAATCGCTTCGGTTAGATTTTACAATTTTCAGGAAGATAAGTCCGTTTTCCATCAATTCAAAGGCATTTTTTATCTCGGAGTGTAGCAAAGGCATCACGACATCGTAGTCGCCGTACACTTGGGTACTCAGTGGATTTTCAATAACCGTTAAACCGGAAGCGCGTAATTTTTTAATAAACGCGATAATTGGTGCTTCGAATTCGTTTTGTAGCGGACTCAAGGTAAGCTCGACAGATATTTGCATAATTGATTCATTCAAGGGGGGCTAAGGTACGAAGTTCTCAGCACATAATCGCCCCGCTAAAAGGCGTATACGCAGGTAAAATCCTCAATTTCTTCAAAGTGCACATCGTAGTCGTCCGTTTTACTTTCGTACAAGATTGTACCAGAAGTTTTTTGATCTTCAAAGGCAAAGTCTTCAATGTAGATATGGTCTAGAAACAACAGTTTTTTCTTTCCGTATATTTTGTATAAACTTTCTTTAGCTCCCCAAACTACCGTGAGTTTACTCACCAGGGCATCGTGGTTGGCGATGGACTTATAGGCGTCTATAGGGGTGAATTTGTGGGCAATTTTCACAATTTTATCGCGGCGTTTTTCGATATCGATTCCTACCGGATGTTCAGGTGAAATAATAATGGCCGTAAAGGTAAATGAGTGCGTAATGGAAATGTGATGACCGTTGTTCAGGTGTGGTTTTCCGAATTCGTCATAGCGCAAATCGCTATCGGTATAGCCTTCTTCTTTGAGTAAATGCCGGATACTGAGAAAACCTTTTTGGTGGAGTTCTGACTTCATGGCATCCACGCGGTTTTGACTCGTTGCTGTCAACGTGATTCCAGTCGTTAATTCTTCGATAGACTCTTCTATCTTCCAAATCAATACTTTAATATTGTTAACAAGTGTTACAGTTTTGTAAATAGGCATAAATTAAAAAGTTATTCCGTAACTTTGCAGCTCGAAAGATTGATAATAAATATACAAAAAATATGAGCACAAATACAGCTACATACGTTCCTTACAAAGTTAAAGATATTTCTTTAGCTGATTGGGGAAGAAAAGAAATTGAGTTGGCAGAGGCAGAAATGCCTGGATTAATGAGCTTACGCGAAGAGTATAAAGAGGAGCAACCGTTAAAAGGAGCACGCATTGCAGGTTGTTTACACATGACGATTCAAACGGCTGTATTAATCGAGACTTTACAAGCATTAGGAGCTGAGGTTACTTGGAGTTCTTGTAATATTTTCTCTACTCAAGATCAAGCTGCTGCTGCGATTGCTGCTGCTGGAACTTCAGTATATGCATGGAAAGGAATGAACGAAGAAGAGTTTGACTGGTGTATCGAGCAAACGTTATTCTTCGGTGAGGATAAGCAACCTTTGAATATGATTTTAGATGACGGTGGAGATTTAACCAATATGGTATTGGATAAGTACCCACACTTAGTTGACGGAATCAAAGGATTGTCAGAAGAAACAACCACAGGAGTACACCGTTTATACGAGCGTATGAAAAACGGAACATTGCCAATGCCTGCAATTAACGTAAACGATTCTGTAACGAAGTCTAAATTCGATAACAAATACGGATGTAAAGAATCAGCAGTAGATGCTATTCGCCGAGCTACAGATGTAATGTTAGCTGGAAAACGCGTTGTAGTATGTGGATACGGAGATGTAGGTAAAGGAACTGCTGCTTCATTTAGAGGGGCAGGAAGTATTGTAACCGTGACTGAAATCGATCCAATTTGTGCCTTACAAGCGGCAATGGACGGATTTGAAGTAAAAAAGTTAGAAACCGTAGTTGGTAATGCTGATATTGTAATTACAACGACTGGAAACAAAGATATCGTTCGCGGAGAGCACTTCGAAGCAATGAAAGATAAAACCATCGTTTGTAACATCGGTCACTTCGATAACGAAATCGATATGGCTTGGTTAAACGGAGAGCACGGAGCGAGCAAGGTAGAAATCAAGCCTCAGGTTGACAAGTACAACGTACATGGTAATGATATCATTATTTTGGCAGAAGGACGTTTGGTAAACTTAGGTTGTGCTACAGGACACCCGAGTTTCGTAATGTCGAATTCGTTTACTAATCAAACATTGGCGCAAATCGAATTGTGGAACAATTCAGAAGCGTATAAGAACGAAGTTTACATGTTGCCAAAACACTTAGATGAGAAAGTAGCAAAATTACACTTAAAGAAAATCGGTGTTGAGTTGACAGAGTTACGTCAAGATCAGGCTGAGTACATTGGTGTAACCGTAGCAGGACCATTTAAGCCTGAGCACTACAGATACTAATAGCATAAAGACTACTTCGTAGTTGATATTCAAAACCTCCAAATACGTTATTTGGAGGTTTTTTTTTGTTAACATAGTTTGGGAGTTTTTTAAGAAAGGAAGCCCTTTTTTAAGAGCTGTTGTTAATCCGCTGTTAAACCTTTAAAATTCAGTTGGGGAAGTGGAGGTTGAGCTGTTTTACCTACAATAATTAAAACCCAAAACAAATGAAAACTATGATGCAAAAAATGCTGCTACTCGTTGTAGCAGTTTGCTGTTTGACAGCTTGTAATGAAAAAGACACATTAGACAACCCGACAACCGATGTTAAACAGATAGCAAAACTGGTGACCTTTCACGGCAATAGGAATTCCAATACAGTTATCATCAATACACAAGGAGGCCCGGAAACGGCTTTAGATGAACGAACCTTAGGAGATATACTAACAAAAGCAGGTATTAAAGATCAAGCCTTGGTGGTGAATGTTCATCAAGTACAAACCGCAAAACCATCCTTGTTTACTAGTCGAGAAATTAGTTTTGATCAGGCAAAAAAATACGATCAGGAGAGTGTGGCTAACCTAAAGAAGGTGGTAGACTTTTACAAGGCGCAGCCGAAGAAAAAGGTGTATGTACTCGGGATTTCTTTCGGTGCTTTTATGACCCAAGAGCTAATAGCTAATTACGGAAAGGACGTGGCAGATGGTTATTTAATTTCCGTAGGACGCCTCGATATCGACAAGGAAACTTGGGAGCCATTTAGCAAAGGGATGGTAACGCGTTATGTATTTGACGCGTCGGGAAATTATACGATCGAAGCGCACAATATACCTGGTGTTAAGCAAAAAAATATGTCAAAATTGGCGGCTGGATTAGGGTATCACAGGTATACTAAAGAATGGGCCGCTCTTAAGGACCTCTCAAAAGTAACCTATGTATACGGAGATCGAGACGCACAAGTAGGACCGTTGTCTAGCGCTGAAATTGCCTTTTTAAAATCGAAAAAAGCAAAGGTGGTTCTCGTACCTAACGGCGGACATGGAACGGCCATTGAAAAAACAGCGACGATGATGAAAACTGTTTTTAATATCAAATAACAAATGCTGTAAAAACTAAAAAAGCCTCAACACTCGTTGAGGCTTTTTTAGTTTTTGTTACGAATAAATGGTACAGCTTAGGCTGTAGGTATGCGTTCGTCGATCATTTTTAAAGGCATATCGCCCATTAAATCGATCATGTCTAAGATATCACGTACTTTTTCCTCCTCTTCTGCTTGTTCTGTAACGAACCATTGTAAGAAGATTTCAGAGGTGAAATCACCTAACTGTCTAGAGGTTTTAAAAACGTGGTGTATGGCTTTCGTTACTTCGATTTCAGCGTCTAAAGAAGCTTCGAAAACGGCGCGTAAACTTTCAAATTCGTGAGGGACATCGGCAACGGTAGGTGACAAAGCGCTTCCACCGTTATCGTTAACAAATTTGAAGATTTTCATCATATGAGCTCTTTCCTCTTCTGCCTGCGCGTAAAAATAGGTCGCGCTATTTCTCAACTCACGTTGATCACACCAAGAAGCCATTGCTAAGTATTTTGACGAAGCTTTTTGCTCCATCATAATTTGTTTATTTAATAAATCAACGACCTCAACATGTAAGATCATATCTCTTCTGATTGCTGTTTCCATGATACTATGTTTTAGATAGTATAAAGGTACAGATTATAAGCGCGTCAAAAACGCGAAAGAGTAATTTATACAAAGTCTTAGTAAGTCTTAGTAGCTGTAGGTAGTATCCTGAAAAGTGTAGGCCAAAGCTTCTTTAACAGCTAATAATTGCGCTACGTCGAGGTAGAGTACGTGCTGTTTATCAGCGACAAATAGCAATACGAAGTTGTCTCCGTTGATGAGTTCTTCTAGGGCACCTATTTCTGTAAGTTCAAGTACTTTTGCTCTGAGTGCTAACAACTGGCAAAATCTAAGCGCGATGGTTTTGTGTTCTAAAACCAACTCATAAGAATTTCTTCGGCTATAGCGTACTTGTATCGATGTATTTGAAAGGCAGATGTCCATGCTGCAAAGATATTATTTTTAATTAATCTAAAGAAGCAAAATTTGTTAATATCCTGTGAACATCAAACGGTCCTAACAAAAAAACTCACCAATCGGTGAGTTTTTTCTTAACTATTTATCTAGAATTAAATCTCTAAAGATTTGAATAACTCTACTAATTTAGGGTTAGAAGGTCTTGGTGCATTTGCATCAACGATATTTCCTTCTGGATCTAATAAGATAAATCTTGGAATTCCAGAAACGCGGTAAGCGTCTGCAAATGACTTATCTTGCTTAGCGTATAACTGTAAACCAGTCAATTCTTTTTCAGCAACCATTTTCTTCCAAACTTCGTAATCGTTGGCTCTGTCAACAGAGATACTTACGAATTCGATGTTTTTATCGTGGAATTCCTTTTCTACTTTCTTTAAGAAAGGAATTTCATTTTTACATGGTTGACACCAAGTCGCCCACATGTCGATATATACGTATTTACCTTTTAAATCGTCTAAAGAAACTTCTCCTCCTTTGTGGTTTTCGTAGGCAACGAATTTAGGAGAGGCCATTCCTTTTGCTAGGTTCTTTTTGATATATGCCTTTTCATCATAGGCTCTTTTTAAATACTGCTTAAGATACCCTAAGTTTTGTTTTTGGTTAGCAGTAAAAGTAGAATCAAAAGTTTTGCTGTCAATAAGGTCGTTGAATTCTTTTTCATAAGCAGTTACCTTTGCGTCAAATGCGTCTTGCTCTAAATCCATTAAGGTTTCGTCTTGCATGAACTTGATTTCTTTTAACGCTGCTTTTGCCAAGTAGTTACTCTCCTCTGAACCTGCTCCAGTATAGTTTACTGTTTCGTCAAATTCTTTGGTATCTAAAGTCATGTTGATATCAGCCCCATTTTTTAAGTAGGCAGTTGTCACTTCACGACCGTCAAATAAACGATATACTCCCGTAGGAATCTTCATTGTATCTTTAAAAGTACCGTCTTCTTGTACTTTAATAACTCTTTTAAATCCTAATCTAGGGTTGGCAATTACCAAAGAGTCTGAGTTTTTATTGGTGATCTTACCGCTGAAGGTAAGGTAGTCTTTAGCCTCTTTTTTGCAGGAAACAATAGCCAGGGACGCTAATGCTAAATAGAAAAATTTTTTCATCTGAGATTTAATTATAGTGTTTAATGGGTGACTAAGTTAGTAATAATTAGATAAACTGGTCCTGTTAAAATTGTATTCACTGCTGGGAAGTGGTTAAAATTCGTGTTTTGGGTCGTTTTACAGGTTGAGAGTACCTCGTTTTGCATTGTTTGGAGGACGTTTTTTTATTTTTTGTTGTTCAAAACCAGTGGGTTCTGTCGAGACTTCGGTACAAAATAGCTTCGGAGAGGTGTTGTTCTTTGAGTGTGGGGGACTGATCCAGATCGGCAATGGTACGCGATACCTTTAGTATTTTATCATAGGCTCTAGCGGACAGAGCGAGTTGTTTCATGGCAGTTTTGATGAGTGCTAAGCAAGCTGGACTCAATGCGCAGTGGTGATGTAGTTGAGCACTGCTCATTTGTGCGTTGTAGTGGATGTTGGGGGATGACTGAAAGCGGATTGTTTGCAATTCGCGAGCTTGACAAACGCGTTTTCTAATAGTCTCTGAGTTTTCTGAATGATTTTTGGTCGTTAGTTTGTCAAATGGCACCGGGAGAACTTCAACATGCATGTCAATGCGATCGAGTAAAGGTCCCGATAACTTTTGCAGGTAGCGCTGCATTTCGTACGAGGAAGGAGCTGGAAATTGGTTGGAGCCGGGGAAGTACCCACTAGGACTGGGATTCATGCTGGCGATCAGCATAAAGCTACTGGGGTAATTTACGGTAAATTTTGCTCTAGAAATGGTGACATTTCTATCTTCCAGAGGTTGTCGCATGACTTCGAGTACACTGCGTTTAAACTCGGGGAGTTCATCTAGGAAGAGCACGCCGTTGTGGGCCAGTGATATCTCGCCGGGCTGGGGATATTGACCACCACCGACGAGGGCGACGTCTGAGATGGTGTGGTGAGGAGCTCTAAACGGACGTACTTGTACCAGTCCGGCATGCGATCGTACGCCGGTAACGGAATGGATTTTCGTAGTTTCCAAAGCTTCTTCAAGTGTCATGGGAGGAAGTATGGTAGGTAGTCTTTTTGCCAACATAGTTTTTCCGGCTCCGGGCGGACCAATAAGCAATAGGTTATGCCCTCCTGCGGCGGCAATTTCCATACAGCGTTTGATGCCTTCTTGGCCTTTAACATCGGAGAAATCCATAGTGTAGGCGTTGGAATATTGGCAAAAAATAGCGGGGTCTGTGACTACAGTGGTGAGCGGTGTAGCTCCAGTAAAATGTTCGATGACCTCGCTGAGGTGCTGAGCGGCGAGGATGTCTATACCACTGACTACGGAGGCTTCTAAGGCATTGGGTTGGGGGAGAATGAAATGTTTAAAACCTTCTTTCTGCATTTGAATAGCAATGGGGAGGGCTCCTTTTATGGGGTGTAAACCTCCGTCTAAGGAGAGTTCTCCCATAATAATGTATTCGTGTAGGTTAGAACAGTGTATCTGGCCAGAAGCGGCTAGTATACCGAGGGTAATAGGAAGGTCATAGGCAGTACCTTCTTTTCGGAGATCCGCTGGAGCCATGTTGATAATGATCTTTTTTCCTGGAAGTTTGTAACCGGTGTTTTTGAGAGCGGCCATAATGCGATAAGAACTCTCTTTGACGGCATTGTCGGGAAGTCCAACAAGGTGATAGCCTATGCCCATATCAATATTGACTTCGATGATTACGGTAGTTGCATCAATGCCAAACAGAGCTGCACCGTAGGTTTTGATAAGCATTTTTGTTTAAAAGTACGAAACTCATCAAAACCTCTAGTTTTATATGTAATAAGTGCTTAGATTGAAGTACTTTATTTAATGTTTTGTTTGTAAGTTAGTTAGGTGGTGCTTGTTTCTTCGCAATTGAATCAGAAGACCTATTTATCAAATTCAATATTTTCTTGTTTCGATTTCGTATGAGGTCTTTAAAGCTTTCGTTGTCAAAATATTCTTTATTAGCTTGCCTTGTACTGTTATTATCGTTTGTTAAATGTCTGGTAAATAGGGTTTCACTATTAGAAGCTAAAATTAAATCGCTTAGTACTATTTTACTTTTCGTGCAATCAAACAAGCTTACTTTTGTTGCTAAATGACCAGATATAAATTTGTCAAAAAGACGATTAGTTTTTTGGTATAACACATTATCAAGTACCAAAATATAGTTTACAGAATCTAGGTTTTTTATGGTTTGATTATAACTTTTTAGAAGTTCGTCATAAGCTACATCCGTATCGAAATTAAAATGTTTTTTAAGAGTTGTTTCCTTTTTGTAGAGTACAAAATCGGTTAAGTGTCTATCTTCTGGACTGTAAACTAGGTTAGATTTGTCATAATATTTAATTCCATATACGCCTTTTTTATCCTCGTAACGATCATAATACAAATCGCTAACTACCATGCAATTATTTCGTGTTAATATAATTGTAGTGTCGAGTTTAGTCTTTTTGATTTTTAGATTTTTAAATTCGTTTATAAATATTTTCCCTTTATCAGGCCACTTTTCTATTACCCTCTTCGGTATCGATTGTACCGTTTCTTTACTATAAGCCCAATTTTTATTCAATTTAAAATCACTAGCTTTTTGTGCTTTTGTTGTGTTGATAATAAATGTGTCTAGAGTGTGCTGTTTTAACTTTGCTAGACTGTCTAGTAATGTTTTTTTGTTACGGAAGTTGGATGATGAATTTTTAGTAGTATTTCCAGAACAATTTATAAGTAAAATACTACCTATTACTAAAAGACAAATTAAATGTTTAGGCATAGGATTTCATTTTGGTACCGAAAGGTATGTAATGCAATTTTATGTGGGTTAATGTAAAAGTATTTTTTCTCTTTGAAAAAGTAATTACGATTGTTTTCGTCCGTATTAATGGTAGGCTGTTTTCAATTTGAAATCCGCTTGCGTAAAATTCCTCGAAATAAAATTATAGCCTAAATCACGGGTAATCGATTTGTGATTTTTGAAAGAAAATTTAAACAATCTTCCGTCTGTTACAATTTTAACTAACTCGATTTTAGGTGTTTTCTTTTCGGTTGGGGCATTTATCCAACCGGGGGAGCTTACTGTAAATCTTATTTGATATTCAGGTTGAAAATTTGTTTGGACAATCTTAGATTTTTGAATTTCAGTCGATAAATAAAAACTTTCTGACTTCTCTAAGGTTACAATCTTGGAGTCTTTTTGAAAGTAGTGGTAGTGAAGCTTAGGATAAATGGCGTCATCGTTAAGTATACTATCAAACTTTAGTTGAGTGTAAAGATTCTCGATAGGAACGTAAGCCCATACCAATTCTTTGGGACCAGATTTTCCATAGTCGTAAATGGTTTTTATTATGCGGCCATTTTTTATGAAGGTAGTTGTTATGGTTTCATCATCTGTGTGGCTTGCTGAATACACATCTGATAGACTGTCAATGGCTATATTACGAAATTTTGAGAAAATCTGAGTTTTTTGAGCACTGTTGGTTTTTGATCTATAAAAACCTAAGGGATGTATATAACCTTCGCCTTGATAATATACTTCTCCATTTTTATGTAATGAAATATCGAGTACGGGGCAATAGCCGTAACAACCAGAACGAGAAAAGACAATTTGGTCAAAATCGAAGCTCGGAATGGAGGTTATTCTCTTTAACTCGATAAAAGTAGAATTGTTTCGTTCTAACACCAAAGTGTTTTTTAGTAGCTTTTTTATACGCCAACTAAATTTCCAATTTTGACTGAAAGGATCTTTTATAAAAATGCTGTCTTTTCTCACTTCATAGCGAGTAGTAAGGCCTTTGTAGTTTTTTCTATGCACCCCAGATGTGGAGTCTCTTTCATACCGAATAAAACCATTAAATAATTCAATTTTTGTATCCGAAAAGCTAAGGCCAAAATGTTCATTATTGTCTTTTTGTACTTTACTCCAAGACCCATCCAATAGGACTGTTTTTTTCTTTTTTTCTTCACGGCATCCCAGGGTGAAAAAAGTCAATACTAGTAGGTTAAGGCTAATTTTTGTAATTCTTTTCATGGCTAGCAATTTTTTGAATAACGGCCAGTTATCGCGATGAAGATACGATTTTTTTGAATTTCGGTATATTTGTTAGTCCCCATGGTACCTACCCAAAATAAGACTTCTATGCAAAGCCAGAAAATAGTTTATAAAGGCAAAGAGTTTGTGTGTTTTTTAGCATTTGTAGTGCATTTAATTGGTGACAAATACAAAACACTTATCATGTATTACCTCAAAGACGGTCCTCAGCGCTTTGGAGTTTTACAAAAATCCATTGCGGGGATATCGAACAGAATGTTTAGTTATGCCATTAGAGTCCTGGAAAAGGAAGTGCTATTGATACTGTATATGTTGAACAACTATGGAGAGCGGTAGAATATGAAAATACCTACCTGAACATAGATTTGTGCCAATAGCTCAAGGAAGGCGTGAGGAATCCAAAATCAAATATCATTAAAAGTGTCTAATTCCTAAAAAAAATAGGATAATAAATCAGTTGCTAAATAATTTATTTAACTGTTTTTCTGACCTAAACTTAGAGGATGATCAAATTAATTTATGCTTTTTGGTTTTTATAAATTATGAATTATTTAACCTTAAACCCTCTTGTTCCTATATAAGTCCAATCAACATCATATTTCAAAAGCTTATCTTTATATTTTTCTATAATTATAACTTTAAAATAATTGTGGTTATTTGTTATCGGTATTAGATACTGATCTTTTTTATCTTTCCAATACTTATCTTCTTTCAATTTTTGTTTAATAAATTTAAATTCATTGCTAGATAATTGATTAGTTTTTGAAATTTTGATTTTTTTTAGATTCTTAATATTACAAGTATCTATTTTATTTTTTCTTTTAGAAAATTTAAATACTTCACCTTCTATGTAGAAATATACTTTTTCATTAGACTTATTTTTTTTATGAATTTTTGAATTGAAAAGTATATACTTAATTGGTTTTAAATGTTTTTCTCCTCCTTTATGAAATACAAAATAATCATCTTTCTTTTCTTGAGAATGTGACAGAATATTACCCCCTATTAGTAAAAATAAAAACAAAAATATTTTATCCATAATTAATTACAATTTGAAGTTCCATTAAAAAAAATGTTTATTTAGTATATTAGTAATGGCTTGTTGTTCGCTAGAAATCAAATTTTGCCAAGCTATAGTACTTTGGTTATTTTCTATTTCACCCAAACCAGCCCATGCTATAGCTTCATATTTTGAACGGGAAAGTCTATTATTATCAAAACTCTGTAAAATATCTGCTATGGTAGTTCTGTAATGGGAAGCCATCATATTATGATTCCACATTGGATTCCATCTTTCTACATAATAATTATATAATCCGGGAAAATTATCTTTTAATGAATTAACATAGTTCTCAGCTTCTTGTTGACTCATAATTGCAGTGTTTAAATCACCACGCTGAGCAGCGGATAACAATTTTCTGAAAATTTCAGCATGAATTAATTCATGGGCTAATGTTGCTGCAACTCCTAAATCTGATAAGTTAGATAGTCTGTTTTCATTTATTTGAATTTCAGTAATATAATCTACTGGAGGGATAGTAATACCATATGTGTTTAAGCCAATACTATTATTTATTGTGAATTTTAAATGACTAACGGGAAATTGACCATCAAACTTTTTAATCATGTCTTTAAAGTTTCTACTAGACCTAGTTAATTTATCATATACACATTTTGATTTTCCACTTAAATAATTGATAATTATATCTTCACATTCTTTTTTTGTGACCGTTCTTTTAAGTTTAGGACAATAATCACAGTCTGTCCTCATTAAACACATATCAGTTATGGGAAGCCCACCTCCACTACCACCTCCAGGGACTGTTACAGAATTCCCTCCTGAATCAGACCCTCCGGGACCTACACTTCCACCACCTCCTGGGATAGGAGTTTCGCAAGAAGAAAATTGAACAAACATTGAAGGGGGATTCCCTTTATCAGCGTTATCCCAATAACTACAAGAATGTACTGTTTCTTCATTTTCAAAACTATGTTGGCCGGAACTACATTTTATGTATACCGTTTTTGGGCATAGTTCATTTTTACTAGCCGTTGATTTATTCAAAACAGAACTTCCAATTCCTTTACTATTAATTTTAATAATATCAATAAGTGTTCCTTTTAAATCGTGAATATGTATTTCTTTCTTATACTTACCGATATAAGTAAAAAAACGTTCTGTTACGACGTTGTTTATTTTTACAAATAAGTAATCTCTTGGATAATCACCAAACATTCTAACTGGGGCAAAGAATACCTCCTTCTCACCCTCTTTTTTATAATAAGCCTTGTATAAGTTTAACCTTAAAGCAAAGTCTTTTTTATCATTCAAAGTGTTTCCTTTTGATCTAAGAATATCTAATTTTAAAAAATCACTTTCTTTAACCCCTAGGTTTTGAAAATTGTGATATTCTTCTGTTGTAGAAGCGACCTCTGATGTGTTGCAGTTACATATGAAAAAGGAAATTGACAGCAATATTATAATTCTAAATAGTAATTTCCTCGCAGTTTTTTTTGGGTTGATTAACAGTGTTTTAAAGGTAGTTAAAAAATATGGAGAGGGGCAGGGAATTATGTTTTTATTACGTTAATAGAACGACCTCCTCCCACAAGATAGGACTATTTTAAAATCCTATTCATTAAAGTAGTAAATAAATGGACTGTCAAAGCCTGTGTTTAGATTTGTTGGATCAGGATATTTTTTAAACTAAATTATAGGTACTTTTATTTATAATATCAAGATGGGGGACTCAAACGGTAGTATCGCTTTAGGCAATCTTGGTTATAGGAATTTGTATTATTCAAGGTTTGAATCCCTATGAAATTCGATTTATACGATTTTTTTAAATTTCGGTATATTTGTTAGTCCCCATGGTACCTACCCAAAATAAGACTTCTATGCAAAGCCAGAAAATAGTTTATAAAGACAAAGAGTTTGTGTGTTCTTTAGCATTTGTATTGCATTTAATTGGTGACAAATACAAAACACTTATCATGTATCACCTCAAAGACGGTCCTCAACGCTCTGGAGTTTTACAAAAATCCATTGCGGGGATATCGAACAGAATGTTTAGTTATGCCATTAGAGCCCTGGAAAAGGACGGTTTAGTAACCCGAACGGTATATCCTGAAGTTCCTCCTAAAGTAGCCTATGCATTGACGGAAGAAGGTAGATCCTTATTGCCCGTGATCATGGCGATGGATCAATGGGGAAAAGATTTTGCTGAGCAACAGCATTTATTAGTATCAGAACGGTAAGAGTGATTACTACCAGCTATAAAAAGCAATTACTTTTCCAAAGGGAAAAGCAATTACTTGGGGTAGTTAAATGCTACCGTGAAAAAGGGGAAACAAATAGATTTCTTTGCTGAGGGGGCTGTTTGTTACTTCTGAACCAAGTTAATTATAGGCGCCAGAAGCGTAATGCAATTCATAGGCATGCGAGTAAATTTCGAATACGGTTCCGAACGGATCCTCTACATAACACATGCGATAAGGTTTTTCACCGGGGTAATAGGCCCGTATTGGCATGCGTTGTTTTCCTCCTGCTGCGACGATTTTCGCAACGAGGCCTTCGATATCTGGATCTTGAACAGAAAAATGAAAGAGTCCTGAATGAAAAGGTTGAAATTGGGCTGTGGTTTTTCTACTGGAGTTAAACTCAAATAATTCGATTCCGATGCCATCGCTTGTAGCTAAGTGTGAAATTTTAAATGATTTCCACCCAGTACCAAATACGTCGCTACACATAATACCGATAGGGGTTTCGTTTTCTTCATTGATCACTGTTGGAGGCATGATACAGTAAAAACCGAGTATTTCTGTATAAAAGCGTACCGCAGCTTCCAAATCGGGGACAGTGATACCGATATGGGAAAAGGCTCGCGGATAGCTCGTTGTTTTTTCGGGGGTAGTTTTCATGTTTTTGTGGTTGTAATACAGTTTATGTTCAGCCGTTGGTATTCCATTGCGCAAAGGAGGTAGTGCTGTTTTGAGGCAAAGTAAGTGTTAAAATGTCTGCTGGGCAAGAGGTTACATTTTTTGCACATGGTTACACAGATGTGAGCTTTGTTGATTTTTAGCACGTTATCGACGAAAAAAAATGAAAAAAAAGAGAAGGTTAGTCTAGCGTAAAGGGGGAGTTATTGCTTAGCATTTAGCGGTAACGATAAAATAATTGCTTACTATAAAATACGCGAAAATTACTGAGTATCATACTATTTTTAGTAAAAAAACGTTAAAATAATTGTATTCTTAACATTAGTTTTTTGTTTTAATAACAATTATCTCTAAATTTACGGAGCTCCCATTGCGAATTTTTCAATTTAGAAAGGAGCAGGCTATATACTTTTTTTGATTGTTTTTCGCGAGTTTTCGTCGTCGAACATATACTGCGCAGTAAATTACTGAGTCTTCAGTGAATGCTGCTGCACTACTACACACTAAAAAATAACTTATGATGGAAAAAGAAAAATTCACAGTGCTCATTGTGAATGATTACCCCTTGGTATGTGAAGCTTATAAGAAAGCTTTTCTGCAAGTACAAGATTGCTGTAATTGTGGGATTTTCAATTTTGTGGAAGCGCATAGTTATGACCAAGGAGTACACATTGTTCAGCATTATGTACAAACCAATGCTAAAATTGATTTGGCCTTCTTGGATCTTAAATTGCCCTCTGCTGAAAATAGCAAAATGATTTCAGGAGAAGATTTAGGAATCTACATTCGAGATAAATTGCCAAACTGTCGCGTGGTCATTTCGACAACCAATGACAACAAATACATTATTCACAGCGTATTTAGATCAACGAACCCAGATGGACTTCTCATTAAAAGTGATATCTCTTTTAATGAATTGACCCAAGCCATTCAGGAAGTCATACACGACCCGCCTTACTACAGTAAAACCGTCTTAAAATTGTTGAGGAAAAAAGTCTCTGTGGAGTTCTTTTTGGACGATGTAGACCGCAAAATTTTGTACGAATTGTCTAACGGAGCAAAAGTAAAAGACATGTTGGGATATATTCCCCTTTCCGTTGCCGCTATTGAAAAAAGAAAACGACACTTAAAAAAAATGTTCAACGTTAAAGAACGTGGACATAGAGAATTGATAATGAAGGCCAAAGAAAGTGGCTTCATTTAAGATGGTAAAAGTAAGTGGTGTATATCCTTACTTTTTTTATTGAAAAAATATAAAATTTATATTTTTTTAAGTATAAATTTGGAAATACTGTAATAAATAGCTAAAACTAAAACAACATTGAAAAATTCTATCAGCAGCTTAGTTGCTCAATTACTACGTAAAAATAAAATCCCATTTGATAAAGAAGAGTTGGATTTTCAAATCCAAAGTCACCCTTCTTATCCCAGTTTACATGCAATTACAGGAGTATTGGACCATTTTTCTATCGAGAATATCGCAGCGGATATTCCTGTAAATAAAGAAACATTGGTACAATTACCACCGTCCTACATGGCTCAAGTGAAATCTGAGCGCGAAGGGTCGGAGTTAGTAATCGTAGAACGAAAAGGCACCAATTATACCTTGTATCCTGCAGAGGGTAAAAAGGAGAGCATGCATGACGAGATGTTTTTACAGCGATTTACAGGAATTATTGTAGCCGTTGAAAAAACGGATACCGTTGAAAAACCCAAAACAAAAAACACGCTGAGTTACCTTTTGTTGGCTGGTTTTATGACCTTAGTAGCTGCAGTGTTGTTTGTAAATTCAGCCGAATTATTGGAAACAGCTCACTGGGGACTTTCAGTTGTGGGCTTGGTGGTGAGCTTGGCAATTTTTAAACAGGAATTAGGACTGCAATCTACTATTGGAAATGCCTTCTGTTCAGGAGTGGACGATAAAAAGGATTGTGATGCCGTATTGACGTCTAAAGGAGCGGAGATTTTTAAAGGAGTTAAGTTAAGTGATTTAAGTATGTTGTACTTCGGTGTATTGAGTATCGCTGGAGTGGTGTTGATGCATAATTTATCACTGGTTTATGCAGTGAGTCTACTCGCAATTCCGATGACAGTCTATTCTATATATTACCAGTATGCCGTTGTAAAAAAGTGGTGTATGCTTTGTTTGAGTTTAGTAGCAGTGCTCTGGGTTCAGGCAGCATTGTCTTGGCAACCCTTTATTAATGAGTTCTCGTGGAATTTAATTGACGGACTTGTTTTTGCTCTGATAGGTGTTGGGAGTATTGGGGTATGGAAGTCGGTAAAACCATTGTTGGTTGAGGTAACTTCATTGCGTAAAAGTAAAATCGAGAATGTTAAGTTTAAACGTAACTACGGAATATTTGAGACACTGTTGAGAAAGTCACCTGTATTGCAGACGGAAATCCCAGGGAGTGAAGAAATTGTTTTTGGAAATCCGATGTCTAGCTTAGAGTTAGTGATTGTAACGAACCCGTTTTGTGGTCATTGTAAGCCGGTACACAAGCAAGTAGATGCTCTGCTAGCGAGGTTTAAGAATTTTGTGAAAATCAAAATTCGCTTCAACGTGCCTACAGGGACTCCTGATGCGGATGTGGTGAAAATTACATCGAGACTTTTGGAAATCTACAAGGATAAAGGGCAACACGAATGTTTAAAAGCCATGAATGAGATTTATGAAAAGGGGAATGCTGAACGCTGGTTGCAGAAATGGGGAAGTTGCGCATTTCCTGAACATCAGTTAAGTGAATTGGAACGTCAAAACAACTGGTGTGCTGATAACGCCATTAATTTTACTCCAGAAATATTAATTAACGGAATGTCGTATCCTAAAGAGTACGATAGGTCTGACCTTATTTTCTTTATAGAAGAACTGGAAGAAAGCAGCGCTCAAGCTGCCAAAACATTATAAAAAAAACCAAAGCACAAAAGCTTTGGTTTCGAACAATATTCTCTCGCGAAGAATAGACACACTCGGTGAGTGTCTTTAAATGTTCACCGCAAATGTAATCTTAATATTTCAATAATGAAAAACATCATCAAAACTTTAGGAAAAGAATTAGAAACAGGGCAGTTGCGGGAAATTCAAGGTGGAAATTTTTTACAGTGTATTGCCTGTATGGACAACTGTAGAATGACGAGCAGAGATCGTATAGAATTAGGAAATTGTATGGACAATTGCAGAGCAATGTCGTATTGTCAAATATAAATTTTTCTAAAAAAAAGAGAAGTTAATGAAAACTCGTATCAAAAATCTCGGTGTAGCCTTGGCTAAAGAGCAGCAACAACAAATACTTGGAGGAAATCCGGTATTGTGTTTTGAATGTATCAATCAGTGTCGTTTCAATAATTCGACCAAAGAGGATTTTGCGAACTGTATGGAAGCATGCAGGTTGAGTCCGGTGTTTCAATAAGTAACACGCCCTAAAATAACCCTGCGCGAAGCGCTAAACTAAATACTAAAACTAATTATGAAAACGAATTTAAAAAAATTAGGAACTGAATTGTCTAAGCAAGCACAACGTGCTGTAATGGCCGGATTTGGTCCTTGGCCAACAAATGAGCAAGATTGTTTGGCCTGTGGAGGTGAATGGGGAGGTTTATGTGCCTTACCAATAGATTCTCCGTGTTTATAAGCTAACTGTTAACCAAAAAAACTTTTAAAAATGAAAAAACATCTTATATCTTTAGGAACCGAACTAAGTAAAGACACCTGTAAAGCTATTAATGGTGGTAACAACCGCTTTGTTTGTAGAGCTGGGTACATCAATGATACGGATACCTGCCGTAGAGGGTACTACCCACATCCAGTTTACGGAGCAGTAGTGTGTTGTAGAAGTTAAAAAAAATAAAAAAAGATCAAATTTCTTTGAAAAAGTTTCCGAATTACCAACAAACTGAGGCTAAAGATTGTGGCCCTACTTGTATTAAGATTATTGCCAAACACTATGGAAAAACCATTAACACACAGCAACTTCGACAA
Organism: Tenacibaculum litopenaei; assembly: GCF_964514025.1. Lineage (NCBI taxonomy): Bacteria > Pseudomonadati > Bacteroidota > Flavobacteriia > Flavobacteriales > Flavobacteriaceae > Tenacibaculum > Tenacibaculum litopenaei. The sequence continues at coordinate 469,122 of NZ_CAZEQT010000001.1, forward strand.
CTGAGTGAAACGACTCGTGAAGGGAGTAGCTTGTTAGGTTTGAGTGAGGCAGTAGAGTCGATAGGTTTTAAATCTTTGGGTTTAAAATTGGCCTATGATAAATTAAAAGAGGCACCCTTACCTTGTATTTTACATTGGAATAAAAACCACTATGTAGTACTGTACAAAATTAAACGTGATAAGGTGTATATTTCTGATCCAGCTCATGGTCTACTGGTGTATACCAAAGAAGAGTTTATAGAAAATTGGATAGGAAATAACGCCGATGAATTCACGGAAGAAGGAATTGCCTTGATCGTAGAGCCCACTCCTAATTTTTACCAAGAAGAGTTTGAGGAAGACGAAGAATTTGGTTTTTCATTTATTTTTAAATACCTCATTAAGTACAAACGCTTTATTATTCAGTTGATTATAGGGTTGTTAGCTGGGAGTTTGTTACAGCTAATATTGCCTTTTTTAACGCAAAGTGTGGTCGATGTAGGTATAGAAAATCAGGATATCAACTTTGTGTACTTGATATTAGTAGCACAATTGTTTTTATTTTTAGGAAAGGCATCGTTAGAGATTATTCGCAGTTGGATTTTGCTGCACCTGAGTACCCGGATTAACATTTCGCTAATTTCGGATTTCTTTATTAAGTTAATGAAATTACCGATTTCGTATTTCGACGTGCGGATGACCGGTGATTTGTTGCAGCGAATTAATGACCATCAGCGTATTGAACGCATACTGACGACTTCGTCTTTAACGGTGCTCTTTTCCTTTTTCAATTTGATCGTATTCAGTTTAGTACTGGGCTATTACAGTATGCAAATTTTTGGCGTTTTTGTGTTGGGAAGCATCTTGTATTTTACCTGGGTTTTGTTCTTTTTTAAAAAACGTAGAGAGTTAGATTACAAAAAGTTTAGTCAGGTCAGTCAAGAACAGAGTAAGGTGATTGAATTGATTAACGGAATGCAAGAAATTAAGTTGCACAACGCTGAAAGGAGAATGCGTTGGAACTGGGAGTACGTGCAAGCACGACTTTTTAAAGTAGCAACCAAGAGTTTAGCACTTGAACAAACTCAGAGTGTAGGGTCAAACCTGATCAATGAGCTAAAGAATATGTTAGTGACTATCTTATCTGCGAAGTTAGTTATTGACGGTAATATTACACTCGGTATGATGATGGCGATCAGTTATATTGTAGGTCAGTTAAACGGTCCCATCGTTCAACTCATTAACTTTATGAGAGACCTGCAGGACGCACAGATTTCCTTAGATCGTTTGGGAGAAATTCATCACATGGAGGAGGAAGAAAAACCGGGAGATGAAAAGGTAATGCAGATCCCCGACAGTGCTATACGTTTGTCAAAGGTGACCTTTAGATATACAGGAGGGTTAGAGCCTGTATTAAAAGATCTCAGTTTAGAGATTCCTGCCAACAAAACTACGGCTATCGTAGGAGTGAGCGGAAGTGGGAAGTCGACCTTGATGAAGCTATTGCTAGGTTTTTATCAAATTGATGCCGGTGAAATTTCAGTGGGCCAATTTAATTTGAGAAATATTTCGCAGAAGGAATGGAGGAGAAATTGTGGAGTGGTGATGCAAGAAGGGTATATATTTAATGATACTATTGCTAAAAATATTGCCGTTGGGGAAGATTTTGTAGATAAAGAAAAATTGTTACACGCCATTGATGTGGCGAATATCGGAGATTATATAGAAGGATTACCCCTGGGCTTAAACACCAAAATAGGGAGTGAAGGAAACGGTTTGAGTACCGGTCAAAAACAGCGATTACTCATTGCAAGATCGGTGTATAAGAACCCAAAATACCTGTTTTTTGATGAAGCAACTAGTGCCTTAGATGCTAATAATGAAAAGGTGATTATGGAGAATCTCAATACCTTTTTTAAGGATAAAACGGCTGTTGTCATTGCCCACCGTTTGAGTACGGTTAAAAATGCTCATCAGATTGTGGTGTTGGATAAGGGAAAGATTATAGAGCAAGGAAACCACAGTGAATTGATTGCTTTACAAGGTGCCTATTATCACCTGGTAAAAAATCAATTGAATTTAGGAAAGTAAGTACCATACTAAACATATTTTTTTCGCGAGGAATAGACACAGTCCCTGAGTGTCTTTAAGTGTTCAGGGGAATTTCAAATCTTATTTTAATAGTGATGACTAAAACTATAGAAACGTTGGGAACCTCTCTGAGTAGAGCGGAACAACAAAAGATTAATGGAGGACTCCGTTATTGTGAACAACACACGGATTGCCCACCCTCAACAGGTTGCTGTGCTACCCACAATTTATGCATGGCTCCTTGGATGTATAATAAATTTTGTTAAGAATTATGAAAAAGTCTGTATTACAAAACTTAGGAAAGGTTCTTAACAAGCAAGAACAAAAAGAGGTTAACGGAGGTAGAAGAGGATTCTGCTTCGGTTTGTTTTTCTGTGCATTTGATTGTGCAGATGGTGATCGTTGTGCTGTTCCAAATGGTTCAGGAGGAGCGAACATGGGTACCATAGTTAATGGTCAGTGTTGTTTATAAAATAAAAAAGAGTATGAAAAAAATTGAAAATTTAGGGAGTGCCCTAACAACTAGTCAGCAACGAAATATTAATGGAGGTAACGGCGGATTTAAGCCGGGATGTTATGAATATCCTGATGCATCTGTTGATTGTATTAGCCCTTGGGTATATATAGAAGGTTGTGGAATGACCTGTAAGATACGTTACGACGAAGGTGGCGGACGTTCTTAGTCTTTGCTACTTGAAAATTCCTAGTATGAATCAAAATAGTAGTCATTTTTAGCACTACTAGATCAAAAAATAAGAATATGAAAAATATAAAATCATTAGGAAAAAAGCTCTCCATAAATGAGCAACAAGGAATTAACGGAGGTTCAGGATATCCTGGTCCTGGTTGTTATGAATACCCAACCGCCGAAGTGAATTGTGCGAGCCCTTGGGTATATATTTCAGGCTGTGGATTTATTTGTAAAATCGCAGCTGGTGGTGATTTAGATCCAAGGTAAACCCAGTACGACCTAGCGTCGATAATTATTATTAACAAGCCAAGGAGGTGCTTGCTTCCTTGGTTATTAAAAATTTAGTTAACGAGTACCGAGCCTTCGGTACTGTAATATAAAAGCTTATGAATACCTTAAAAAAATTGGGTTTACCCCTGAGTAAATCTGTACAAAAATCTATCCACGGAGGGGGAGGAGTACCTCCAAGAGGATGTTACCCAGAACCCGTAGCTGACGTAGATTGTGTATTGCCTTGGCAGTACGTTCCTGGCTGTGGTTATGTGTGTTTGTCACGCCCAGGTGATGGACCTAATGGAGATTATTAGAATCAATTAATACTAACTGAGTTAGCGGTATCCTTAATACCGCTGACTATTTTTAAATAAAAGCAGATGCCGATATCTACAGACGATATTGAATTAAGAAGTGAAGAAGTTCAAGAAATATTGACCAAAGTCCCCAATTGGATGATTCGTTGGGGAAACACCCTGGTACTTATTTTGGTATTGGTGTTGTTGTTTATTTCTTGGTTTGTAAAGTACCCGGATGTGATCACTACACAAGTAATGGTGACTACCTCCTTTCCTCCAGAGAAAATCTATGCAAAGTCCGGTGGGCAGTTTGATGTGTTTTTGACTAAAGAAGGTGATAAAGTAGTCAAAAATCAGGTACTGGCCGTCATTGAGAACAGCGCAGCTTATAAAGATGTACTCTTGTTGAAAAGCATCGTGGATACTGTACAAACACAAACAGATAACTTTTCTTTTCCCTTTGATGAATTGCCTCCGCTGATGCTGGGTGATATTACCAGTAGTTATGCGCAGTTTGAGAACGATTATTCGGAATACGATTTAAATAATCAATTGACGCCGTTTAATTCAGAATCATTGGCCAATCAAATGTCCGTATTACAAGCGCAAGAACGATTGAGGATATTGATTACACAAAAGGAGATTAATCAAAAAGAGTTGGTTTATAAAAAGGCAGCTGTGGATAGGAGTAGGAAAATGTACGGTCAAGGTGTTATTTCTAAACGAGAAATGGATCAAGGAGAGATCGATTACCTACAGGCAAAGCGAACGTCAAAATCATTAGAGAGTTCGATCGCGCAAATGAGAGAAGTAATCAGCAATTCTGCTAAAAACCTACAAGGTACTACCATTAAGAAAACGCAGAATGATACGAGGTTGAAAAAAAAGGCCATACAATCATTTTTGTACCTCAAAAAGGCCATTATGGATTGGGAAAAGCAGTACGCCTTAAAAGCTAGTATTAGTGGAGAAGTATCGTTTTTATCATTTTGGAGTGAAAATCAAACGGTGAAAGCTGGAGAATTGATTTTTACCATTATTCCCGATCGTTACGACATGTTTATAGGAAAGATTAAAGCTCCTGTAACCAATTCTGGAAAAATTAAAACGGGGCAATCGGTCCAGATAAAACTCTTGAATTACCCCGCCGATGAGTTTGGAAAACTCAACGGTAAAGTTCAGGCAATTTCTATGATACCCGATAACGAAGGTAATTATAGGGTCGATGTATCCCTGGCGCAAGACTTAGTAACTACCTATGGTAAGCACATTGAGTTTCGCCAAGAAATGCAAGGAACTGCCGATATCATTACGGAAGATTTACGACTGATTGAGCGATTTTTTTATCAGCTTAAAAAGGTCATTAAATAATATAACTCGCGAAGAATAGACATAAACCCTTGAGTGTCTTAAAATAGGTCAAGGATTATTAAAAGTAAATTTTTTATAATCATGAAATCAAACATTTCAAAATTAGGAACAGTGCTCTCTCTTAAAGAGCAAAAGAACATTACAGGAGCTTATGACGATAATTACGGCGTTTGCTTAGATCCTTTTTCATTAACCTGTGGTGTACCCAATCATGTGTGCTGTAAGGGCATGTGTGTACTTCCAACTCATCCGGTTTGTGGACTTTAACTAAGAGTACCGTTTAATTAATTTTTTTTTAGTGGTGGTTTTTACTGCTACTATCACTGTATCCGTACATCGCATTTTGATGTTCGGACAAATCTTTAATACCATGAAAAATAACATCAAAAACTTAGGAAAATTACTCGATAAAAAGAGTCAACAGTCAATTAACGGAGGAGCGAGCTGCCCTACCTACCCAGCAAGTAGGTGTAGAATGTGTGGTGGAGCACCTTTGAGCAACGGCTGCTGTTTAGGAACCTATGAAACGCATGTTTGTTTAGGAGGAATTATCAACCCATGGTAAACAACTCGGTCTATACACGTACGTGTGGGTAGGCTACTCTACAAAATGCTAACCATTAATTTATATAAAAATGAAAAAACAAGTTTTAAATCTAGGGAAAGCGCTCCAAAAAAAGGAGCAATTGCAAATCAATGGAGGAAGAAAACAATGCAAACCTCGCTGGAGTGAAGTATGTATTGATTTTGGACGTCATTGTTCTGAGTGGGAGTGTGCTTTTGTATTGGGTATAGAAGACTAATACTGATACTGGGCAAGGACTCCGATTTTACAATAATAACGTTAAACTACAATAACATGAAACATCAAATTTTAAATTTAGGAAAACAACTAAAGAGAGAAGAACAACGCACGATCAATGGTGGAAGAAAGCAATGTAAGCCACCAGGGAGTCCTGTGTGTGTAGAGTTTGGACGCCAGTGTGCCGAAAGAGAGTGCGCATTGCGTTTACAATAGTGACTGCAAACATATCCATACAAAAAAGCCTCTCCATTGGAGAGGCTTTCTATATTATTTACGGTTAGTGCGGTTTATTTACTACTGGCTTTATACCTGTCTAATCCGTCTTTTAACCACTTGTAATAGCTGTCTTTATCTGTGTACTGCTCTGGTCTATTTAATACCTCTAAATCAGGGCTAAGAGACACGTAAAATGGCTGAGAAGCAGTTTTAAAGTTCGCAATCTGTAAGGTTGCCCACTTATCACCATAAGTTCTAATTCTCTTGATCTTACCATTTGGTTTGATATAATCGAATTGCTCGTCCTCAGGTAACATTCTCTGGTGATCGTCAACGTAAAGTGAAATCAATACGTAGTCGTTATTTAATACCTCGTATACTTCTGGTTGACTCCAGATGTTTTCTTCCATCTTTCTACAGTTTACACATGCCCATCCAGTAAAGTCTAATAAAATTGGCTTGTTTACTGATTTTGCATAGGCAACTCCTTCATCCCAATCTTTAAAACAGTTCAGGTTGAGTGGACACTGGCTATCTCCTTTTTTATAGATACTGTGGAACTGTGGTGGAGCAAATCCACTTAACAATTTACTTTGATTCCACGATGGTTTTTCTAAAACTCCAGGAGCTAAGTACACAGCAACACCTAAGGCTAGTACTCCTAAAAGGATTCTAAACATCGAGATTTTACCGTATTTCTTACCGATGAACCCGAATAAGTACAAGGCCATTAAGAAGGCTAATAAGGCCCAGATACCGATAAATACTTCTCTCTTTAATAAGTTCCAGTGACCTACTAAATCAGCATTTGATAAGAATTTGAAAGCGAAAGCTAATTCTAAGAATCCTAAAACTACTTTTACTGTATTCAACCAGCTTCCTGATTTTGGTAAAGTTTTTAACCATTTTGGGAATAATGCAAACAATGCAAAAGGCAAGGCTAATGCCGCTCCAAATCCTGTCATCCCAGCAGTTAACTGCATAGCACCTCCATTAGATGATAACGAACCTGCTAATAACGAACCTAAAATAGGTCCTGTACATGAGAATGAAACGATGGCTAAAGTCAATGCCATAAAGAAAATTCCTAAAACCCCTCCAATACCTGAAGCGCTATCTGCTTTGCTACTCCAAGAGCTCGGTAAGGCAATCTCGTACAATCCAAAGAACGATCCTGCAAAGAAAATCAAGACTACGAAGAAGAATAAATTCAACCAGATGTTCGTAGAGATATTATTTAAAATTTCAGGATCTAAAGTATCTAAATAATGGAAAGGTACACTTAATAAACCGTAGATTAATACGATAAAAAATCCGTACAATACAGCACTACCAATTCCTTTTCCTTTCTGCTCAGTTCTCTTCGTAAAGAACGATACAGTTAATGGTACCATTGGAAATACACAAGGTGTTAAAAAGGCTAACAATCCTCCTACAAATCCTAATAAGAATATATTGAGTAAGCTACTGTCTTCTTTGTCAGTTTCTTTGTTGGTTGTAGATTGTAACATGATCGTGTTCTTCAAATCTAATTTGAGATCTTCCGATAATTTTTCACTGTGTTCATCTACTTGAGCAACTGTTTGTGCTACTTCTTCTCCAGTTAAAGAGAAGGTAAAGTCTTCGTCAAAAGGTAAACAGTATTCTTTACAAACCTGTGCATCTAAGTTAAGGGTAATTTGAGTAAGTGAAGGATCACTCACGGTAATACGCTGTACTAAACGCGCTTCTTCGACGAAGAAAATTTCATCTTTTCCCCAAATTTCACTGAATTCCGTTTCAGTTTCGCTTTCTTTTGCTTTACCACTTAAAGTATAACCAGTTTGTCCTTCCGCAGGAGTAATGGTCATCGGTAATGAAGCGTCTTCTGGGTTGTACTGAGAATACAAATGCCAATCTTCAGCAATTACGATCTCAAATATTAAATCATATTCAGTATCAGATACTTTTTCAACTATAGGAGTCACCAAGAGCGGATTGTCATCCGTCTGGGAGAAAGTAACGAAACCTATAAAAAATAAAATTAGAGTAAAGAGTTTTTTCATTCTATAATAGTTTACAGGGGTTGATATATACTTATTTGCATTATGTCGGTTGTTTCATTTGAGGCTTTAAAACGCCTGTCTTGTCGTTTTCCAAGTACCCAAATTATTTCGTTATTGCCTGAACAAAGCAACCAAACTTGTTGTTTTTCAATTATTGATAATTTCTCGTCTTTAAAATATTTACTGAGCTTCTTTTTACCCTTAATCCCAACAGGATAAAAAAGATCGCCTTGCCTCCACTTACGCAAAGTTAGGGGGTAATTTAGTAAATTTTTGTCAACATAAATAGAATTTTTGTCTAAAGATGTTGTTTTTTGAACGTTTTTAAATAATAAATTCACAGGTGTCTTAATCTCTGATAGTGAACTGTCTATCTTAATTTCTTGGTTTTCAGTTGCTGCGAATTTATCAGACGGTAAAAGTAATAAAAAATCTCTGTCTTTTAGCAATGTGTGTGATTTTGTTGTAATTAGCTTACCACTTTGTGCGTCTAATAATTGAATTACATCGTTCCATTCCGTAAATCCATAGTCCTTTAGTAAGGGGTAGAGGTAGGCTTTTGGATGCTGTAGTTTTTTGATTTCTAGTATGTTTATCTTGATGAGGTCCCCCTCAGTAATCAGGGCTTTTTCAGCGACAGTAGCCATGCGATCACGGATGATTTGACGCGCTTCTTTTAGGTGATTTTGGGTATTGATAACGTTGTTTAAGACCTTTGGGTTTAATTCTTTTAAAATGGGAATTACGCGATGGCGGATTTTATTTCTCTGGTATTTGGTTTCTGCATTGCTTTTGTCTTCTCGCCATACAATTTGAGCTGTGCTGGCATAGTCAAAAATAGTTTCTCTCGAGAAATCGAGCATCGGTCTGACGATGTTGTCATTAACGGCTGGAATGCCGAGTAAACCGTCCAAACCCGTGCCCCTTGTCAGGTTAATAAGTACGGTTTCGAGGTTGTCATCTGCGTGATGAGCCGTAATAATATAGTCTAAGTTGTGCAGCGTTAAAACTTCTTGAAACCACCGATAACGCTCTTCTCTTGCCGCCAACTGTATGGAAGTTTTGTGTTCACTTGCGTATTTTTCGGTATCAAAACGTTTGGTGTATACCGGTATTTCTAAGGAAATGCCGAGCTGGTTGACAAAGTGATCGTCTAAATCACTTTCAATACCGCGTAATTGAAAGTTACAGTGTGCAATGCTGATGTCGTATTCCAGTTTTTTGAATAGCTGCGTAAGTACGACACTGTCTAAGCCACCAGAAACAGCGAGTAGCAGTTTGCTTCCTTTGAGAAAAGGAAATTTGTCGTTTAAAATTTTTGAAAATTCTAAAAGCATCAACCTAAACCTGTTTGTCTAACCATGTAACAATGTCCTGAATCAGTTCGTCCTGACACAAATCATTGTGGAGTTCGTGATATCCACCTGGGTACGATTTAAAACTGGCTAAGGCTGTTTTACTAGCAAAGGCCTCACTTCCCTTACAGTCGATAATTTTGTCATCTGTTCCGTGCAAAACTAACATAGGGAGTTGAAGTTGTTGCCCATTTTCAATAGCCCAGGCACCACTGTCGATAAATGATAGGGAGAAGTTTGGACTAATTTTGTCGTGTACTAAAGGATCGTTTTGATAGTTAGCCACTTCCTCTGGGATACGAGAAATGTCATTGGCATCCAATTCATTACCAAGGGTAATCGATGGAGCGATTTTTTGCATGACTTTTCCGAGGGTTAATTTCCATGCTGGTGGTTGAAAAGCGAGTTTTAAAAATGGACTGGTTGCAATAGCTCCCTGCAGGTCAGGCTGATTTCTGAGCACAAAGTTAATTACTGCATTTCCTCCCATAGAATGTCCGTACAGAAACATAGGAAGGGCGCCAAAGGTCTCCTTGGCCTGTTCGATGAGCATGGCAATACTTCCTAAAACATAGGCATACCCTGGATTATGTCCTCTTTTTCCTTTGGTTTTTCCATGACCAAAGTGGTCAAAGGCCATCACGGCATATCCGCTGTCGACCAACTTATGAGCTACGTGCGCGTAGCGACCAGAATGTTCACCCATTCCGTGAATGAGGAGTACAACTGCTCGGGCCGTAGTAGGAGTCCAATATTGTGTGTAAAATTCAGTCTGCTGATAAGTGAAGCTTCCTTCTTGATGTGTCATCGCGTTTTTCGTTCTTTGAGTGTCTTTGGGTGCTTTTGGGGCAAACCAAAAGACAGTGTTGGATTTTAGTTGAAGTAAATATACTTAAAAACTAAGAGTTTTGTAAAACGTATTTCATTGCCTTAGCTTTTAAAAGGCATTCTTCGTATTCGCGTTCTGGAGTAGACTTTGCCGTGATAGCACTCCCTACAGAATACGAAATATAGCGCAGTGTTTCGTTGTATAGGATACTTCTGATCACTACGTTAAAGTCAAAATCGCCCTCAGGAGTAAAATAGCCAACGGTACCAGAATAGAGTCCTCGTTTGGTTTCTTCGAGGTTTTCTATAATTTCCATAGCAGAAATTTTAGGGGCTCCAGTCATGCTTCCCATTGGAAAGGTATCTTTAATAATATCAACGGGGTGTGTTGTTAATGGGTTGATTACAGAACAGATAGTCGAAATCATTTGATGTACTTGTTTAAAGGTATATACCTTACAGAGTTCCTCGACATGGACACTACCTTTGATAGCCGTTCGCGATAAATCATTGCGAACAAGATCGACAATCATGATGTTCTCTGCTCGTTCTTTTGTATCCCTTGCTAAGTCAAAAGCTAATTTTTCGTCTTCAACAGGGTTAATTAGGCGTTTAGCAGTCCCTTTAATCGGTTGCGAAATAACTTTAGTACCTTCTTTTCTCAAATAGCGTTCTGGTGTTGCTGAGAGCAAAAAGAGATCATCTCGCTTAAAAAATGTAGCAAAGGGAGCTTCCGATATTTTATTGAGCTCATGATACAGCCTGTAAGGATTTATCGTTTGATTTTCTGCGTAAAATTCCTGGCAAAAATTGGCTTCGTAAATATCTCCTCTATGGATGTGGTCTAATACCGCGCGAACCTTTTGATGGTATTCATCTTTGTGCATCCTGAGTTTAATTTTTACAGGATCGCTAGTTGCTGGTTCAGGAGTAACCACAGGATGATATTCGATAATCTCTTCAAAGTCCTCTTCCAACTCGTCGTCAACGTGCTGTAAGTAGTGAAAGGTCACTTGGTCACCTTTGATGAAAATGAGTTTTTGCGGTTGGAAAAAAAATAAATCGGGAAATTGCAGCCCATCGAAGTTTTTGGAATGCAATTTTTCAATATCGTTTTTAACATCATAGGAGATATAGCCAAAGAGGTAATCTTTTGTATGCGATTGGTACTCTTTGAGTTTCTCAAAGCCGTTAAAATAATCTGTTTTAATTGAGGTAAATTCTTCTATAGCCAACGCACAGTCAAACGATCCGTACTGTTGCTGATGTTGGTTAGAATCCAACCACACTACCGTTTCAAATTGCTGTGACCACTGGAAAAGTTTGTGTTTAAAAACTTCTATTTGATCGATTGAAAAATTCCGAACTACCCTCATTACTGGGCAAAAATAAGAAACGAGATTTAAATGGAAGCGCTTTCCTTTTATTTCGATTTGAACTCAGGTAAAGTAGCCCGTTCTTTTTTGCTATTTTTAATGCAAATACGATCACTATGATGCAATGGATAAAAAAAACAGGACCTGCCACGTTGATTGCGGCAGCTTTTATAGGGCCTGGAACCGTAACGCTTTGTTCTACGGCCGGAGTTGAGTTCGGATTAGAACTGCTTTGGGTATTGGTACTCGCCATGCTCGCGACTATAGTTTTACAGGAAATGGCCGCTAGGTTGGGTATAATCACCGGCAAAGGTATTGCGAGCTTGGTAACCACTGAGTTGCAATCTAAAGGATTACAACGGTTTTTGGTCGTCTTGATTTTGGTGGCCATTGTAATAGGAAACGCAGCGTATGAGGCTGGTAATATCAGTGGAGCAATCGTTGGTTTGGAAGTGCTTTTTGGTGTGCAAAAGTTGCAGCTAGGAACTAGCTTGTTGAATGTTTGGAGTGTGGTTGTAGGAGGTTTGGTGGTCCTTGTTTTATGGGTAGGGAACTATAAAATATTAGAGCGAATTCTCATGGTTGCCGTAGGAATTATGAGCGTAGCTTTTATCTTGACAGCGATAGTTATACGTCCTTCGATTACCGCTTTGTTGTCTGGAATAGCCCTCCCTTCATTGCCCGATGGAGCACTGTGGACCCTCGTCGGATTGATCGGAACTACCATTGTGCCGTATAATTTGTTTTTACACGCCTCCTTGGTTAGCGAGAAGTGGAAAGGTGCGTCCTTTTTGAAAGCAGCTCGTTGGGATACGGTTATTGCCATTTCCTTGGGAGGAATTGTTTCCATGGCAATCGTAATAGCGGCCTCAGCTGTAGAAAGCTCAGGTGTTGAAACGGTTATGGATTTGGCAGAGAGCCTTCGTCCGGTCTTTGGCGATTTTGCCACCTATTTGTTGGCAATAGGTTTGGTAGCGGCTGGAGTGACTTCGGCAATTACAGCCCCCTTGGCCGCTGCGTACGTAGTCAACGGTTGCTTAGGATGGAATGCTGGTTTGCAGTCTCGGAAATTTCGATGGGTATGGCTGGTTATTGTCCTGTTAGGAGTCGTGTTTTCTACGATTGGATTTGAACCCATTTTGATCATTCGGTTTGCACAAATAGCCAATGGAATACTCCTACCAGTAATTGTGGCCGTGTTGTTGTGGATGGTGAATCAACGACAACTATTAGGAGAACATCGAAATTCTAGATGGCAGAATTTTATGGGAGGACTGATTTTACTAACATCGGTATTTTTGGGAGTTAAGAGTATTGTAAGCGTGCTAGGACTATGGTAAGAAAACAAATAGATATCAATTGTGATGTGGGAGAAGGTGTTGGTAATGAGCCCTCGTTGTTTCCGTTACTTTCTTCTTGTAATATCGCCTGTGGTGGCCATGCAGGAAATCAGGAAAGTATGGATGCCGTACTTCAATTAGCAAAAGAACATCGGGTGAAGGTAGGAGGGCATCCCTCTTTTCCAGATGTGGAAAACTTTGGTCGAAAAGTACTTCCGATGAAGCCAGAGGCCCTGTTGTCCAGTTTACAAAGACAATTGGAAGCCTTGTGCAATCGTTGTGTGGTTGCCGGAGTTCCTTTATACCACGTAAAACCTCATGGTGCCTTGTACAACTTGGCAGCAGTGGATAAGAAAACTGCTGTGGTAGTAGTTGATGCGGTTTTGGAGTTAGGCAACGATGTGAAATTGTACGCGCCTATGCAGTCGGAACTCGCTAAAAGTGCTGAAGAGGCGGGAGTAGCAGTCGTGAAAGAGGCATTTGCAGATAGGAGGTATGATGCCGACGTTCAATTGGTGTCAAGAAGTCATCATCAAGCGCTTTTGACAAGACCAGAAGCAGTATTTGCTCAGGTTTTGAGTATTTATGAGCGGCAATTGGTGCAAGTCATCTCTGGAGAATTTAAAAGCTTACACGCAGATACGTACTGTTTCCACAGTGATACAAAAGAAGTAGTAGAGGTATTGCACTATACGGTTGCTGCTTTAGCGAATCGCAATGTATATTTAGCCAAGAATGATGAGGTATAAATTATTTGGTGATCGGGCAGTTTTGATCGAATGGCCTACAGCGCAAGACGATCTGTTGGCGACTATGATTGCGATAAAGCAACAACTCGAAACCGTATTTCTGTGGAAGATCGATGAAGTAGTATTGTCCTACCAGAGTTTGCTAGTAGTGTTCGAAAAGTCAATAGTGGTCGAACGTGAATTGATGGATAGTGTAAAGAAATGCTGTGAGGTCTGTGAAACTTCTGTGGTACTCAGCAAAAGACATTGGGATATTCCCGTCTGCTACGATCCGATTTTTGGTGTTGATTTACAAGAGGCAAGTAATTTGCTCGGTCTCAGTATCGATACCATTGTTCAGCTGCACAGTGAGGTGACGTATCAGGTGCGTTTTATCGGTTTTTTACCGGGTTTTCTCTATTTGGAAGGGTTGGATGAGCAGCTAGCCATGCCGCGAAGAGCCACTCCGAGAACAAAGGTGCCAAAAGGAGCTGTAGGAATTGGAGGGAACCAAACGGGGATGTATCCTTCCGAGAGCCCTGGAGGCTGGCAATTGATAGGTAGAACGCCTGTAAGCCTGTTTAATCCAAAAGTAGATCCTCCATGTTTTTGTAGTCCTGGTGATACGATTCGTATGAAACCAGTGACCTTAGTGGAGTATGGTCAACTCGAGAAACGGTGGCTGGAGACTCCTTTAGACTGTTTAAATTCGATGCGTTATGATTGAAGTATTAGCGGGAGGAATTGCTAGTTCGGTACAAGACCAAGGAAGGTCAGGCTATCGTAATTTTGGAGTTCCCGTATCCGGAGCCATGGATTTGGAAGCCATGCAATGGGCAAATTTATTGGTGGGAAATCATCCCAATGAACCAGTTTTTGAAATCTGTATGGGGGGCTTTGCGATGCAATTTAACTGCGATATTGGTTTTTGTATTGCGGGAGCTGATTACACGGCGAAGCTGGATACAGAAACAGTACGAATGCATAGTTATACGATGGCCACAGCCGGACAACAGTTGCGACTGGGGAAGCTCAAAAGTGGTTTTCGGGCCTATATCGCTTTTGAAGGAGGCTTAAAACTACCAAAAATTATGGGAAGTACCAGCTGGTATCGAGGGATTACTGCACATGATAGGCTTAGTAAGGGAATGCGCTTTGATTTGAAGTGCAAGCGGACAAAGGAGGAAGTTTTTGTACCTCTAAGGTCAAGAATAAAGTACGGTGAAGCAGATGACAGCCACTTCATAAGGGCTTTTAAAGGGGTTGAATACGATCTGTTGAGTAGGTCACAGCAAGAGCAGTTACAGAGCACCTGGTTTACGATTACCTCAGAAAGTAACCGGATGGGGTATCGTTTACGCGAGCTGATAGTGAACAATTTACCGGCTATTCAAACCTCGGGAGTACTTCCGGGAACGGTACAATTGACACCCGGAGGAGGCTTGATAGTTTTAATGCGCGATGCCCAGGTGACCGGAGGTTATCCACGCGTTTTACAGTTGTCGGATTCGGCAATTAATCGATTAGCACAACGGCCTATCGGAACAGCGATTCGCTTTGTAATTCAAAAATAAAACCCCGACTTAGGTCGAGGTTTTAGGTTTTTATTGTTGCGCTATTTTCTTTGTTGATCGATGTTTTACTGCGTGATGGTGCTTACATTTAGCGTGCTTTTTAGGCTTGCAGTGGGTGGTATTGGCTTTCTGAGCGTGTTGTGTGTGTTCACCGTGATTTCCAAGGATTGGAGCAATCACCAATCCGACCAAACAGGTGAGTTTTATTAAAATGTTCATAGAGGGACCAGAGGTGTCTTTAAAAGGGTCACCAACGGTATCTCCAGTAACTGCCGCTTTGTGTGCGTCAGAACCTTTATAAGTCATTTCTCCGTTGATTTCTACTCCAGCTTCAAATGATTTTTTGGCATTATCCCAGGCTCCTCCGGCATTGTTTTGGAAAATAGCCCACATCACTCCAGAAACACAAACTCCTGCCATATATCCTCCTAGTGGCTCCGCACCAAACAAGAGGCCGATCACAATAGGAGTAATGATGGTAATAAGTCCGGGTAACAGCATTTCTTTGAGGGCAGCCTTGGTTGAAATATCAACACATTTCGCGTATTCAGGTTCACCGGTTCCTTCCATAATTCCTGGAATTTCACGAAATTGTCTTCGTACTTCGTGGACCATTTCCATGGCGGCTTTACCTACTGATTGCATCGCGAGTGCTGAGAAAATGACCGGAATCATACCTCCTACAAATAATGCGGCGAGTACATCGGCTTTAAATATGTTGATACCGTCAATTCCAGTAAAAGTAACATAGGCTGCGAATAGTGCCAAGGCAGTTAGTGCGGCAGAAGCGATGGCAAAACCTTTCCCTACAGCTGCGGTGGTGTTTCCAACAGAGTCAAGGATATCCGTTCGTTCTCGAACGTGATCTTCGAGCTCACTCATTTCGGCAACTCCTCCTGCGTTATCGGCAATAGGTCCGAAGGCGTCAATAGCCAATTGCATTGCGGTGGTGGCCATCATGGCCGAAGCAGCGAGTGCTACACCGTAAAAACCGGCAAAGTAGTACGAGCCATAAATGGCTGCAGCAAACAATAGCACAGAGAGGAACGTAGATTTCATCCCGACTGCTAATCCGGCGATGATATTGGTTCCGGCTCCAGTAGCACTGTTTTGTACTATCTGTAGTACGGGTTTTTTTCCGAGACTAGTATAGTAAGCGGTAACCATTGAAATAAGTGCTCCGACGGCCAATCCGATACAGGCAGCCCAAAACACATTGATAGCGGCTACTTCTTGGATTCCAACTCCAAAAAAGTTCATATAGAGTGTTTCGGGGAGCATCCAATCGATTAAAAAGAAGCTGGCAATTAAGGTAATAATAATAGCTACCCAGTTACCGGTGTCCAGTGCTTTCTGAACCTGTGCCTCTTTGGCGTCGTTATTTTTAATTTTTACGAGGAAAGTACCGATTATTGAAGCGACAATTCCTACTCCTGCAATAACCAAGGGCAGTAAAATAGGTCCCATTCCATTAAAATCGTCCGTAAAAGGTGTCGTAGCAGACATGTCTCTGATGAGGTAGTTTCCTAATACCATGGCTGCGAGTACTGTAGCTACGTATGAGCCAAATAAATCGGCTCCCATTCCTGCAACATCACCTACATTATCACCTACATTATCGGCAATAGTCGCGGGATTTCGAGGGTCGTCCTCTGGAATTCCGGCTTCTACTTTACCCACTAAATCGGCTCCTACATCAGCTGCTTTGGTATAGATACCTCCACCAACTCTGGCGAAGAGCGCAATGGATTCAGCACCTAGTGAGAAACCGGCAAGAGCTTCCAGCACAACGGTCATTTCTTGGTAGAAATTACCTCCCTCGGTGATAAACTGTTGGACAAAAACTAAGAAGAACAAGCTCAATCCGAGTACGGCCAAACCAGCAACACCGAGCCCCATAACGGTTCCACCGCCAAAAGATACTTGCAGTGCTTGGGGTAGGCTGGTTTTTGCAGCTTCAGCGGTGCGGGCGTTAGCATCGGTGGCGATGCGCATACCGATGTTTCCTGCAAGGGCCGAAAAAATCGCTCCGATCACAAAAGCCGGTACAATCATTACGCTGGTAGTACTTACAATTTGAGAAATTCCGAATAAAGCAACTGAGGCAATGGCGACAAAAATGAGTAGTAAGCGGTATTCTGCTGCCAAAAATGCGAGAGCTCCTTCCTTGATGCTTTTGGATATGGATTGCATTTTGTCACTTCCTGCGTTTTGCTTTTTTACCCATATCATTTTTACATACATAAAAACGAGTCCTAGTAATGCCAAAATGATTGGCACGAACATCATGTTTTGTTTCATGTTTAAATTTTTTGATTAGTTATAGTTAGGTAAATATAACTAAATCAGTGGGTAATAAAAAAACTCTTAGGGAGCCCTAAGAGTTTTTTTGTATTGTGAACGCTAAAAATTAAATAGTAAAGTCAGCGTTTGCTTTGTGTTCACTCGCTTCGTAACGATCTAAACATTTTTGTAAAATGTCGTAAGCTTCATTAGCATCACCCCAATCTCCTACATCAACTTTCTTCTTTTCAAGGTCTTTGTACACTTGGAAGAAGTGTGTGATTTCGTCTTTACGGTGTGGGTTTAAATCGCTTAAATCGTTGTATTTATTCCAGATAGGATCTGATACAGGTACACAAACGATCTTTTCGTCTGGTCCTTTTTCGTCAGCCATGTGGAATACTCCAATCGGCTTCACTTCCATTACACACATTGGGAATGTAGGCTCAGCTCCTAATACCAATACATCTAATGGATCACCATCTAACGCTAAAGTTTGAGGAATAAAACCGTAATCACCAGGATACATCATTGAAGAGAAAAGCATTCTGTCAAAACGAATCTTTCCTAAATCAAAATCGTATTCATATTTATTTCTACTACCTTTTGGTATTTCTATTAAAACGTCTACTGTTTTTCTTTCTTTTGCAGTCATATTATTAACGTACTATATCTATTCTAAAATCGGAAGGCAAAAGTAGGCATTTTTTCATAGTTATGTCCTATTATTGCTCGTTATTTTAGGGTTAAATGTATGGTTACAAGCCCGGTCTGATTCCGATGCGGATGGCAAACTTCGGTGTAGGGTTGATAAACGATCCGTTTGGAGGGGTGTAATTACTTCTCCAGATGGCGTCAATTCGTAAAAAACGCAAGTTTCCGTAACCGATATTCTCGATACCCACTCCGTATTCGTAGTACATTTTACTCGGGGTATTGTACAAAATATTGGCAGTTCCTGCGCGGTTTACGACCCCGTCGTTGATGGCTCTGTTCGCATCAGAGATACTTCCGTAAGCAGCTCTAAAGGTTAGCAAGCTTCGTAACTTTAGCTTTTTTAACAACGGAATTCTGTTAAAAATAAATCCATTAAAATGATGCTCTAAATGCGTAGCGGCATAGGTGTCTGTTACAAAATCATAGTAGTTGAGTAAGGCAAACGTGTTTTTTACTAACGAAAACGATTGGTTGGCTGGCACCGGATTTAACAGGGCTACGGGTACTTCTCCAAAGGTTTTTCCTCCTTCAATGGTAGCGTCTAATAGTCCTAATTCTCCTAATAAAATAGGCTGGGCGTATTTGAATTGAATTTTGTGATAGCTGTGGGTTCCGTTGAACGGTCCTTTGTATCCTCTTCGATAATTCAATACAAAAGTAGGGAAGATGTTTCGTCCAAATCTTCGTTCAACACCCAATCCGTATACAAATCGTCCCGGTGTATACGAAAGGTACACATCAGAGCTTACATCGACGATGTTCGACTGTAGCTTTCCTTGGTTATCCAAGTAACTCGTCGAGAAATGCGCCGGAGATGCCGATCGTATTCTCGAATGCGTCAAATTAAATCCAACGTGTAAATTTAACTTTATCTGGTAATCAAAATTAGCTGCTATCTTGTGAACTTTTGAAAGGAAAAAGTTGTCACCACGATTGAAAAGTGCAGTGGTACCAAAGCTGTTTCCAAGAAGTTGTGTAGTGTTTAGCAGGGTACTTCCGAGTTGCTCTATATCGTTCTGATATCCTAAACCAACGGCAATTCTCGGCTGATACGAAAGTAAATAACGTCCTTCCAAGCCGTATTTGAACTTTTTGTCCTTAAAACCGTAGGCTACGTGTCCGTTCATACGGAAGCGATCGTCTTTGGTCTTAAAAGTTCTAAAGCCTAATTTAGTTCGGAATCCTTCTACTTGGTTATTTGCAAAAACAGTCCAGAATGGTCCAAACTGAATGCCGAGTCCGGTATTGAAATACCCATTGGCAATGGTATTGATAAACCCGGTAATATTCTTGATTTTTTTCTTCTTCTTTACCGTTTGAATCAAGTTGTAGGTTTCTTTAGGAGCAATGGTTCCTTTTTCGGTCCAATAGGTACTGTCGCGTTGAAATTGATCAGGACGTATTTTCTCTATTTTCTGACTGTAAAAGGCAGCGGGTTTAGGATGATCTAACAGGTAATTTTCAAAAGTTACAGTTTTTTTGATGGTCAACCCTTTGTTGCTCTCATTTTTGTCTACTAAGGTAAAATCACCATCGTAGGCATTGCGCGTTGGTAAGTAAATACTGTCGTTTTTTACCTCAAATTCTTTTTCAAAACTCAAGGCACGTACGAAGTTTAAGTTGATACTTGGATGCACGCGCATTTTTATTTTCTTTATGGAGTAGTTCCCATCGGCAATCCACATGTTCCCTTGGAAAGCCAAATCACCGTCACGTCTCGGGAAAAAGTAGATATTGTAGAGCTTCTTTTTGTTTTCTACGATACTGTCGTAAAGCACGTAATCATACGTAGCAAATCCATTTGATGAAATCGGACTTACAAACGACTTTTGCAGTAGGGTGATGTTGTTTCTAAAGATATCAACATTTTGGAAGGTATTTGACATACGGTCAAAAACGAAACCTTGGGCTCCGAGTCCTTCTTCTTTTTCAGCCTCAATGTCTTCACGGACGATAGCTCTCGTATTGTCTCCGTAGACTTTAGTAACGTTTTCATTGAGGTAAACGGGGATGTAGTAATTTATCCCGTCATTGTCATAACGAACCTGTTTAATTTCTCGGTCGTAATTCTTTTTAAAGATACTTTTTAAAAACAAGGTATCTAAGTTGTTTAAACCAATTTCAATAGCAGTGTGTTTTTTGTACTGGTAGTGAGAAACTTTGTTTAAACCTAATTTTCGCTTGCGCTTCCAAACTTCCTTTAAAATCTTATACGCTGGGTTTTCCTTTTTCTTTAAGCGTTTTTTGGGTTTGGATATTACCACTACTTCATCTAACTGATCAGACTCTTCCTTTAAAACAATATTGAGGTATTTTGTTTTTTGATTGACGCGGATGGTTTGAGTCTCAAATCCAACAAAAGATACCTCTAGAGTTCCTCTGTATTTTTTTGTTTTGAGAAAAAAACGACCATCGTCATCTGTGGTTGTCCCGAAGTTAGTGTTTTGCAATGATACATTAACATAAGGTAAAGGATTGTCAAATTCATCGACCACTTTCCCTTTGAGTGTTAACTGGGCGTGTACTGAGCTAGCAATCAGTAATAACAAGTATAATATCCGGTGCATCATTAATTCCTTATCACTTGAAAATCCTTTTAACCAATTCAGGTTAAAAGGATTTCGTAGTTATCTTTTCAATTTCAAATTTCTTATTTTAGGTACATTACCTCTTTTACAGCTGTAATAACATCGTTGTAATTAGGTAACCATTTCTCTAGAAGTACTGGAGAATACGGTGCTGGTGTATCAGCAGTAGTAATTCTTTTGATTGGAGCATCTAAGTAATCAAATGCTTCGTCTTGTACTCTAAAAGTAATCTCAGAGGCAACACTACCAAAAGGCCATGCTTCTTCTAAAACAACTAATCTGTTGGTTTTCTTAACAGATTCTAAAATTGTTTTGTGATCCATAGGACGTACTGTACGCAGATCGATAATTTCAATTGAAATACCTTCTTTAGCAAGTTCGTCAGCAGCTTTATAAGCTTCTTTTATGATTTTTCCGAAAGATACTACAGTAACATCACTTCCTTCTCTTTTGATGTCAGCAACACCGATTGGGATGATGTATTCTCCTTCTGGAATTTCCATTTTATCTCCGTACATCTGCTCTGACTCCATAAAGATTACTGGATCGTCATCACGGATAGCAGCCTTTAATAATCCTTTCGCATCGTAAGGATTTGAAGGTACAATTACTTTTAATCCTGGACAGTTTGCATACCAGCTTTCAAAAGCTTGAGAGTGGGTTGCTGCTAATTGCCCTGCTGATGCAGTAGGACCTCTAAATACGATTGGACAGTTAAATTGACCGCCACTCATTTGTCTTATTTTTGCCGCATTGTTGATGATTTGATCAATCCCTACAAGAGAGAAGTTGAAGGTCATATATTCAACAATAGGACGGTTTCCGTTCATTGCCGAACCAACAGCAATTCCTCCAAAACCTAATTCAGCAATAGGAGCATCAATTACACGCTTTGGTCCAAACTCGTCTAGCATACCTTTACTAGCTTTGTAAGCACCATTGTACTCAGCAACCTCTTCACCGATCAAGTAAATGCTTTCATCTTTGCGCATTTCTTCACTCATTGCTTCGCAAACGGCCTCTCTAAATTGTACTGTTTTCATACGTTTTATAAGTAGTTGTTTATCAAGATTGCAAAAGTAATAAAAATACCTGTAAAGTAAAGGTTAGATTTTTCTTAAAATCCATATATCTTGCTGTGGTCTTCCCTTAATACTTGGATTTTCAAGGTGTTCTAGTACTTGGAAATGGTGTTTTACAGCGAGTTTTTGAAAGTATTTTGGAGGCTGATAGGCGGCGTATAAACGATTCCCTTCTACTTTATAAGAGTGAACAACGAGCTGTCCATTGAGGTAGCGTTGCTGTTCTTCGGTGGAAAGTTTGGATAAGAATGACTTGCCGTGCGTACTGATAATGACGACTCCTGATGACTTGGTGAGTCTGCTCAGTTCTCCCATCCAACCTTCGTGATTGGTTTCAGAGAGGTGGGTGAAAATAGAAATGCTATAAACAGCATCAAAAAAGGAATCTTCGAAGCGGATTGGCGGTACTAGGTCATTTTTGACGACCTCGCAATTCGTTAAGTGTTGTTGACACCATGCTACGTAGTTCGCATTGTAATCAGCACCAAACACATTGCCCGAAGGATACGCCGTAGGTAGGTGACGAAGGACTCTTCCTGAACCACAGCCCCAATCTAAAATCTTTGGCGTGGTGGTCGTACTGAATTCGCGTATTTTAGTCGCTATCCATTCAGCAGTTTTTTGTCCTCCATAATAGTAATTGTGATAGTCCAAACCATAAGTTTCATAAATATAAAATGGGGGCGGTAAACTCACTGTGGGGTGTGCCGTGGTAAAAGCGCGATTCTTTTTCCTCATTTTAAGGAGCAGATATCTAAAATGTACGACTTCCATCAGAGGAAGTAGGTGTAGATATTTTATAAGTTTTTTGAGGCTTTTTTTCAATTTAATGTAATCGTAAAGGGGTTTTATTGCGTAAATGTATGGATATCGGGAAAAAAGAGAAAATAATTTATTATGCACGCATAGTAAATTTAAAAAAAATCCGTAACTTCGTCGGACAAAAATAAGATTTCTTAAAAATAACAATATATGAAAATATTAGTATGTATCAGTCATGTACCTGATACCACTTCGAAAATTAACTTCACGGAGAACGATACTAAGTTTGATACAAATGGGGTACAATTTGTAATCAACCCATATGACGAGTTTAGTTTAACACGTGCTATGTGGTTCAAGGAAAAGCAAGGAGCTAAGGTAACTGTTGTAAACGTAGGAGATGCTTCTACAGAGCCAACGTTGCGTAAAGCTTTGGCAATTGGAGCGGATGATGCTATTCGCGTAAACGCTGTACCTACTGATGGAATGATGGTAGCTAAGGAATTGGCAGCTGTTGTAAAAGAAGGAGGGTATGATTTAGTATTGGCAGGAAAGGAATCAGCAGACTACAATGGTCAAATGGTACCTGGAATGTTGGCATCAATGGTCGATTTTAACTTTGTGAATGGATGTGTTGGTGTTGAAGTAGAAGGATCTAATGTAACTTTAGAGCGCGAGATTGACGGAGGTGAAGAAAAAGTATCTTCTTCATTGCCGATGGTAGTAGCAGGTCAGAAAGGGATCGTTGAAGAGAAAGATTTACGTATTCCTAACATGAGAGGGATTATGATGGCGCGTAAAAAGCCATTAGCAGTTGTGGAGCCTACTGGAGCTGCAGCAGCTTCTTTGACGAAAACTTTTGAGAAGCCAGCAGAGAAAGGAGCGGTTAAGTTAGTAGACTCAGTAGACGAGTTAATCGATTTATTACACAACGAGGCCAAAGCCATTTAATTAATTTAATAACATTACTGATTGGCTATTGGTCGATTAGCAAAAAAATATAAAATATGTCTGTATTAGTTTTTGCCGATTCATCGGAAGGAAAATTTAAAAAAACAGCTTTTGAAGTTGTTTCATACGGAAAAAAGGTTGCAGAGCAACTAGGTACTTCATCAGTAGTTTTAACTATTAATGGAGGAGATGCTTCAGAGTTATACGCATACGGAGCAGAAACAGTAGTAGAGGTTAAAAATGATTTAGCATCTTTCAATGCAAAAGGATATGCAGCGATCATCAAGCAAGTAGCGGAAGCTAAAGGAGCAAAAGTAGTCGTGATCGATTCTAGTGTTGACGGGTTAACTGTGGCACCACTCGTAGCGGTAGGTTTAGAGGCAGGATACGCATCAAATGTAGTGGCATTGCCTTCGTCAACGGCACCGTTTGTGGTGAAGCGTAAAGCATTTTCTAACAAAGGATTTAACAATACTGAGATCTCTACAGAGGTAAAGGTAGTAGGTGTTGCTAAAAACTCTTACGGAGCACACGAAGCAGCAGTTTCAGGTGCAGTGGAGTCTTTTGATGCAAGCTTACCTGAATTAGGAGTGAGTTCACAAGAAATCAGTAAAGCGACTGGAACAGTAACTATTGCAGATGCAGATGTAGTGGTTTCAGGAGGACGTGGATTGAAAGGACCAGAAAACTGGGGAATGCTCGAGGAGTTAGCTGATGTTTTAGGTGCAGCGACTGCTTGTTCAAAGCCAGTATCGGATTTAGGATGGAGACCTCACAGTGAACACGTAGGACAAACGGGTAAACCAGTAGCGTCTAACTTGTATATTGCTGTTGGTATTTCAGGAGCGATTCAGCACTTAGCAGGAGTCAATGCTTCAAAAGTAAAAGTAGTAATCAACAACGATCCGGAAGCGCCTTTCTTTAAAGCTGCTGACTACGGAATCGTAGGAGATGCTTTTGAGGTTGTTCCGCAATTAGTAGAGAAATTGAAAGCCTTCAAACAAGGGTAATTTCACTGTAAATAACAACTTACATTTTCTTTTTTTAAGAAAATGAAAAACAAGCCATAATTTTTTAGTAAATTGTGCCCACTTAAAAAAGGCTGTCTAAAACTTATCAAAAAGCCTAAGTTAGACAGCCTTTTTGTTATTTTTATGAAGATACATGAGTCTAATTAAACTAACCATTAAAGGGATATCTTATAGTCAAACTCAGAGTGGAGCTTATGCGCTCGTTTTGAGTGAACTTGAAGGTACCAGAACTTTACCTATTATCATCGGAGCTTTTGAGGCTCAGTCAATTGCTATAGCCCTAGAGAAGGAAATCAGACCCCCGAGACCTTTGACCCATGACCTTTTCAAAACTTTTGCAGACCGCTTTTTTATTCAAGTAAAACAAGTCATCATTCACAAGTTAGTGGATGGAGTGTTTTTCTCGAGTTTAATTTGTGAACGCGATGGAGAAGAGGAGGTAATTGATACACGTACTTCTGATGCTATTGCGTTGGCTGTGCGTTTTCAGGCACCTATATTCACGTATGAGAATATTTTGGACAAGGCTGGAATCTATTTAAAGATTGAAGATGACCTAGATGAGGCTAGTGATGATGAAGATGAATTCGAATTGACGTTCGAAGACGAAGCAGAAGAAAGTTCTTTTGCGAAATTGTCGCTATCAGAACTTCAAAACCAATTAAATGAGGCTGTTGTGAATGAGGATTACGAGCTAGCAGCCAAAATTAGAGACGAAATTAGTAAACGATCGTAACCTTAATTTTAACCTAGAATAATGAAGAAGGTATTAGTGTTTTTAATGCTTTGTATGAGTGTGCTCACTTTTGGGCAAAGTATTGAGAAGAAGTGGGATTTTTTATCAATTACCAACCTAGAAGGTAATCAATTAGTTGATGTCAACGAAAACGATTTCTTTGAGTTGTCAAATGGAGTTTTTAACTATGAGTTAAAGGCAAAAGACAATTTAAAGGCTACCGGAACTTATATCCGCCAAAACAATTTATTAATATTTAACTACTCGCAGCCAAAAGATACAGTGAGGTATTACAATATTACCAAATGTACCCAAGATAGCTTGGTGTTGTCTGAGAGAAATGTATTGTATGCATTCGCTGTTAAAGATAGTACAAAAACAGTGACAACTCCTGTGGTGACCAAAGATAAAGATACTACCCAGGAAGCTACTCCAAAAACAACGCCTACAAAGGCTGAAATTATAGCGAGTCAAGGGTTTACCATGACGGGCTTTTTACGAGGAGTACTAGGAATGGCTTCACTGTTGTTGTTCGCTTTTTTGTTTAGTTCAAATCGCAAAGGAATTGACTGGAAAACTGTAGGACTCGGATTGGGAATTCAACTCGTTATCGCAGTGACGATTTTAAAGGGTAAAGACATCGGTTTTAATATCGGTGATTACCGATTGGACCTAGGGTTTGTTTCCGACATCTTTGATTTCGTTGGAAAAGGATTTGTTCAGATCTTAGAGTTTACCCAAGCAGGTAGTGAGTTCTTGTTTAAAGGCTTGATTTCTGATATGAATACTTTTGGGTTTATTTTCGCTTTTCAAGTACTGCCTACCATTATTTTCTTTTCTGCCTTAACGTCCCTGTTATTCTACTTAGGGATTATTCAAAAAGTGGTAAAAGTAATGGCTTGGTTGCTCAGTAAAACCTTAAAGATTTCAGGAGCAGAGAGCTTGTCGGTAGCAGGAAATATTTTCTTGGGTCAAACCGAAGCCCCTTTATTGATTAAGGCGTATTTAGAAAAGATGAATCGCTCTGAGATGTTGTTGGTAATGATCGGTGGTATGGCAACAGTTGCAGGAGCTGTATTGGCAGCGTATATCGGATTTTTAGGAGGTGATGATGAAGCGTTGCGCTTGTTTTATGCAAAGCATTTATTAGCCGCTTCAGTAATGGCTGCACCAGGAGCCATTGTGATTTCTAAAATACTCCACCCTCAAACGGAAGAAGTAAATACCGATGTTCAGGTATCGCAAGATAAAATTGGATCAAATGTATTAGACGCAATTGCAAACGGAACGACTGAAGGATTGCAGTTAGCGATGAATGTTGGAGCCATGTTATTGGTGTTTATTGCCTTTATTGCCATGATCAATGGTATTTTAGGAGGAATTGGTGGTTTTGATGGAATTGAGCGATTCAATTGGCACTTTACCTCGTTAAATGAATTGATTGCAGCAAATACGGTCTACAAAGAGCTGTCATTGCAGTTTATACTTGGGTATTTGTTTGCACCATTGATGTGGTTAATCGGTGTGGCTAGTGAAGACATGGCCTTGATGGGTCAGTTGTTAGGAATTAAGTTAGCAGCAAGTGAATTTGTTGGATATACGCAGTTGGCAGAGTTGAAGAATGCCGCAAGTGCTACGCATTTGACTTATAATAAGTCGGTGATTATGGCGACGTATATGCTGTGTGGATTTGCCAATTTTGCATCCATTGGAATACAAATTGGAGGAATTGGATCACTGGCACCAGGACAGCGAAAAGTCCTGTCTGAATTTGGAATGAAAGCGTTAATTGGTGGTACCTTGGCATCGTTGATGTCTGCTGCAATTGCAGGGATGATCATTGGTTAATAACTTTTGAATATATTTTTAAAAGCTTCAATAGAACCTATTGAAGCTTTTTTATTTTTACACGGTAAATAGTCAACGTGAAGCAGTAGCAGTATGAAACAATATTTAGATTTAGTACAACACGTTCTCGATCACGGGAATGAGAAGGGAGATAGAACAGGAACCGGAACGCTCAGTGTTTTCGGATATCAGATGCGATTTGATTTGAGTAAAGGGTTTCCAATGGTGACGACGAAGAAGTTGCATTTAAAGTCGATTATTTACGAGCTATTGTGGTTTATTAAAGGAGATACCAATATCAAGTACCTACAAGAAAACGGAGTGAGAATCTGGAATGAATGGGCTGATGATAACGGAGATTTAGGACCGGTGTACGGAAAGCAATGGCGCGATTGGAACGGCGATGAAATTGACCAGTTAAAAGAGGTAATTGAGACCCTAAAAACAAATCCTAATAGCAGGAGAATGTTGGTGTCTGCATGGAATCCTTCTGTCCTGCCAGATACTTCGCAATCTTTTGCAGACAACGTAGCAAACGGCAAAGCAGCCTTGCCTCCCTGCCATGCTTTTTTTCAGTTTTATGTGGCTGATGGTAAGCTCTCTTGCCAATTGTACCAGCGCAGTGCGGATATCTTTTTAGGAGTGCCGTTTAATATTGCGTCTTATGCGTTACTGACCATGATGATGGCACAAGTTTGTGGCTATGAACCTGGAGAGTTTATTCACACTTTTGGAGATGCCCATATCTACAATAACCACAAAGAACAATTGGCGTTGCAATTGTCGAGAACACCGAAGTCTTTACCGTCTATCAAGATCAACCCAGCTGTGAAGGATATCGAAGCTTTTACCTTTGAAGATTTTGAATTGGTGAATTACGATCCGCACCCTCATATCAAAGGGAAGGTGGCCGTGTAATTTTAACGAACTTTTATTGTCTTTCTCATAGAAACTACGATCTAAGTTAGTATTTTAGTACGTGCTACTAAATGAGTTATCATGACTACAGAAATAGATCTAATAAAAGAAGGAATTTACGAACGTATTGCGGATATTAACGATGAAAATGTGTTAATAGCCATCAAAACACTTATTGATAATATCGAAGAAAATCGAGATGACAAGAGTACTTCAAAAGAAGATTTTACAAGTTATATTAAAGAATGGGTGAAGAATATGTAGTAACACCAGCCATTGAAAAATTAAAACAACTCTTGGTCGAATTCCCTGAGAAGGCGGCCCGAGTAAGTGCGTATTCATGGCAGTACAAACGCGATGCATATTCGTGGAGTGCCAAGGAAATTTTAGGGCATCTCGTAGATTCGGCCTTGGCCAATTTGCAGCGATTTGTACGTGCGCAGTTTCAATCCGCACCACAAATACGTTACGATCAAAACAATTGGGTGCTCAGCCAGTTTTGGCAAGACCGCCCTGTAGAAGATATTTTGGAACTTTGGATAGTGGTTAACAAACAACTCGCCCACGTTTGGGGGCAATTGCCAAGAGCCAGCTATACAAAAGAAGTGAATGTAGGGAGTACGGAGGTTGTTTTAATGCAACTTTCAGAATTGATAGAAGATTATATACAGCATATGGAATCGCATTTAGAGCAAATAAACATGCCGAAAGTTACTGTAATTGCAGCGAAAGGAAAGGCGAATGAGTTAGGGAAAGGAAACGATTTGATTTGGCACCTTCCAGAAGATTTGAAGAGATTTAAAAGAGTTACTTCAGGGCACAGTATTATCATGGGGCGAAAAACCTTTGAAAGTATCGGGAAACCACTTCCGAATAGAACTAGTGTGATCATCACCACTGACAACTCTTATAAAAAAGAAGGTTGTATTGTGGTTCACAGTATGGAAGAGGCCTTGGCAGCAGTTCATAAAGAGTCCGAAGTTTTTATCATTGGCGGTGCACAAGTGTACCGACAAGCACTGACAATGGAGGCGGTAACACAACTCGATATTACCGAGGTACACGAAGAATTTGAAGCCGATGTATTTTTTCCGGAAATCGATGCTGAAGTTTGGGAAGAGGTGAGTAGAGAAGATTATAGTGCCGATGAAAAAAATAAATACAACTATAGCTTCGTTTCCTATTTAAGAAAAAAGTAATATGTCGATAAAGTTAGAATCAGTCTCGAAAACCTATGGAGAGCAGGTGGCAGTTCAAGCCATATCATTTGAGGCGAAAGCGGGAGAAATTGTCGGGTTTTTAGGTCCGAATGGAGCGGGGAAATCAACGACGATGAAGATGTTAACGGGCTATGTAGAGCCCAGTGCAGGGGTTTTGTATGTCAGCGGAATAAACGTTGCAGAAAATCCAATTGCCGTGCAACAAGAAATAGGGTATTTACCTGAACACAATCCGCTGTATGTAGATATGTACGTAAAAGAGTACTTAGCGTTTAGAGCTGGAATCCACAAGGTAAACAAGGAGAGGATAACACAGGTGATTGCCCAGGTTGGGCTTCAAGAGGCGGCTCACAAACGCATTAAAGAACTGTCAAAAGGATATCGTCAGCGCGTAGGCTTGGCCGCGGCCATACTGCACAATCCAGCAGTGCTGATCTTGGATGAACCCACCACAGGCTTAGATCCCAATCAGTTGGTAGAGGTCCGTGAGTTGATCCGTAACTTAGGGAAAGATAAAACAGTATTATTATCAACACATATCATGCAAGAAGTAGAGGCTGTGTGTGATCGAGTGGTCATTTTGAACCGTGGTGAAATTGTAGTTGATAAAGACTTAAAAGCATTAAAAACAGATACTGAACAGGTAATAAGAGTCACCTTTGATTATAAATTAGAAGAGCAGTTTGTAAAGCGTTTACCGAATTTGGTATCGTTTAAAAATACACTTGAAAACAATTGGATTTTGGTGTTCGATAGTGAAGAGGATATGCGACCTGCAATATTTGATTTCGCTCAAGAGAATGGGCTAAAAATTCTCGGATTAAATGCTGAAAATAAAAATCTAGAAACTATTTTTAAAGAAGTCACTAAGCAGTAAAATGCGATAGTACAGTTCGTTTATTAAAAATGATTGGCTTTGGTTGTCGTTCGGAAAGAAATCCGTGAAACCAAAGCCAATTTTTTATTAGTTGAGTTTGTATTTTATAAACTGTTCTTCGAGTGTTTTGAGTAGCTCGTTAGATATCTTTACTTTGGTGGTTCTACTCGGCATGGTCAGCTCAATTTTCTCTTCGGCGTCCCACACGGTAAAATGTAAACTCTGAGATCCTTTATTCATGACAAACAGGTGTTGTAGGTCTTTGATAAGTGACTCTTTCAGTTCGTTTAAAGGAAGAGAAATGGTGATTTTTTTACACATTTTGTCCATGATATCATGGAGTAGGCTGAATTCGGTAAACGATACTCTCGGATCTCCCTTAATTCCCTCTTTGTTAATCCAACCTGGCTTTACCATAGTTTTGACAAAAATAAACGAGTTGGGAACCAAAAAGTGTTTGAATTTGAGGTATTCTTCACCAAAAATTCGGAATTCAAAACTGTCGTTGTAGTCTTCTACAATAAAAGAAGCCCAGCCTTTCCCCGCTTTGGATACGCGGTGTTGTACATCGGTTACAATACCTGCAAACGTCATGGCCATCCCTTCGTATTTGGCTAAGTTTTTATAGTGGCTAAGGGTGGCATTACAAAATTTTAATTCGTTTTTAAAGTCGTCGAGTGGGTGAGCGGAAATGTACATTCCAACAACCTCTTTTTCTTTGGCGAGCAGTTCCATAGTTCCCCAGGTTTCACATTCTGGAATGATGGGTTCTGGTAATTCTACCGCTGAGGCTTCTCCAAAGAGCGAGACCTGTGAAGAGTTTTTATTTTCCTGAAACTTGTTTCCAAAACGCAGCGCTTTTTCTAAGAAACTCTGTCCTTTTTCGTCCAATTCAAAGTATTGAGCGCGATGAGCTTTGTTAAAAGAGTCGAATCCACCTGCTAATATAAGTCCTTCAAAGGCTTTCTTGTTAGCAACTCGAAGGTCTACTCTTTTCGACATGTCAAAAATCGAAGTAAAGTTTCCGTTTTCTTTGCGTTCTCTGATAATTGCGTTTACGGCGCTACTTCCTACTCCTTTGATGGCAGCCATTCCAAAACGCACAGCTCCTTCTTTGTTTACGGAGAATTTAGAAAACGATTCGTTGACGTCCGGTCCGAGTACTTCCAAGCCCATGCGTTTACATTCTTCCATAAAGAAGGAAACCGTTTTAATATCGTTCATGTTGTTTGAGAGTACAGCAGCCATGTATTCGGCAGGATAATGTGCCTTCAAGTAAGCGGTTTGATAGGCAACCCATGCATAACAGGTAGAGTGCGAT
Source organism: Tenacibaculum litopenaei (assembly GCF_964514025.1). Taxonomy (NCBI): domain Bacteria; kingdom Pseudomonadati; phylum Bacteroidota; class Flavobacteriia; order Flavobacteriales; family Flavobacteriaceae; genus Tenacibaculum; species Tenacibaculum litopenaei. Next base: position 500,427 of record NZ_CAZEQT010000001.1, read on the forward strand.
TTGTTAAAGGCATACGAAGCAAAGGCTTCCCAGTCTTTCCATATCTTCTCAAGTTTTTCTGGGTCGTGACCATTCGCTGCTGCTTGGTCTACGAATTTGGGCTTCATTTTTTCGAGTACGGCAATCTGCTTTTTACCCATAGCCTTACGGAGGACATCGGCTTCACCTTTGGTAAAGTCGGCCAATTTTTGCGAAAGTAACATTACTTGCTCCTGGTATACGGTAATTCCGTAGGTTTCGGCAAGGTATTCTTCCATGGCGGGTAAATCGTACTCGATGGGCTCATCTCCGTGTTTTCTTCTAATAAAAGAAGGAATGTATTCAAGAGGTCCAGGTCTGTACAAGGCATTCATGGCGATAAGATCGGCAAATACCGTAGGCTTTAGCTCTCGCATGTACTTTTGCATCCCCGGAGATTCGTATTGGAATATCCCTACTGTTTCTCCACGCTGGAAAAGCTCGTAGGTTTTTACGTCGTCAATAGGGAAGTTTTCTGGATCGAGGTCTACATCGTGACGCGCTTTGACAATTTTAACGGTGTCTTTGATAAGGGTAAGTGTTTTTAACCCTAAGAAATCCATTTTTAACAATCCGGCACTTTCTACGACGGAGTTGTCAAACTGAGTGACGTACATGTCAGAATCTTTCGCAACGGATACTGGTACGAAATTGGTAATGTCGTCTGGGGTAATAATAACCCCACAGGCGTGAATTCCCGTATTTCGAACGGAGCCTTCTAAAATGCGTGCTTGACTAATCGTTTCGCCTTCTAAACCACCACTGTCGGCTATGCGCTGGAGTTCTTGGACCATTTCCTTTTCTTCCGATCGAAGTCCAGCTACCTTTCCTTTGCTCTTTTCGTCATCTCCAAAGATGTTTTGTAGCTTGATTCCAGGAATTAGTTTGGCAATCCTATCGGCCTCGAATAAAGGCAAATCCAAAACTCTTGCGGTGTCTCGAATGGACGATTTTGCCGCCATGGTTCCGTAGGTGATGATCTGAGCTACCTGATTGGCACCGTATTTGTCGATCACGTAGTCCATTACGCGCCCACGTCCTTCGTCATCAAAATCGATATCGATATCGGGCATGGATACACGCTCAGGGTTCAAGAAACGCTCAAAAAGTAAATCGTACTTAATGGGATCTATATTGGTAATCGTTAAACAGTAGGCAACGGCCGATCCTGCGGCCGATCCACGTCCGGGGCCTACAGAAACGCCCATTTCTCGGGCGGCTTTGATAAAGTCTTGTACAATCAAGAAATACCCAGGGTATCCGGTATTGGCAATTACTTCGAGTTCGAAATCAAGTCGTTCTCGAATATCTTCGGTAATTTCTTCGTAGCGTTCGGCAGCACCTTCATAGGTGAGTGCTTTTAGGTAGTTGTTTTCACCGCGTTTACCTCCGTCTTCCTGATCTTTTGCGTCTTGGTACTCTTCAGGGATGTCAAAGGCTGGAAGTAGTACGTCACGAGCGAGCGTAAATACTTCTATCTTATCGACAATTTCCTGAATGTTACTAATAGTGTCCGGAATATCGGCGAAGAGTTTTTTCATCTCTTCGGTACTCTTGAAATAGTATTCTTCATTAGGAAGACCGTAGCGATAACCTCGACCTCTTCCTTTCGGAGTAGCTTGTTTTTCTCCGTCTTTAACACAGAGGAGAATATCGTGTGCATTGGCACTTTCCTTCTCTAAATAAAAGGTATTATTGGTGGCAATGGCTTTGATGTCGTGTTTTCGGGAGAATTCTAGGAGTGTTTTATTAACGACATTTTCATCTTCTTGCCCGTGGCGCATAACTTCGATGTAGAGGTCTTCTCCAAATTCTTCTTTCCACCACAGCAGGGCTTCTTCAGCCTGTTTTTCTCCGACATTTAGGATTTTACTCGGTACTTCTCCATAGAGGTTACCCGTTAAAACGATAATGTCTTCTTTGTATTGTTTTACCAGTTCTTTGTCGATTCGAGGAACGTAGTAGAACCCGTCAACAAAGGCTTTTGATGAAAGTTTGGCGAGGTTGTGGTAACCTCGTTTATTTTTAGCCAAGAAAACAACTTGATATCCGTTGTCTTTTTTAGATTTATCGAGATGGTTTTCGCAAATAAAGAATTCACAGCCGACAATTGGTTTGATAGGAGTCTCTGCAGATTTGTTATAGCCGAGTACTTCTTTTACAAAATGGAAGGCTGCCATCATATTTCCAGTGTCCGTTAGGGCTACTGCGGGCATACCATCTTTAGCCGCGGCTTTGACGAGATTTCCAATTTGTATGGTCGATTGGAGCACTGAAAATTGCGTGTGGTTGTGCAAATGAGCGAAAGTCACATCTTTAAGCGCTGCGAGTCCCTCACTTGAGGTATGTGTCGATTCGCTATCGGCGGCACTCGTTTGCTGTTTGCGTATTTTTTCGCTTTCCTTTTTGAGGTTGAGATGCTTGAGACCAATGACTTTAATAGGCATTGGATTGGCCTCTGAAAATCGACTAAAATAGTCTTCCGGAACATCCAATTGCTCTTCAGTGTACTGACGTAAACGGATGAGCTCTAGGAAACAACGAGTGGTTGCTTCTACATCGGCTGTTGCGTTGTGTGCCTCTCCAAATCCAACACCGAAGAGGTGATTGTGCAGTTCCGTTAGGGTAGGGAGTTTAAATTTACCTCCACGACCTCCAGGAATTTGACACAGCTGAGCGGTGTGCTCGGTACAGGTATCTAACACAGGCAATGTGGTGAGGTTGGTTTCCATCCCTAATCGGTGAAATTCACAGCCCATAATATTCACGTCGAATCCGACGTTTTGCCCAACGATAAATTTTGTTTTCAGCAGCGCTTCTTTAAAAAGTTCGGCACCTTCCTGCAGGCTGATTCCTTGTTGTAAGGCCAGGTCTGTAGAGATTCCGTGAATTCGTTCGGCATCGTACGGAATGTTAAAACCTTCGGGTTGGATTAGAAAATCATTGTGCTCCACAAGCACTCCCATTTCGTCGTGTAACTGCCAAGCGATTTGAATGGCTCTTGGCCAGTTGTCTGTATCGGTAATGGGCGCGTTCCAACTTTTGGGAAGACCGGTTGTTTCCGTATCAAAAACTAAATACATGGATGTGTTTTTTTATTGAAGCCTACTAAATTATGAGGAGGTAAAAATACGAAGATTTTCTAGGATATCGCTAATAAGTTATCAACGTTTCCGGAGGTGGTAAGAACACTTGAATCAGGTTAAAAGTTGGTGAATAGAGGGGAGGTACTTAAATGCGGATTTGCTGTGTGTATCTGGATAGAATGTAGTAACTTAGGAGCGCAACATTAACACATTTACAATGAAACAAGGAAGGGTAAAATTCTTCAATGAATCTAAAGGATTTGGATTTATTATCGAATCAGAGTCGAACACAGAGTACTTTGTACATGTTACGGGCTTACTCGACGATATTAAGGAAGGCGACACGGTCGCATTTGATTTAAAAGAAGGAAAAAAGGGCCTAAACGCAGTGAGTGTTCGGATAATTTAATAAAATGCGATCTTTGATTTGGTAATCACCTCATTTTGAGGTGATTTTTATTTTTAAATAATTGCTAAATAGGTGGTGCTTTCATAAAAAAGCACTAAATTTGCAAACTCAAAATTAATAATCAAGGTACGCGTACCTTAAAAATTAAAATTATGCCTGTAAAAATTAGATTACAAAGACACGGTAAAAAAGGAAAACCTTTTTATTGGGTAGTAGCTGCTGACTCAAGAGCTAAAAGAGATGGACGTTTCTTAGAGAAAATCGGAACGTACAATCCAAACACGAACCCTGCAACCATCGACTTAAACATTGATAGCGCTGTACAGTGGTTACAAAATGGAGCTCAGCCAACAGACACTGCTAGAGCAATCTTATCTTACAAAGGAGCTTTGTTGAAGAATCACTTAGCTGGAGGAGTAAGAAAAGGAGCTTTAACTGAAGAGCAAGCAGAAGCTAAATTCAACGCTTGGTTAGAAGAAAAAGCTGGAAAGGTTACTGGTAAAGCTGAAGGTTTAGCAAAAGCTAAAGAAGAAGCTAAAGCGAAAGCTTTAGAAGCTGAAAAAGCTGTAAACGAAGCTCGTATTGCTGCAAAGGCTCCTGTTGTTGAAGACAGCGAGGAAGTTGCAACTGAAAACGGTGCGGATAGCGAAGAATAAAAACTAGTGAACGATGATGCAGAAAGAAGATTGCTTTTATCTTGGCAAAATCGTGAAAAAACATAGTTTTAAGGGGGAAGTCATTATCAAATTAGATACTGATGAACCCCATCTTTACGGAAAAATGGAATCAGTTTTTGTCGATTTAGGCAATAATTTGGTTCCGTTTTTTATTGAAAAATCTTCACTGAGTAAAGGAACTATGTTACGCGTGAAATTCGAGGATGTAGATACCGAAGCTGATGCAGAGGCCATTTTACGTGCTGGAATTTATTTGCCAATTGATTTGTTACCCAAACTAACTGGGAAACAGTTTTATTATCACGAGGTTATTGGTTTTACAGTTATTGACAGTGCTTACGGTGCGGTTGGTACTATTGTAAACATCAATGATACTTCGGCTCAACCTCTTTTCGAAATTGATCGAGATGGTAAAGAAATTTTTATTCCAATGATTGACGATTTTATTGAGTCAGTGAATAGAGAGGATAAAACCATTGAAGTAACCACTCCTGAAGGATTGATTTCTTTGTATTTGGAAGAATAAAATAAGGGGAAAAGGGAGACTTTATGTAGATAAAAGTGAAGTGACTTCTCTTGGACTACGTAACGAAAGGGGAAAAATTTTGGAATCGGTTACTACAATCGAATTACATCAGTTATCTGGTAATTGATTCCATTAAAGTTCTTTTTGATTAGCACGTTTTCTAGCCAATAAATCGATCCTTTGTGTACTAAAGGAAGGATCAAGAACTTCTCACGCTTTTTTTTACTATAGCGAGTAGTTCTCTGCTTACTTAAATTAATTTTCATTTGGTCGGACTTAATTTTTTTGTTAAAGTATAATCTTTCTACGACAAATTTAACAAAAAAGCACGAACTCTAAAAATCGGATTTTACAAAAAAACAAGTATTCAGCTCATTTAACGGGCTAAATAGGGCGAAAATTATTAAAATTCGTACTCAAACAAACAATCTTCGGTATTTTCATACACGCGTTTTACACCGACATAGGTAAAGCCCAGATTTCGTAAAACTTTTTTCGAAGCTTCATTTTTAGGCATGGTAAAAGCGATGATTTTGGATTGTTGCAAGCTTGTATGCGCGTAATCCATCACTGCTCTGGTGGCTTCTGTGGCATAGCCTTTACCTCTTCCCTTTGGTAAAAAAGCATAGCCTACATCCAGTGCATCTAACTGATCGCGTTTTAGTAAACTGGCGACACCAATAGGGGTATGGGTCGATTTTTCGAATACGGTGAAAAATCCCAAACCGTTTTTACAGAGGTTGGGAATCATGGTGTTCTCTAAAAACACTTCGGTTTCCTCGACGGATTTTAAGTTTTTATCGTTGATGTTTTTGATAAAATCGGGGTCTGAAAAAAGCTCAAAATAAAAAGGGGCGTGATTTAGAGAAACTTCTTTAATAAGGAGTCTTTCTGTTTGTAATATCATACAATAAAGATAGGGAAAATCAATTAATAATGTACTTTTGTCTCTTAAAATAATCATAAATGAGCTTAGTAGAAGAATTACGAGAACGCAGTGGAAATCAGTGCGAATTATGCAGTGCAACAGAGGACTTAACAACCTATGAAGTGCCTCCTGTTTCCACAGGTGGGGTTGACGGAACCGTATTGATATGTGCAAATTGTAAATCGCAAATCACTGAGGAAGCTCTTTTGGATGCAAATCACTGGCGTTGTTTAAACGATAGTATGTGGAGTGAATTCCGAGCTGTAAAAGTGTTGGTGTGGAGAATGTTACAACGTCTCAGAGATCAAGGTTGGCCGCAAGATTTGCTGGCTATGATGTATTTGGATGATGAAGAGTTACAGTTTGCCAAGGCATCGGGAGATCATTTGGACGAAAGCGAGAAGGTAATCCATAGAGATGTTAACGGAGTTGTGTTGTCAGCGGGTGATAACGTTGTGCTGATTAAAGACTTGAAGGTAAAAGGTTCTAGTATGGTAGCCAAGCAAGGGACAGCCGTGCGACGCATTAGCCTGGATCCTGAGAATCCCCGTTATATTGAAGGTAAAGTAGGAGGGACGCAAATTGTAATCGTTACGGAATACGTCAAGAAAATGTCTGACAAAGAATAAACGATAATAAAAAAAGCGCTGAAGGTAACTCCAGCGCTTTTTTATTATTTTTCTGTATTGTAAAATACTTTGTAGTATTTCATCTTCTTTTCTTCGTCATACCCCTGTTCTAGGTATTCCGATGGAGCATCTGGAGCATCGACATCAATTTTTATTTGGATATTGGTATCGAGCTTGATCTCTGTTTTTAGTTTACTTTTCTCTTTTTTTAATACAGCGTCCGATACGTCGAAGTTATTACGGATCAAGACGTCGTTGAGTTTTTCAAAGTGTTTTTTGTAGTCTTCAAAAAGGTCTTTGTGTTTGTCTTCTACAAAAACATCGTCTTTAAAATCGTGGTAATCCACACTTTCATGTTCTTTAAAGTAATCGACAGTATTGGCTAAAAAAGTACTTTGTTCTTGCTTTCCAAATTCAGGTTTGATAATCTCTTCGGAAAATTCTTTACAAAGTTCTAGGTAATTTTGAGTGTGTAAGTTTCTGTCGTCAGCGTATTTAACACTTAAAAAGTTCTTAATCCAATACTGGGCATCGTAGTTGTTGTTATCAACAGATAGTACTACCGTTCCTTCCGTATCTGACGAGTTTAAAATCAAACAGCCCTTGTCGAGCTTCTTTGTGGAGATTCCCTTCTGAACTACCACGTCAAAGCTATCTTCATCCAAATAGGTTTGGAAAAAGTCCACTTTACTTTCAATTTTGAAAACACCAACGGCTTCGGTTAGTACATCTTTGTATTCAATTCCTTCAAAATAGGCTACAATGACATCCCCCGTTTTGATATTGGCCGAATTAGACTGTTCGTAGAGGTGGTTTACGATATTTTTTGAATGCTCAATAAATGTTTCTTCGTCTTCAAATATATCTGAGCTGTATTTGTTGAGCTCATTTAAACGCACATCTGCGTGGTGACTAAAGCGGTAACTTTGAGTAACAGAGCCAAAAGGCTTTAATAAAAATGGTACTAGTAATTCGTAACTCTCCTCATCAAAGCGCACCAAGCTTTCCGATAAGGCATTTTGTCCGCTATTGTATTTATTTGCGACCTTATGGATGATACACTTACTTATTTCAACTCGTGTTCTTTTAATCATTTTGTAAAAAATTGGAAGACAAAAATAAGTATTTTAGTATCGTTAAAAATAATGAATTATGAAATTATTAGGAATAGGATCGAGAATTAATCACCCTGAAATGGGCTTTGGAGTAGTGACCAATGTAGATAGTAAGCACTATTGGGTAACTTTTCAAAAAAAAGGAATTGAAACCATTGCTTTAGATGAAGACTTTGAAGTTATCGAAGCAGTGAATCAAGAAGTAGATACCGTGAGTTTTTACGAAGTAGAAACGACCTTGAAATCCCTTTTAAAACAGTGGAGTGATATTAGTGAGATTGTTCCGATAGCAGATAAATACAAAGGCGGGAAGTTAATTTTAGAACCTGCCGACCCCGGATTGGCAGCGAAGGAATTACCCATTGATACTTTCTTTCACAAAATAGTGATGGTTCGCGATAGAATTCGTGTCATGGAACAAAAAATCAATGCAAGCAAAACTCTTGCCGATCAGGACAAAATAGATCTACAGCAATACATCACCCGTATTTACGGTAGTTTAACCACCTTTAATGTGTTGTTTAAGCGTAAGTCCGATCATTTTGTGGGTGCTGGGACCAAGACAAAATAAATGCCTACAAGGATAATTTTAACTGGTCAGGGAGTAATTTAAAAGACTTTCTATGATAAGGGGTCGGACCAAATTCCCGTATAGCATTGCGGTGTTCTTTGGTTGGATACCCTTTGTTTTTTTGCCAATTGTACGCCGGAAATTCTTCGTGAATTTTTTCCATAAATTCATCCCTATACGTTTTTGCGAGTATAGAGGCGGCTGCGATGTTTAAAAAACGACCGTCCCCTTTGATTAAGGTTTCGTAAGGAACATCGTGATAGGGCTTGAATTTGTTTCCGTCGACGGCAATAAATTCAGGTGGGGTTTGAAGTTTAGCAAGTGCCCTGTGCATACCCGTTATTGACGCCTGAAGTACATTCAGCTCATCAACTTCTTTCTCGTGGATAAAGGCCACTCCATAGGCTACGGCCTGCTCTTCGATATACGGACGTAGTGCAGCCCTTTTCTTTTCTGATAATTGCTTGGAGTCTGTGAGGAATTCATGCTTGAAATTAGGAGGTAAAATAACTGCGGCAGCTACCACGGGGCCTGCCAAGCATCCTCTGCCGGCTTCATCGGTTCCTGCCTCGTGAATATAATCTGTATAACGAAGTTTCAACATGCTACAAATTAACAGTTTTCAAAGATAATATTACCATTTTTTTTCGTTTTATTATTTTACTTTTGCTTCTATGAAGAATTACCTATTGTTACTTGCGTGCTGTTTGTTTGGATGGCAGTCCTTTGCGCAGTTGAGAACCATTGATGGAGGAGGAGGTTCCCCTAGAACAGATAGAACACTTGGAACAGATCAGCGTATCGATTCATTGAATAATGGAGAAATTAAGGTGAAACTTACCGGGAAAACGAAGTACACCGATTATAAAATAATTTCGCACCGCAACGATACCACGATCGTCGATACCACTTTGACCATTCAAAAGTATTATAAGTTCAATTTTTTACGCAAAGACAATTTTGAATTGTTGGCCTTTCATAACCAAGGGCAGACATTTAATAATTTAGGATACGATTTTTCTCGTCAAAGCCTGTTTCCAGATATCGGATTTCGAGCCAAACAGTTCAATTACTTAGAGGTAGAAGATGTAAAGTACTACCAGGTACCCACCCCGACCACAGAAATTATGTATCGAACGGGACTGGAACAGGGGCAGGTGTTGGACGCCTTGTTTACGACCAATTTTTCAAAGCGATTTAATATCGGAATAGCCTATAGAGGATTGCGTTCTTTGGGAGCCTACAGGCGTTCCTTGGCGAGCACCGGTAATTTTAGATTGACCTTTCATTACGAAAGCCCGAAAGGGCAATACGCTGTACGTGGGCATGCGGTGAATCAGGATTTTACAAATCAAGAAAACGGTGGGTTAACCGCTGAATCGCTTACTAATTTCCTTACAGACAATCCAAATTTTAGTGGGAATCGAGGGCGATTGGACGTTAATTTTAACGACGCAGAAAGTATATTGGAAGGAAAACGCTTGTATTTTGAACAAAGCTATCGACTTTTACAAACCAAGGATACGACCAATACTAGTAATTTTTCAAATTTGAAAGTAGGACACGAGTTTACACGTGATTCTAAGTATTTTGAATTTAAACAAACCACAGCATCTGATATTTTTGATACCAATAGAATGCTGGGAACCATCGCCAATAAAACGACGTTTTTAATGTATAATAATGCATTGTTTGTCGATTTTAATTCGAGGTATGTACTCGGTAGGTTCCGTATCAAGACCATGTATACTACCTATGATTACGGGTATGAGAATTTACAGAATAATACGGTGCCTATGCAGAACAATAGAATCAAAGGAAAGGCACTGTCTTTTGGGGCCGACTGGAGAGGTAAAGTAGGTAATTTTTACGTCAATGCGAGTGGTTTATTAAGTCCGGGAAGTGGTCGCTTGGCAGGGAATTCTCTAGAGGCAGAGGCTTACTATAAAAAAGATAGCGTTTTTACCGTTAAAGCCCGATTAAAAATTAGTGACCGTCAGCCAAACTTCAACTTTTTGTTTCATCAAAGTAGCTATCAAAAATACAACTGGGAGAAAAACTTTACCTCGGTGGGTACCCGCGTACTCGGAGGAGATTTTACTAGTAAATGGGGAAATGTCTCATTGGATTTGACCAATATTGATAAGTATACTTATTTTGATGAGAACGGACTACCACAACAATTTTCAGGGAATGTCAATTACTTGAAATTAAAAGCTTCCAAAGAATTTAAATGGTGGAAGCTCGGACTCGATAATACCGTAATGTATCAAAAGGTGGCAAGTGGAGCTAGTGTTTTGAGAGTTCCTGAGTTTGTGACTAGAAATACTCTCTATTACAGCGACCATTGGTTTAAAGGAAAGCCTTTATATGTACAAATAGGTGCCACACTGAAATATTTTTCAGCCTATAAAGCCAATGCCTACAATCCTTTATTAGGTGAATTTACTCTGCAAAATACTACGGATATAGGGTATCCGACCGTAGATTTATTCTTTAATGGTAGGGTAAGGAGAACGCGTATTTATTTTAAGGCGGATAATATCAGTTCTTTCTTTTTGAAGAAAAATTATTTGTCGGCTCCAAATCATCCTTATCGCGATTTTGTCATTCGTTTTGGAGTAGTGTGGAATTGGTTTATTTAGTTTTATGAAAAAGCTCAGTAACTACTGGTTGTATATTTTAGGGGCTTGTTTGACCCTAGGATTAGCACCGTTTCAATCACCGCATATAGTTGGTAAAATACGTTGGTTGTTAGGAGGCAATGCCTTTTCCTCGGAATCGGGGATGAAGCTCATGGATTGGTTCGATTTAGTATTGCACGGAACTCCTTGGTTTTTACTACTACTGGCGGGCTGTGGCAAGTTGTTAATAGCGCTGGGTAAAGATTAACGAACCTGATTTTCAAAACTATGCGAAAAAGTGTACTTTTGTCCCTACTATATTGCTAATAAATTGATAATGAATTATAGAAAATTGCTGTGCTTTCTGCCATTGATCGCACTCATAACTTCTTGTAGTGTATTGCCTAAAAAAGATGCCTTTGAAGCGACGAGTACAAAGGTTTCACTAGCTGTGTTGGGTACAAAGGAAAGATCGTTTCGAAAGACGGATTTTGAGACTGTAGGCATACCGGTATTAAAAAAGCCCGTAGCCTTAAACTATAGCGTACACAACTTTACTGAGGACTTATTTAAGGAATATACTAACATGAGTTCAGGGCAGCCAGCCCCTGTAGTAAAGTACGTCGATAGCTTGGAAAATAAACCGAAGTTTGTCGTCTTGGAGATTATGGATAAGGTACTATTGCTTTCGCAACTCAATAAAGATGTTAATAGGACGTCGAGAACTTATATAAAAAACCGTCCTAATACTAAGATTATTACAGGAGTTCGCATGGTGTTAACTGCTGAAATGAAAACGCAGTTAAAAGCTGCCGATGCCTTGTATTTGACTTCTAATAAGCGCAATAAGAACATAGTTTTGTTATATAAGAAGGAGCGACAAATAGGAACGCTCTCTTTGGACAATAGTTTCGCTTTTGGGTACAAAATGGCTTCCTTTTGTTGGGATATTTCTGAAGAAAAACAAGTGCGATTAGGTGCTTTGGTAGGTGATGGGGAGCGTTGCTCTCAGAAAATGTTGAGAGATCCTAAAAAACTGGAAGAGCGAAGAATTCAAGAGTACTTGAGTTTTTAAGAATACTACGAATTAACGAACACGATTTTTTTACGATATGAAACGATTAATAATACTGTTATTGGTAGGATTGTTAATGGGCTGCGAAGCCATTTTTGTCGATGATATTTCGACCAAAGTTATCAATTTGACAGCACCAGCAAACAATGCCACGGTGCAAGAAACTACTGTAAATTTTTTATGGGAATCGGTAGAAGGAGCTGAACGATACCAACTGCAAGTGGCACGCCCTGGATTTGCAAACGCACAACAGGTGGTGCTAGATACCACTATTACTAAAAGTACGTTTAGTACAAAATTGGCAACAGGAGCTTATGAATGGCGAGTACGAGGACTAAATAGTGAATATGCTACTAATTATGCCACCCGAAAATTTACCTTGACGAGTACAGATCTTTCTAATGCTGAAACTACGTTGATTTCGCCGCTAGAGAATGCAGTTGTAAACACGGCAGCGCAGAAAATGCAATGGACTGCAGTTAGCGGTGCTTCAGAATACCGCTTGCAAATTGGTCAACCGGATATGAACGGGACTATCGTTTTTGATAAAGTGTTGAAAGTGTTAAACTACACGCATAGTTTTAACGAAGGCAAATTCTCTTGGCAGGTGCGTCCGCAAAGCGCTAGTCAAAATGGAAAATACGCTCAGAGAAAGCTTGAGGTGGATACGAAAAAGCCATCAAATCCTCAAAATACCTTACCAGCAAACAATGCGGTGCAAACGCAAACGACGATTGATTTTACTTGGACGAGAACCGACGTGCCCGGGACTCAAGAACTCGACAGTGTCTTTGTATACGGAGATGTCAATTTAACACAACTCAAATTCAAAGATATTGGGATAAACAAAAGCTATAAAAAAGAAAACCTAACCAAAGGAACTTATTACTGGTACGTTCAAGCCTACGATAAGGCGGGTAACAAAAGTGATAAGAGTTCCACCTTTTTGGTGACTTTAAATTAAACTATATATGAAAACTGAGAACAAAAAAATGATGAAAAGAAAATTAGGGACAACTGCGTTGGCTGTCTTGGGCCTTGGAATGGCAGTTCATGCGCAATCTGCAGATAAGTTGAATGCCCAACAAAATGCGAGAGAAACGAATTCATTACCTTCTTTTTATAAAGGAGAGATGCGTTTTGAATTTAAAAGAAGAATTTCTATTGAATCTCCAGGAAATGGGTACTATAGTAGTTTATTAACTTTTGCACCTTGGGGAGATACTACGGGTGGGCGCGTTTTTCAAATGAACTTCAATGGAGGTGGGTATTATATTCGCCGATCTGCTGAGAATCATGCCAGTTGGGAAACCTGGAGAGAATTCTTTATCAACGGAAATAGTTTGCTCGAAGTTGGAGCGAATAACGGAACGGATTTTATGGCCTCAAAAATCTACTTGAATTCGCATAATAATTATCGTGGGACAGGTATTTTTAGTATTGGTCAAACCAATAAATGGTTTATGGGAAATGCCTATACTGATCACGCGAATGCTTTTATGATTGGAGTAGCACCGGCATCGGAACAAACAGATGCAGTTGGTCAAAAGAAGTACGCGAAATTTTTTATGGATGCTACGGGTAATGTAGGTATAGGAAGTACTACACCAGGTGCAAAATTACACGTGGTTAATGGGAATAATAGTTACGGTGCTATTTTAGCTACAGCCAATGAGTTTAAGTTTAATTTGTATGCTAAAACTTTAGGAACTACAAACACTAATGATGAAGCTTTTAGATTTGGAATGAAGTACGATGCGGATGAACGCAATGGATTTATTTCCTTTTATAGAGGAGGGAGTTCAAATGGTGGGTTTTTGGGACTTTCAACGAACGGAGCAGAACGTATGCTAATTGATGCTAACGGAAACGTAGGAATTGGAACGAAAGATACTCATGGATATAAATTAGGAGTTAAGGGTAAAATAGCTGCAGAGGAAGTAAAGGTAGCATTGTATGGTAAATGGCCCGATTTTGTTTTTGAGGAAAATTACGACTTACCTACACTTGCGGAAGTTGAAGCACATATCCGTGAAAAAGGCCACTTAATCAATATACCAAGCGCAAAAGAAGTTGAGATAGCTCAAGGGATTGAATTGGGAGAAATGAATAAGAAACTCCTCCAGAAAATAGAAGAATTAACCTTGTATACCTTGCAACAGGAGCGACAATTAAAAGAACAACAGACTACTTTAAAGGTTGCTGAAGAAACTAATAAAAAGTTACTACTCTTGCTAAGTAAATTAGAGCAACGTGTAAAGAAATTAGAAAAAGAATAACGTTTTGAGTTTAAATTAAAACAGAATTATATACAGCCTCGGTTTTTTAATCGAGGTTTTTTTGTGTTCTTTTTTAAATAAAGGCTTTGGAAGTGGATTGTGAAATTGTCAGTTTGGGGTAAAATAAATGAAGATTTGGAAAAAAAACTCCTTTTTTTAAGGATAAACCATCGGGGTCTAAGTGGTTGTTTTTCAGTTGTTTGTTTGGTTTGGTTAAGTTTTAGTAACTGTAAATTAACAACTTAGTGATTGGAGATTTACAGTTTTTTAATCTTAAAGTAGGTTTATAAGCTAAAAAATTACTATACTTGTACCTGTGAATAAATGATAGTTATTTTACCCTTACCACCTACTACAAAAAATAACTATTCTTATAAGGGATATTGCATTCCATCAAATTAAGATAAGAAATTCAGCCCATGTAATTGGGAGAGGCGAAGCCGTATCCATTCTTAATCAAACCTTAAAACTTACTAGACTATGAATTACGCTAGCGGATGGCATGTTATGTATGTCAAGTCCCGTTGGGAGAAACGAGTCGATGAATCTCTTAAAGAGAGTAGTCTTGAATCGTTTGTTCCATTGACTAGAACTCTTCGACAATGGAGTGATAGGAAAAAAATGATTATGAAGCCTTTATTGCCTTCATATGTGTTTGTAAATTTAAACTCGCCTACCGAGTTTCACAAAGCCTTAGCGGTTGATGGAGCTTGCTCTTTTATACGTTTTGGAAGGCAGTATGCAAGAGTCACTGATAGGGAGATTAACAATATCAAGTTTTTGGTGGAAGATCAGAATATTATGGACATTGAAACCGATACCGGTTTGCCATGTGTGGGGGATTTTAAACGATTGACTTACGGACCGCTTCAAGGGTTGGAATGTGAAGTTATCAAGGTGAATAACGTGAGTAAAGTTGTTGTTCGCATCGATTCTCTTCAGCAAAATATTATCGCCACTGTACCTGCAGCTTATATTGCAGATTTAGCCAATATGGCCTAGCGCTCTCAGCGTATTTTTCCTCTTTTTTTTCTTTTAATTTTTTAATAATTGAACAGTTATGAATACACTTTATAACTACCGAAGTTTAAACGAACTAATGGGCGCGCGCGCCTCGGATTCAACCAATGGAATTCGATTTATAAAAGGAAGTACCGAAGAGATGTTTGTCTCATACGCTGATTTCTTTGATCAGTGTAAAAAGTTTTTATACGTCTTACAGTCTAAATACGAACTAAAAAAAGGAAGTGAAGTAATCATTTACGAAGATGATAATTTTAAATTCCTCCGTTGTTTTTGGGCCTGTTTGCTCGGTGGATTTGTGCCTGTTCCTCTAGCTATTGGAGGTAAAAATGAGCACAAACACAAATTTTTTAAGGTGGTAGATACCTTGGTAAACCCTTTTGTGTTTTGCGATACTACGAATTTAGATCGCCTTATCGAATTTGGAGAACAGACAGAACTTACTTCGGTAGCCACCATGCAGGATATGTGGATCGATTCAGGCGCTTTATTTGAGAGCGAATTCGATGGAGACATTGTAGAAGCCGCACCTCAAGACCTCGCATTTATCCAGTTTTCTTCAGGGTCAACCGGCGACCCTAAAGGCGTGATGCTCACCCATGAAAATTTAATTTACAACGGATACGATTTGACAGTAAGTATGGACATCGACCGCGATGATGTTTATTTCTGTTGGATTCCCTTGACTCACGATATGGGAATGATCGCCTTTCATTTAACCAGTGTCGTGGCAGGCTGCACGCATGTGATGATGCCTACGTACCTATTTATCCGCCGTCCTTTGTTGTGGATGGAAAAAACCCATGAACATCGCGCCAGCAAATTGTGCGCTCCCAATTTTGGATACCAGTATTTTTTACAGGCATATTATCGTGCTAACAAAGAGATCGACTGGGACCTCTCCAGTGTCAAGTCTATTTTTAATGGAGCAGAGCCCATATCCGCAAGTCTCTGTGACGAGTTTACAACGACCTTGGGGAAACATCAATTGCTAAAGACCTGTATCGTTCCGTCTTACGGACTTGCAGAAGCTTCAGTAGGAGTAAGTATGGGAGACAATCGTACTTCAGTACGCGAATATATCATAGACAGAGCCAGTACAGATGTTGGTGACCAGGTGGTATTTAAAGAAGAAAGTGAAGAAGGAAAAACACTGAGTTTTGTGGGGATTGGACCTTCTTTGTTAAGTTGCGAAGTAGCGATTCACGATGAGGCTGGGAATGAGCTTCCGCGCGAAACCTTGGGGTATATTGATATCAAAGGAATGAACGTGACTCAAGGATATTATCAAAATCCAACCGCTACAGCCAATGCTTTTGTAAAAGACGGTTGGTTGAGGACAGGAGATCTCGGTTTTTTACTGAAAAACAATACGGTGGTCATTACAGGTCGTGTAAAGAACATGATGATCTTACAAGGACAAAACTACTACGCGCACGATATAGAATCGTATTTATTGGGAACTGCAGATATAAGCTTAGGAAAAGTTGCGGTTTGTGGGATACCAGGAAATGCTGAAGAACGCGAAAAGCTATTGGTCTTTGTTTTGTTTAAAAAGAAGCCAGAGCACTTTATACCACTCCTAGTAGCTGTGCAAAACAGACTCTCAGAAGCCATAGGAATGATTCCGGATGAAGTAATTCCAGTAAGGGAAATTCCCAAAACGACCAGCGGAAAAGTGCAGCACAGTTTTTTGTTGAAAAAATATGTGAATCGCGAATTTGATACTGTGCTAAGCGACGTGCAACAAGCATTGATCACAAGCACTACTGAAGCGTGGAAATCCATAGCAAACTCCAGAGAACGCTGGGCGAAAATTATGAATTGGTTGCAAGAGAAATGCGCGAGTTTACTGCAGTTGGCACCAGACGATTTGGCTTTGGAAACTCCGTTGAGCGATCAGGGCTTTAAATCTATGCACGCCATTCAATTAAATCAATTACTAACGAAAAGATTAGGGGTGCCTTCAGTACCGACAGTAGTATACAAACACCCGACAATTACACAATTGGCATCTTATGTAGAAGAGCAATTGTACCCTTCCATTACGGTAACTCAAACGGTTGAATCTAAACCGATGACCGATGCCGATTTACTGGCCAGTGTAGAGGCCATGACCGATGAAGAAGTTTTAAAATTACTAAACGATTAAGGATACGTTACGAAAATTTCTTAGGTCGGTTTTTCCATAACTAACCATTTAAAATACCTATTGACATGATGAATTCACCTGAAGAACGGTTTAATAATTTAAGCCCGTTGAAGAAAGCCTTGTTCAAAATTGAAAAATATAAGTCGGAGTTAAATGCTTTACAGTCAGTTAAAAATACTGGTGATATTGCCGTTGTTGGAATGGCGGTAGACCTTCCTAAAACCGATACGTTGGAAGGCTATTGGGAACTGTTAAAAAACGGAGAAGATTTGATAGCAGCGTTTCCCGAAAGTCGTAAGGAACAACTGGCGCCATTTTATAAGAATGCCGGTATTCGTCCTTCTGATAAGGATTTTGGTGAAGGCGCTTTTTTAGAGCGTATTGACCATTTTGACCATGAGTTTTTTAAGTTTTCAAAGTCGATAGCAACGACTATGAACCCGTTGCAACGTTTGTATTTACAAACTTCGTGGAGGGCTCTTGAAGACGCTGGATGTCTGCATCCGGATAACGACAAGGTAGGGGTGTTTTTTGGAGCTTCAGGTGATTTGGCCTATTCACAATATTTAAACATAGTTGAAAAATCGGACAGTTCAATTAACCCAGCGTCATTAATGGGAAATACCAGTTCGATAGCTTCGAGTAGAGTGTCTTATTTTATGGATTTAAAAGGACCTGCCATTACTTTAGATACCGCTTGTTCTTCGTCATTGGTAGCCATACATCAGGCGGCAAATGCCCTGTTTAACGGTGATTGTGAAGTAGCTATAGCAGGGGGAGCTAAAGTGTATATTTCACCAGAATTAGAGAAATACAAAGTAGGATTTGAGTCGCCAACTGGAAAAACCAAGCCCTTTGCAAAAGATTCTGATGGGGCAGGAATTGGAGAAGGTGTAGCGGCCGTTGTATTGAAGAAATTGGACCGAGCCATTGCCGATAACGATCGAATTTATGCGGTTGTAAAAGGCTCGGCAGTAAACCAAGACGGGACCTCTTCTGGAGTGGTAGCACCCAACCCGAAAGCGCAGACAGCCGTAATTAAAGAGGCAGCACAAAGAGCGGGGGTAGCCTTGAATAGTTTAGGGTTTGTTGAAACCCATGGAACCGGAACCGCCCTAGGTGATCCTATCGAATTTCAAGCGCTTTGTGAAGCAATAGGTGAAACGTATACGCAAAAGTCAATTGCCCTCGGTGCAGTGAAAAGTAATATAGGTCATCTGTTTGAAGCAGCAGGAGTGGCAGGATTTATTAAATGTGTATTGGCCCTACAATACAAAGAAATACCTGGGAGTTTGCACCATGAGGAGGCTAATGAAAGCATCGACTTTGAAAAGTCGCCATTTTTTGTGAATACAGAAAAACTAGCATGGAATAAAACGACCCACCCTAGACGATGTGGAGTGAGTTCTTTTGGTATAAGCGGAACCAATGCGCATGTTATTTTAGAAGAATATTCAAGTCCCGAAGTGACCGAAAAACAAGGTACAACGGAGGCTGTTTTTACTTTGAGTGCCCACAGTGAAGAGGCTTTACGCGCGTTAATGGCTGCAAGTATAGAGCAGTTAACCACTGATGATAGTTTGAATTTGTCTGCGTATTGTTATGCATCGAATACGAAGCGAGGAATGTATGCTTGGCGCTTTGCAGCAGTTGTAGCAACTACGGAGGAGCTGGTAGCTGCCTTAAAAGCTTCGGAAGGAATACAAAAGGCGAGTTATAGTTTTAAACTTCAAGGAGAAGCAACAACGTGCTCTTTGGGTGAATTGGCCGAAGAGTTTAGAAAAGGAACGGTAATTTCTTGGAATGACCATTACAAGGATCAGGTATTTGAAGCGGTGGATTTACCGAAATATCCCCTTAAAAAAACTACCTGTTGGCCGGTGTTTAGCACGGTGACTACTGATGTAATCGCAAATGAGCCAAAGGAAGAAATTGAGGAAGTAGCAAAGGAATTGACTTATGACCAGGTGTTTGCCCAATTGGGGAAAATGATAGAGGTGGATACTGGGATTGTATTTGATGCTGCAATGGCGGAAGAAGATTTCTTCGATTTAGGAATTGACTCGATCGTCATTTTACAATTCATTCAAACCATACAAAAGCAATACGGTGTAAAATTGGAAATGGGAATGTTTTACGAGGTAGTAAACAACCTAGATAAATTAACCAAATTTACTGTAGAACACGGACGAGCAAAAGTATCCGTAACCAAAACAACAATTGCTGATAAGCAGGTAAACAAACAACTGAAGGAAATAGATTACTTCGTTCCTTTCAAAGAAATACAAAAGGAGTCTTCTAAAAGTATGACTCCTGAACAAGAGGCGCATTTAAAAAGTTTGGTAACTGCGATTGCTACCCAAACAAAAACGTCTAAAGCTAGCACACAGGCTTATAGGAAAGAACTTGCAAATAATAGAAATGTTGCTGGTTTTAAGCCTGAGACAAAAGAAATTACCTATCAAATTATTGCCAAGAGTGCACAAGGAGCAAAAATTGTAGACTTGGACGACAACGAATATGTCGATTTAACAATGGGATTTGGAGTAAACCTACTAGGGTACAATCCGAGTTTTATTCAAGAGGCTTTGACAGAAGAATTGCGTTTTGGATACCCCGTTGGACCGATGAACGAAACCGCAGGAAAAGTAGCTGCCTTGATTTGTGAACTGACTGCGAATGAACGCGCAGCATTTTACAACTCAGGAACTGAAGCCGTCATGGTAGCACTTCGATTGGCGAGAGCGAAAACTGGACGTGCAAAATACGTATTGTTCAAAGAGTCGTATCACGGAACTTTTGACGGTATTTTAGCATTGCACAATCCGCTAGATACCGAAAATCCGATTCCTTTAGCTCCTGGAATTACGGATAATTTTATTAGCAATGCCATCGTACTCGAATACGGAAGTAAAGAGGCGTTGCAGTTTATTGAAAAACACGGAACGGAATTGGCCGCTGTGCTCATAGAGCCAGTTCAGAGCCGACGACCAGACATACAACCAAGCGAGTTCTTACACGAAGTAAGACGTTTGACTAAAAACTCAGGAACAGCAATGATTCTAGATGAGGTTATTACAGGGTTCAGAATACACCCTGGTGGGGCACAAGCTTGGTTCGATGTAAAAGCAGATTTGTGTACCTACGGAAAAGTTGTAGGTGGAGGAATGCCTATCGGTGTGGTAGCAGGAACTAGTGAGTTTATGGATACTGTTGACGGAGGCCATTGGGAATTCGGCGATCAATCGTATCCGCAAAAAACAACCACTTTCGTTGCCGGAACGTTTAATCAGCATCCTTTAACGATGTGCGCATCACTGGCTATATTGACGCATTTAAAGAACGAAGGCCCTCAGTTACAAGAACAACTGAATGCGAAAACTCAAGGGTTCGTAGATCGCTTGAATCGCTTTTTTGAAACGAAAAATGCAGCGATTAAAGTCGTGCGTTTTGGATCGTTGTTCCGCTTTGTACTGAAAAGTGGATGGGAGCTGTTTTACCAACATTTATTAGCGAATAAAATTTATGTTTGGGAAGGACGAAACTGTTTCTTATCAACCGCACATACCGAGGCTGACCTAATGTGGTTATACAACGGAATTGTCAAAGCTACTGACGATTTGTTAGCCGCAGGTTGGGGAAGTTTAACGAACAAAAAACTCACAGCAAAAACTACGGTACTCCCATTTACGGAAGAGCAACAGCAACTCTACGCGCTTTCTGCTAGTAGCGATGCAGCTTCGAGCTCATTTAACGAAAATCAGATAGTACATCTCCAAGGAACGCTAGTTTTAGAAACCTTGGAAAGTGCTTTTCAATGGGTAGTAAATAGACACGAAGCACTGCGCACCGTAAAAATTGATGAAGCAGGCTACCATATTGCAGGAGAGGTACATGCTGAGTTTACAGTAGAAGATACCCATAAAACAACAGAACAAACTTCAGATGAAGCAGTGTTTACCCATTTAGGAAAGAAAGGGAGCGCGGTCTTTAATTTGGAAAAAGGACCCTTTATAAGACTCCGCGTTTGGCGAGAAAATGAAGGTAGCAATTACCTCCTGTTAACCACGCATCACCTAGTTGGAGACGGATTCTCAATTGAGGTTATCTGGAACGAGTTGGCAGCTGCCTATTCCGCTCTGCTTGACGGAAAGATTCCAGGTTGGCTTCCAGCGGCAAAAATAAGATCGTTTAACAGTTGGTTACAACGAGAAAGTACAACGAATAATGCTGCATTAGAGTTCTGGAAAACAGAGCTGAAAAAAGGCTATTCAGCACTGCAGTTACCAGTGAAGACAGGAGCTTCCATCTCCAAATCCTTAAAAGGAGGGAAGTATAGTTTACCGATAGAAAAAGAGCTGCTTGAGCAGTTGCAAGCATTGGCAAAGGCAGAACGTACTACATTGTTTAACGTAGTCTTTTCACTATATGCCGTACTGTTACACAAACTGTCGGGGCAAGCAACTTTTGTGCTCGGAATTCCTGCCTCTGGACAACTAGCAAAAGGAGAGAAAAAGCTGGTGGGACAGTGTGTGAAAATGCTACCTATCGGGATACAAATTACAACTGAGGCTTCGTTGAGAACTGTGATGGCCGAGTTAAAAGACTTGATAACCAAAGCCGTCAACTTCCAGAATTGCTCATTTGAAACTCTTGTTTCTGAGTCTTCGGAGGTAAAACTTCCAAAAATTACTACCGAAGTAGACATGAATAGTGTTAAGAGTAATATGGACTTTACAGGAACAACCTCAGCGTTTTACTTTCCACCAATAGCGTTTGCGAAGTATGAACTGAGTATAAGTATCATAGAAATAAAAGACACCTTATCAATTGATTTCTATTATCAATCGGATTTGTTTGATGTAGAAACTATTGAAGAATGGGCAGCCTACTTTAAAAATCTCATGGAAGAGGCTGTAACCAATAGCACTCAAATTGTTAAAGAGATAAGCTTACAAAATCCACAAAAATCGGCTGTTTTATCAGCTTGGAACAACTTTTAATTAAAAATTTAGCCGCATCAAATTTAACGCAATGGACCAAAAATTAACCAACTACAACTTTCCATTTCTTAAAAATCTCGAAACGGAAACCATCGGTATTTACTATAAAAGCACATTTACAAGTTACGCAGCACTGTTGCAATCTATCGAAGAGAGAAGCCGAGAATTGGGGGATCTAAATGGAGTGCAAGTGGTGGTTGCCTACGAGAGTTTTCTCACGCAATTAACCAATGTTTTAGCCGTAATTGCTGCGAATGGCTCTGTACTTTCTCGCAGAGAGTTTATCGAGCAGGGAGAAGGAGCAAAATTATCGGAATACTGTGAATCGTATTTGTTGTTATCAGACAAAACCGAGGATACGCTTGAAAATGACTTGCTAGCAGTAAAACGAAACGCGAATGTTCGAGGGGGAGTATTGTTGTCTTTACAAGAAGGAGATACTTTTTATTCAGTCGATATCGCAACTGCTGAAGAGCACATCGCTCATGTTGTGCAAGCATATGATTGGAAGCAAGGAGATACCATTGCAATTTTTGAACAAGAGGCTTTTGATGATATTTTAGAGTTTGTGTTGCCTGCCATGGCAACGAATGCAAACATAAGCATTGGGGATACAGCGGAAGTAACGACTGCGGCATGGACTACCTTAAAGATGCATACCGCAATGTTGGGAAGTACTGAAATCGCAGAATTTGCAAAAGCTACGGCATTGCAAGTAGATTCATTGGTAATTTCATCAACAACTCCTTTACACAAGGCACATATTACTTGGTTGTTTGACCAATTCTCAACTGTTAGCCGTATTAAGTGTACGTTCCAATTGGAAACGACAGGACTGTCAGTAATGGAAGCAGATTGGTTGAGAAGAGAGGAGGTATTTGGCGATGTTGTATTTAATAAACCCTTTGGAAAATCAGGATTAAAAATAGTAGACGCGCAGGGAAGTCCAAGTCCAATTGGAGTACCTGGTGAATTATGGATAGGAGCAAGTTGCTTGAGTTTACCGTTGCACGAGGCCAACTCCGCAGCGTACCGAGCTATTGGATATAAGGCGAGGTTTTTGGCTTCTGGAGGTGTGGAAATATTGCATCGTTCAACCCGTGAAATTATAACGGAAACAGCTGTTATTACACCAGATATTACAGAATCGTACTTGACCTTACATCCTTTTATCGAGTCTGCAGCGGTTCTTTTCCATCACAATTCACAGCAATTGACTGCTTTCGTAGTCGTAAAACCCGAAAAGCGTGTCTCTAAAGCAGGCTTAAAGGCGTGGTTGAAAAAAAGTATCGCTAAAAATTTGGTGCCTACTCAGTTTGAGTGGATGGCAGCGTTGCCCTTGACGACTTCAAAGGCAATAGCGTATCAAACGTTACAAGAGTATGCCGTGTCTGTAACTGAGCAGTTGGCAGCTTCTCCTGTGGAGCAAGCCTTGATTGGTATTTGGGAAGAGGTATTGGGTGTCGAAGGAATTACACAGAACGATAATTTCTTTGAACTCGGAGGACATTCTTTGGCAGCTACCAAATTAGTCGGAGTTTTGAGGAAGCAATTCAATACGGAATTATCTATTAGAACGGTGTTTACCAATCCAACAATTCAGTTGTTAGCTGGTGTGCTCGCCATGAATGCAAATGAAGGATCGGGACAAGCGATTGTAGCTCACGGAAAAACATCGGAAGTACCCTTGTCATTCGGTCAGCAAAGAGTATGGTTCATCGATCAATTACAAGGAACAAGAGCGTTTCACATTTCAGGAGGATTGCTGTTAAAAGGAGCAGTACAAACTGAATTGCTTGCAAAAGCTCTCAAGAACATCGTAGAAAAGCATCAAGTTTTGCGCACTGTTATGCAAGACAAGGACGGTGTAGGTTACCAATCTGTGATTGCAGCAGATGCTTGGGAATTAACTACGCTTTCATCCGAGGGAGATGCTGATACGGTCATAGCAAGCTTAGCTGATAGGCCATTTGACCTGACTAAAGATTATATGTTTAGAGCAGGAATACAGCAACTAGAGGAAAACGAATACCTCTTGGCTTTGGTTTTTCATCATATTGCCTGCGATGGTTGGTCAATTCCGGTATTTGTAGAGGAATTGACAAAAGAGTATGAGGCATTGAGCAAAGGAGAAACCGCAGCAACGGCCCTTCCTATACAATACACGGATTATGCACTTTGGCAAAAGGCTCATTTAAATGGAGCGTATTTAGCAAATCAGTTAAACTATTGGGAAGAGCAATTGCAGGGAGTAACTCCCTTGTTGCTGCCAACAGATAAAAAAAGACCTAAAGAGTACAGTTCGGAAGGAGCGGTATTGAGAATGCCTCTTTCCAGTGATTTGACAACCAGCATAGCACTGTTATCAACAGAATTTGGTTGTACTCCTTTTATGAGTTACTTAGCGGTATTTAAAGTATTGTTATATCGCTATACTTCACAAAAAGATATTTGTGTGGGGATTCCAATGTCAGGAAGAACACATCAAGAATTTGAAAACCTTATTGGTTTCTTTGTCAATACTATTGCTATTAGAAACCAACTAACAGGAAACCTCTCTTTTGAGACCTTTTTAGAAGAAGTCAAAGAAACAGCACTGGCGGCCTACAAAAATCAGGAGGCGCCCTTTGAACAGGTGATTGAACGCTTGGGAGATGTCGCTGACTCGGATCGAAATCCGTTTTTGAAAGTCTTGTTTTCAGTAGAAAATATGCCTGTTTTGGCCAACAGTACTAACGAGCATTTTACCATGTCAGTACTGCGTCCGAAACAACCTCATGTACAGTCAGATGTACATGTAATTATAGAAGAAGATGCTGAGGAAGGATGGGTACTGGAAATTCAGTACCGCAAAAACTTGTTCCATGCAACGACCATAGAGCAGTTCGCGGAGCACTACAGAAGACTATTAGCATCCGTAATTGAAAATCCTGCGGAATCTATCGGACATTTAGCTATGCTTTCTAAGGATGAAAAGCGAGAATTGGTCCTCGATTTTAATACGGATAGAATTACGGTTCCGGGTTCTCAAACCGTATTCGACCTGCTCAGTAAAAGAGCTCAACAAACACCTGAAGCTATCGCACTGGTGTTTGGTACGAGTAAAATGTCTTATGCTAGCTTAGAACAAAAGTCAAATCAAGTAGCGAGATATTTAAAAGCAAACGGCGTACAAAAAGGCGATTTAGTGCCTATTTGTATGGAGAGATCCCTAATGACCATGGTCGCAATTTTTGGGATCATGAAAAGCGGTGCAGCCTATGTGCCAATAGACCCGACAAATCCAGTTGATAGAATTTCGTTTATCATCAGCGATGTTGCGGCAAAGTTGGTGGTTACGCATTCGGAAGTACATTCGAAACTTCAAGCGTGTTCAACGGTTCCTTGTATGGTCATCAACGAGCTTGATGCGGAAATACAAGAACAGTCTTCGGCAAAGGTTGAAATGGAGGTACACAGTGATGATATTGCTTATGTAATATACACTTCAGGGACAACAGGAAAGCCTAAAGGAGCAATGATGCGCTACGGATCACTCTGGAGTTTCTTAGAGTCGATGGACCTATCTCATCCGTTATCTGAGGGAGATGCCATGGCCTTTAAAACCAATTATGGTTTTGACATGACAATTCCTGAAATATTTGGTTGGATTAAACGCGGAGCTACTTGTGTGCTTATTGCTGATGAGCAGGTAAAAGAAGTTGGGCAATTTGTTTCAGCCTTGCAAAAACACCGCGTAACACAACTTTTAATGGTGCCATCTCACTTTTCAGTATTTATTGAATACGTGGTGGCCAATGATATTCAATTACCAGATCTTCGATACTTATTAGTCGGAGGAGAAACGTTCCCTGAAAAGGCATTGGCCTTGTTTAAAGCGTCGAAACTCCAAGCAAAACTCGATAATATATACGGTCCTACTGAAACCACTGTTTTTGTGTTGTTCGAGAGGTTGAATGCACTGCCTGAAGAAGCACCTGAAATCCCAATTGGGAAACCGATGCCAAATACGGAAGTATACATAGTATCAGAAGAAATGGAATTGGTGCCCAAGGGAGTCGTTGGAGAATTGTGTGTGGGTGGACTCGTATTGTCAAAAGGTTACCTAAACAGAACCGATTTAACTGAGGAGAAGTTTGTGACCAATCCATTTAGAAAAGGAGAGCGCTTATACAAGTCAGGTGATTTGGCCAGGTGGTTACCCGATGGTTCTGTAGGTTATGTAGGTCGTAAGGACTCACAGGTTAAAATTCGTGGATACCGCGTTGAATTGGGAGAAATAGAAAATGTACTAGGCAAACACCCAGCGGTACAACAAGGGGCTGTTACCACAGCTAAAGATCAACACGGATCACGTTATTTAATAGGATATACAACGTTAGCGGAAGCAGTATCAAAAGAAGAGTTACAAGAGTTTTTGGCTGCAAAACTACCAGAATATATGGTTCCGAAGATATGGGTGACCTTGGAGTCAATGCCTTTGTCTGTCAACGGAAAAATAGATAAAAAGAAATTACCAGCTCCGGTAACGGAAGCACTTTCTCAAAGTGAATTCGTAGCACCAGTAACGGAGTTAGAAATAAAATTAGCCAGTATTTGGTCAGAATTATTGGAAGTGGAAAACATCGGGGTCCACGACAATTTCTTTGAATTGGGAGGTCATTCTTTATTGGCGACGAGAGTCGTTTCACGTATTAGAAAAGAACTGGAGAAAGAACTTGCTATCAAAGAGTTGTTTGTTAACCCAACCATTGCTTCACTGGCTCAGGCACTGGATGAGGATAAGGCATTTTCAGGAGTCGCAGCTATAGTAAAAAGAGATCCTCAGCGTCATATTCCACTGTCGTTTAGTCAACAACGAATGTGGTTTTTAGACCAAATGCAGGGAACTAGAGAGTATCATATTTCTGGGGGGTTACGTATCACGGGAACACTCGATCTAAGTATCGCTGAGCAGGCTTTTAAACAGATAGTAGCCCGCCATGAGGTGTTGCGAACGGTAATTTACGAGGAAGCAGGAACGGGGTACCAAAAATGTATTAGTCCCGAAAATTGGAAATTAGAATTCTCTGAGCAATTCGCTGAGTCGAAACGAAAGGAAGCGATAGACGCATTTTTGGACCGACCTTTTGATCTGGCAAAAGATTATATGTTTAGAGCCTGTGCTTTCCCTGTCAGTGAGGGTGAAACGATTATCGCCTTAGTATTTCATCACATAGCTAGTGACGGGTGGTCAATTCCTGTGTTTATTGATGAATTCCAAGAAATTTACGCAACGTTGATTCGTGGTGAGCAGCTGAATTTACCAGCATTACCCATTCAATATGCCGATTATGCCGTTTGGCAACACCAAGAGTTAGCAGGTTCGTTATTAGCGGAGCAATTGAACTATTGGGAAAATAAGCTGCA
Source organism: Tenacibaculum litopenaei (assembly GCF_964514025.1). NCBI lineage: Bacteria > Pseudomonadati > Bacteroidota > Flavobacteriia > Flavobacteriales > Flavobacteriaceae > Tenacibaculum > Tenacibaculum litopenaei. The sequence continues at coordinate 527,951 of NZ_CAZEQT010000001.1, forward strand.
AGGAGTAACACCGTTGAATTTACCGACAGATTTTGTACGTCCAACGGTGAGAAGTAGACGTGGAGCTAATTGTCATTATCAATTAGATCAACAATTGTCGGCAAAGCTCACAGAGTTTAGCCAAGCCGAAGGCACTACCTTGTTTATGACACTGCTCGCAGCATTCAAAGTATTGTTGCACAAGTACAGTGGTCAAGGAGATATTTGTGTAGGAACGCCGATTGCCAATCGTTTACAGGCAGAAATGGAACACCTGATAGGCTTTTTCGTAAATACGTTGGCCTTGCGCAGTGAGGTTGCTACGGAACAGACCTTTAAAGAATTCTTACAAACAGTTAAGGAAACTACCTTGGATAGTTATGAGAATCAGCTAGCTCCTTTTGATAAGGTGGTAGAAAAAGTAGGAGATGCTCGTGATTTGAGTATTACTCAGGTATTCCAAGTAATGTTTGACTTACATAATATCCCAGAAAACAAAAAACTAGCACTGGAAAACACGACGCTGACACCCTTCGAATTTGAAGAAGATACAGCGCAGTTTGATCTGATTTTGGTCGCCAAGGAAACGGTGAACGGGATCTTTTTAGATATGGAGTACAGTACAGATTTGTTTACCGAAGCTACGGTAAATAAGATGTTGCGTCATTTTGAAGTTCTTCTGCACACCTTGCTCGAGAATCAGCAACAGAAAATTGCAGGGGTCTCGGTATTGACTCCAGAAGAACGCATCGAATTAATATACGATTTTAATGCTACCGAGGTTGACTATCCGCTCGATAAGACGTTTGTCGATTTATTTGCGGAACAAGCTGCAAAAAGCCCGTATAGCATTGCAGCACTTTGCCAAGGAGCGAGTTTGACTTATAAAGATTTGGATGAGCGCTCAAATCAAGTAGCTCATTTTCTGAAGCAAAAAGGTGTGGGGAAAGATGAAATTGTGGCCGTATGTTCTGAACGTACGTTTGACCTGCTTATCGCCGTTGTGGGGATTATGAAAGCAGGCGCGGCCTACGTTCCTATGAAGCCTGACTTTCCCGAAAGTAGAATGCAGCATATATTGACAGATACCGAAGCGAAATGGGTACTTTCCGATACTGCAACTACAGCACTTTTGGCTACCAAAAACACGTTGCAGGCTACAGTGATTGACGTAGCAAAGCACGAAGCTATTGAGACGGCGAGTAAACTGCCTGTGCTTACCGATAGCAATCCTGACAGTTTGGGCTATGTTATTTTTACCTCAGGGAGTACGGGAACTCCGAAAGGAGCTTTGATAGAACAAAAGGGATTGGTGAATCACCTATTAGTGATGATCGATACCTTGGAATTAGACGAGCACAGCGTCATAGCTTTTACAGCACCGTTTACTTTTGATATTTCTGTATGGCAATTGCTATGTGCATTGCTTACTGGAGGTAGAACGGCGATCTACGATGAAAAAGAGCTGTTGGATGTGAATGCTTTTGGAGCCTCGTTGCACCATGACGGCGTTTCTGTTCTGCAATTAGTACCTTCTTATACCGCTAGCTTGTTAGCCGCAGCGGCCGAACACCGCTTAGATCAACTAGAGTACTTTTTGGTCACTGGAGAAGCAGTGACAAAAGATATATTAGACACCTGGTTTTCTGTATATCCAGAAATACCAGTAGTGAATGCTTACGGTCCGGCAGAAGCAGCCGATGACGTGACTTTACATATCATGAGGACAGGACCAGCTGATGGTTTAGTCCCTATTGGGAAACCTGTGGCAAACATGCAAATCTACGTGGTGGATGCACAAGAAAACTTGTGCCCAGTAGGAGTGATTGGAGAAATTTGTGTGGGAGGTGTCGGTGTAGGCCGAGGATATTTAAATTTAGATGCCTTAACACGTGAAAAATTTGGACCCAATCCCTTTTCAGGAAGAGGAAGGATGTACAAGACAGGAGACCTCGGGCGTTGGTTGTCAGATGGAACTTTGGAGTTTGTAGGAAGAGCTGATGACCAAGTGAAAATTCGCGGACATCGCATCGAACTCGGAGAAATAGAGAATACCCTAACACAGGCTTCTTTAGTAAAAAGTGCCTGTGTACTGGCAAAAGATGACGGGGCTGGCGTAAAGAATTTAGTTGGCTATGTAGTCCTGAATGCACAGGGAACTAAGGAAGATTTAGAAAACTTCCTAGCTGCGAGAATCCCGGAGTATATGATACCTAAAATCTGGGTATTTTTAAACGAAATGCCTCTTACTCCTAATGGTAAAATAGCAAAAAGAGACTTACCAGACCCTGCAGATGTTCAAGAGAAAAAGAGTGATATTACTGAAAAGCTCACACCTGTTCAACAAAAAATAAAGGAAATATGGATACAGTTGTTGGGGCTTGATGAGCTGAGTATACACGATAACTTTTTCGAGCTCGGTGGACACTCGCTGAAAGTGGTGAGTATGGTTTCACAAATACAAAAAGAGCTGGAGGCCGACATTGCCATTAGTGATATTTTCTCGAACCCGACAATTGCCGGTTTATCCGCATTAATCGATACTGCCGAAGAAATTATTTTTGAAGCTATCCCAAAAGTGGCAGAAGCCCCTTATTACCCTGTTTCTAATGCCCAAAAGCGACTGTGGATTTTAGACAGGTTTGTAGAAGAGGTGTCTGGTTACAATTCGTACAATACTTATAAAATTGAGGGAGCACTCAATGTTGAAGCTTTTAGTGAGGCAGTAACGCATATCGTAAATCGACACGAAGTATTGCGTACGACTTTTACAGAACGTCAAGGAGAGCCTGTTCAAGTGATTCACAAAGAGGTAAGAGTAGATCAGGTAGTCGATTTGATCGATTGTAAGGAAAAGGGAATTACAGAAGCAGAAATTCTACAAGAACTCGAGGTGGTTGCAAATACGCCATTTGATTTGTCAGCACCGTATTTATTTAAGTCGAGAATTTATCAGTTGAGTGAAACCGAGTTTATTTTCTTCTGCGCCATGCATCATATCATTTGCGATGGCTGGTCGAATACGATTCTTGTAAAAGAAATATTAAAAACCTATCAAGCGAGGTCAAAACAACAGGAACTGAATTTACCGAGTTTGGCAATTCAGTACAAGGATTACGCTGCTTGGCAAGTACAGCAGTTAGCCTCAGGTGGGTACGATAAGCACAAGGAATATTGGCATCAGAAATTACAAAGCCCGCTACCAGTATTGGATTTTCCGACCTATAAATTGCGTCCGGCCGTACAGGATTTTAGTGGGAAAGCGATGGTCAAATATTTCGACACGAGCTTATTGCGCCAAATCAAGGCTTTAGCCGCTCAGGAAGAGACGAGTTTGTTCATGGTGTTGACGAGTTTTCTGAATGTATTATTGTTCAAGTATACAGGACAAACAGATATCATTATCGGAACCGGAACGGCGGGTAGGACACATCCTGATTTAGAAAATCAGCTCGGTTATTATATCAGTACGGTAGCCTTGAGAAATCAATTGGATCCAACAAAGAGTTTTAAGGCATTTTTAAAAGAAGTAAGTGCTAATACTATTGAAGCTTTTGAACATCAGGATTATCCGTTTGACATGCTCGTGAACGAGCTTGATATCGAACGTGACATTAGTAGGAATCCAATATTCGATATCATGTTGCAATTGCAGAGTTATGACGAGGATGAGGATGAATTGCTTATCAATGGATTCGATAATGTGCGCATTGCGCAATTAGAAGTAGAAAATCAAGGAAGCCCTTTTGATATGGACTTTGATTTCGCTGAGGAAAAAGACACTTTAAAACTGTTGTTGACTTATAATGATTCGGTGTACGAAGAGGCACAAATGCAGCAATTACTCGAACACCTCGAGTTGCTGATGCATACTATCGTGGCGAATCCAGATGAAAAAACTGCTGCAATCGGCATCACAACTGCAGCTGAACAAGCAATGATAGCTGACTTTAATGCTACCGAAAAAACACTTCCTCTAGAGCGTACGTATCATCATTACTTAGAAGAGTTTGCAGAAAAAACTCCTGAGAAGACAGCAGTGATTTTTGAAGATAAAGAAACGAGTTACGCGGCATTAAATGCCCAAGCGAATCAATTGGCACGCGCCTTAGCAATGGTAGAACCATTAGTTGAGGATGATCAAGTCGGAATTTTGTTAGAGCGTTCAGATACGCTTATGGCTATGGTGTTAGGTGTTTGGAAATTGGGAGGAGCTTATATTCCTATCGACAAAAAAGTACCTGCCAACCGCGTATTGTCAATGATAGAAATTGCCGAACTCAAGGCTGTAATTGTCGATCGTGATTTGGTAAGTGTAGAATTACAACAACGCATAGCTTCGCGATGTACACTCTTGTTTATACAAGATTTGATTTCTGAGGCAACCCAGCAGCAGGCAGGGAATTTGAATAGAGAAATTAATCCGAATAGTTTATCGGTAACCATGTTTACTTCCGGATCTACCGGATTGCCAAAAGGAGCCATGAATGAGCACATCGGAATGATGAATCACGCGCTGGCAACCGTTGATTACTTGAATATGGATGCAGATTCAGTTTTAGTTCAAAATGCATCCTTGAGTTTTGATATTGCTGTTTGGCAATTTTTTACGGCCTTGATAACCGGAGGAACTACGGCAATTTACGGAGATGCTTTGGTAAACTCACCTACAGAATTGTTGCAAAAATTCGTAGCCGATAAGGTGAGCGTTTTTCAGGTTGTTCCGTCGTATTTAGGCATGTTACTTGAGTTAATTGAAGAGGAAGCAAGCCCAATTCCTTTAACCATATCGCACCTGATTTGTTGTGGAGAGGCGGTCAATCCAAAAGCAGTTCAGCGTTGGTTGAATTTATATCCGAACACCATCATGATAAACGATTATGGACCTGCAGAAGCCTCTGATGGGACCACTTGGAACGTGTTTAATGCTGTCGATGACAATGCATTGAGTATTCCGGTTGGTAAGCCTATTTATAACATGGCGAACTACATTGTTGACGATTATATGAACTTGTGTCCAGTAGGCGTTGTAGGAGAAATTTGTGTAGCTGGAGTTGGGGTTGGACGCGGATATATTAATGAGCCCGAAAAAACGGCCCAAGCCTTTGTTGACAACCCGTTTAAAACGGATCGAACAGAACGCTTGTACAAAACTGGGGACTTAGGACGTGTACTTCCGAACGGAATGATAGAGTTCAGAGGAAGAAAAGACTACCAAGTTAAAGTAAATGGACAGCGCATAGAACTCGGTGAAATTGAATCGAAATTAGAGCAAGTTGAAGGCGTCAAAGCAATTACCGTTATTCACAGATCGCACGAGCATAACGATCGTAAATACTTACATGCTTTTGTCGTTTTCGAAGAAGAAAATGATCTATCTATAGAAAAGCTTAAGAATATCTTGACGGAAGAATTACCACCCTATATGATTCCTTCAGATTTTCAAGAATTGGCGCAACTGCCATTGACAATGAGTGGGAAGGTAGACAGAAAATACCTGGATTCCATTGCGGAGTCTAGAGAGGTGTCGACCCCAGACATCGCCGTTGCTGAAGGAGCAGTAGAAACTATTTTGGTCACTGCGTGGAAAAAAGTACTGAATCTGACTGAGGTGAGTACTACTGATAATTTTTATCATATCGGAGGTGATTCTATCAGTGCCATTCAAGTCGCGTCGTTCCTGTATAAAAATGCATTAAAAGTAGATGTAAAGGATATTATGAGGTATCCAACCATCAAGGAAGTAGCCACAAAAGTGGTGCCTTTAGAAATGATGGCCGATCAAGGAGTGATTACGGGATCCTGTTCATTGACACCGATTCAAAAACAGTTCTTTACTTATGAAAAAACGCATCCAAATCACTACAATCAGTCTATGGTACTGCGATCAAAGCAGCGTTTAGATCTCAATTTGGTAAAGGAAGCACTGTATCAAGTTCAATGTTGGCACGACGCTTTGCGTTCGGTGTTTACAGCGGACAACGGTGTGGTAAAACAGCAGATATTAGATGTAGCTATGCCGGTTTCAGTAACGGTACACGAAGTACTTGGAGAGCAGTTTGAGACTGCCTTGAATACTATTGGGACTACCTTACAGGCGAGCATACAATTAGAAGAAGGCCCATTGACAAAGGCCGCTCTAGTAAGGACTGATACAGCTGATTACTTGATGATTGCAATTCATCACTTGGTGATAGACGGTGTATCATGGCGCATTGTATTGGAAGATTTTGCTGCGGTGTACGAGCAATTGAATCAAGGAAATCCTATTGAATTACCCGCAAAAACACATTCATTCCTCGAATGGTCGGATGAGTTAAGAGCGTATATGGTATCTGAAAAATTTGAAACCGAACGTGCTTTTTGGATGCAGAGAGTTGAAAATAAGGTATCGAGAATTGCTTATACAGCTACGGAAAATCAACTGTATAAAGCACGTGTTAAGGAGCGTGAAGAACTCGGTATGAGCATTGGAATCGACCAGGTAAAAGTATTAGAAACTGAGGTTCATCAGGCTTTTAACACAGGGATTAATGATATTTTATTGGCAGCATTGAGCTGGGCTACGTCCCAATCGTTTGGCTTGCAAAACACACCAGTAATGCTGGAAAGCCACGGTCGTGCAGATATCAATCCTGGCTTGTCAACGAATAGAACTGTAGGATGGTTTACCAGTGAATATCCGGTATACTTACCAACAGCTTCTGCAGATTTGGCAGTGCTCATCAAAGAAGTCAAGGAACACTTGCACCAAGTGCCTAACAACGGTATTGGGTTTGGTATTATGAAGTACCTCGACGATGCAGCTCCAGAAGAAATTAAAGAGGCCGTTTTACCTCAAATAGCGTTTAACTATTTAGGGAAAATTGAAGACGATGGAAGCGAAGAAGAGTTTGTAGTGTTAGATACGACCTACGGCCATGAAGAAGCCCTTGAAAATAAAAGCGATTTTGATATCGAATTACTAGGAACTATGCGAAATGGACAATTGCAATTTACCTTGCAATATCACAGTAGTCAATTTAAACGAGAAACGATGGAATCTTGGCTCGAAACCTATAAAAATTGCTTGGAAAAACTGATAGCATTTTGTGCGAGTCGTAGCCATAGTGAAGCGACTCCAAGTGATTATGATTACAAAGACTTATCACTCGATGATCTGGTAGAATTAAACGATTTATTTTAATAGAAATTAACTAACAAACAGTGGTTTCTATACTGTGTGAGCCTCGTGAAAACACGCTGGCTAGGGGGCATAGTGTTTAAACCGAACAAAAAAACTTATAAAAAGATGGAAAATACAACACATAAATTTTCACAGTTTCATTTGACAGAAACACCTAAAGTAGTGACACAAATTCCAGGGAAAAAATCACAGGAGCTTTTAAACTTACAAAAGGAAATCGAAGGAGCGGTAGTTTCGTATCCTAAGAGTATGCCTTTTGCCATTGATAGAGCCAAGGGAGCTGTAGTAGAAGATGTTGACGGAAACCAGTTTATCGATTTTTTTGCAGGTTGTGGGGTCGTAAACGTAGGGCATTGTAACGATGAGGTGTTGGCCTATGTAAAGGAACAGCAAGAAAAGTTAATTCACGCTTTGGATTTTCCAACAGAAAATAAATTAAGAGCCATTCAGCATATTTTAGGCAATTTGCCAGAAGCAGAACGCACGAATTACAAAGTGAGTTTTGGAGGGCCTACGGGATCTGACGCCGTTGAGGCAGCGATCAAGTTAGCCAAAATTAAAACGGGTAGAGAGGGTATTATCGCCTTTTCGGGAAGTTATCACGGGATGACTTCAGGGGCTTTGGCAGTTACTGCGGATACGGCTTTTAAATCAAAGTTGTGCGCCTTGGTACCGAATGTGCATTTTACACCATTTACCTATGAGTATCGCTGTCCGTCAAATAGCACAGGTCAGGCGAGTAAGAACTTCTGTATTGATCAATTGACATTCTTACTAGAAAATAAACACTCGGGGATCACAAAGCCTGCTGCCATCATTGTCGAATCTATTCAAGGAGAAGGTGGAAACATCCCTCCAGCAGCAGGCTTTTTAAAGGAAGTCATCGAAGTTGCACATCGCAATGATGTTTTGGTGATTTTTGATGAAATCCAAAGCGGATTTTTCCGCACAGGGGAATTTTTGGCCTGTATGAATTACGATGCCATGCCCGATATTATTACCATGTCTAAAGGTTTAGGAGGAGTAGGATTCCCTGTAGCGGCCTTGGTGTACAGAAAAGAAGTAGAGGCTTGGGGACCTGGAGACCACATCGGTACATTTAGAGGAAACCAGGTGAGTTTGGCAGCTGCCAACGGAGCGTTCGATTTTATCGAAAAATACCAAGTAGGAGCTCATACCAAAGAAATGGGTGCTTATCTAAAAGCAGGATTGCAAGAATTAGCAAATCAGTTTGATTGCATTGGGGATATCCGTGGAAAGGGATTGATGATCGGAGTAGAATTCGTACTCGATACGCATACAAAAACTCCAGCGAGTCAGCTCGTAAAAGAGTTTCGACAAGCCTGTTTACAAAGAGGGCTGCTGTTTGAAGTTGGAGGACATTACAACAACGTATTGCGTATTGTTCCACCATTGACTATTACGCCAAAACTCATCGATCGCGCTTTGGAAATAATGAAAGACGCCTTGATGAGTGTGATGCCCGGAAATGAAGTAACCGCTGAAGCGCTACTTTCTGAGGCGACACTCTAGTAAAACGATCAAACTAATTACCTACTAACTCACTAACCAACCATGAAGCAAGAAGCCAACAATATAGAAAAGATTTATCCTTTGACTCCCATGCAAGAAGGAATGCTTTTTCATGAGATCAAGGACGATTCAGAAGCGTATTTTAACCAGTTGTATTACACGGTTAACGGATCTTTTGATAGCGATATTTTTGCGGAAAGCATCCGAATTTTAGGAGAACGACACGATATTTTGAGGTCTGCCTTTGTGTATGATAAAACCGAACGCCCAATCCAAGTAGTACTGAGAAACAGAAGTATTCCCTGTACAATTTTGGACAAAAGAAACGAGTCGGAAGAGGCGTATGAACGTTTTTTAACGGCCTACAAGGAGGCAGATTTAGACAAAGGATTCGATTTGATTAAAGAACCCTTGTTGCGAATTACAGTTATTCAAAAGGAAACAGCTGCCTTTGATTTTTTATGGAGTTACCACCATATTCTACTGGATGGTTGGTGCCATGCTATTTTGGTTGAGGAGTTAAATGAAATTTACAATAGTCTTAAAGAAAACAGACCGCTCCAACTTGCTCCTGCCGTCTCATTCGGGACCTATGTGAAGTGGTTAGAACAACAAGACCAACAGGCGTCGAAAGCCTATTGGAAAAATTATTTGGATGGTTACCAGCACTTGGCCGAAATTCCTTCAGTACCGAGTACAGAGGAGTTAAATGATAGAAACCCCTTGAAGAAATTGGTGTTTGATACAGAAAAAACAGCAATATTGAACGAGGTAGTTAAGGAAATGGGAGTGACGTTGAACGATCTTTTTCAGGCCGCTTGGGGTTTGCTGTTAGCTAAGTATTCCGGGAGCAATGATGTCGTATATGGAAATGTAGTATCGGGGCGTCCTGCCACTTTAGAAGGGATGGATCGCTGTTTAGGATTATTTATCAATACCATTCCAGTACGCGTACAATTTTCTGACGGAGATAGTTTGAGGACCATCGTACAAAAGACCCATACCGATTTTATTGACGGGCTACCACACCATTACAGCTCTTTGGCAGATATCCAAAGTGAAACAGCTTTAAAGGCTGATCTTGTGAATCACGTTATTGCCTTTGAAAACTATCCGCTATCAGAGATGAATGAAGAGGAGGCAGGAGACGATTTGTTCCAAATCTCAAACGTCGCTGTTTTTGATCGTACCAACTATGATTTTGATATTGACGTGGAGCTGGCTAAAGAAATTACGGTTACTTTTTATTACCATCCGGAAAAATACCACCCGGCATTTATGGATAGTTTACTGGCGAGTTTTGAAGAACTCGTACATCAGTTTGCTCACTGTCCTGATCGCCGTGTTAACGAAATACAATGGCTAGCTTCCAAAGAAGAAAAGCAGTTGTTGTTCGATTTCAATGCAACAGCAGTAGATTTTACGAATACACAACCCATACACGAAGTTTTTGAAGCTGTTGTGAAGACTGCTCCTGAGGTGGTGGCTATCAAACACGGATCGCGAGAGTGGACCTACAAATCGTTAAATGAATACGCTAATCAGTTGGCGAATAGTTTGCGCTTAAACGGATTGTCAAAAGGGAGTTTTGTGGGAGTTCACCTCGAAAGAACCCCTGAGTTAATCGCCGCGTTGTTAGCAGTGTTCAAAGCAGGGGGAGTATACGTACCATTAGATATCCAAAATCCGGTATCTAGAACTTTGGAGTTACTGACAGATGGTGATATCTCAGCAGTAATTACGGACAATACCTTGGCAGGAGCGCTGTGCTCAGAGGCACTTCCAAAAACCTTAGGTCAATGTATAGTCATTGATGAAGCGGATACCGAGCTCAGCGTATCTCTGGGCAAACAAGGTGTTTTGTTGAGCGATGGTGTAGCAATCAAAGAAGCAGCGTTAGTTGATGTCAAAGGAAATACTGAGGTGTCAGATTGGGCTTATATGCTCTATACTTCCGGATCGACAGGAAAGCCAAAAGGAGCTATTACCCGCCATGATGGAGCTTTAAACCATATTTACGCAGAATACGCTGCACTCGATTTAAAAGACGGATTTAGTTTTTTGCAAAGTGCGAGTATTGCTTCCGATATCTCTGTCTGGCAAATGCTTGCGCCCCTATTAAAAAAGGGGACGGTGGTGATTGCCGATAAAGCCTGGGTGTTGGATTACGAAAAAACATTTCAGATTTTACGAGATGAAGCGGTGAGTATCGCTGAGTTTGTACCCTCTTACCTCATTGGTTTTGTCGAGTTTTTAAAAGAAAAAGCAACAACAAACTCGCTATTGCCAGCCTTGGAATGGATGATGATGGTTGGTGAAGAAATTCCAGCTCATTTGGTGAACGATTGGAGACGATTGGTACCAAATTGTAGAGTGCTTAACGGCTATGGACCTTGTGAAGCTTCGGATGATATTACGCAATACGAAATTACGGAAGCAATTCCGAGTAACGAGTTCAAAGTTCCTATCGGAAAGCCGATAGCGAATATGAATATTTTTATTCTCGATAACAATGAAAGGCTAGTTCCTATAGGAGTGAGCGGAGAAATATGTGTTTCAGGAATTGGTGTCGGAGCAGGGTACTATAAAGAACCTGAAAAAACGGCTGAGAGTTTTAAAGAGAATCCATTTCTAGGTACTCTCGGAAACAGTATGTACAAAACAGGCGATTTAGGACGCTGGTTACCTGATGGAAATATTGAATTTCTCGGAAGAAAAGACAGACAGGTCAAAATCAGAGGAAATAGAGTAGAATTAGGAGAAATAGAAGCCTTGTTACGCAGCCATAAGCACATTGCCAATGCAGCGGTCATAGCCCATAAAAAATCGCCCAATGATATCGATTTAATCGCATTTATAGTGCTAGAGGATGCTGTGACAACAAAATTCTCGGATATAGAGCAGCAGTTGTCGGCGTTGTGTAAGGAGGCATTACCGAGTTATATGCGACCTAACCACTACTGTCAAGTAGTGAAATTGCCACAGAATCTCAGTGATAAAGTAGATGAAAAGAAACTTTTAGCTCACTATTTGGAAGTTCACAAAGGGCAAAAGGAAGGAGCGGAAGCAGGGGTTCCTTGTAGTACGCCAACAGAATTGGTCGTAAAAGCGATATGGGAACACGTTTTGCAAAAGTCAGGTATTGGAGCCGCAGATGACTTTTTTGAAAAAGGAGGACATTCATTGCTAGCCATGCGTGTAAAAGCTGCAGTATTAAAGCAGTTGAAAGTAAACTTGGATGTTAGAGACCTCTTTGTTTATACCCAATTACAAGCCTTGGCAGCGCATATTGATGCTACCTTCCAAGGAGCAAAAATTACCGAACAGCTTAAGCAGGTGCGTCCGACAAAAATTCCATTATCCTATGCTCAAGAGAGCGTTTGGTTTCTCGATCAACTTCACGGAGGGAGTGCAGAATATCACATTCCTGCTGCGGTTAGGTTGACCGGAAAATTGGATGTGAATGTCTTGGAAGCTGCGTTAAAAGAAGTAGTAGACCGTCATGAAATTTTACGTTCGGTAATCGATACCTCAGAAGAAGAACCTCATTTACAGTTTTTAGATGCACAAAATTGGGAATTAGTGTTAACAGATAAAACCCAAGCAACGACGACTGTTGAAGAAGATATTTATGCGGCGAGTAAGCGCCCTATAGTACTTACAAAAGATTTTAAACTCAGAGCAGAGTTGTTCCGCTACAGTTCGGAAGAACACGTACTGGTGTTAGTGATGCATCACATAGCAGCCGACGGGTGGTCTGAGAGTATACTCGTAGAGGAATTCTTGAGTGCATACCAAGCAAAACAGCAAGGAAAAGAGGCTGTTTTACCCGAACTACCAGTTCAGTACGTAGACTATATTTTGTGGCAACGTAAAAAGAACAATTCTCTCGAAGAGCAGTTGTCGTATTGGGAAAAGAAACTTGCGGGAGTTGAAATCTTAGAGTTTCCAACCGACTTTAAACGACCTGAAACCCTAAGTACTCAAGGAGCTACCGTCTCTTTTACGATTGCAGAGGAGGAAACCAATGCAATGAGAGCCTTGGCTCAGGCGCAGAAAGGAACCCTTTTTATGAGTTTACTAAGTGCGTTTAACCTGCTGTTGTACAGGTATGCAGGACAGGGAGATATTTGTGTAGGAACACCGATTGCTGGTAGAACCCATCAAGAATTTGAGGGATTAATTGGGTTTTTTGTTAATACCTTGGCTATTAGGACGGAATTGCGTGCTGATATGAGCTTTCAAGAGCTGTTAGCACAAGTGAGAGCAACTGCCTTAGAAGCCTTTAAATATCAAGATACTCCCTTTGAAAAAGTAGTAGAACGCACCACAGGTAAACGTGATATCAATAGAAATCCCTTATACCAAGTGATGTTTACCTACCAAAATACGCCGGAAGTTGCTGATTTACAGTTAGACGGGTTAACCTCTGAGTTACTAGAGTCATCTGAGTTGCAGGTACACAGTGATTTGCACATGATAGTAGAAGAGTCAGGATCGGAACTACAGGTAGAAATTGAATATAGAAAAGACCTGTTTGAAACGGCGACAATAGAACGTTTGGCAACCCATTTTAGCAATTTAGTAAAGGCTGTAGTAACGTATCCAGAAAAAGAATTGGCGAGCTTAGCAATGCTGAGTCCTGCCGAAGAAGCGCAGTTGTTATCGTTTAATGCTGCGAATTTGGAACTCGATTCTGAGGAAACCATTCTCGATCTTTTTAATCAACAAGTGCAACGAAAACCAGAAGCTCTCGCTTTGATTGCTCCAAACAACACCATGAGCTATGGAGAGCTCAATAGTAAGGCGGAATCTCTTGCCGCTGATTTACAGGGGTTAGGAGTGCGTCGAGGTGATTTTGTTCCAATTTGTATGGAACGCGGAATACCTACTGTGGTAGGAATTTTTGCCATTTTAAAATTGGGAGCTGCGTATGTGCCCATAGATCCTTCCAATCCTAAAGATAGAATTCTGTTTATCGTGGATGATTGTAATGCAAAAACAGTTCTGACGCAACCTGATGTTCTGGCAACTGTTCAAGGTACCTCGGAGGTAAGGTGGGTCGACACATTGGCTCTATTGAACAATTCAAAGGAAGCCTCCGTATTTCAAGCTCCGGAAATCATTTCTCAGTCTGATACGGCTTATAGTATTTATACGTCTGGAACCACAGGAAGACCAAAAGGCGCTGTGATTTCTCACCGAGCACTCTATAGTTTTGTCTGTTTTTCTGATCAAACACATCCGTTAAAAGAAGGGGATCGTATGACCTTTAAAACCAATTTCGGATTTGATATGGCAATTCCTGAACTTTTCGGTTGGATCAAAGGAGGCGCGAGCATGGTAATTGTTCCAGATGCTACAGTAAGAGATTTAGGGCAGTTTATTAACGAACTCAATCGCCAGCAAGTAACCCAGTTAAATTTAGTGCCCTCGCATTTAACGGCATTTATGGAATACGTATTAGCCAACGATATCGAGATGCCTAGTATTGAGTATTTTTTAATTGGAGGAGAAGTTCTTCCGGTGAGAACGGTCAGAAATTATCAAAAATCGAAGTTGACGGCCAGTTTAGATAATATTTATGGTCCTACCGAAACAACCGTATTCTGTAACTATTACCGAGCGAGTGAGTTGCCTGCAAATGCCGTAACGGTACCTATCGGGAAACCGACTCCAAATGCAGCCATTTACATTTTAGACGACCATTTGAATTTGCTACCGGTTGGAGTAGTAGGTGAGCTGTGCATAGGTGGTACAGGTTTGGGTAAGGGCTATTTAAACCGCCCCGATTTAACAGCAGCAAAGTTTGTAGCAAATCCTTTTGTTACAGGTCAGCGTTTGTACAAAACTGGTGACCTAGCAAAATGGCTCCCGGACGGAAATGTGAGCTATATAGGCCGAAAAGACTCACAGGTAAAAGTCAACGGATACCGTATTGAATTAGGAGAAATTGAAACGGTGTTAAATCAGTGTCAACAAGTAAAATTAGGAGTTGTGATTGCAAAAGAATTACCCGGTGGCGGTAAGCAATTACAGGCTTTTGTACAAGGAGAAACTAGGGAGGTACAGTTAGACCAAATTAGTGCCGAACTCGGTGAGAAATTGCCAGAATATATGGTGCCTAAGCAGTTGGTCGTTCTCGAGGAGTTCCCTTTGAATAGAAATGGGAAAATAGATAGAAATGAGTTAGCAAAGTGGAAGGCAGTTGAAGAAGATACAACAACGCAAATGGCAAGTACCGTTCTAGAGAAAAAATTACTAACTATTTGGAGTGAGTTATTGAACCGACCTGTGATAGGAATACACGAAAACTTTTTTGAGATCGGAGGACATTCCATTTTAGCCATGCGAATGATAGCTAAAATTCAAAAGCAGTTAGGAAGCATTGTCGACTTAGCCACGGTGTTTAAAAATGCAACTATTCAAGGGCTTGCAGAGGCTATTGAAAAAGGACAGGCAATGGATGGTAGTACCAAAGTAGCCATTTCAAAGGTCGAAGAAGCTGAATTATACCCGTGTTCTCAAGCGCAAAAGCGCCTTTGGTTAGCACAACAAATAGCAGAAAATAAAGCAGTGTACAATATCGTCGTTGGTTTTGAAATCCAGGGAGAGTTTGACTTGGCGAAGTTTGAGAAAACCCTCAGCTATGTGCTGAACAAACACGAGATTTTGCGCACAAATTTTATTGACAAAGAAGGAATTCCCTATCAAAAAATCAAAAATCAAATAAATAGTACGGACTTTTTTGAGGTGTTGCATACAGAAAAAGAGGTATTGGAGATGGCGCAACAAAAATTAGTGTCAGAACGTGCCTATGAATTTGATGTGAGCTCCGATGCGCTCTTGCGGGTAACGGTGATAACTTCGGGATCTCAACAGGCTTTGATTGTGAATATGCACCACATCATAGGGGACGGATGGTCATTGCAGGTATTGCAAAAAGAAATCGAAACAGCTTATGAGAGCCTGCTTATTCAAGGGAGTATTCCCGCACGCCAACTCACCATTCAATACAAAGACTTCGCGAGCTGGCATAACAAACGATTAGCGGATGCCTCTAATGAAGAGGCCCAGTATTGGGGACGAGTACTCACTGGGGTTGCCAATAGAAAAGAGTTACCACTCGATAAGCCTAGAGGAGCCTATCGCGATACTCATTCCGTGGTAAAAACAGTAGCATTCGGAACGGAATTGAGTAGTGCTATTACTGCGTATAGTACATCTACAGGACACCGTCCTTACCTCGTTCTTCAAACATTACTCAAAGCGTATTTAGGAACCTTTTTAAATACGACTGATGTTCCTCTTGGAACCTTAGTAGCTGGGAGAAATCATCCACAATTAGAGGATCAAATAGGATTCTATGTAAATATCATTGTCTTGCGTTCTGTGTGGGAAGTAGCACAGAGTTTCTCGAGCCTATTAACGCAAGTAGCCGAAGAGACAGAAGCGGCATTTATAAGACAGTCACATCCCTACGATTTGTTAGTGCAACAACTTGGATTGGCCGGACAAACGCAGAAAAATGCCCTGTTCGATATCATGTTTGCCTACAATGATGGATTGGAAGAAGAAGCTTTGACGCACCGATTGAGCTTTCAGGAAATCGCGACAGACTTGACTGACGAAGAACATAATAAATACGATTTAATGTTTGAATTTCAATCTGATGCACAAGGTGAATTTACCTTGCAGATTAAGTATTTGAGTAGCTTGTTTTACAAGAGTAGTATAGCTGAAATCGCAACGGGAATACAGCAGTTTTTCGGGGCATTGTTAGCACAACCAGATGCGAGTATGGCAAGCCTAGTGACAAAACCTGTAGCGGAAGTTGATCTAGTAGATGACTTTTCATAATCCCTATTCCCAGTAGTTAATTGAAATAGAAAACAGATGGAACAAAATGTAATACATACACTTTCCAAAACGGCATATTGGAATACGAAGTTAAAAGAGGCGAACAAAACAACGCCTTTTGAGAAAAACCTCAAGGGGGTGGCTCTTCAGGAAAGAATGACTGCAGCTCGTTTGGTACCGCAAGAACTCATGAATGAGCTCTTGAACATGACTAAGGGAAAAGAGATCAACTTATTTAAGCTATTGATCGCTACCATGAGTATCGTGTTATCAAAGTATACAGTATACCGAGAATTATTAATAACAACTAGTACGTTTGCAAGTACTACTAATGACGGAATATCGCGCTTGTTGGCATTGGCAATTTCGTTGGATACCGAAGGGACGGTTCGTCAGTTGTTGGGAGGAATTCACAAGGAACTGCTCACAACTATGGAACAGCAAAATTACGATATAGCTGAGGTAACCGAAGAAGTGTTCGCAGTGGAAGAGCAGGCTAAAAAGTTAAAAAGTATTGCTTGCTACGTCCCTGGAGCCAATATATGGACAAGTGAATTAGAGACTGTTGATTGCTTGGTGAAATTTTCAAGAGCGGCAGAAGATTGTTTTCTCGAGTTGAATTATCAACCAGCAGTTTTTTCGGCTAGCGAAATGGATGTGTTCGCAAAGCATTTAATAGCAGCGCTCGAGCTAGTCGTGAAGGACTTGGACGTCGCTATTGATGAACTGAATTTTACGACTGCGACAGATACGCAGATTATAAATGACGCGATTACGCGCGCAAAAGTCAGTTTTGAGGAAATTCCGGTTATCACACAGTTCGAGAATCAAGTACTGCAAACCCCAGAGGCGATTGCAGTAAAAAGTGGCACTACCTCCTTGACTTATGAGGAGTTGAATTACAAAGCCAATCAATTGGCCATGCAGCTTATGAAGTGTAATGATTTTGCGATAGGAGCACATGTTGCGCTTATGGTAGATCGCTCAGAACATATAATGATTGGGGCCTTGGCAGTGTTAAAAGCTGGAGGTGTTTTTGTACCTATTGATATAGCAGCTCCCAAAGAACGCGTGCAGTATTGCTTAGCCGATAGTGATTGTAGTATTGTGCTTACAGAAGCCTGGTACCTTAAATCAGAAGGGACAGTGAACGGGAAAACGTACTTGTCAATGGACGATATTTCGGGCGATGGAAGTCAAAATCCTGCTCGTCAACGCGCTATTGATGAGGTGATTTACATGATTTATACTTCGGGAACTACAGGGAAACCCAAAGGAACCCTTATTTACAACCGATCGTTAACCAATAATGTAAATTGGTTTAAACGCCAATATGAGTTGACACCGGCCGATAGTACTATGCTGATCAACTCGTACAATTTTGATGGTTGTTATGGATATGTTTGGGCAACGCTCGTGACAGGGGGTGTTTTACACATTCCTAAAGAAACCATCTTTGATCCTGAACAAACCTTGCGTTATATAGAACAAGAAGGGATTACACATATAAAAATAGTACCCTCTACTTTTGGGGTATTGGTGAATTCACCTGCCTTTACGGCAAATCCGACGGCCTGCAAGTCATTGCGTTTGTTAAAACAAGGAGGAGAGGCCATTAATGTAAAGAATTTAGAAAAGTATTTTGAATACTATCCAACAGTGACCTTAGGAAATCACTACGGACCTACTGAATGTACCATTGGTTCCGTAGCGTATTGGATGACCAAAGCAACCTTTCCTGAATTTAAAAAGCAACCCGTTTTAGGAAGATTGTATGACAATCAGGAAATCTACATTCTGAATGAGAAAAGAGAAATTCAACCGGTAGGAGTATTGGGAGAAATTTGCATCGGAGGAGCTGGAGTGAGCAAAGGATACTATAAACAGCCTGATCTAACAGCTGAAAAGTTTATTGAACACCCTGTTAAAAATCAGGAACGCATCTATTGTACCGGTGATCAGGGAAGATGGTTGCCAAACGGGACGCTCGAGTTCGTGGGTCGCTTGGACAATCAGGTAAAAATAAGAGGGTACCGCGTTGAGCTCGATGAGATTGCAGCGGTAGCGAAAGAACACCCTCAAATAAGCGATGCTATTTGCTTGTTGTACAACAAAGGAGAGGAGCGTTACCTGAGCTTATGGTTTGTGAGTGAGGTGGCCTTGACGAAGACCGATATGCAGGCCTATTTTACAGAACGCCTTCCCGAATACATGAGACCGCATTTTTATGTCAGAGAAAAGACGATGCCTCTAACACCTAATGGTAAGGTTGATAAGCGAGGATTGTCAGATCCTGCAGAGGCACAGTTAGTCACTGAGAACGAGGTTGTATTACCTACTTCGGACGAAGAAAAGCGATTGGTTGCTTTATGGGAAGCATTGCTAAAGGTAAAGCGCGTGAGTACGACTGATAATTTCTTTGAAATTGGAGGCCATTCTTTAAAAGCGACGCAACTCATGGCCAGTATCCGCAGAGAACTGCAAGTAATCATATCGCTAAAAGACATATTTCAACACCCAGTATTGGCAGACTTAGCGCTGCTAGTTGCAAGCAAAAAAGCTACGGGGTTTGATGAGATTCCGACCGTGAGCCCCAGACCTTATTACGAGCTGTCTCACGCTCAAAAACGCATGTGGATTTTAAATAAGGTAACGGAAGCTGCCGCGGATTATAACATACCACATGTGCTTCAACTACGAGGAACTGTAGATAGAAAATTAATCGAGCAATCAATACAGACCTTGGTAGACAGACATGAAATATTGAGAACGGTTTTCGTAACTCAAAATAACGAGCCAGTACAGCAGGTATTAGATACTTATCGTTTTGAATTACAGTACGAATCTTTAGAGGAACTTTCTGATAATCAAGAGGCTGTTGACGCTGTAGTACAGCGCCAGGCAAACCTTGTTTTTGACCTTTCAGAGCGCCCACCTTTTGAGGCATTATTACTAAAGATAAATGAGGGAACGTATTTGTTTTTATTGACGCTACATCACATTATTTCCGATGGATGGTCAACAGAGGTGTTTGGTAATGAGTTGTTCCGCTGTTATGTGGCACTCAACAATAACCAAGTACCAAACTTACCGCCGTTGGCTATTCAGTACAAAGATTTTGCGCACTGGCAAAATGCAGAATTGGCGGAAAGTAAATCGACAAAATTAAAAGCCTATTGGCAACAAAAATTTGCAGGGGAGCTAACTCGTTTGGAATTGCCTTACGACGTCTCTGCGAGTGAGTGCAGCGGAAATAAAACGGAAAAATACGAAGTTTCGCCTGCCTTATACCAACAGTTAAAGGAATATGCAAAGGAGAAAGAAACCTCCGTTTTTGTCATCTTGTTAACTGGATTGAAAGTACTATTGTCGAGGTATACCGGTCAGGAAGATGTGGTGATCGGAACTCCTACAGCTGGTAGAGAACACAGTGACCTAACACAGCAGATAGGTTTTTATGTCAATACTTTAGCACTGCGATCACGAATAGCTCATACGAGCTCATTTGCGGCAATTGTTGAGGAGGTGAAGCAAACCGTATGGGAAGCTCATGAGCATCAAGCTTATCCTTTTGATCTGTTAGTTCAGGATTTGCAGTTAGTCACGGAGCCAGGTAAAACACCGTTGTTCAATGTGTTTGCTTCAGTACAGAATACCACAGCACAAGATTCAGAAACTCCAGAAGCTTTAGGGTTTACTTATGCAAATTACGAGCGTGATTTTGAACATAGCAAGTTTGAGCTACTGATTAACTTTAATGAAAGCGAAGATGCACTGACGGTGGAATTGGATTACCAAGCACAGTTGTTTGAAGCTGGGAAAATGCAAAATTTGGTGAGGCATCTTGTAGAGTTGTTGCGAAATGGAATTGAAAAGGAGGCACTTACCGTTGGGAAGATGAGTTATATGAACGCTGATGAGACCGCATTATTGCAGCGCTTTTCAGGAAGTGTAACGACCAATTTCCCATGGAAGTCACTAGTTGTCGAGTTTGAAAAGCAGGTTCAACAACAGCCCAATGCCTTGGCTTTGAGAGATGATAGTACTTCTTATACGTATAAAGAACTCGCCGCTAGTGCGAATAGGATAGCAAATTACCTGAGAGATGCTCAAGGAGTGACTTCAGGAGAAATCGTAGGAATTTTATGTGATCGGAATGCCGATTATATCATTGCAATGTTGGCAATTGTTAAAGCTGGTGCGGCCTATTTACCGATGGAGCGAAAGTTTACGGCAGCACATATTTCAAACGTTTTAAACATTTCATCCGCTAGAGTGGTCTTGACCGATGTGGATGCAGAGCCTTTATTGGCGAAAGAAGCGCTAGTGCAAGTGAATATTAGTACGCCTCAACTTTTTCAAAAGACAAGTAGCTTACCGCCGAGCTTGCCAGCAGATCAATTGGAAGATTTGGCCTATGTCATGTTTACCTCTGGAACTACAGGTAAGCCTAAAGGGGTGATGGTAAACCATCAAAATATACTGCGACTCGTAAAGGGAATCAACTATTCGTCCTTAACAGCAGAAGATCGTTTTTTACAAACAGGATCGCTGTCTTTTGACGCAGCTACCTTTGAAATCTGGGGAGCTTTTTTAAACGGAGGTCAGTTGCATATCATTGCACAACAAGATTTACTAGATGTAAAAAATTTACACCGAGAAAAAGAGAGTCGTGGGATTACAAAAATGTGGATCACGACGGCCTGGTTTCATCAGTTAGCAGATATTGATGTCTCTATTTTTAAAGGTTTAAATGAAATTTGGGTAGGAGGAGAACGCTTGTCACCAGAGCATTTTGAACGCGTGAAAACAGCACATCCAACGGTGCCGATTATCAATTTTTACGGACCTACAGAAAATACGACATTTTCTACCTGTGGAGAAATCTTCCTTACCGATATGAAAAACATACCTATCGGTATTCCAATCGATAATTCGACGGTACATATTTTAGATGCCAATCAGCAACCTGTTCCAGTAGGAGTAACCGGTGAAATTTATTTGGGAGGTTTAGGAGTGAGCCAGGGGTATTTAAACAACCCGGAAGAAACAGAGAAACGCTTTGTGCAACTACCAAAAGTAGCGGAAGGATCTCTATATCGTTCAGGTGACTTAGGGCGCTGGCGAGCGGATGGAAATATCAGTTTTTTCGGACGAAAAGACCATCAAGTGAAAATTCGAGGACATCGTATTGAACTCGACGGAATTGTAGCGGTATTACAGAAACATCCAGCCACTAAAGAAGTGGAAGTTGTTGCCTTGGATTTGCAAGGGGCGGATAAAGTGTTAGTCGCGTATTACACAGCGGATAGTAGCATTAGTGAGGAGACACTCAAATCGTTTTTAGCGAACGAGTTGGCAGCGTATATGGTACCTAGTTACTATGTGCAGTTGGAGCATATGCCCTTAAATAAAAATGGAAAGATAAATCATCGAGAACTTCCAAAACCAAACGTTACACTTACATCGGAAAACTATACAAGCCCCAATACAGCTACGGAAATAGCCCTAGTACAAATTGTAGCCGAAGTGCTGCAACTCAATTCTGAAAACATTTCAGTACTGGCAAACTTTTTCGATTTAGGAGGACATAGTTTAAAGGCCATAGCCTTGGCCAATCGCGTGGAGGAACGCTGTGGTGTGACATTGCGTTATGCCGAGGTGTTTACTTCAGAACATTTAAGAAGTTTAGCAAGCCGTATAGACTCGGCAGAAAAAGGAACGGGAATTACCATTCCAATTGCTCCTGAACAGGGGCCCTATACAGCGAGTGCATTGCAAAAACAACTCTTTGCATTGTATGAGTTAATGCCGGAAAGTACCGTGTATAACATGCCGGGAGCAGTGCAGTTGCCTAATTCTGTTACGTATGAACAAGTAAAGGCAGCCGTGGGGGCTTTAATAGCGCGTCACGAAAGTTTACGCACTACTTTTTACAGTGAAAATGAAGAGGTATATCAGCGTATTAATGAAAAACAACAGGTAGAAGTAGCCGTGATTGCCAATCCGTCAGAAGAGGACTGGAAGGGCTTTGTTACACCGTTTGATTTGGTTCATGGACCACTGTGGAGAATGAGTTTTGTACATCGCGATGAACGAGCTGCGGAATTGTGGGTAGATTTCCATCACAGTATTATTGATGGAGTATCGCAAAGAATTATACAAGAAGAATTACAAGAACTTTTAGCAGGAGCTAGTTTGGCACCTGTAGCATTACAATACAAAGATTACAGTAGCTGGTTTGCTTTACAATTGGCAGGCGACTACGGTAAAAAACTGAAAAACTACTGGACTGAGCGGTTTGCTCAAGAGGTACCAGAATTGCAATTACCTTATAAAGGACGTAAGCAGGCAGGCCAAACTTTTGAAGGAAAATCTATAGCCTTTAAAATTGGAGCCGAACAAACTCAGTTTTTAAAAGATCTGAGTGCAGCGCACCATGGTAGTTTGTTTACGAGTGTATTGGCTTGTTGGTCATTGCTATTGACAAAATTAGGAGCCACCAACGATCTCGTAATCGGAGTTCCGATGGCGGGAAGGAAACACGCCCAGGTAAAGAAGACGGTGGGAATGTTTGTGAATACCTTACCCATTCGATTGCAATGGGAGGTTGAGGAAGATTTTGGAACTTTTTTGACGAGAACTCAAAAACAGGTAGTGGCCGATATCGAGCAGCAGGAGTATCCGGTACAGCAATTGCTCGACAGTCTTCACGAGCAGCAAATTTTAAGCGAAAATACCCTGTATAAAACCCTTTTTAGTTGGATTACTGCAGAAGATTTTTCAACGGAAATAGAGGAGCTGTCTCCATCAGCAGCAGCAGAAACCTTAGTGGTGACTCCTAAAGATACAGGAGTGAAATTTGATTTGAATGTCAAGTTTTTGCTCCTAGAGGATGAAATTGTCGCTGACCTTGAGTTTAAATCAGCATTGTTTACGGAACGAACAGCAAAAAATATAGTACAGCGCTTTTACCAATTACTAACGGTATTGCAATCGACACCGAATACTTTGATAAGTGACATAGATGTCTTGCTTCCGCATGAAAGAAAGGAATTGCTTACAGAAGTCAATCAAACGTCGGTTTTACACAGAGATAAAGGAGCTACCTTAGATCAATTATTTTCTAAAAGCGCAGCCCGCTATCCTAGTAATATCGGTTTGGTAGATCCGAAGCGCAGTTGGACTTTGGCAGAGATAGAAACAAAAGCCAATGCCTTGGCGGGTCATTTGTTGGCCTGCGGTGCAGGAGGGAGTCTTATAGGAATTTATATGGAGCCATGTGCTGAAGTATTTATCGCGGTATTAGCGGCGTTTAAAGTTCGTGGAGCTTATTTACCCTTGGATGTTGATACCCCCAAAGCTCGTATTGAATACACTCTAGAAAATAGTGGTGCAGAGGTGGTACTCACCCAAAGTGATAGACGAGGAGAACTTTCATTTTCCGGTACTGTCGTGTGCTTAGATGATACTTCATGGCAAACAGAGAATCCTGTTTCAGTATCATTGAATACACCAGATTCACTGGCCTATATGATATATACTTCGGGATCAACAGGTACCCCTAAAGGAGTTCGAATTCAACAAAAACAACTGTTGAATTACGTGAATTGGTTTACTCATAACTATGAGTACGGATCTGACGATAAGGCGGTATTGTTATCGTCCTTTGCTTTTGATTTGGGGCACAGCGCTGTGTTTCCAACCTTGGCAAATGGAGGAACCTTACACGTACTACCGAGAGAGCAGTATTTGAACACATCGTATTTGTCAAGGTATTTAGCTGCGAATGCAATCACCTTTATAAAAACTACCCCGTCGTTTTATGCATTGTGTATAAATGATGCGGAATTTGAATTGGAAAGCTTGGATACGCTCAGGTACTTAATGTTAGGAGGCGAAGCGATTGTAGCCCGTGATTTGACCTCGTTTTTCGAGAAGTTTCCGACAAAGAAATTGATCAATCACTACGGGCCTACGGAGACTACTATTGGTTGTATAGTCAAGGAATTTACAGCGGCTACGTACCGAGAATTGGCAGAACAGGTAATCATAGGAACTCCAATAGATAATATGAAGGCCTATGTATTAGATACAAACTTACAGCCAGTGGCCCCTGGAGTGAAAGGGCAATTGTATTTAGCAGGAGCAGGGCTTTCACAAGGATATCACGGATTGCCAGAAAGTACGGATGAAAAGTTTATTGACAATCCTTGGCAGCCAGGTACAAAAATGTATGCTACTGGTGATGTTGTTTGCTGGTCGGAAAAGTCTGAGTTATTGTTTAAAGGAAGAATTGATGATCAGGTAAAGTTAAATGGATACCGCATAGAGTTGGATGAGGTGAAAAGAGCGCTGATAGCCTTAGATGGTGTGCATCAATGTGCTGTTTTGATGACAGACACAAAAGGAACTCCAGAGTTAGTGGCGTTTTTAGAGCTTACAAATGCTAAGAGTATCCCCGAGGTAGCACGAGAATTAAGTGAACAAGTACCGCATTTTATGATTCCAAAACGACTTGTTGAGGTAAAGGAGATTCCAGTTACCGCCAATGGCAAGTTGAATAAGAAGAAATTACTAGCAAGTTTGAGTCAGGCCGATGCATCAGAAGATGTGTTTGCTAAAAATGAAACAGAACGACGCTTATTGGCCTTGTGGAATCAGGCGTTAAACACAGAAGAAATCGCTGTAAATACCAACTTTTTCCACTTAGGTGGTCATTCGATAAAGGCCCTAAAGCTAATTAACCTCATCGAAAGTACTTTCGGGAAAAAACTCGCATTGAAAATGGTATTTACAAAACCTACCGTGCAATTGTTGGCCAGAGAATTGGAAGCGTGTAGTACTGAATTAAAAACGGTGATTGCGCCAGCACCTCAGCAGGAAAGCTACCCGTTATCACATGCACAGAAGAGATTGTGGATGCTTCACGAATTGAGCAATTCAAAGTCAGCCTATAATGTGCCAAAGGTATTTTGGCTTCACGGAAAGGTAGATGTACTCGCTTTAAGACAAGCATTTGAAGGGATTATTGAGAAGTACGAAATATTGAGAACTGTTTTTAGAGTGGCACAAGGAAGTCCTCGACAAGTAATTTTAGAAGCAGAACGTTTTAAGCAGTTTATTGAAGTAGCACCGTTACCCGTAAAACTAGATCAGGTAGCTAGCTTTGTTAGTGAGAAAGTAAATCGCGTTTTTGATTTAGCGAAGGGACCATTGTTTGATTTTGGGCTGTATACAACTCCTGAAAAAACCTTACTCGTGATGAATTTACACCACAGTATTTCAGACGGATGGTCGGCAACTATACTGTTAAATGAATTATGCGAACGCTACAATGCCCTAACTACGGGAATAAAATATACAGAAACCCCTTTGCAATTGCAGTTTAAAGATATTGCAAGCTGGGAGCTGAATCAGTTTCATGAGGGGAATTTTCAGGCACATCAGGCCTTTTGGAATTCATATCTATCAGGAGAACGCTCGCGATTTAGTTTGCCGAGGAGTACATCCAAAACGAAGACGTCGCAGTCAGAAGGAGCCACTTTTAGTTATGTACTAGAAGCCTCATTGACCTTAGAAATCAATGAGTTAGCAAAAACGACAGCGAGCAGTGTATTTATGGTTTTATTGGCAGCCTTTAAAGCTACAGCGTACCGTTATACAGAACAGCGTGATTTAATAGTAGGGTCCGTGGTGGCGGGTAGGAACAGGCAGGAATACGAAGACCAATTAGGATTTTTTGTGAATACGGTGGTGCATAGAACTCAAGTAGCACCGCAGCAAAGTTTTGAAGCCCTGCTGCGAAGTGTGAGAGAAAATGTATTGCAAATTGCCGAGTATCAAGACTATCCATTTGATTTGTTAGCTCGTGATTTTGAAGAAGGAATACAAGGAACAACACCATTTTTTGATGTGATGTTTATACATCAAAACGAACGTGAAATTCAAGACGATGATTTGCAGTTAACAGATATCGTAGTTGAAGGAGTTACGGAAGAGTTGCAAGAGAGTAAGTTTGATGCTTCGTTTGTAACGAGAGAAACTCCAGAGGGACTGCGCGTATTTGTAGAATATGACAAACAGTGTTACGATGCTGGCTTTATAGAGCAATTTGTAAAGCACTACGAAAAGGTACTACAGCAGGTGGTCTCAAATGTGAGTATTGCGGTTCAAGACTTACAGTTGTTAACCCCTGATGAAAAAGCGTTACTGAATAGTTTTAATGAAACAACGCAGGAAAAAATATATACATCAATTCATCAGAGAATTGAAGAGAAGGTTACTGAAACACCAGATGCAATAGGGCTGATTTTTGAAAATAGAAGCTATAGCTATTACGAGCTCAATTTAAAAGCCAATGCCTTGGCGTGCTGGATTGAAGACAATTTTGAGCACCGACGTGATCGCATTATCGGGATTTCTATGAGGCGTTCGGAATGGCAAGTGGTGTGCATGTTGGCGATTTTAAAATCAGGAGCGGCATTCTTACCGGTCGATGCTAAGCAGCCGTTACAGCGTAAAGAGTTGATTTTTAAAGATGCCAACCCCTTGTTTGTCATTGCAGATGACAGCTTGGATTTGACCTTGGAAAACAGCGAGATTGTTGGAGTCGAGCGTTTGGCGAACTATTGTGAAGAATACAAAGGTTGCGTGCCGACGACCCAAGTACAACCAGATGATTTGGCCTATGTTATTTATACTTCTGGCTCAACAGGTGTACCGAAAGGGGTGATGATTGAGCATCGTGGAAATATCAATATGGTTACCGATCAGATTGAGCAACTAGGAATAGAGGCAACAGATACTTGTTTACAATTTGCGAGCTGTTCTTTTGATGCCTCAGTATACGAAATATGCATCGCACTCTACGCAGGGAGTACATTGGTACTTGTAAGTGATGAAACGATTGCAAACCCAGTGAAATTTTCATCGTTTTTACGAGAGGCAAATATCAGTTTTGCGACATTGCCTCCAGCGTATTTGTCAAACCTCGACAGAGGAACCGTGGCAGGGATTCGCGTGTTAGTAACTGCGGGGGAGGCTCCCAACAAGAGCGATGCCGCATTTTATGCAAAAAAGCTCAATTATTTTAATGCATACGGACCTACCGAATACAGTGTTTGTGCGACGCTTTATAAAATTGACGGGTCGGAAACAGAAATTCCGATTGGAAAACCTCTCGAGAATACTCAGATCCAAATTTTAGATGCGCAACAACGTCAAGTGCCAATCGGTGTTTGGGGAGAATTGTATCTGTCCGGAGCTGGGATGGCTAGAGGCTATATAAATCGACCGCAAAAAAATGCAGAGAGTTTTGTGCAATTACCAGAAATCAATCAAGAACGCTGGTATAAAACTGGAGATATTGGAAGGTGGAATGCCGACGGGAACATCGAGTTTAAAGCACGTGTCGGTACGACGATAAAAATCCGTGGGTATCGCGTTGATAAAGGAGAAGTGAGTGCCGCTTGCCTACAGCAACCCGGAGTTGTAGAGGTAGCGCTTGATTTTAATCCGGAATTACAGTTGTTAACGGCCTTTATGGTCACAGAAACTCCGTTGGATCAAAGTGATTTGAAGCGAGACTTAAGAAAGCAATTACCAGAGTACATGATTCCAGGAGTAATTGTATTTATGGAGCAAATTCCACTCACTACAAATGGAAAAGTGGCCTATGCTGAATTGAGAAAAGAACTGGCTATACAAGACCTCAGTGGACTTAGCAGTCGCGTGGCACCGAGTTCGGAGACTGAAGAAAAATTACTGAGTATTTGGAGCAAGCTCCTCAAGAGAAACAGTATTTCTGTAAGCACAGATGTGAGCTTTTTTGAGTTAGGAGGGCATTCAATAGCCTTGATGGCGATGATTAGTCAAGTATGGGAAGAATTTCATAAAGAACTGCGTGTGCGAGACTTTTTTATGAATCCAACCATTCAAGGTATAGCGGATATCCTAGATAAGCAATCCACTGCTGAAACCCTGTTGGTTCCGTTGAACCAAACAGACTCAGCAAGTCAGATGTTTATGATTCCTCCGGTACTAGGGTCTTCTGTAATGTATAAAGAACTCGCCGAAGCACTGGGGAATGCAGGGGTAGCTTGCTATGGACTGCAATATCCAGGGATTGATTTTGACACTCCATTGCCTGTGAGTATGTCGGACATGGTAGAGCGCATGTGGCGCGAAATTGCTCCGCTAATGCGCAGCGCCAAAAGAAAGTACCTGTTAGGTTATTCTATGGGAGCTTTGCTAGCCGCAGAACTGACAAAATGTGCAAAGCAAGAAGGGATTGATGTCGCATTGATACTCATCGATAAAGATCCGCAAATAGCGTTTTCAGAACTAGCGCACGATGGAGAACATCAGATTGATGATGCCTTAATCGAAGAATTGATTACCGAGCAATTACAAGGAAATACACTTCCAGAACATACGAAAGCTCGCGTAGAGCGTGTGGTAGCAAACAACGTAAAAATATTACAATCGTATTGCTTGACAATGAATGCGGTAGTGACCAATGTTTTGGCTATCGGAGCTGAAGACAGCAGTCAACCAAATAAGATGAATGCTTGGAAAGCATTTAGTTCGGATAAATTTTCAACACAAATAATACCAGGAAATCACTTTAGTATTTGGCAGGAAGCGAATAAGAGAACGCTTTACAATGCCGTCATAAATTTTACAAACCATAACTCTAATCAAAAACTATAACAATGGGACTATTTAAATTATTACAGAAAAAATCCAAGTTTTTTTATGTGAATTTGGGACTATTAGGACTTATCAATGCAGTCTGGGCTTCGGCATTACTGCTGTTTATCAATAATAAAATTACTGGGAAGCAACTTCCTTTCGTAGAAGAAAAATACGATTGGATGATTTTCGGAGGCCTTATCGTGGTTTCGTTTATCGTTGCTCGTTTTTTTCAGGCTTATATGATAAAACTGACTTATGAGTTAGGAAATGAACTCAATCTTTCCATATTTAACAAGCTCAGGTTCACAGACTATAAAGAGTTTCAGGAGTTAGGAGAAGAAAAGGTTAGAACAGCGATGACCGATGTTACTACGCTACAAAAGTTCCCTCAGAGTTTTATTGAAGCCTTTAATGCAGGAATTATGGTGGCTATTGGAGTTGTGTACTTATTTGTAACCCATCCGGTAGGAGCACTCATCGTAACCTTAACGCTGGTAGCTTTGGCTGTGGTGTATTCGGTGAGGAATATCAGTATCGAAAAAGACATCAATAAGGCTCGTGATTTGGCCAATGTGTACCAAGATAATGTCAACGATTTTCTAAGAGGATTTCGAGAAATAAAAATGAACTCACACCGTAGCGATGTGGTGTACAACGATTATTTGAAAAAGAATAGAAATCGCGTGAAAGATTTGACCATTCGTACCGTGACCAAGTATTTGGTAAACGACCTGATGGGAAATTACGCAGGGTACTTTTTGGTGGGAGTGATTCTTTTTGGACTGCCTGCAACCATCGTTATTTCACCTGATGTTCGTACAAATTTTGTCGTGACTATCTTGTTTTTACTGGGTCCGGTAACGGCCGTCGTTGGAGCAATTCAGGAATTTACAAAAATGAAAGTAGCAGTGCAGCGTTTAAACCATTTCAACAAAGTGTTGGGAGTGGTAGAAGGAGAAGAACTATCACATGGAGATTTGACCGACTTCAACACGGAGTTTAAATCAATTCGCTTTGAAAATGTAACTTTTGAGTACTTTAACGAGCAAAAGGAAAAAGTATTTACCCTTCAGCCATTAAACATTACTATTAATAAGGGCGACAGTATTTTCATCACCGGAGGTAACGGAAGTGGAAAAAGTACCTTTATCATGTTGTTGGCAGGTTTGTATAAACCGGCATCTGGAAAAATTTATCTGAACGAAAAAGAGATAGACCTTCACAACTACGCGTATTACAGAAATCAAATCTCGTGTATCTTTACTGATAACTACTTGTTTGCCGAAAATTACAACGCTTTTGACTATGTTCAACGAACCAGTGAACTTAAAGAACTGGTAAAAACCATGCAATTGGAAAAGGTTTTTGAATTGAATGAAGAGACAGGAAAAATGAAAACGACCTTGTCAAAAGGGCAGCAGAAGAGGGTGGCTTTTATCAACAGTTTGTTTGAAAATAAAGACCTCATCATTTTGGATGAATGGGCAGCAGAACAAGATCCAGAATTTAGAGCCTTTTTCTATCAAAATATCATCCCGAATTTAAAGGAACGCGGAAAAACCGTAATTGCGGTAACCCATGACGACGCTTATTTCGATCAAGCACAGCGCTTGGTGAAATTTAACTACGGAAAAATTGTTCAAGACGAGGTGTTGCTAGCTCAGGAACAACCTGTAGAACTACTAACCAACTAAAAAAAACGAAAACGATATGCAAACGACTTTAAATACCTTAATACTATTTGTAATGATGAATACAACAGCAATGCTCGCGCAAGAAATTAGAACACCGCTTCAATATGCTTTAGATCTCAAAGAAATGAAAGAGCTCTTAAAAACGGAAGCCGAAGGCAAGGAATACCTACCTGTTGTATTGGTTACTGGAAACAGAATTCCCGAGGTGTCCGTAACCATGTTCGGCGAAAAAGTAATCATCGTGGATAATAAGGAAATGTCAAGGCTCATCAAAAAAGGCCACCCGTTTATTGAAATGGGGAAGGCCTCTTTTAGAGAACGTGCTGGTAAAGCGGAGTTTATATTTTTCTGTGGAGAAATGAAGGTCAAATTAAAGCTGCGAAGAGAACGTGGACAGTGGACCCTAAAGTCGATCAGTCAAAAAAATAGAAAAAATTACTTCTGGAACTTTTAATATGAACACCATGCGATTAATCTGTTTAACTTATGCAGGAGGTAATAAATATTCCTACCGAAATTTTATGCCCTACCTTTCTGAGCATATTGAAATGATAACCTTAGAGTTACCCGGAAGAGGCACGAGAATGCTAGAAGATCTGATTACTGATTTGGATGTGTTAACAGACGATTTGTTCCGTCAAATGCAAGCGTATCTCGATAAAGACTACGTCTTATTCGGTCATTCTATGGGAGCCATGCTCGGAAATTTATTGCTACACAAACTTCGTGATGAACAACAGAGGTTGCCTCAGTTGTTTATAGCTACGGGGTGCCCATCACCTGAAAAAAGAGGATTGAAAACAAAAATAGCGCAATTGAGCAATGCCGCTTTCCAACAGGAAATTATCAAATTAGGAGGCATGCCTGATGAGGTGATTCAAAATCAGGAACTACTCGATTTTGTGTTGCCAGTGCTGCGCTCAGATATCAAAGCCATCGAAACAAAAGTATACGAGCAAAATACGCCTTATCCCGTTCCGATAAAAGCTTTTTGTGGTACAGAAGAAACCACCAAAGAAGCGGACTTAACAGGATGGCAGTTAGAAACCTCTAAGGAATTTAGTTTTGAGTTTTTGGAAGGAGATCATTTTTTTATCCTCAATCATCTCGAAAAAATTACTGAAATTATTAACAACTACTCGGTAGAAAAACCAGTAGTTCTATAAAGTAAAACGAACCAAATTATTATTAATATTCTGTGATACTCGCAGATAAAATATCTAAGAAAATGAAATTTACTACTGTGAAAGAGTTGCATTCTATGGCTTATTTCCGATTACAGCAGCAACGTATTGTAAGTAATATTCAACAAACAACAAGACAATTTTCAATGGCAAAGGCTTTGGTATTTACTCTGGCTTTGCTATTGGGAGCAATCAGCGAAGGGCAAGCGCAGCAGAGAAAAATTGCGACCATTAATTCGAAACTAGTCGATGAAACAGGCAGTCCAATTGGGTTTGCAACCAATGTGTTATACAGAGCTAAAGATTCTAGCATAGCCAAAATTGCCTTGTCTGAAGAGAATGGAACCTTCGTATTTGAAGGAATCCGATTTGGAAACTATATCATGCACACGAGTTATGTAGGTTATAAAGAGGTACGTACGCCTATATTGGTCGATAAGGTGGCCATTACTTTACCCACTGTAAAATTACAACCCGACCTCGTGTTGGATGAGGTGGTTGTAAACAGCCGACGCAAGTTAGTACAGAAAAAAATTGACCGCGTTGTATTGGATGTAGGAGCTACCATGGCTGCTGATGGTGGGAATTTGTCAGATGTATTGAAAATTTCACCAGGAGTAAATGTAGGTAATGGAGGTAAAGTAACCTTGAGAGGTAAGTCGGGAGTTATTGTCTTGATCGATGGAAGACGCTCGTATTTACAGGGGGCTGATTTGGACAATTATATCAATAGCATGCCTGCAGGTCAATTTTCAAAAATAGAAGTCATGACCAATCCACCGGCAAAGTACGATGCCGACGGTAATGCAGGAGTAATCAACATTATTACCAAGAGAAATTACCAAAAAGGTTGGGAAATGGATGTTGCCAGCTCGTATCGTCAAGGACGCTATGCGGAAATTGCGAACAGCCTTACCTGGAATGCGAATACCCGACATGTGAATATTTTTGGAAATGTAAGCTATACAGATAAAAATAACTTTGACGATTACAAAATTGATAGGAACTTTAGAGATGCATCGAATAACTTAACGGCAATTTTTAAACAAAATACCTTTATTAAAAGAGAAAACAACTTCCTGACTAGCAGGTTGGGATTGGATTATTTTGTGACGCCTAAAACGACGATCGGATTTCTTGTAGGAACTCAGTTTACCAAAGGAACCACAAATACGGCAAACGACACCTATTTGCGTAACAGTGCCAATGTATTGACCCAGCGTTTAGAAGGACCGGCCTTGTCAAATGTCGAATTTACCAACTTACAGGCAAACATTCATTTGACGCATAAGTTCGATACAGATGGTCAGGAACTGTCTATTGACGGAGATTATTTACGATACAAATCGGAAGTAGATCAGACGTTTAACAATAGTTTCTTTAACAATGCGGGCAACCTGACGTCGCGAGAAGTCCTTTTTAACGACTTGCCGCAAACCATCGATATCTATACAGCCAAGGCAGATTATGCACTTCCTTTATCAGAATTAAGCAAGGTTGAAATGGGAGTAAAAACGAGTTTTGTTGCCACGGACAACAATGCTAAATTCTACGACAAAACAAGCGGGCAACTCGTTGAAAATACCGCATTGTCAAATTACTTTCAATACGATGAAAACGTGAATGCGGCCTATGTCAATTACACGCAAAATTTCGGGCAATTGACCATGCAGGCAGGAGTGCGAATGGAACAGACGAGTATTACGGGGAAACAGTTAACACAAAAAACGGAATTTACAAATTCCTATACCCGATGGCTACCTTCGGTATTCTTTACCTATGATTTGGATGAAGAGTCACAGCTGGGACTGTCGTACGGAAGGAGAATTCAACGTCCGGATTACAGAGATTTAAATCCGTTTAGATATTTTTATGATAAATACACTTTTGAAGAGGGAAATCCTGCGTTGAATCCACAGTTTAGCAACAACTTTGAGCTGAGCTATGCGATGATGGGCGGCGCTATTACTACGACGGCTTTTTACAACAAAACCGAAGATATCATTACCGATGTTATTTTCCAAAATGCAGCCCAGAATGAAACCTTTATTCGCAAGGATAACTTGAACGATTTAACCTCTTATGGAATTGGGCTAAATGCTGGCTTGCCTTTGATGGACAACTGGGTAACTTCAATCGATTTGAACTACAGTCGCAATCAATTGGACGGTATGGTTCAAGGGACTAATTTTTCGATTTCAACAGGAACCTTTACTGGATTTATGTTGCATCAGTACCGATTTGCTCCGACCTGGAAATTTGAATTGGGAGCTTGGTATACTTCACGCAGTCTTACTGACACATTTATTCAGGAACCCTATGGAAAACTGGCCTTGGCTATTGGTAAGAGTTTATGGGGAGGTAAAGGAAAATTACGCTTGAGTGGAAACGATGTTTTTGCATGGACCAACTTCGTCGGGAAAAGTGCATTTCCTAATACCGATGTTCGCATAGACAACACTTGGCAAACGCAAAGTATCAAATTGGCCTTTACCTACAAGTTTGGCGGAGGCTTTAAAAAGGATCGCAAAGAACGTAAATCGGCAATTGAAAAAGAGTCAGATCGTTTAGAACCGTATAAGCAATAAATTAAGAACTAATATAGGGTTAACATTTTGTAAACGAAATAGTTATAAGTGTTTGGTTTTTTTAGGTAACTGATTGTGAATCAATAATTACTACCGTTTGTAACCCGAGTTAGCACCGTATCATCTGATATTCTGTGAAGCCTACAGTGTTTTGTAGGCCTGGGAACATCATGTCTAAAATATAGGAGGAAGCCGAAAATCCTAGCTAGAGTAGGCACCATTATTTAAACAATTTAATTATGAAAAATGCAAATCAAACTTCAAACGAATTTCAAGTGGAGCAATTAGAGCAACGTTTAGAAATGCAAGCGTGGGAATGTCAGTACATGCCTAACAATGTAAACTGTAACTTCTAATTACAACACCATCACAGGAGGAAGCCGAAAATCCTATTCAGAGTAGGCGAAATTTTATTAAAATCAATTTATTATGAAAAATGTAAACCAAACTTCAAACGAATTTCAAGTGGAGCAATTAGAGCAACGTTTAGAAATGCAAGCATGGGAATGCCAATACATGCCTAACAACGTAAACTGTAACTTTTAATTAATAACCAACTATAAAAAGAGGTTCCATGAGGAATTTCCCTCTTTTTTTAAAATCAATCTAGTATGAAAAAATACGAACAAACTTCAAACGAATTTCAAGTAGAACAATTAGAGCAACGTTTAGAAATGCAAGCATGGGAATGCCAGTACATGCCTAACAACGTAAACTGTAACTTCTAATTAGTACCCCGGTTTAACGGCAATACTCCGCCAAAAATTTACATCGCCACAGAGCTTCGTAATGCACTAGGTAGGCTTACATAATTGTGTAGGCTAGGGAGTTTCATGCCAAAAATGAATAGGAGCACGCTGAAAATCCTTAAAAGAGTAAGCACAATTTTTAAATAATTTAATCATGAAAAATTTCAATCAAACTTCAAATGAATTTCAAGTAGAACAATTAGAGCAACGTTTAGAAATGCAAGCGTGGGAATGTCAATACATGCCTAACAACGTAAACTGTAACTTCTAAGCAGCTTTTGAGTATAAGAATTATTGCCCTGGGGAACCAGGGTGATAATTCTCCTCTTCTATTGTTTATCCCCCAACGCACCTTTTTATACCATTAAAGTCTAGTATTATGATCTATACCGATGCCCAACCGTTATACGCCCCTGAATTACAGAAAAAATTTTTAGGGCAATTAGAGGCCTATTTTGCCTCTAAGAATTTGCCTGAATCTATCGCTGCCATCATTTTGGATGAAAAATTTATCAGTGATAACCCCTCGTATTATACCTACTATCCTTATTTGTTTAGCGAGGCTTTTAACGGTCCTAGTACTTCGGATTTAGAGACGTTGAATTTGGCTGGTTTTTTATATTATAAAGCGGTGATGTTGATCGATGAAATGGTCGATAAAAAAGATACTGGAGCCAATTTTATGGGCTTCCTAGTCTCAGATATTTGTAAGGAAGAAGCGATAAAGTTACTCGCGAGCCTGTTTCCTAACAATCACAACTTTTGGACCCTCTGGAATGGGCGCAAGTTTCAATATGCTAAAGCCTATGAAATGGATAAAAATGCCGCACTTATCCAGAGTTATGAAGATTTTGAAAAATTAGCAGATTACAAATGCGCTTTTGGGAAAGTAGCTATCGATGCACTTTTTTCCTTAGCCCAGGATGCTGATCAGAGAACCTTTGGCAGTCTGTTAGAGGCCCATAAGTTTTATTATGCTGCCTTCCAGATTACGGATGATATTACCGATTTTCAAGAAGATTTGGAAAACGGACAGTTTAATATCGCGTTTTTCGAACTCGAAAAGAGGCTTGGAACTGAGGCTTTGCAAAACCAAGCTCCCGGAACACTAAAGAAGAGCCTCTATTTAGAAGGAATTATTGAAGATTTATACGATAAGGCGTTGGAGTATCTCCAAAAAGCCAAGCAATGCAGTGAAGGATTTGGATTAAAAGATTGGGAGTTTGAAATTCAAAAACTCCACAATGCCATCGTGCGCAATCAGTTGAATGTAGCTGGGTTTATCACGGTGTTTGAAGTCAAAAATTCCTTGGCTATGAGTCCTGTTTCGGAGCATATGTCGCTGGAAGAACAAAGGGGAAAAGGCCTTGAGTTTATTAGTGAGGCCCGCAAAGAACAGTCGGGATTGTGGTTAGATTATTTTAACGATGCCGGAAATAGCGACCTTTGGACAACCGGGTTTGTGATGTCGCAATCCTTTTGGACTTCGGAAGCTCGATCGCGATTTGAAGAGCTAAATCTACCCCAAAAATTGAAAGCGGCAAGGAATGCGGATGGTTTATGGGGCTATAATACTCGTTGGATTTCAGATGCAGACTCGTCTACCTTTGTTTTGAAAGCTCTATACAACCAAGGTATAGATATTAGCCCTTATTTGACAGCCTGGTTGGACTACCAAAAGTCTGACGGAGGGTTTAGCACCTACCTAAATGACGATATGGTCAGGATTTCGTTGAATTCAGATCGTATTCAAGAAGTCCAAGGATGGACTCAATCGCATTTTTGTGTTAGTGCGGCAGCATATGATTTACTGTCCTTAGTGGATTATCAAGGAACTGCACTAGTTCAGTTGAGAACCTATTTAATAGCGGCACTTCAAGAGCCTGAGACACTGCATTCTTATTGGTGGACCTCTACTATTTACGCATTCAATCAGCTACTAAAGGCTGCAGTGCGACGAGACGACTACGAAATGATTTCTTGGTTATTACCGCAGGTTTGGCAGTTGATGGATGGAGGTATCGTAGAGAAGTTAATCGAAAAACAAAATTATTGGTATCAAGGACAATTGCTTGAATTACTCTGTTTACACGAGGATTTTGCAAAGTATCAGGCAGCGAAAAAGGCCTTGGTAACTGCTCTTACATCCGGACAATTTATCGACGGATCTTGGCCAGCCAGTGCAGCCATGCGCATACCGCATCCTGCAGTGTTGCGAGCTGATCACCCTGAAATTAAATGGATACTCGCTGATCGTGGAACCAATTGTGTACTGCAAGATTTTCACAGAGTATTTACGACAGTGAGCTGTGTGGCTGGACTTACAGCCTATGGAAAAATGAAAAATTAGGAGTTAATAGCGTATAATACTATGAATATTTTAACGAGAATACCCGTTGTTTCTGAGCATATAGAAATCCTTCCGTACGATGGTCCTGGGCACTTAATAGTGCAAAAGGAATTAAACCACCACATCAAGGTAAATGATTCGGTAGTGAATTTGTTAAAGCTCATTGATGGAGAACAAACCATTGATGAGTTGACCAGAGTTTTTAATGCAAAACACGGGAAGCAAATGAGCCCGGAGCAAATTCATGATATTCTGTATCATACCTTGGGGAAATATCACATTGTTAAGAATGATGAACACGAATACCGAGTTGCGGAGAAACCCGATTATTTAAAATTGAGTTTTACCCTCATTCCCAAGCGTATCGTGGGGCCGATAGCTTCGTTTTTTGCACCGTTGTTTTCACCGAGCGTGTTTTATAGCTTGCTCATTATAGGGCTGTTGGTCGTAGGCGGATTTGCCATTCACTATTTGCCTTATTTCTTGAGTAATGTCTATGCGGATTGGCGTGCGATATCACCAGTTTTTGTGGGGGCAGTGCTATCAGGAGCTATATTTTTTCACGAGTTTGGTCATGCCGCGGCATGTAAAAAGTTGGGAGGAAAACACGGGGACATCGGTGTGGGCTTTTACCTGCTAACACCAGTGATGTTTGCCGATGTTTCAGATATATGGCGGTTGAAAAGATCGGACAGAATCATCGTAAATTTAGGTGGCTTGTTTATGCAAATTTTGTTGGCAGCTATTTTTGCCCTGCTTTTCCAATGGACAGGTCAACTTGAATTTCTCGTATTGATGTACGCCTTAGGAGTACTCAGTGTAGCATTTAATCTCAATCCGTTTTTTAGAACCGATGGCTATTGGGTATTGACAGATATCTCGGGGGTGAGCAACCTAAGGGCTACGTCGAATCAAGTATTGCGTCAGTTTGCACAGAGTGTACAAGGAGTAGCGACCTTTTCCTATACCAGACAAAACGTTTTGTTGGTACTCTACGCGGTGGTGAGCATGAGCTTGATTGTACTCTTTTTGAGCTTACTATTAATAAATGATCCTAGTGGAATCTTACAATTTCCACAAAATGTACGCCTTGCTATTACAGAGAGCTGGACCTCAGGCATGCGTTGGGAGCTATGGAAACCATTGATTTTTCCAACAATCTTTTACGTGCTTTTTATACGTTTTGTGCGAGGTTTATGGCAGCGAAATGCCCAACGTTTGTCCGATGTAAAGGGGCAAGGCTACCTAAAATTTGGGATGAGCTTGGTTTTAGGAGTCGTATTTGGATTGTCGGCCATTGGGAAGTTGATCGATTTTCCGAGTTTTAATGAAAAGCTGGCGGCATACCCTCTTTATTTTTCAGGCGTATCTCAGCTCATTCTGGGGGTTGAGTTGGCATTGTCAGCCGCTTTTACCCTGTTTGTATTCAAGAAATTCACCGCTAAATTTTCGATGGTGTTTTTGATCCTGTTGAGCCTAGTATACAGCTATGGATATTGGGTGTTGGGAATTACAGAGTGCGATTGTTTCGGATCGTTTAGTTTTTTGAATTCCGAAAATATTGCTGTGGTCCTCGGAAAAAATGCAGTACTAGTATTCATGGCATGGACACTACTACAAGGATCGTGGAAAAACAAAGGCACTATAGGAGTGCTACAGTTGATATCGCTGTGTACCGTGGCCTTGATAAGTTATCAAGTAATGCAATTTGGCAGTGTTGATAACGCCGATTTTGTAAAGCAGGCTATCGGAAAAACAGTAAGCAGTTACCAATTACCTATCAGTAAAATACAAAAAGAGAACAGTTATGTATTGTTGTTCTCTCCTACCTGTAAACATTGTGAGGAAGCAATTCCTATGATG
This sequence comes from Tenacibaculum litopenaei, assembly GCF_964514025.1. Lineage (NCBI taxonomy): Bacteria > Pseudomonadati > Bacteroidota > Flavobacteriia > Flavobacteriales > Flavobacteriaceae > Tenacibaculum > Tenacibaculum litopenaei. The sequence continues at coordinate 567,636 of NZ_CAZEQT010000001.1, forward strand.
CATGCACTACAGCAAAGAGGCAAGGTCGTAGCCGGAATCACGTATAGTGAGGCCGCTGAAGCGTACGAAGTATTTGCCCGTGAACTAGCCATAGCTTTTGAAGTCAATAAAGTGCCGAGAACGCTATTGAAATCGATTACCAAAACGGTACCGGTAGTCCTTGAAATCCGAAACGATACTATTGTTGGCGTGATGGATAAGACTGCTTTACAAGCGAAAATTACTAACCTCATAAACTAAAAAGAAATGTGGTCAAATGTCATCACAGTTCTCAGTATAGAGAACAGAGAAGAGTTTCCTAAAGAGCTTTGGGAAACCCTGTTGGAGTTTGTTCCAGAGCCTTTGCAAAAGAAAGCAAATACATTTCGTTTCTGGAAAGATCGTCAGGCCTTTTTATTAGGACGCTGTTTGTTGTTGTTGGTGCTGAGACGCCATACAGACAAAAGTTTAAAGGACGTGTATTACGACGAATTTGGGAAGCCGACGATAGGAACTCAAATGGCGTTTAATATCAGTCATGCAGGGAGCTTTGTACTTTGTGCTTTCAGTACTAACGAAGAGGCTATAGGCATCGATATCGAACAGATTTCAGAAGGAATAGACTTGGAATTGTTTACCAATATCTTAAGTGACCAAGAATGGGAAGATGTCATGGAGGCTCCGTGTAAATACACCCGGTTTTTTGATTACTGGACCATCAAGGAAGCCGTGAGCAAAGCCGATGGGAGAGGTCTGAACATTCCTCTCGATAAAATTCGACTCAATGCCGCTGGAGTTACAGTGGAAAACAAGCAGTGGTTTATTAATAAACTAGAAATCGATAAATCTCATCCCTGTCATTTGGTGGCGAGTAAACCCATTTATGAGGTAGAGATTCATACACTAGATAGCGCTGAGTTGGTATATCACCTGCTGCTAGTACAAAATTTATACAAACAGACTTCCTAAGAAGTCATTTACATGCACATGGTGCATTCACGAATACTTATAGACTAACCTTACAAAATAACTATTATGAACGTATTGAAATTTGGAGGCACTTCGGTCAGTTCAAAAATTTCTCTTCAGAATATGCGACATATCTTGAGGAGTTACGATTTGGAGCAAGAGCCGGTACTCGTTGTAGTTTCGGCCTTAAAAGGAATCACTAACGAACTCTTGAGTTTATTAGATGCCCTTGAAACAGGAGGTCCAACCTATAAAGAGGTCTTGGAACGAATAGTGAATAGGCATGACGACTTTGTAAACTTCCTTTTTGAAACCGAATTGGAAAATAGTAAAGCGATTGTCAAAGAAATTGAAAAGGCTTTTAGAGTAAAGGTAGCTGCACTCGCTGAAAAAGGAAGGGTAACGGATGCAGACTACGATGAGATTTTAAGTTTTGGCGAATTGTTTTCGGCCAATATTATTACCTGCTACTTACAGAGCTACGGACTAGATTTCCGATTTAAAGATGCCCGTGGGTTGATCATCACAGATGATAATCACAAGAATGCCCGCGTAAATTGGGAGCAAACAGCGAAGGCAATTCGCACTTTTTTTGTTGCCAATCCAGGGAATTTTGTCATCACCGGATTTATAGGAGCTACTGAAACGGGGAGTACGACAACGTTGGGTAGAGGCGGCTCTGACTATACGGCAACCATACTCGGTACTGTATTAGGGGCAAATAGTGTGACAAAATGGACCGATGTCAATGGTATTATGACAGCCGATCCCAACAAGGTTCCGAAAGCGCATTCACTGACGAACATCTCTTTCGACGAATTGAAAAACTTGTCTAAATTCGGGTCTAATGTATTGGTTCATCCCGAATCTATTGGGCAGCTGTCCAAAAACAACATCCCTTTTGTGATTAGAAATACCTTTAATAGAAATTTTAGAGGGACACAGGTAATTAATGGAGATCGTTCGGCTCAAAAAGCACTCTCTTTACATCAAGCATGTAGTATTATTAGTTTTGAGAAAGAATGGAATTTGCCTAAAAATTTTACCAAGGAGATCATCGATAAGGATTACTTGTTTTTCAGAATTAAAACTTCGTCAAATGATGGCCGATCGTATTACGTGGTGGCCGATGAGTGCATACATTTTTTTACACCTGGTACAGGAACTGGTGTTAGTGGAGCCCAGTTTTCTGAAATGATTCGAAAAGTGGTCATCGAAAAGAGAAACATAGCCTTGATAACGATTACGAGCCAGAGTATGGATAAGAAACAAGAGCTCATTCGTATCAATGAAGTCTTGTCGCAAGAGGGAATTCCTGTCGTAGGTTTCCGAATGTTTTTCAATTCTATCTCCTTAATCTTTGACAAAGGGAACTTTAAAGAGGTACTTGAACTACTGCACAATTGCCTGTTAACTACTGACCTTACTACTGATGTAGTGGTCTAATATAAACTTCAAAATTTAAGAACTTAAATAAAACTACGATTATGAATGTGTTAGATAGAGATGTGTTAAAAACCTTCGAACATATTCCTGTGGAACAGACCATAGACAAAAAGACGTTCTACGAGAAATACGTTTCTCAAAATAAACCTGTTCTCATCAAAGGAATGACAGCGGAATGGAAAGCGCTCCATTGGGATACGGCTTATTTTAAAAGTCGAGAAACAGGGAAAAAAGTAGCGATCAAAGTCGGGAATGTCAGTGAAGGAAAACGCGAACAAATGTTGCTCAGTGATTACGTAGCCCGTTTGGAGGACTACGAACAACAGCTGCGTTTAGGGTTGCCGGCAGAAAAGCCAGGATACCTACACGACATCCCATTTTTTTACTTGTTCCCAGAATACCTTCAAGACATTAATCCGTTTCCTAAAGATCTATTGCCGGACTGGTATGCGAATACCTGGCAAAATTATATTCAGTTCTTTATGGGGTCGACCGGAAGTCTTACGCCCCTGCACTTCGATACCCTACTTACGAACAACTTGTTTTTTCAGGTAGTAGGAGAAAAGAAATTTATACTCATCGATGCTGAAGATCGCAACAAGTGTTACATCGAGGGGTGGCGTTGGGCTCAGTTTGATCCTCAAAATCCCGACTATTCAAAGTTTCCTAAGTCGGGCTCTCTAAAAATTCGCGAAGCGTTGTTGGGGCCAGGAGATATTTTATTCATGCCGGGAGGGATGTTGCATCAAGTGCATGGACTCAGTCAATCTATTTCTTTCAACATAGACTGGCATACGGCTAAAGGAGCCTGGAAAGGAGTGAACACGCTTTGGCAAGGAGCACCGTTAAAAAATGTGTATTACAACGCTTTATTGTACAGCGGTCTGCGATTACGCATGCCTGAAAAAGTGATTTTTTCACTGTATAAATCGTATTTGAACTACGTGAGTTAAAGAGCTTCACAACTAATTAATTATTTAAAACCAAACATTATGGAAGTAACGAGAGTTAAAAATATTACCCCAGAATTATTTATAGAAAAGTGCATCAAGGCTAATCAACCCATCATTGTCACGGATGGTATGGAGCATTGGGATAGGGAGAAGTTTACCCCCCAATACCTAAAAGCTACTTTTGGTGATCAAATAGTACAGGTGTACAACGACTTATTCGACTTGCAAACCATCCAAACACTGTCAGAATACATCGATACAAACTTTGATAGAGCTCCTGAAGACGGACCCGCTAAAAATTATATGCGTTGGTATACCAAACTAAAGGAAGTAGAATTTTATTGGTCTGACAAGGTTTTTGAGGCTCTGAAGCCCGCGTGGTCACAACCGTATTTTATTCCGGATACCAATTTAGTGATACCAAGTAATCACAAAACAGCAAAGCGCCCAATTAACGAATACAGTTACCCCTATAAAGGTCTGTTTATATCGGGAAGAGGGTCGAGAACTCGTTTGCACAAAGATCCTTTTATGAGCAATGCAGTACTGTGTCAGTTTTATGGACAAAAAGAAATATACTTGTACAGTCCTCAAAAGGAGGCCTCAGTAATGAATGGTACCGACTTCGTAGACGTAAAAAATCCGGATCATGCCAAATTCCCAAATTTTAAAAATACAACACCTGATTATAAAGATGTACTGGCACCAGGAGAGATTATCTTTTTCCCTTCAGGTTGGTTTCACGATGTGACCTGTTTGTCGGATAGTGTTTCAATTACTTGGAATTTTGTTCATGAGACGCAATTAGAGCGCATGACCAAACACATAGCAGCGCACCCAGAGGATGATCAACTTGAGATTATGCAGTTCTTTATGGATGGAGAAGTATCTGAATCGACCGATTTGGTTCAGTATTTTCAACAAAAGTACAGCGTAGGGGTATAATACAAAACGGAACTGTACCAACTTAAAACAAAAAAGACTAACGTAAATGTTAGTCTTTTTTTGCTCCTCTTCTTGGGCTCGAACCAAGGACCCTCTGATTAACAGTCAGATGCTCTAACCAACTGAGCTAAAGAGGAATTTCTCGATTTCTCAAGAATATATATGTAAGTATGGAAATTATCGGCTTCCATGTTGCCTTTGCTCCTCCTCTTGGGCTCGAACCAAGGACCCTCTGATTAACAGTCAGATGCTCTAACCAACTGAGCTAAGGAGGAATTTAAAACGGTGTTCGTTTCAAATGCGAGTGCAAATTTAGGCGTTTTTTTGATATCACCAAACAAAAATACGAAAAAAAACAAAGATATTTTGGCATTTATTGTAAATCAAATGGTTAGAGGTGAAGATTTTTTTGCTAAATTTAAAATCCCAATACAAAGCGGGTAAAAAGTTAGGACAAAATAAAATCAAAATAAAAGTGGGATACAGTTAAAAGTTGTACTTTTGTATCCATTATTCTTATTATAAAGAAAAGTATAACAAAAATATGGACAAGTTTTCGTTCTTAAACGCAGTACACGCAGGGTTTGTAGGTGATTTGTATGAACAATATCAAAAAAATCCTGATGCGATAGAACCAAGTTGGAGGAGCTTTTTTCAAGGTTATGATTTAGCAAATGAAAACTACTCGCTAACCGATGAAGAAGTTTCGGTACAAATCCCCGAAGAAGTACGTAAAGAATTTTTAGTGATCGATTTGATTAATGGGTACCGTACCCGAGGTCACTTATTTACTAAAACCAATCCCGTAAGAGATAGAAGAAAGTATTCACCAACACTGGATATTGAAAACTTCGGTCTTAACTCTGATGATTTAGCAACAGTATTTAACGCTGGTGAAATTTTAGGTATTGGTCCTAAAACGCTAGCGGATATCATAAACCACTTAAAGGCTATCTATTGTGATAGTATTGGAGTGGAATACATGTACTTGCGAAATCCTGAAGAAATAAAGTGGTGGCAAAATCGTTTGAATAAGAACGATAATCACCCTGACTATTCTGCGGATACTAAAAAGTATATCTATTCGAAATTGAACCAGGCGGTTGGTTTTGAGAGCTTTTTACAAACGAAATACGTTGGGCAAAAACGTTTTTCTGTAGAAGGTGGTGAAACCTTAATCCCAGGGTTGAGTATGGCATTGCGCGACGCTGCTGAAAAATACGGTGTCAAAGAATGCGTGCTCGGAATGGCGCACAGAGGGCGTTTAAATACCTTGGTGAATATCTTTAAAAAGCCTGTTCGCGATTTGTTTAGCGAGTTCGAAGGGAAAGATTTTGAAGACAAAGATATCGATGGAGATGTAAAGTATCACCTCGGTCTTACCTTGAGTAAAACCTACAAGGAAGGACAAGAAATAAAAATGAACTTAGTACCGAACCCTTCTCACTTAGAAACAGTAGATGCTGTTGTGGAAGGAATTGTTCGCGCTAAGGTAGATCAAGATTATCAAGGAGACGATGGTAAAATTCTACCGGTATTAGTACATGGTGACGCTGCAATTGCAGGACAGGGTATCGTGTATGAGGTAGTGCAAATGGCTCAGTTAAACGGGTACAAAACCGGAGGTACTATTCACGTGGTCGTGAATAACCAAATCGGATTTACCACCAATTACTTAGACGCACGTTCTAGTACCTACTGTACGGACGTTGCCAAAGTAACCTTGTCACCGGTATTGCACGTAAATGCTGACGATGCAGAAGCTGTTTGTCACGCAATGCAATTGGCGGTAGAGTTTAGAATGAAGTTCAAGCGCGATGTGTTTATCGACTTGTTAGGATACAGAAAATACGGTCATAATGAAGGTGATGAGCCTCGTTTTACACAACCTACCTTATACAAAGCAATTTCTAAGCACAAGAACCCGAAGTTGATTTACGGTGAAAAACTAATTGCTGAAGGAATTGTGGACGATGAATACATCAAAGCAGAAACGGCTGAATTCAAAAACATGCTTGAAGTAGAGTTTGAAGAGTCGAAAAAGCAAGAGGTGTCTCGTGTAAGCGAATTTATGCCAGAAGTATGGAATGGATTTATCCGTAAGCAGTTGGAGCATATGCTGCAACCTGTTGATACTACTTTTGACCTCGAGCGTTTGCGCGGTATTGCCAAAGTGATTTCATCGGTTCCTGAAGGTGTAAAGTTTGTAAGAAAAGCTGAACGTATTTTAAAGGACAGAGAAAAGAGAGCTTTCGAAACCAACGAATTGGATTGGGGAACGGCAGAAACGTTGGCCTATGGTACCTTGTTAGAAGAGGGCTACGATGTTCGTATTTCGGGAGAAGATGTTGAACGTGGAACTTTTTCACACCGTCATGCTATTTTGAGAGATGAGGTGTCTGAAGAACGTATTAACTTGTTAAACACCAATCCTAATAACAAAGGAAACATGACCATTTACAACTCGCACTTATCAGAGTACGGGGTGTTAGGTTTTGACTACGGATACGCGATGGCGGCTCCGAACACTTTGACAATCTGGGAAGCTCAGTTTGGTGATTTTGCCAACGGAGCACAAATTATGTTTGACCAGTACATCACTTCTGCAGAAGATAAATGGAAGCTGCAAAACGGATTGGTAGTATTATTGCCACACGGTTATGAAGGACAAGGTCCAGAGCACTCTTCAGCGAGAATTGAGCGCTTTTTACAATCGTGTGCAGTTGATAACATGACCATTGCTAACTGTTCAACTCCGGCGAATATGTACCACATTTTACGCCGTCAGATGAAACGTGAGTTCAGAAAGCCATTGATTGTGTTTACGCCGAAGAGTTTGTTGCGTTTACCTAAAGCGGTAAGTACTATGGAGGAATTGGCAACGGGAGGTTTCCAAGAAGTAATTGACGATACTATTGAGCCTACAAAGGTGAAGAAATTAGTATTCTGTACAGGTAAATTCTACTACGATTTATTGACGAGACGCGAAGAACTCGGTAGAGAAGATGTAGCCTTAGTACGATTGGAGCAATTGTTCCCATTACACAACGATAAAATACAAGAAGTAATCAATAAATATCCAAATGTTGAGCGCTATGTATGGGCACAAGAAGAGCCTAAGAACATGGGATCATGGGGGTATATGCTAGAGCGTTTTGACTTAGTGAAGTTAGAATGTGCTTCTAGAGGATATCACTCGGCTCCAGCAGCAGGATCAAGTGCGAGATACAAGCGTCGTCACGAAGCAGTATTAGCACAGGTTTTTGATTAATCAAAAAGGTGCCCTAAGGCAACAATTAAAAGAAATAAAATAATTCAGATATAAAAATTTAGAACTGATGGTTTTAGAAATGAAAGTTCCTTCTCCGGGGGAATCAATTACCGAAGTAGAAATCGCAACGTGGTTGGTTGAAGATGGTGATTATGTTGAAAAAGATCAACCGATTGCCGAAGTAGATTCTGATAAAGCAACGTTAGAGTTACCTGCGGAAGAAAGTGGAATAATCACCTTAAAAGCTGAAGAAGGAGATGCAGTAGCGGTAGGAGCTGTTGTATGTTTAATTGATATGGATGCTGCAAAGCCAGAAGGTGGAGCTGCTCCAAAAGCAGAACCAGCTAAGGAAGAAAAGAAAGAAGCACCTCAAGCAGCTCCTGTAAAGGATACTTATGCAACAGGTACGGCTTCACCAGCAGCTAAAAAAGTATTAGCTGAAAAAGGAATCGCCGCTTCAGAGGTGAAAGGAACTGGAAAAGACGGTCGTGTAACCAAAGAAGACGCAATAAAAGCAGTGCCTTCTATGGGAACTCCAGGAACTGGAGCACGTACTACAGAACGTAAAAAATTATCAATGTTGCGTAGAAAAGTTGCGCAGCGTTTGGTGTCTGTTAAAAATGAAACTGCCATGTTGACCACGTTCAATGAGGTGAATATGCAGCCAATTTTTGACTTGAGAAAACAATATAAAGAAGCGTTTAAAGAAAAGCACGGTGTGGGCTTAGGGTTCATGTCTTTCTTTACGTTAGCAGTGGTTCGCGCATTAAAAATGTACCCAGATGTAAACTCTATGATCGATGGAGATTACAAAGTAATGCACGATTTCCAAGATATCTCTATAGCAGTGTCAGGTCCTAAAGGATTGATGGTTCCTGTTATTAGAAATGCTGAAAACTTAACTTTTAGAGGAGTGGAAAGCGAAGTAAAGCGTTTGGCGTTGCGCGCACGCGATGGGCAAATTACTGTTGATGAAATGACTGGAGGTACCTTTACCATTACCAATGGAGGTGTATTCGGGTCTATGTTGTCAACACCTATCATCAACCCTCCACAGAGTGGTATTTTAGGAATGCACAATATCGTAAACCGTCCGATGGCCGTAAACGGAGAGGTGGTAATTCAGCCTATCATGTACGTAGCCTTGTCATACGATCACCGTATTATTGACGGTCGTGAGTCTGTTGGATTCTTAGTAGCTGTAAAAGAAGCGCTAGAAAACCCAGTAGAATTATTAATGGATAACAATCCGTTGAAAGCTTTAGAAATGTAAACTGAGCCTCATAGCTAGTTATATAGAATCCCGTTCTTCAAAAAGAACGGGATTTTTTTTATTTTTATAGGAAAAACTTTATGAAAAAATTCAGTGAATTCGAAACGGAACGATTGTATTTGAAGTTAGCAACGACTGCAGATGCTGCTTTTTTTCTAGCCTTGATGAATACCCCGAAATGGTTGGCACATATTGGAGATAGAAAGGTGTACGATTTAGCTCAGGCTACCCAATACATTATTGATAGAATGCTCCCTCAGCACGAGCGTTTAGGCTTTGGTAATTACGTGGTCGTGCGCAAAGACGACGGAGTAGCTATCGGAAGTTGTGGACTATTTGATAGAGAGGGCTTGGAGGGCTTGGACATCGGTTTTGCTTTTTTACCTGAGTACGAGGGGAAAGGCTATGCCTTTGAAGCCTCAAAAGAATTATTGAAACAATCGTTTAGTGCGTTTAAGGTAAATGAATTGCAAGCGATTACCACCGCCGAAAATACCGGATCACAACGCTTGCTTGAAAAACTGGGTTTGAAATTCGTAGGATGGACGCGTATACCCGGAGACGATGAGGAGTTAATGCAATACCGTATTCAAAAGGAGTAACCAAAAACCGTTAGATATGAAATTAGGAGCTTTTTCTGTGAGCTTGGCTGTAAAAGATTTAAGAGTCTCTCAGGAGTTTTATGAAAAATTGGGATTTACTGTTTTTGCAGGATCCTTGGAAATGAAGTATTTGATTATGAAGAATGAGCAAACTTTAATTGGTTTATTTGAAGGAATGTTTGAAAAAAACATCCTGACCTTTAACCCTGGTTGGGATCAGGAAGCCGCGGAGTTAGCAACTTTTGACGACATCCGTGAAATTCAAGAGCAGCTAGGCGCTTCCGGACTGCAGTTTCACAAGCCTATAGCTAGCTCTACGAGCGGGCCTGCTAGTGGTACCTTAGAAGATCCGGATGGCAATAGAATTCTCATCGATCAACACAGATAAAAAAAAACAAAGTACTAGGTACTTTGTTTTCTATATTGAATTAATTAATAAGTCGCAATTTATTTTAATTTTTCGTTCAAATTCCAATCATAGTCTAAATATACAACTTCTGCGTTGTCATTTGCCTTTACTTTGGAATATTTGTTAATATAATCAATTAAAGTGGATTTTATAGTAAAATCTTCTTGATACCACTCAAATATTTTTGAAACGGCTACCTTATCCAGTTCAATAACATTTTTAGTAGGGTCATTGATAAAGCGCTTCATCAATTCTTCGAGTTTGCTATTGATATTTTTCTCAGTGAACGCGAAGTTTACAAACTGTGGCCCTGATATTGATGCGGCATTGATTCCTACGTGAATTCTTGGATCGTCATGCCATCTTCTTAAAATTTTGTGTTCGATATAGTCAAGTGAATACGCTTTTTTACCAATGACAGCCATTTCAATCTTCCAGGCATTACGTCCTTTGCGTTTGATATCTGTAATTTTTTTCAATGGATAGCTATCTAAAATTAACTTGATAGTATAGGCGTTGTATGCGTTTATCCAAAAGGCTTTTGCCTTGTTAGATGACCATCGTTTACCCGGTATAGTTTTTTCTAAGTGTTTGAGGTAGATGTCTAATAGAGCTCTGTTTTTTCTCAATCCTCTGTAATCGACATTCCCTTTTTTGTCGACATAGGTTTTTAGCAAAGCATCAAAAACGTCCGTTTGAGCTTGCGCTTGTACACTTATAAAAAGTAGACAGGTGATAATAATAATTTTTCGCATAATTTTTCAGTTTAGTAATAAATACATTCTATAGTGCTTTGGACGAAGAAAAGTTTTACACATTACAATTAAGTTGAAAAACTGTCGTAAAATTTTGTCATTTTTGGTTAAAACACTCCGCTTTAGTGGCTAAACACGTAGAATTTCTTCATTTTTTAAAGTTTTGTTAAATTGATCAGAACAAGGTCTTTCATTGTATAGCCTACTTAAAGTTAAGAACTTATTTGCAAAAATGAAAGCGCCTACTAAAAGTCTTTTGTCAAATAGGTGGTATCCCAGCTTTTTAATGAAAATTTATCTTTGATAAATCCTGCGGGATCGGTTCCGATACTTCCCCAGCCCCAAGGAGCGTGGGCAGCGTTATCGCGATAGGTATCTCCGTTAAAACTGTTTCCGGTAAAGAGCAGCGGTTGGTCGCGTCGTGCCCATAAGGTAGTTTTGGTGGGGACTAAATGGTAATACACGGTTTGTGGAAGCTGATTTTTACCTGCAAGTGGCTGATGTACTTTTTGTTCATCTTCCGTAATTTGGTAAACGATATGAGTGCCGTCTTCATCAGCTAAACCTTCGTACTTTCGAATACCGTGACCTTTTGCTTGAATAAAGAATTTAGGGTGAGAAGCTCGGTAATGGAGGTCTTGAGCACGGTATAATTTGCGCTCAGAATGATAAATAGTAGCGGCGTAGCGGAGTATCCCCATAGGATGGGAGTCTTGTTTCTCAATACACAATAGCACGCCTTCCAAATCGTTTTCATGAGAGTCTAAGCTGCACCACAGGCTGTCGGCCCAATCTCTTGGGTGATATACGGCGTACAAGAAGTAATAATGACTGGCTGTACTGGCATAATTGATATATGCAGTTCCTTTGAGGCTGCCGAGGTCTCGACCTTTGTTAATGAGGTGTTCCCAATTGTTAGTGGCATCCCAATCTCCATCGTAATTGACAGGCGCTATCCAATCGGCCGTTCCCGTTTTCGACGAATTTGGACAAACAAAGAGGTCGGTTACATCTACATCCTGAAAAAATAGTGGCGCGTGATGCTGGGCGATGTCTTGTTGGGTAGGAGGTTTGTGGCTGAATGCGAGCTGTGATGCTGACGGTTGTACATTTGAAGGTTGGCAACTCACAAGTAAAAGAATTGTGGTGAAGCACGGAATTAGAAAGGTTAGTTTCATAAAGGTAATGGGTTGATTTATCGGTTTTTGAAGTTAGGCCACTGAGCAACATAGAGGTTTAGGCTTATGTAAAGAATGAAGTGGCTACTTTTACCCTAGTGTTAAAAATAGACGAGACCAGAGCCAACGTGACTTTGTAAATTTTATTGTGATAAAATTGATTTTTTTTTGTGTTTTTGTTCTGGTAATTAGTAACTTAGTTGCAATAATTAACCAAAATACCCTTCTAATAATGAAAAATTACTTTTTCAATGTGGTACTTCTTACCACACTGTTTCTCTGTGCGGGAAACTTAAATGCTCAAGAAGTTTTTAAAATTGGAGATGAACTCGAGGCTGATATCAAAGTCACGAAAACCTATCAACGATTTTCAAAAAAATCGAGTAAAACCGATAAAGAACTCGTGTATCGCAAGGAGTTCTTTTCAAGAAATTCATCGTATATCAAATTGTACTTTCAGAATTTTGATTTGGCACCAGGTGATTATCTAGAAGTTCAAGGAGCGAACTCTAAAGAAACGTTAATCTACGGTGGTCAAGGTAAAATTATCGATAACAATATGACGATGATTCCTGACTTTTGGTCGAGAGTACTTTTCGACGATAAGGTAGTAGTTAGCTTGTATTCTTCTGGAAAAGCAGGTAAGCACCGTGGATTTGAAATCACCAAAGTGGCCTATGGTTACAGTGAAGACAAAATCATGAAGAAATTGATGGCTGCAAAGATACGTTCTATCTGTTCTAGCGATAACAAAGAGAGAATCGCTTGTTACCAAGGTACTACCATGTACGAAAAGGCCAAGTCTGTATGTCGCTTATTAATTGGTGGTAGCTCGTTGTGTACGGGGTGGCTATTGGGAAGCGAAGGTCACTTAATGACTAACAATCACTGTATTGGTTCGGCTTCAAATGCGCAAAACACCGATTATATTTTTAACTATCAATATTCAGGATGTACAGGTTCAGGTGAGGCAACACGTGATGTCGTAGCTTCTTCAGCGACGTTTATCAAAACGAATTCGTCATTAGATTATACCTTAGTGAAATTACCGACCAATCCGACAGCTACTTACGGGTACTTGAGTTTGAGTACGGCAGTACCAGCGAAAGGTGATCGTATTTACATTCCTCAACATCCAGGAGGAAGAAGAAAAGAAATATCTGTAAAAACGGATACCGATGCAAATGCAGGTGGATTTTCACAGGTTTTTGAAAGTAAAACAGGTTCAGGACAACAAGTGCGTTATTACGCCGATACCGAAGGAGGAAGTTCAGGATCGCCAGTACTTGATTACAATTCTAACTTGGTAATAGCAATTCACAATACAGGAGGTTGTCCAAACGGATCGTATGGTCGTTGTGATAACTTAATTTCTTCCATTGGTAGTGATATGCCAACCAACGGTACCGGTAGCGGTGGCGGTGGTGGTAACCCACCAGGAGGAACTTGTGCTAACACTGTGAGTTCATTCCCGTATAGCCAAGGGTTTGAAAATACCATTGGTAATTGGCAACAAAGTACGAGTGATGACTTTAACTGGACGGTGCGTTCAGGAGGTACTCCTTCTAATAACACTGGACCTTCAGGAGCCAATGCAGGAACCTATTACGTATATATGGAGTCGTCATCACCAAACTATTCAAATAAGTCAGCGGTATTAACTTCTCCGTGTTTTAATTTAAAAAATGCGAGCAATGCCACAGTAACTTTTGCATACCACATGTACGGTAGTGCAAGTATGGGGAACTTAAAGTTAGAAGCGAGCACCGACAAAGGAAGTACTTGGACGAGCGTGTGGAGTAAGTCAGGAAATCAAGGAAACTCTTGGCAAAATGCGAGCGTAAACCTTACGAGTTATGTAGGGAAGGACGTAAAACTTCGTTTTAACGGAACTACGGGAACTACTTGGCAAGGAGATATGGCAATCGATAAGTTTGCACTTTCTACCTCTGGTTCTGGTGGTGGTGGCGGAAACGACACCGTATCATTAGAAATTACTTTTGACAATTACGCATCGGAAACGAGCTGGGAAATTAAAAACAGTGCGGGTTCTGTAGTTGCATCAGGAGGTAATTACAGTGGTCAGGCAAGCGGTTCAAAGGTAACTGTAAACAAAACTTTAGCAACTGGGTGTTATAGCTTGGTATTTAAAGATTCGTACGGTGATGGTATTTGCTGTAGTTACGGAAATGGTTCGTACAAGTTAACCAATAGTTCAGGTACTGTATTAGCATCTGGAGGACAGTTTACAAGTACAGATACTAAGAATTTCTGTGTAGGGAACGAATTGGTACAGGAAGTTGCAGAATTTAAGCCTACTACCGAAGTGATTACTGATTTAATGGTATATCCTAGTCCTGCTACTTCATTGATTAAGATCAGAATACCAGAACGCGAGTTAACAGGTACCTATCGCATTGTGAATGTTACGGGTGCTGTAGTTCAGCAAGGTGCATTGACAAAATCAATTTCTATTACAGATATGGAAAGTGGTGTGTATTTAATGGAGGTGAAAACTGATAAGGCTGTATATTCACAAAGTTTTGTGAAATTGGCTGGAAAATAGTCGTAAACCTAAATAATATAGAACTGCCCGTGTTTACGGGCAGTTTTTTTATGTATTTTAATGGGTATTAGGTGAATACAAAACATGGAAGAACGAAAAAATTTAGGATGTCAAATCCATCCAACAGCAGAAGTTATGACGCGGACTATAGGAAAAGGCACGCGTATATGGCAGTTTAGTGTGATTATGGAGGCAGTGCACATTGGGCGTAATTGTAATATAGGTGCGCATACTTTTATAGAAGCTAATGTGGTTGTTGGCGATGATGTAACGATAAAGAACGGCGTGTTTTTATGGGAGGGTTGTCGCTTGGAAGATCGCGTTTTTATCGGTCCTAATGTAACGTTTACCAACGATAAGTACCCGAGGTCCAAACACTATTTAGAGGAGTATCAAAAAGTAGTGGTAGCGGCAGGAGCTTCTATTGGTGCAAATGCGACCATACTCGGAGGTGTAGTTATAGGCGCTGGGGCAATGATAGGTGCTGGGAGTGTGGTTACCAAAAGCGTTCCGGCAGGGGAGTTGTGGGTTGGGAATCCAGCCAGATTTGTACGTAAAATAGCGTACTAAAAAAAGCCTTGAGAATACTCTCAAGGCCTTGTATATTTTGTAAGTGAATGCTTATAAATCAAATCCGATATTTACACCGAGTTTTTGAGCAATCAACTTATTGATACGTTTTTTAACTTCTGGAATTTTTACACTTTCCAATACGGTATTGGCAAAAGCGTACATTAACAGCGCTTGTGCTTCTTTTTTAGGAATTCCGCGTTGTTGCATGTAAAATAACGCCTGATCGTCTAATTGACCAATAGTACAACCGTGAGAACACTTTACGTCATCAGCAAAAATTTCCAACTGAGGTTTTGCGTTGATCGTTGCTTTGTCACTGATTAAAACATTGTTGTTTTGTTGGTAAGCGTTGGTTTTTTGAGCCTCCTTTTCAACAACAACCTTTCCGTTAAATACTCCTGTTGAGCGCTCGTTGTAAATACCTTTATAATCTTGGTGGCTTTCACAATTTGGCTCAATATGGTGTACTAAGGTATGGTGATCTACGTGCTGCTTTCCTTCAATGATCGTAATTCCCTTTAGGATAGAATCGATACGTTCTCCTTTTTGGTAGAAATTGAGGTTGTTACGGGTAATATTACCTCCAAAAGAGAAGGTATGTACCGAGCAAACGCTTTCTCGTTGTTGTTCTATATACGTATTGTCAACCAAAGAAGCATTGCTATGGTCGTTTTGAATTTTGTAATAGTCAACTGTTGCGTGTACGTCTGTATAGATTTCCGTAACGGAATTGGTCAATACTGGATTTTCAGTTAAACTTTGGTGACGCTCAATAATTTGTACGTGCGCATTGTTCTCAACGACGATTAAATTACGTGGTTGTAATAGGGTAGCGTTCTCGTTTCCAGTAGTAAAACTGATAATTTGTATCGGTTTTTCCACCTCTACACCTCTAGGAATGTGAATAAAGGCTCCTTCGCTGGCGAAGGCGGTGTTCAACGAAGTCATATTGTCTTGTTTCGCCGCTTTGTTGAAGTAGTTTTCAATAATTGGCTTGTACTTCGCTTTCGTCAAAGCCGCAGACATCAAACATACGTCCATACCGTCATGCGTAGTTTCCGATAAGAAAGAACTGTATTTTCCGTCGATAAAAACGATTTTATAACTGTCGATATCGTGGATAAAGTACTTCTTAACATCGTTTAATTCAATAGCGATATCGTGCTCTGGAAACAAGCTGTAATCTTCTTTTAATACTGAATTTAACGAAGTGTATTTCCAAGCTTCCATTTTTTTCGTTGGAAAGCCTAGGTTTTCAAAGTTTTGTAATGCGTTGCTGCGAATAGCGTGTACATCTGAATTGATGTTTACTCGATTTTCGAAGGCAACATATGATGATAATAATTTTTCTTTTAACTCCATGGTAGTCTTGTAATTGTAAAAGGTGATGTCAATAAATACGAATCGGGCTTAGGCCTTTACTTCATCTTTAATCCAATCATATCCTTTTTCTTCGAGCTCTAAGGCTAAAGAAGCGTCTCCTGTTTTTACAATCTTACCATCGTGTAAAACGTGTACATAATCAGGTACGATATAGTCTAACAAACGTTGGTAGTGCGTAATAACCACAACAGCGTTGTCTTCTGATTTTAATTTGTTTACTCCGTTTGCTACAATGCGCAAGGCATCGATGTCTAATCCAGAGTCTGTTTCATCTAAAATAGCCAATTTTGGCTCTAACATTGCCATTTGGAAAATCTCATTACGCTTCTTTTCACCTCCTGAAAATCCTTCGTTCAAAGAGCGCGATAAGAACTTGCGATCGATTTCTAACAATTCTGATTTTTCACGAATCATCTTAAGCATGTCTTTGGCTGGCATTTCGTCCATTCCTTTAGCTTTGCGTGATTCGTTAATGGCAGTTTTTATAAAGTTGGTAACCGTTACACCTGGAATTTCAACAGGGTATTGGAATGATAAAAATACTCCAGCGTGTGCGCGCTCCTCAGGAGCTAATTCACTGATGTCTTCTCCGCTTAATTCGATATTTCCAGCAGTTACCTCGTACTCTTCTTTACCTGCTATTACTGATGATAACGTACTTTTTCCTGCTCCATTTGGTCCCATTATAGCGTGAACCTCTCCGGCTTTTACTTCAAGGTTAATTCCTTTTAAAATGGCCTTGTCTTCTACTTGTGCGTGTAAGTTTTCAATTTTTAACATCTTATCTCTATGCTATGTGCTTCCGGTATGTTCCTTCAGCATTGATTTTGTTATACTTTGTTTATCTATAAGCGAAGTTTATCCAACGCTACCTTCTAATGAGATTTCTAATAATTTCTGAGCTTCTACTGCGAATTCCATTGGGAGTTTGTTGAGTACCTCTTTACTAAATCCATTCACGATAAGTGCAATGGCTTTTTCGGTATCAATTCCACGTTGGTTACAGTAAAATAACTGATCTTCCCCAATTTTACTCGTCGTCGCTTCGTGCTCAATTTGAGCCGATTTGTTTTTCGATTCAATGTACGGGAAGGTATGAGCACCACACTCATTCCCCATCAACAAACTATCACATTGCGAAAAGTTACGCGCATTTTCTGCACGTGGTCCAATTTGTACCAATCCGCGATAGCTGTTTTGTGATTTACCAGCAGAGATTCCTTTTGAAATGATTGTTGACTTCGTGTTTTTACCTAAGTGAATCATTTTAGTACCTGTATCTGCTTGTTGGTAGTTGTTGGTAACGGCGATAGAATAGAACTCTCCTACAGAGTTGTTTCCTTTTAGCACACAACTCGGGTATTTCCAAGTAACGGCTGATCCCGTTTCTACCTGTGTCCAAGAAATCTTGGCATTGTTTTCACACAGTCCTCTTTTGGTTACGAAGTTGAAAACTCCTCCTTTTCCTGAAGCATCTCCAGGGAACCAGTTTTGTACTGTTGAGTATTTAATTTCCGCATTGTCCAAGGCGATCAATTCAACCACTGCGGCGTGCAATTGGTTTTCGTCACGCTGTGGAGCCGTACATCCTTCAAGGTACGATACATAACTGCTCTCATCGGCGATAACCAATGTACGCTCGAATTGTCCTGTTCCTCCTTCATTGATACGGAAGTACGTAGACAATTCCATAGGACAACGAACTCCTTTCGGGATATAACAGAAAGAACCGTCAGAGAATACCGCAGAATTTAAGGCTGCGTAAAAGTTATCAGTAGTAGGAACTACAGAACCGATGTATTTCTTAACCAATTCAGGGTGTTCTTGTATAGCCTCTGAAATCGGCATAAAAATAATACCTTTTTCAGCTAGGGTCTCTTTAAAAGTCGTTGCAACAGAAACAGAATCCATTACAACATCAACAGCTACATTGGCCAAGCGTTTTTGCTCGTCTAATGAAATTCCGAGTTTTTCAAATGTCGCTAATAACTCCGGATCTACCTCGTCTAAACTGTTGAGTTTTGGTTTTTTCTTAGGAGCTGAATAATAAGAGATGTTTTGGAAATCTGGTTTTTCGTACTGTACATTGGCCCATTCTGGCTCCTCCATTTGTTCCCAGATTCTAAATGCTTCCAAACGCCATTCAGTCATCCACTCTGGTTCGTTCTTTTTTTTAGAAATGGCACGAACGATGTCTTCGTTGAGCCCATTAGGAAACTTTTCACTCTCAATGTCCGTGTAAAAACCGTATTCGTATTCTTTGGTTTTCAGTTCCTCGCGTAAATCGTCTTCAGTGTATTTACTCATCCGTTCTAAGTCTTCTGTTTGCTGTGTTTAATTATAAAGAAAAGCTTTCTCCGCATCCACAAGTTCTGTTGGCGTTCGGGTTGTTGAATACAAACCCTTTTCCGTTCAACCCACCTGAATACTCTAAAGTAGTACCTACAAGGTATAAGAAGCTCTTTTTGTCAACGACGATTTTGATTCCATTGTCCTCAAAAATCTTGTCGTTTTCTTGCTGATTCTTGTCAAAGTTTAAGTCGTATGATAAACCTGAACAACCGCCGCTTTTAACACCTACTCGAACGTAATCGTTGGTAGCGTCAAAACCGTCATCGGTCATTAATTCAACAACTTTCTTTTTTGCTGTGTCTGAAACTTTTATCATATCTATAGATTATTTCTCAATCAACTGCAAAGATAGTGACAAAATATGATTTTTATCATTTTTTGGAATGAATATCATTTATGGCCTTATAAGTTTAATCAATTCTATAGATAAATATTTTCAATACATGTGGTATTTAGGGTTGGAAATCAGGGTTGTTTACGAAGTCATTATCGGTCAAGCTCAATAAAAATGCTTTGAGGTCGGCCTTGTCTTGGGCGTTGAGTTGTACCCCTCCTTTGGCCACCTGTTTCATGAGTGGATCGATGGTCGCAGAGTGTTGTAGTCCTTCTGAGTAGTGATTAATAACGGCCTCAAGAGTGGCAAAGCGTCCGTCGTGCATATAAGGTGCTGTAAAGGCGAGGTTTCGCAATGAAGGAGTTCTGAATTTACCGTTGTCGTTGGGGTCACCCGTCACTGCGCCCAAACCGAGGTCGGTAAAGTTGGCGTCGAGCCCGTTGTTATGAAACTCGTTATCGGTCCAAAGAGGATTGTTATTACTGCCGTGACAGTGAAAGCAATCACCTCGGTTTTCGTCCATAAATACGTTAAAGCCGTTGCGCTCCTGTGGTGTTAGTTGCGCTTTTCCAAGGAGGTACTTGTCAAATTTTGAGTTGGCAGAAATAAGCGTGCGCTCAAACTGCGCTAAAGCTTTGGTAACTTGTTCTCTGGTAATATTGTCGGTGCCGAAAGCCCGTTTAAATAAGTTGGGGTACTGTCCGTGATTTTGTAACTTTTTAAGTACCTCGTCCCAATTACTGTGCATTTCTTTGGGGTTTTGTACCGGTTCAAGTGCCTGGCGCTCGAGACTTAACTCTTTACCGTCCCAAGCAAAACGTTCGTTGTAATTCCAAGCGAGGTTAAATAAAGGCATGCCATTTCTAGTTCCTGACAAACCGTCTACTCCAAGACTAAATTGTTTTCCGTCGGTAAAACTTTGTTTAGGCGCATGACAGCTGGCACAAGACTGCTGTTCATTTTTGGATAGTATAGGATCAAAAAACAATTTTTTTCCCAAGGCGATGCCTTCTTCTGTCAACGGGTTTGAGCTGGGAATTACAGGAGCTACGAGCTTCTGCTTAAAAAGTGTAGGAATGGCTAAGTTTACGGGTACTGGAGTGTACGGCTGTTCTTCATTTTTTGAGGAACAGCCAATAAAAAGTAGTATAAAAAGTACACTCAGTTTTCGTATCATAAATTTTTATTGTTGTACACCTCCAAGGCTAAAAACTCCGGATTTTCCGTTGTCTGACATTTGGATTTGTGCGTCGTAGTTCATCATTAAACCACTGTTTTTCGTTTCTAAATCCCATTCGTTCGGGTTTTTAAACCACTCAGCAATGTTCATATTGATCGTTGCTGTGGCATCTCCCTTTAGCGTAATGGTTCCTAAATCAATTTCAAAAGAGGTATCCTTTGATACTTTGGTAGTAGGATTATAGGCTTTGATAGCGTGGTACGAATAACCTAGCTCTACTAAACTGGTATTTTTGAATTTTCCTTCCAATTGCATATAGTGATACCCACCGGTGAGCTGTGATGGTACATTCCAATTTGCAGAATTCAAATCTTGATATACCCCGTCTTTGTTGTCGGCATTGCTAAAACCAAACGTACAGCTAAGCTTGTAGGCGCCTTCCTTTACCAATTTGGTAAGTCGGTGACTTAGGGTTGCATTATCGCTTAGATCCACCAGCTTATAGCCATCAAATTCGATAACATTGTTGGCGCTGTCGGTCAATTTTATTCTGGAAATAAGATACCTGAGTTTCGTAATACTCATTTTGGTTCCTTTTTTATTGGTATAGTCCAGTTTGTTAAATTCATCTTTTGTAACGCTGGTTCCATCCCAGTTATGAGCAAAAGCCAAACTTAAACTGACTTCTTTCACAGGTTCATCACTGTCAGAAGTACACGAAAATAAGATGAGTCCAAGTAGTAAAAGCGTTAATTGTTTCATTGATATTATTGTAATTTAATTATAAGTACGTCAGAGAATCCTTTGTTGCCAGGGATGTCTCCATTTTTGCTGGTGCTTTCACCGACCGCAATGACACGCCCGTTGTTTAGGACTGTGGCGTCGTAGCAAAAGTCGATATCACTGCCGCCAATTGTTTTTTGCCATTGGATTTTTCCGGTAGCATCGATTTGAACGATCCAAGCGTCGTTTTGTCCTCGATTGGTGAGTCCGTTGTCAGCGCTACGGGAGCTTCCGGCTAGTAAAAAATTAGCTGTGTCGAATGTACGAATTGCATTGCCAACATCAAAACTACTGCCGCCAAGTGTTTGTTCCCAAACCTTAGTTCCTTGGGAGTCTATTTTTAGCAACCACAAATCGGCACCTCCTTTGTTGGCTTGTATGTCTTTGTCACTACTTCGGGTGTTTCCGATGAGCATGTAGTGTTGATCGGGAGTGGCGATAATTCCTTTGGCTTCGTCAATTTCACTTCCACCGAAGTTTTTTCGCCATACGAGTGTTCCTTTGCTGGTAATTTGCACGGCCCATACATCATAGGTTCCTTTGTTATCCGTAATGTCGACATCACTGCTGTCAGAAGTTCCGGTAATAATAAAGTTCCCATTGGGCATTTCTACCACGCCGTAGGGGGTATCGCTAAAACTCCCACCGTAGTATTTACTCCATTCCTTGGTGCCCGATTTATTGAGTTTAATGGCCCAAAAATCACCGCCAGCATGAAGTGTTCTGCTCGATTTAGAATTTCCTTGCCCTCCTGAAGAGGTGACGTCTAACTCTCCGGCAATCAAAAAACCACCGTCTTTGGTCTCGGTCACACAGGTGCCAAAATCTCGGCCTAAATAGCCAAAAGATTGTTGCCAACTCAGATTGCCGTTGCTGTCCAGTTTGACGATCCAATAATCGCGATCTCCTGCATTTCGGGTTACATCTCCGTCATTACTTTTCGTATAACCAATAACGGCGAGGCCACCATCACTGGTATTGATGAGTTGTTGTGCTCGGTCGTCATTAGAGCCACCATAGGTTTTTTTCCAAACGAGTGCATCGTTAGCATCGTATTTTAAAACTAGGAAATCAAAACTCGTGTTGCTTTTTCCTTGTAAATCAAAATCGTTACTTTGGGTATAGCCGGCAATGGCATAGCCTCCGTCAGCGGTGGCGACTACTGAATGCGCTACGTCGTTAAGGCTTCCGCCAAAAGTTTTGACAAAGGCTGTTTCACCTTTGAAACTAGGTGGTAACGTAATGCCTTCTTTACCGCAGGCAAACAGGCAAATCAGACTCGTATAAAGAAGTGTTTTTTTTATCAAAAGTGTAATTATTGTACGATTAACTTTTTCGAGATACTCCCGTTGATACGCACGAGGTAAATTCCCTTAGCATAAGCTGCCATTGGAATTTCAAAGCGGGTAGTAGACAGGCCGTTACTTGAAAACACTTTTTTTCCTAAAATAGTATAAACGACTACCGATTTAATAGTGCCGTTAACCGTGGTGATGGTTGGATTGCTTTGAGTTGGGTTAGGACTTAACTGGTAGCTTACCGTATTTTTAGTTACGCTGTCCGTCGAAAGTGTACCACTTTTTCTCACCACAAACAATCCGCGTTGGATATCGTTGATAATAATATTCCCGCTAGGAAAATATGGATAAACACTCCAAGCTCCCGCAAAACCGGCGTTGTCATCGGCAGGGAAGGTGTCAAAATAAGCTTTCTCCGTCATGGCATTGGTGCTCGCACTGATGTTTGTTAAATCCAATACGCGCATTCCTGCACGGTAACTTGCCATAAAAAAATCCTTGCCTTTAACATACCCATTGTGATCAATGGCTTTGGTAGGCCCAAAGTAAGTTGAAGAAAGTTTAGGATTGTCAAGGTCGGCTAAATCAAATACCAAGGTTCTTGTGTTCATACCAAAATTTCGTTCATCGGTTTCATCACCCAAAATAAAATAGCGGTGGTCATCAGTAAACCACCCTTGGTGGGTATAGCCAATTTGCGAGTAGTTAATGGCCGATATTTTTTTGACGTTTGTTTTGTCTGTAACATCGAGAACTACAATTTCATTTTCGTTACTTCCGATGTAAATTTCTTTGTTGGTATACGCAGCATCAGGTCCTTTGTAGGTCACCACTTGGGCATCGTGTGAGTACCCTGCTCCTTTGTAATCACCCAAATTCTTAGGATTTTTTGGGTCAGAGATGTCTACAAAAATAGGTCCACCTCCATTGGTAGCCCTACAACCTACTAAATAGGCAATTCCTTTCGCCTCATTGATAACGATGTTATGGCAGCTGCTCACATCGGTAAATACCTGGTCGGCGGTAAATGTTTGCGGGGTGCTCACACCGCGAAGGCGCGTTAAATCGAAAACTTGCATTCCGTGATTTCCGGTATTGTCGGCAACGATAAAGGCGTGGTTATTATAAACTTTGACATCTCGCCAAAAATTATTTCCCGCATTGGAATCCAATCGACCTAGAAACACGGGGTTGACAGGGTCAGAAATATCTACAAATGCCGTACTGTTAGTCATTGCAGCAATGGCGTATTCTTTATTGGTGGTTGGGTCTGTCCAACCCCAAACATCACTTCCTTCTGGGGCACTACCGTTGGCACTCAAATTACTATTGGCTAAGGTAGCAACAGGAAGGTTCGACATTAAATCGTAATCTTTACAAGGGTAAGCCCCTGCTTTTCCTCCAGAACATGCCGTTTGAGCCCAGCCCAAACTGACGGTGAAAAATGTGATGGCGAGAGAATAGTGTAATTTTTTAATCATATACTATAAATTAGGGAATCGTGCTAATTTATGAAAATTAGCGGTTAGTCTTTGGTAATTTAACAGTTATAAGAGTAAAAACCCTAAAATATGATAAAATTAGTGTCTAAAAACTTCGTAAGGATAGTTTGTGCTATGTCAATCAGTCACAGTATCTTTGCAACATGTTAGAAGATAAAAATCAAGAAAAGACATCGTTGTCACAGTTGGGAGAGTTTGGATTAATTGAACATTTAACCAAGCATTTTGAGGTAACACACAGCACAACCGTAAAGGCTGTTGGTGATGATGCTGCGGTGATTGATGCCAGTGAAAAACAAACGGTTATCACTACAGATTTGTTAGTAGAAGGAGTGCATTTCGATTTGAGTTATATGCCGTTAAAGCACTTGGGGTACAAGGCTGTCATGGTGAACCTGTCGGATGTGTATGCGATGAATGCAGAGGCGGAACAAATTACGGTATCTTTAGCTGTGTCTAACAGATTTCCATTGGAAGCATTGGAAGAGTTGTACGCTGGAATTCAGTTGGCTTGTGCTACCTATAAAGTTGATTTGATTGGTGGAGATACAACTTCATCGACTAAAGGGATGCTCTTGTCAATTACGGCGATAGGAAAGGCTAAGAAGGAGGAGCTCGTATACAGAGATGGAGCCAAAGCAACAGACTTAATCGTGGTTTCTGGTGATTTAGGAGGAGCTTATTTAGGATTGCAAGTACTAGAAAGAGAAAAGCAAGTATTCCAGGTAAATCCGACCAACCAACCAGACTTGGATCAATATTCATATTTGATAGAGCGTCAATTAAAACCGGAAGCCAGAAAAGATATTCCGAAATTATTACGCGATTTGGAAGTACAACCGACCGCAATGATTGATATTTCAGACGGATTGTCGTCAGAAATCATGCATATTTGTAAGCAGAGCAATACTGGATGTAAAATTTACGAAGAAAAATTACCCTTAGACCCTCAGGTGATTGGAACTTGTGAGGAGTTCAATATCGATTCTACTATGGTCGCTTTGAGTGGAGGTGAAGACTACGAATTGTTGTTTACGGTAAGTATTAATGACTTTGATAAGATTAAAGGGAATCCGAATTTAAGTGTGATAGGGCACATTACGGAAGCGGCAGCTGGAATGAATTTAGTGACCAGAGCCAATCAGGAAATTGCATTAAAAGCACAGGGATGGAATTCTTTTGAAGAATAATATTTTGAAAAAATAGCACATAAAAAAGACCGCAAATTTGCGGTCTTTTTGTTTTTAGTTACGATTCATTGAAAAAGCCTTCCGATGGTGAGGTACTTAACAAACTACCTTCCTTTCGACGTGTTTTGTTGTTAAGAGCAGTTTAATACACTGCCATACCTGTGTAATTGAAAGGAGGAGAAAATGGATCGGAGTTCTTTGTTTTAATTTACCGGTACTACATAGATACGTGCCTTGATTACATCGCTGTTGTCCGTGGTAGCTATACTAGCTAGTTTTACAAAGCCGTCCCACAGGAGTCCCTATCAATAGGTATTTGGCACTTGGTTAGGAGGTAAGGGGGTGCAACAAATGCTAAGTAAAATAGCTATGAAAAAACTAAGAACTATAAGAGGACCATAACCGGATATGTAAATGATATTTTTCCTTATAACCGTATAACGTAAAAAATTAAAAGTATCATTCATAGGCCCGTTAGGTCTGTAAGAAGAGGAGCTACAACGGGCTCTATACCCTTGAAACGTAAAAAAATGAAAATAGAAGAATTCACCCATCGATATGCGAGTATAATGCATAAGGACCCGATTACACAACAGCAGTTTATAAAATTACCGATAGTAGATGTATTTGAGTTAAGTTATATGCAACAAGCCCTGATAAAGGCTATAAAATTACTAACAGAATTGGAAGATGAATTAGCCATGGAGGTCAAAGTTAGTATTTATTGGTTGAGTAGAATTGTATTGGATAGTTACCCAGAAAGTGAGCTGGAGGGAATTGCTAAATTTCTGAATTCAAAGTCTGATGGTTTATACTAGCCTAATCCTTCAAGTTATAGTTGATAATCTTTGATTAATTATTGTAAATACCGTCCTAATTGAGTTTGGGATGGTGTTTTATAGTGGTTAGAATACCTCAAAAATGGGCTGTTTATAGTGATTAGAATAGCGGATGAGTTGACAGGTAAGAGAGCTAAAATTAAACCTTGGTGTAAAATCAATAAAGATTTTTTTTCGCTTAAAAAGTAAAAGCAATTTTTTAACAAGCATTGCATTTTTTAAGGAGAAAACTACTAATGACTTGAACAAGAAGATAATCATGTTGCTCTTGAGTAAAATGAACTTTGATATGAATTGAAAATGAGTACTTTTATGTTCGCGTAGAAGAAAAAATAATAATTGCTAAAATCACATATTATTTATGAGAATTTTGATAATAGTTTCCTGCATGTTAATGTATTCATGCAGTACTAGTGACCTCCTCCTGTGTCCTTAGAAATTGATGGAAATAGTACAGTAAATAAAGTTAGTACTAATCAAGAGATAAATCCAGTAGCCCTAGGTAAAATGGATAAAATAATCAGTAGACCTGGGCAAACAACTTTACATGAGGTCACAGAATCATACAAAGGAGGTAAATTATCACAAAATAGTGGAAAATCAGTTGGAAAAGTAACACCTACCGATGCTAGTAATCCAAATAGTGTAAATAGGAGAGCTCATGATAGTGTTGTACCACAATCTGGAAAAATTTACGGGCATTTTTATAACTCAAGTGGTGTTGAAGTTTTTAGAGGAAATAGTAACTTTAGACCAGTTAAATTAAAATACTCTACAGCTAACTCTTGACAAGTATTCCATACAGTACCAAAAGAAAATTAGAAATTATGTTTAGATATATATTCATCTTAATGTTAATGACATTAACAAAAACTAATTGTACTGGCCATAAGAAAGTATTGAAAAATGGAAAGGCTATTAAATTAATAACAGGTAATTTTATTATTAGTAAAATTGATAGTACTAATTCTTATTACCTAATTTATGGTTTAAAAAATAAGAATTCTTATAAGATCATTAGTAAGAAAGAATTAAGTGCAGAAACTGAAGAAAAGTTAGAAATTGGGAAAAATTACCTTTTAAGCCTAAAAAACTTTAGGCAACAAGATGATAATCCTTTAACAGGCTATAGTTCGTCTGACCCTTGTTTTTTTCTTGATAAAAATACTCAAATATGTACGGAAGAAAATGTTTTTGGCCCTTACATAACAGAAGATTTAGTGGGGTTGTACTATGTGAAAAAATGATAAATAATATAACTTAGATTTTCAATCTGAAATTTAAATAGGATAATTGATCGGAGTACAGATAGATATACTTATACGATGTTATTTATTCTAATAGTGATGTTAAATTAGATATAATATCAGATAAAGGTCCTGGATATTTAAATTATGGAGTACCATACGATACTCCAAATGGTTTTTTATCTGATTGGAAAGGAGGATATGCTTTAAAACCAAATTTGGTGAAAATTTCTAATAAACTAAGTCTTTATACGCCAAATTCTAGAAAACATACGATAGGTAGAGTAACATTGCTTGAGTTATTAAGACATATTCATCCTTTTGGCAATATAGAAGGAAGTGTTAATATACTTTGATTCTATTATAAGCTTAAAACAGGTGGAGAGCATGATGGGTTTCAAAATAAAAATAATTCAATTAATAGTAACAAGGATGTATTATTAAAAATAAAAAATAGATGAGAAGTTATTTATATTCAATGTTGATGTTTTTTTTATTATTCATGTATAGCTGTAAAACTAATGTTAGTACAGATTTATTTGATATAGAAGAAGCAAATCGGAAAACAAGTTTTGAGTCATTAAAGAAACAAGGTTTTACTAAAATGCAAGATGTTGATTTATTGATTATGGAGAAGAGAAAACATGATACAATTGTTCAGTTGGAAATGAATACAAATTCAGATGTTATATATTCTAAAACATGGAAAATCAAAATCGCAAATTTTGATAGAAACAATATTCAAGATTTTTTTTAGAAAAAAAGGATTTACATTAACAGAATTTAATGATTTTTCAGACGATAAAAATAGTTATTCCTTCTCTTGTAAAAATAAGTTGATTAATAGATTCTATACATGTAAAGTTTTGAAAGTATTAGATCAAAATTATTTATATGTTACCTACACTTTTAATAACTAGTGTTAAGTAACCGATAGCGCGGATTTGAAACCAATAGCGCCCCGCTAGCGCGAGCATCTTTTTGCTCGTGACAAGCAAGAGTATAAGCTTTCTCAAGTTAGAACTGCTTAATTGTAGAAATTTCTCAAAAAGACATGTGAAAATGGTTAAATCGAGAGGATTGAAGAATGCTAAAACACACCCTCCTCAAGGAATATTTAAAGGGGATGTAATTACCAAAATACCAAAAATTGAAATTATGAGAATTTTAATAATAGTTTTCTGCATGATAATATATTCATGAAGTACTAGAAATAGCAATCGTATTTTTAATATAGACGATTTGGGTTTAACCTATAAAGAAGCAGAAAAAATAGGCTACAAACCTGTTAAAGGCAACTCATCAGTTTACTATAAAGTGATATATGTTGCAAAAAATAATAACTTCTTTGCAATTAACGTTTTAGTTCACAATAAAAGAATGAATGATGAAAAACAATTTTATAACCATGCTAATTATAGCTTTGATAACCTCTCTATATTCTTGTAAGGAAGAGAAGAATAGTGTATGGAAAGAGCAAGTAAATGAAGTAACCCTTAATTTTCCCAATGGCAACTTATATCTTTATGGTAAAGCATGGGGTCTTGGAGGAA
The DNA here is from genome assembly GCF_964514025.1 of Tenacibaculum litopenaei. Classification (NCBI taxonomy): domain Bacteria; kingdom Pseudomonadati; phylum Bacteroidota; class Flavobacteriia; order Flavobacteriales; family Flavobacteriaceae; genus Tenacibaculum; species Tenacibaculum litopenaei. The sequence continues at coordinate 596,216 of NZ_CAZEQT010000001.1, forward strand.
ATCACGAAGAAATAATACTATCATCATATAAATTAAATAACAAAGAAGATTTAAAGAAGGAAGAAGTATATACTTTTTATTCTAGTGATATCTATTACAAAAAAGATGATAATGGGTTAATAGTTTACGCTACGGAAAGTGAAACTAAAGAACCAAATCAGTTTAAGAGTAATATAAAAGTGATTTTAAAAAGGATTAAAACATATGATGATGTTAAGGAATATTCTGAAAATTATGAAAAGTATGGTCTCACTAAATTTTCAATGATTAATAGGTAATTTCAAAATTATCATATTTTTCTTATTAAACGCTCACTTTTTAAGTGGGCGTTTCTCTTTTGTACTTATTTACTTACCCAAAAATAATTATTGATTTAGAGTATCATTAACAACTAAGCAACCTAGCCCCTTTTTCTATGAGGACATGGTTCAAATAGTCTAAGGCACAAACCAGATTAAAGAAACTATCATTATAGGTTATGCTGGTTTGTCCTACACCTTAGAATCTTGTGTGCGAGAACTATTCTGTTTTAGTTCACCCCATTTCCGCATGATTGTATCATGTGGTTGAGCAAAAACAATAAATTGATAGATTAAATAATCAAAAAGATGGACTTAGGTTCATTTTTTGTTGTTTAGGGCAGTAGTTTTACTGTAATTTTTACTAGGTTTGGATATAGGTCAAGTATTGCCAAACACGTTTTGATATATACAGCTAGGATGCTACAGGTGTAACATTAGCCAAGACAGTAACTAGAATGTTATGGAGTCCGGTTACTCCTTCTTCTGAAATTATTGAAGAAATCGACAAAGGAGAATCATTGAATACCAAAATAAATAAAGAGCGGTGAGGTAATCTAATTACTATCCTTTGGCTTAAAACATAAGGGATACAACAACGTAATTGTTGGAACCGAGAATGATTTTAATCGTATCAAGGATAGGGAATCGATAAGAAGTTATGATTGAGTTGGTTAACTTTTAGATATAGAAATTATATACCTGAAATAGCTAGGTTCTTTGGGGCTGATCCAATAAGTGAAGATTTTTATAAAATATCTACTTATCAATTGGCTCATAACAGTCCAATTTGGAAAATAGAGCTTGGAGGTCTTGAAGGGATCACTTTTAATCAATAGCCAGATCATCAAAATACAGAACCTGTGTCACTACCAGTCGAGCCTTTAAAAAATAAACCTTTAAACTATACAACAGCCAATAGTAAAATTATTAATACTGTAAGCAGAGTATCTTGGGGAGAAACCATCAGCGTCCTATTTATAAAATCCAGCTAATTGGAGTGCTGAAAAAACTCAAAATCTTCTACAAGCTAGAGCTGATATTGATTACATTTATGAAAATTGTAATGATTCAGCCTTTTTACAGATGATCACTAAAGCTAGTGATAACATAGAGAAAAGTTTAGTAACCTATGGTTTAAAAGAGAATTTGCCAGAGGCTTCTGAAGGAGTTTCTGGTAATGAAAATGTTAAGTTTTTCTTTTCAGCAGATTCTCCAGATGCTAAACATACTGGTATTTCCACTAAATATTGGAATCGAAAGGCAGTAGTATCATACGGATCATTTTACAATTCTGGAAGAGGAGATGCACGAAAAGGAGAGATTTAAATAATTTTTTACGAAATAATACCTAAAGAAAAAAATAGATATATGAAATATATAAGTTTATTACTTTTTATTGTTGTGTTTTCATGTAGTTCACAAAACAAAGAGAAAACTATTTATATGTTAGATAAGGATAGTTTAAGTTTTAATAATTCCAAAAAAACAGTACTACTTATACCGGAAGATATATTACATACAATAAAACAAATAAATTCTGAATATGGTGTTGACAATATTAATAAACATAAATTATTCCTTTTGAAATTGAATAATAAAACAGATGTTTTCTTTTATAAATGTTATGGAGATAATGGAATTATAGAGCTTCATACTTTCAAAAAAAGCGTAAAAACAATTAAAATTTTAAATAAAAAAATTAATATTAAATGGTTAGAAGAAAGTGAATCTGGGTTTAAAAACAAATTATTAGATGGAGAATTGATATCTCTTATTGACTTGGATAAGAAAAAAATGTTAATTATTAGGCAAAGAATGCATAATGGAACAGCCTATAATGCTTTAATAGAGCATTATGTAAACTTGTCAGATGATAACTTCGATACTCTTTTTTCAATTGAAAGTAAGAGTGTAGTTTTGTTAAAAGATTGGTGTACGATTGTTAGAATCTTAGAGGGGAGTATTGTAACTGTTTATTCATTATGTGGTAATAAAAAAGAAATAATAGGGAAATTTAAATTGGGTGAAGGAAATAATATTCTTTTGGAAAAAGAAATTTATTCACCAGAAATGAAGAATTTCTTAATTACATCTAGTGGTATTTCTGATACGTTATTTTTAAAAGAAGGGTATGTTCGATAAAAAACTCACTTCCAAACTGCTCGGATGTACCTCATTTCCAGCTCAAATAGAAGAAAAGCGCTCCCCACTCCCGAACGATTGTATCGTATGGTTGAGTAGGAGGAGGTCAGGAATCCAATAGCATGATTTTAGAGCAAGGAATTATGATGCTTCTCTGGGAAGGTGGATGAATTTGGATCCATTAGCTGAACAAATGAGAAGGCATAGCCCATATAATTACGCTTTTAATAATACTATCTATTTTATAGATCCTGATGGGATGGCTCCTCAATATTGGAGGGATATGGAGTGAATAAAGGAGGAGTTCTAATTTATGATGAGTAGATAGTAATGATTTTACAGCTCAAACTATAGGTCATGAAATAGAACAAACTACGAAAGCAAATAGAAAGCTTATGAAAAAAAACAACTAAGGTTGGTAATACAATTTTAAATGAACGAATTAAAAGAAGAAACAAAAAGGGCTAAACCATGAGAGAATTAACATTAACCTTATTATTTATAATATTTTGTAGTTATAGTTACAGTCAAAATAGCTTCAATTCTGTTGAAGTTAATGAAGTTAGAGAAAAGGTGAAATCTATTTTTTTAAGAAAGAAAATTAGTGCCCCTCAATTAAAATCAGAGTCTATTGTTATTAATGACATTGTAAGTAATGAAGATTTAACAAATGAAAGCGAAAATGGGGTTTATGTTGTCAAAACAGACCCTCTTTATTTTGGAAATTATTTCTTGTTAAAAAGTCAACAAAAGTTTACTCTTTACAATATTAGCTCCATAAAAGAAAGTCTTTTTGATGAAGTTTTGAATATTAAAGATTTGAGTAAAAGAGATAAGAAAAAATATCTCAAAAGTTTATATCATTATTACATTTATTTTCTTGAGAGAAAGAGTAAAAAGGAGCTATTGATTATACCTAAAGATAGTGCGGCTTATGTAGATATATATAAAAAGAAAAAAAAGAGGAAATATTCAAACAAAAAAAGACAGATCAGGAAAAAGTATAAAGAATATCTAAAAAGAATAGACTAATGTAATGAGCTCTCTTAGCTCCCATACGAATTCTTCTGAGTGCTTAAGTGAGAATAGATGATGTTAAATCAATATTTAAAACAACCAAGAAGATGTACTCAAGTATACCTTTTAGTTTTATAGGGAAGTGGTTTTGCTCGGTTTGGATATGTCAAGTATTGCCAAACACGTTTTGATATATACAGCTAGGATGCTATAGGTGTAACATTAGCCAAGACAGTAACTAGAATGTTATGGAGTCGGGTCACTATTCTTCTGAAATTATTGAAGAAATCGACAAAGGAGAATCATCGAATACCAAAATAAATAAAGAGCGGTGAGGTAATCTAATTACTATCCCTTTGGTTTAAAACATAAAGGATATAATAGTGTAACAAATTCTCTAGGAAATAGCACTGCACAGAAGTTTGGGTATAATGGTAAAGAGTTAAACGATGAGTTAGGAATAGAATGGCATGACTTCGGAGCAAGAAATTATGATGCTAGTTTAGGTAGGTGGATGAATGTTGATCCTTTAGCTGAGGACTATTATGAATGGTCTCCTTACAATTTTGTTTATAACAGTCCTTTAAAGTTTATTGATCCTACAGGGATGGGGCCAGAAACAACTATTGTAAAAGATATAGGGGATGGCAAATACGAAGTAACTGCCTGGGTAGACGATGGAAAAACAGATGTTGTTCTGGAGGATGGAACGAAAATAGGAGAATCTCTTACCACACATTCTTTTGTAGATGAAAAAAACAACGCTGTTGAAGGTGCTATTATTGATACTAGTAGTACAGAAGGTCAGGATTTTATAGATGATGAAATTGTTGAAGGAGATCCTAATCTTTTCAATTATAAGGACAATGCTAAATTAAATCAAAAATATGATTTTAAATCGAGGAATCTTAAAGTTGGATCGACAGGTAAAGAAGCATTAGTTCATAGAACTAGAGGAAGTATGACAAACGATGGTAAAATGGCTTCAGCAAGAGATTTTGGAAATATGGCAGCTGGTATAGTAGCTATTAGAAATGGAGTTCCTAAACCTGTAGCTATATATATGTTTGAACAATTACATGGAGGAAAAGAACCTCCTGTAAGTTCCAAAGCGCAAGAAATAGGTTTTAAAAAAGGATTTTAAATAAAGAAACAGGATGCTCAAAAATTTAGAGCTTGGAGAGAATCAGTAAAAACTTGTAGGGGTTGTAATTAAACATTACGAAGTTGAATCACGATAAAATAAAAACTCTAAAACTAATAAAGTGTACAGTAAATTTTTATTATTAATTATATTAATCTTTACGTTAAATTCTTGTAAGAAAAATAAACCACAAGAAAAATGGCAACACATAGAGATAAGTCCAAAGGATAAATCGCAGTTAGTTACTATCATTACTAAGGGAGATAAAAGATACATTATGAATGGTACTCATCATAAAATTCCAAACGATGATTATCTATTACTTGATTTATCAGAAGTAGATCGTTTAGGAGATGGTTTTTCTGTTTGTTGGAATGAATCTAATGGATATAAATGGAAAATAGCTTCTTCTTATGCGAAATTAATAGAAAACAAGCTTGATTCATCTAAATATTTATATTATCAACCAATTAAGAAAAATGACCTTCCGATATCAATTGAATATAAAGAGTGTAATTGTGGAAGCCTATTAATTAGAGAGAACCGAAAACCTTGGGGGGATTTGGTAGTCGAATATAGGTAGTGTCACGACGAGTGTCTTGTTCTGAAATAGGTTTGCCTCTGCTAATTGATATTTAAAGAGAAGTTGAAAAGAAAGGAAAAGTTAAAAAGTCATTTATAATGCCCCCTGCTCACTCACGATTGTATCGTGTGGTTGAGCAGAAACAATAAATTGATAGATTAAATAATCAAAAAGATGGACTTAGGTTCATTTTTTGTTGTTTAGGGCAGTAGTTTTATTGTAATTTTTACTAGGTTTGGATATAGGTCAAGTATGGCTATAAACCAGACATAGATAATAGTACAGGAGTAAATGAATCAAATAGAATTGCTGTATCAAGGGAATTCCTAGTACATGAATTGTTAAGGGATGGTTTAACAAGGTTTAATAGAGGTAGTTCGTTTTTAAATGCTGTGCAATTAATAAATTTACGTAGTAGAGTGACGACAGGGAACTCTGGGGTTTAAAGAGATGGTAGGAGTTGTTGAGGAACAACTCGAATTCCTTTAACCTGGAATCAAGTTCATGGAGCTTCTCAGCAATTAAATCAAACAAACGCATTGAATAAAGTTATTTCAACAATAAATTGGTGTTCAAATGAAAATGAAATTAGTTTTAATATGCCTACTTACAATGTTAAGTGGTATTGTTAATGGTCAAAATAGACAGGTAAAAGATAGTATCATCGGGGAGAAATTTCTTAAGAAGGAACTAAGTTCTTTAAATATGAAAGTTCTTAACAATATTATTACTTACTATGATAATTCAGGGAAAGTTTTAATTATTTGGAAAGATGATCATAGGTATAAGGTTTTGAAAACTAATTATAAAACAGAATTAAATAGTGATAAACAAATAAGTCTTTTATCTAAAAAGAAAAGTATTAAAGTTGATCGCTTAATAGATAAAATAGAGCAAGTTAGTATCTCAAAATCAGATTGTATTAAAAATGCTCATTCGTTTATTAAAGTTTTTTTTAGTGTAAAAAGTGCGAGTATAGATATCTCAAATAGTTTTTATACGCACTGTGTCCAATCCAATAAAATAGCTAAAAGCCTAATTGATATTTATTTTGAATTGCGTGAATAAATTGATTTTTGATGCTATTTGTTTTTTTAAGAGGTAAATATGTCGTTGGAATGGCATCTGAAGGCTTTACAATTAAATTTAGATAATGCTTTAGGTAAAGCAACTGTTAAAGAAGAAATCTGACCTCCTCCCCTTAAATCGGACAGCTTAGAATTAGCGAGTTTAGAGTAAAAAAATGTTAAGAAGAAATAATAATGAAATTAAAAAAGGGAGACATATTTGAATTTACTATTAATGATAACACAAAAAGTTATGGGCTAATGTTTAATACTCTTAACAAGCCTCAATAGGCATACTAATTTTTGAGGGGTAATACCGTTCACGACCAGATATAGAAGAACTGTTAGCAGATACTATTTTATTCTTTGGAAATACTTTTGATGCGAAGTTATATCATAAACATTGGGTAATTATCTCCAATGAAACTTCCAATATTGATCGTATTGAACTGCCGAACTATCCAAAATATGAAAGTTATGAAAAAAATATTTTTACTACTAATTTGCTTTCTTGGTTTTCTAAAAATAAGCTACAGCCAAGATGAAAAAGAAAATTCTAAGTTTTTAAAAGCAATAATTTATTTACAGAATAATAAGGAAATTAGAGACGAGATTAGAAATGTTTTTAGAGATAAATTGATTGATAATTGTTACTTAACTTATGAAGTTGCTAATAAAGTACTTTTTATAGGTATCGATGTTTTTGAAGAATATCTGGAAAAAAATGAAAAGTTTGATACGAGTGATTTTTACAGTAATAATTTTTTTGAGCCTGAAGATCATGATTATAAAAATTTATTTCCTGAGAATAAGAATAGTGTAAAAATCCATTTTTCAAAGGTATTTAGTAATTTTTTAATAGTAGAATTAAGTCTTGATGACTATAGTGATTCCTTGTTGAAATTGGGTAAATCAATAAAAATTCTTTTTGTGTTTGATAAAAAAAACACGATTACAAAAGGAGTTTTTAAAACTCTTATAAATAATTAATTCCTCAGCTGGCACGACGTGTGCTATGAGAGCATCAAAAGATTCTCGTAACTAAAAATATAATGGTAGTAGGTCTGCCAATATGGGCCAGCAGGAGCGGGTAAAAAACTACCTTTCTGCTGTAAATAAAGTAATTTATTTGTGTGAAGCGAGAAATTAAAATATCTGGAATAAGAAGAGGTGATTTTATTAAAGAGGAAATATGAAAGTTTTTAATGTTTAGCAAAAAGGAATGTTTAAAACATTAAGGGTAACAATAGAAAATCATAACGTTAAAAAAGTTAAAGATGTAACTTATAAGAGTATTACTAATATTTTTTTCTTCGATCATGTGCTAACGTTACTGTTAGAGATTATTTTTTAAAACCAAACCCCAGTAATCCGGCTTCTATTGAAGTAATTAAAAAGATATTATATGTTGAAAATCATACTTAATATACCCATTAATTTTGTTCAAAATAGTCCGATTCTCAGAGTTGACCCTACAGGTTTACTTGATAATTATGGATTAGACACAGAAACAGGTGAAAAGAGAAATAACGGAACGAACCCAAAATACCCTCACTATATAAACGCAGCAATAGATGGTTGGAAAGATTATTAGAAAGACAATGTTTTGTATAGTATGCATACTATTATTTTCTTGTCAAAATGATAAAAAACAAAACAAGGATAATATAAAGAATATTATTGACGATTACTTAGAAACATTAATGGTTATTAAAAGTTTTAAGGAAAAAGATAAAAGTTTGTTATTGCTAAAAGTCAAAACAGATTCTCTAGAAAACTATAAATCATATAGGGTATACTTAGAGAAAGGGCTCCTTAATACTGAAAAACAACTCCCTAACAAAGTATCGACTAAAAAAGGAATTAAAATAGCTTACTTTACAGAAAAAGTAAACGGAGATTTTGATAGTATAAGAAACGTTTTATTGAATAAATCTTTCTATCATAATAACTTAGTAACTTTTAACTCAAATTACCCTGAATGGATTTTATTACGAAACATGAATAGTGATAAACAAATTCTGATCAAAGATATGTCTTATTCATCCTTAAAAGATGTAATAAAAAAATATGGAAAAAAAATTAACTAACTCGTTGCTCGGATTTATAATCGGAGGAGAGTATCAATAAGCAAATAGAAATTAAATTATAAAATAGATAAAACCGCAGCAGCGATGTTGTGGTTTTGTTGTTTATAAGGGACCTCCTGCCGAATATAGGTACTGTTAGCAATTAGAAAGCCACCGTTATTTACACTCTTTTCAATATATTCATTGGTAGGTGGTCACCAATAGTAACATAGGTCCTTTTTTTTAAGCTACTGTGCTTCCCTCCATCAGTATTGCGGTAGGGTTGATTGTTTTTAGAATGGGAGGGGCTACTGACCTGATCGTTTTTTGGTGGTACCTAAAACGTGGTGTAGAGAGACTTCCAGCTTTACTGTCAATACCTGTGACTTTTTTAAGATTTTGGTGTCTAAAAAATTGAGGAGACAAGCTCCGAGAAGAGATTGATTGCCCTGTTATTTTTGAACTAAAAATTGTATCTTGTCAATCAGTAAAGTATTAATCTACAAAAAATTATATCGAATGGGAATTTTTTCATTTATTAAAAATGCAGGTGCCAAAGTTTTTGGCATCGGAAAAACAACGGAAGAAGAAGCTGCTGAAAAAGCGAACAAATTGGTAGCGGCAGTACAGGCCCTTGAATTGGAGGTCGCAGATTTAGCAGTTACTGTAGATGATGATAAGGCAACTGTAAGCGGAGAAGCTGCAGACCTAGCAACCAAAGAAAAAGTAGTTTTAGTTGTTGGGAATACCGAAGGGATTGCAACTGTTGAAGATGCGATGACCGTTGCTGAAGTAGAAGAAATTGCAGAAGAAGCAATGGCGCAGTTTCACACGGTAGTAAGCGGGGATTCATTGAGTAAAATTGCAAAAGCCTTTTACGGAGACGCAATGAAATATCCTGTTATTTTTGAAGCAAACAAACCTATGCTTAGTCACCCAGACAAAATTTATCCGGGACAGGTTTTAAGAATACCACCTTTAGTGGACTAATCAAAAGTTAATCAACCAAGGGAAAAAGCACTGCAATAGCAGTGCTTTTTTAGTTTGACAGCCCTTATTTTACGGTGAATTGTAACGCTGATTGTAAAAAATATACGGATATTTGCAGCTTTAAATTTTAGGTAGGATGAATGGTAGAGTATTAGCGTTGCTAGCAACTTCAATAGCAACGTTGATTTATGGTATTACCTTTACGGTAGCCAAAGAAGTAATGCCCACTTTTGTAAAACCGTACGGGTTTATCTTTCTCAGGGTAGGAGGGGCTTGCACGGTGTTTTGGCTTTTGAATGCTTTTGCTGTCAAGCAAAAAATAGAACGCGCAGACTATAAAAAAATAGCCATGGCAGCTTTTTTTGGGGTAGCCTTAAATATGCTGTGCTTTTTTAAAGGATTGAGCTATACAACGCCAATTAGTGCCTCTGTAATGATGGTGACCACCCCAATATTGGTATTGATTTTTTCGAGTATCTTACTCAAAGAACGTATGATTCCGAGAAAAATAGCCGGAGTGATCATTGGGTTAATCGGAGCTGTAATTCTCATTGCTTACGGTAGTCAAGGAGGTGGCGACGGCGAAAATAGAATGCTGGGGAACTTTTTGGTGCTCGTAAATGCGGCCTCTTATGCAGTGTATTTGGTAGTCGTTAAAAGCCTCTTACAAAAATACCATCCGTTGGTATTCGTAAAATGGCTGTATACCTTCGGTTTCTTGTTTGTACTGCCCTTTGGTATCCAAGAGTTTTTAGAAGTCAACTGGCAAACCATGCCAACAGGAATTTACCTACGAGTAGGTTTTGTTGTCCTTTTTACTACCTGCATTACGTATTTGTTTAACCTGTTTGCGCTGTCAAAACTCAAACCTACTACGGTGAGTGTATTTATCTATTTGCAGCCTGTTATCGCCGCCATTTATGCCCTTTTTGTAGGGAGTGACTCCTTAAACTGGGTGAAAATTATAGCGACCTTACTCATATTTTTTGGAGTGTTTTTGGTAACGAAACAAGGAGCTGAATCAACTCATAAATAAATGTATCTTTGCAGCTAATAAAATTGGAAGTATGATACACTCTATGACCGGGTACGGTAAAGCCGTTTTGCAGCTGGCAACCAAAAAGGTAACGATTGAAATAAAATCGTTGAATAGCAAAAACTTAGACCTAAACACCAGAATACCTTCGTATTACAAAGAGAAGGAACTCAGTGTTCGTAAAAGGTTGGCCACCAAATTGGTAAGAGGTAAGGTTGATTTTTCCATTTTTGTTGAAATGACGGCCGACGAAACCAGTACTACTGTAAACAAAGGAGTTGTAAATGAGTATATGGAACAGCTGCGTAACATCGTACAAACGGGATCGAGCCAGGATGTCGATTTGTTGCACATGGCAATTAAAATGCCAGATGCGTTAAAAACGGAACGCGAAGAGCTAGATCCAAAAGAGTGGGCAGAAATTGAAACGGGTATCGAAAAAGCCCTCGAAGAAATTGTACAGTACAGAAAAGATGAAGCAGCCTCGTTGGAGGAAGACTTTAAAACCAGAATATTTAATATCCGTGAAGCGTTAAAAGTTATTGATAGTTTGGATGGCGATCGTATCCAGCACGTTAAAGAACGCTTGCGAAAAGCCTTGACTGATTTAAAGGTGGAGGTCGATGAAAATCGCTTTGAACAAGAATTGATTTACTATTTGGAAAAGTTGGATATCAACGAAGAAAAAGTGCGTTTGACAAATCACCTAGAGTACTTTTTACAGCAGTTGGCAACTCCGGAATCCAATGGAAAAAAACTCGGGTTTATCGTGCAAGAAATAGGAAGAGAAATCAATACAACCGGATCCAAAGCTAATTACGCACCTATGCAAAAGTTAGTGATCCAAATGAAAGATGAACTAGAGAAAATTAAGGAACAAATTTTAAACGTATTATAAGAATGGCGAAAGATTTTCAAGGGAAGTTATTCGTATTTTCTGCACCTTCTGGGTCGGGTAAAACTACTATTGTACGCCATTTATTGGCACAAGAACGGTTTAATTTAGAATTTTCTATTTCAGCGACTTCTCGCAGCCCACGAAGCAATGAAAAAGATGGAGTTGACTATTACTTCATCAGTTTGGAAGACTTTAAAAACAAAATCAAAAGCGAAGAGTTTTTAGAGTGGGAAGAAGTGTACCGCGACAACTTCTACGGAACATTAAAAACCGAGGTTGAGCGTATTTGGGCAAAAGGGAAGCACGTGATTTTCGATATCGATGTGGTAGGAGGATTGCGAATCAAAGAAAAATTCCCTGAACAAACCCTGGCGGTATTTGTAAAACCACCAGATATTAATGAGCTACTCCGTCGCCTAAAAGACCGAGGAGAAGAAAGTGAAGACAAAATCAACATGCGCGTAGCGAAAGCCTCTGTGGAGTTAGCAACAGCACCGCAGTTTGATCAAATTATAAAAAATTACGATTTAGAGGTAGCCTTACAAGATGCGGAAGACCTCGTTGATAATTACCTAGGTATTAAACAATCGAACTAAGAACACATGAAAAAAATAGGGCTGTATTTCGGGACGTTTAACCCAATTCACGTAGGACATTTAATTATTGCCAACCACATGGCAGAGTATTCTGACCTCGATGAAATTTGGATGGTGGTTACACCGCACAACCCTTTTAAGAAAAAAAGTAGCTTGCTAGATAATCACCATCGTTTGGAAATGGTGTATCTAGCAACGCAACATTTCGATAAAATTCAACCTTCTGATATCGAATTCCGATTGCCGCAACCTAATTATACCATCAATACCTTAGCGCATATTTCAGAGAAATATCCCAAGTATGAGTTTAGTATAATTATGGGAGAAGATAACTTGAAAGGCTTCCACAAATGGAAAAATTACGAAACCATATTGCAAGACTACAACGTGTATGTGTATCCGCGAATTTCTGAAGGTAGGGTAGAACATCAGTTTCATAATCACCCTAAAATTCACCGTGTTGATGCCCCAATAGTACAAATTTCTTCTACTTCAGTACGAAAGGGAATCAAAGAAAATAAAAACGTTCGACCCCTTATTTCTTCTGGGGTTTGGAAGTATATAGACGACATGGGGTTCTATAAAAAATAAAAAAAATAGCACTTTTTTAAAACTTTTTACAACTGCTGAGGTCAAAGAACTGATTAACTTTTAAAAATTAGAAATTATGACCTTAAGATTTGTTAAAAGAAACGTTTTATTCCTTTTGAGTGTAGGTTTATTAGCTTTTGCTTCTTGTAACACCAACGATACAGATGATTTAGTAAGTGATGTATTAACTACTGAAGAAGCGTTGAATGTTGTCCTGGCCGATGATATTGCTTCGGATGTGGACGATGTTATTGAAGACGACGCTCCCCTGAGTGAAGGATCAGCAAGAGGAACTTCTTCACAAGGAAACCACCCGCAGTGTTTAACCAGAACAGTAGAGGATACTGCCACAGGAAAAATTGTAACCTTAGATTTCGGAACAGGATGTGAAGGCCGAAAAGGACGCGTGTACGCAGGAAAAATAATTATTACCTATGTAAAAGATACAGGATCGTTCTCTAAAACCGTGCGTTTTGATAATTTTTCAGTGAATGGAAATGCTGTAGAAGGTGGAAAGTCAGTATCAAAAGTACGTGAAAATGCCAACGGAAATCCAGAACGTACGCATACGGTAGACATTACGGTAACCTTTGATTCTGGAGAGGTGATTGTTAAAAAAGGAGAGAAAACAAAAGAAAAGATCGCAGGTGCTGATACGGATGATAGAGGTGACGATGTCGTAATGATCTCTGGATTTTGGGAGTCAGTAAAGAAAGATGGATCTGAAGTAAAAGCAACAATTACAACAGACTTGAGAAGAGAGTACGCATGTAAGTACATCGTGAGTGGAGTAGTGGAAATTTCTAAAGGAGGAAATGACTATACCTTAGACTTCGGAGATGGTTCTTGTGATAATAAAGCAACGTTAACCGATTCGGCTGGTAACGTAAAAGAAATCACTCTTAAGTACAGAAAAAGACACTAAGTCTCAGTTTTTTTAAAGAGCCAGTACCGAGTGCTGGCTTTTTACTCTTAAAATCATTAAATTAATACGAGTTAAAACTTTTTTGACTTTCCAGGGTCTAAAGGATAAATCCACGCCATATGAATGAAGCGCTCTTTATAAAAGAACTAACCAGCAAAAAGACAAGAGAAAAGGCATTCGCCAAATTGCTCGATCTGTATCAAGAGCGTTTGTATTGGCACATACGTAAAATTGTGGGAACTCACGAAAATGCTGACGATGTATTGCAAAATACATTTATTCGCGTTTACAGGAGTTTGGCAAATTTTAAACAGGATAGTTCCCTGCACACTTGGATGTATAAAATAGCGTACAACGAGTCGATTCGTTTTTTGGACAGGGAGAAGAAAAAACACTTTTCATCCTTAACGGAGGTCAATGAGCACTTTTTGGGAAGTTTGCAAGGAGATAGCTATTTTGACGGTGAAGAAGCACAGATGAAGCTGCACGAAGTGTTAAAAGGAGTGAAAGAACACCAACGAAGAGTGTTTATGATGAAGTATTACGATAATTTGAAGTTTCGAGAAGTAGGAGAAATTTTAGAAATTAGTGAGAATACTGTAAAAACGCATTATTACGCCGTGGTAAAGCACATTGAAAAAAATATTAATGCGGTAGCCTATATAGAAAAAATTAAAGCCTAGTTTGTTATGAAACTTCAAAGTGATACCTTTAACAATCGAAATACATTAGATGTGAATTCAGAAAAAATACATAAGTCAGATTTAGGGCTCAGCGTTCCTGAAAATTATTTTGCCAATTCTAAGAAAGCAATTTTGGCGCAAGCCATGGCAGAAGAATCTAAAGGACGTGTCGTTTTTTTTCGTAAAAAGGTAGTGATGTGGTCTGCGGCTGCAGTTGTGGCATTGTTATTGACCCTTACTATTACCAACCCATTTAGCAAGACAGAACTCCCCGTAGAAGACGATATTTTACTGGCTTCTATGGTAACTGAAGAATCGGATGTGGACGCCTTGTTAACGGATTTTGTCAACGACGAATTATTGACAGAAGAAGTTTTTACGGAATAATAAAACTTTTTTAACTTTTTGAGGTCTAAGTAGATGTAGATTAAGAGTAACATGAAACAGATAAGAAACATAGTAGTAATTTGTGCGTTTTTATGGGCACTACCTTTGGTGGCTCAAGAGCAGCAAGCCGATTTGAATTTGTCGTCGGAACAAAAGGCCATGCTCAAAAACCAAAAGGCACTGATAAAAAAGAATAGGGAAGAATTTAAGGCGTCACTAACTCCCGACCAACTCGCAATTTTACGCGATAAGTCGATGACAAAAAAGGCCCGTCAAATAGCCCTGAGAAAAACGTTGACCGTTTCTCAAAAACAAATCATAAGGCAAAATAATAGCAGCGTCAAAAAAGCGAAAGCTCAGTTTAGAGCAACGCTGACGCCGCAACAAAAACAGCGCCTCCGTAAGCGGATGGCAAAAAATAAAACCGACGTACGCAAAAACGTCCGTAAGAATTTACGTAGAGAAAAGAGAAAAAGAATGCGTAACTAACCAAGGTAACGCAATATTTGGTTGATCTGAGTGGTTGAATTATTCAACCACTTTTTGTATTTTTCTACCTTAATTAAAAATATGAAGAACGTTTTTTTAGTACTTGTCGCACTCCTGTTAGGTATCCCCGCCTATGCACAAGAAGTAGATTCAGGCATTTCTGAAGACGATGTAGAGGAAATTAATGAGATTATCGACGACCTCCTCGGTCAAGATGAACTCAGTGATTTACTCAGTAAAAGTACCACGACGAACTTTCTTCACTTCTCTTTAGAGTACGCAAACAACACTTTTTTTGCCGGACGTGATATCGGAGTAGATCAGTACTCCCTGAGTCCGCAATTGTCGTATATACATGCCAAAGGATTTTTTGTGAGTGCTTCGGTGATGTATTTTGACGAATTTACCCCTAAGTGGGATAACGGAGCGCTGAGTATCGGCTATGGAAAGCGCTTTGGGAAACGCAAAAACTTTCGTTGGGCTGCCAATTACGAACGTTATTTTTTTTCGAATGCTTCCGACAATCCTTTTAGCAATGCAGTCAACGCGAGTATAGAAGTTTCGAATAACAAACGAACATTGGGTACTGAACTAGCGGCAGGATTGCTGTTTGGTACGGACGAAACCTTGCAATTGGTATCGTCGACCTACGCCGAACTTAATTTGTTGACTTCGGGGTCGAGCCAGCTGGCATTTCGTCCAGAATTGCGATTTGTTATTGGCCGACAAAGCGTGCAGCTCTCGCGAACCTTCTTCTTTCGAGGGAGGCGAATTACCGTATACCGACAGCAAGACGATTTTGGCTTTTTAAATACGCAGCTGTTACTGCCATTGCAATATTCCCTTGGAGATTTTGAGTTCGAATTGGGATACCAACTAAACTTTCCTTCGGCCCTAGAGGGCGAAACAAATTTAAAGACTACGGGTACATGGACGCTATCACTGTCGTATCTCTTTGATTTTTAAGTCTAGTTTAATACTTTTTTAAGAAATGAATTGCTAATTTTTCGTTGTATATTTGGATTCCAATTCTTACTACTGTGGCTAAATTAGATAAAAACCGAAAGCTCAAGCAAAAGCTTACCGATAAATACAGGTTGGTAATTTTGAACGAAGACACCTTTCAAGAACGATTTTCGTTGAAGTTGTCGCGTTTGAATGTATTTGTTTTTGGAGGATTGTTTTCGATAGTATTGATTGTATTGACAACTTTTTTAATTGCCTTTACTTCACTGCGAGAATACATTCCAGGCTATTCATCGACCAAGTTAAAAACAGATGCTAAAAATTTACTGTTTAAGGTCGATACTTTACAGCGAAAATTGAATCGATTAGAAAATTATGCCCTAGCCATTCGACCAGTACTCACAGGAGATATCAAGGCCGAGAAAATTGATTCTATCTTAGAGCTCAGCCGAGATACGGCTTTCAATGATTCTCGCCTGTTAGCGTCGAAGGAAGATTCATTGTTTAGAGAAGAAATTGAACGTGAAAGTAGGTTTGGTTTAAGTGATGGCGCCTTAGAACGTGCAAAAACGGTGTTCTTTTCACCGTTAACCGGAACCATTTCCCAAAACTACAACATCGATGACAAACATTTTGCCGTTGACATAGTGGCTCAAACAGGAACTCCCGTAAAAGCCGTTGCCGACGGTCGTGTAGTGATGTCAGAATGGACGGCCGAAACAGGTTATGTGATAATTATTCAGCATCCAGGACAGTATATTTCAGTGTACAAACACAACGGTACACTCTTAAAAGAGCAGGGAGCCTTTGTAAAGTCAGGAGAAGTGATAGCAACCGTAGGGTCTACAGGTGAATTGACTACCGGACCACACCTTCATTTTGAGTTATGGCACGATGCCCACCCTGTAAATCCAACTAATTATATAGATTTTCAATAGATGAGTATAAAGTCACGATTGGCGATCCCCTTTGCCAAACGAGTTAAAAAAAGCGTGTTAAAATGGGCCAATAACCCGTTAAAAACACAAGAAAAAGTGTTTCAACATCTCGTTTCAGAGGGGTGTAAAACCGCTTTTGGAAAAGATCATGATTTCGTTTCTATTAACAATTACGAAGACTTTAAAAAACGCGTTCCTATCAATGATTACGAAGGATTACGTCCTTATGTAGATCGCGTGGTAGCTGGGGAATCAGACGTACTCTGGAAAGGACGTCCATTGTATTTTGCAAAAACCTCAGGGACCACTTCAGGAGCCAAGTACATACCGATTACCAAAGAGTCGATGCCGACACATATTACCGCCGCAAGAAATGCACTGTTGCTGTATATTGCAGAAACCAAAGATGCCCGATTTGTGGATGGTAAAATGATTTTCCTCCAAGGAAGCCCTGTACTGGAAGATAAAAGTGGAGTGAAATTAGGTCGCTTGAGCGGAATTGCTGCACACTACGTTCCGAACTACCTACTAAAAAATCGCTTGCCGAGTTGGGAAACCAATTGTATTGAAGACTGGGAGACCAAAGTAGATAAAATTGTTGAGGAAACCTTACCTGAAAACATGACCGTTATTAGCGGAATTCCGTCATGGGTACAAATGTACTTCGAAAAACTCATCGAAAAGACAGGCAAAAATATCAGTGAGCTCTTTCCTAATTTTAATTTCTTTATCTACGGAGGCGTAAACTTTGAGCCCTATAAAAACAAGTTTGAGAGCCTAATAGGGAAAAAGGTCGACTATATAGAACTGTATCCTGCCTCTGAAGGATTTATCGCATATCAAGATACCCAAACGGAGAAAGGAATGCTGTTACAGCTAAACTCCGGTATGTTTTACGAGTTTATTCCGGCTACGGAATTTTTTGATGAGAATCCAACGCGAGTTTCACTAAAAGACGTAGTGCTTGGTGTAAATTATGTAATAATCTTGAATACTACTGCTGGTTTGTGGGGGTATAATATTGGCGATACCGTTGAGTTTACCTCTTTACAACCCTATCGAATCAAGGTAACAGGAAGGATTAAGCATTTTATTTCGGCTTTTGGTGAGCACGTTATTGGAAAAGAAGTGGAGCTGGCCTTAAATGAAGCCATTAAAGGAACTCCTATCAATATCAGTGAATTTACTGTGGCTCCACAGGTGAATCCTGAAGTGGGCTTGCCGTATCACGAGTGGTTTATCGAATTTGAAACAGCACCTGATAACCTTGAAGCCATGGCTGAACGTATCGATGCTTCCATGCAAGAACAGAACATTTATTACCGTGACCTTATTGAGGGGAAAGTATTACAACCTCTTAAGATTACGAGAGTGCAAAAAGGAGGTTTTCACGAATATATGCGTTCTATTGGAAAGCTAGGAGGGCAAAACAAAATTCCACAACTTTCAGACAATCGAAAAATAGCCGACGTATTATCCAATTTTAAGGCAGGTTCTTAAACTCAGTAAAAAGAAGAACTGACGATGAGTAGTGACTACTTTACTCATTGTCGTTTTGATAACTGCATGCACAGTGGTACTTTGGAATAGATAACCTGTATTCTATGAAAAAATTAGTACTATTCTTGTGTGTGTTGAGTGCCCTAACTACGGTAGCTCAAGGAGGTCCGTCAATTGCGATTTCAGGAGCGGACCCGTTGCGATTAATCGATGTTAAGGTGTATACGACCATTGTTGGTGGCTATGCGAAAACTACCTACGACTTGCAGTTTTTTAATCATACTGATCGAGAACTGGAAGGGGAGTTTTTATTTCCCCTTGGGCAGGGTCAAACAGTGACTGAGTTGGCCATGGAACTCCGAGGAAAACTCAGAAAGGCCGTCGTAGTTGAAAGTACCAAGGCCAGAGTAGCCTACGAAACTACTGTGCGTGGGAATATAGATCCCGCCTTATTGGAGAAAACGGCGGGAAATAATTATAAGGCGCGTGTATACCCTATTTTTCCTAAGGAAAAGAAAAGAATAATCATCAGTTACGAAGAGGTACTTCCGCCAAGCGCGGCGAAGTTACGCTACGTACTCCCGTTTCAGTTTCCCAATCCGATTCCAAAAATGCGTTACGAGTTGGAAATAGCCGGAAATAGTGCGTTGCACATCGTAGAAAGTCCTATAGGGCGATTAAAACAGCAACAGCAGAAAGGTTTAACTAAGGTAGTACGAGAAATCAGCAATGCGAAACTCAATACCCCCTTAGTACTGGACATTGAATATACAGATAGCACTGCACAGCTGTATGTTCAAAATGACACCTTTTTGTGGTTACCTCCTGCAGGGCTAGCAGTACCACAGAAACCAGCACCCAAATCACTCAGTATCTTTTGGGATGTTTCGTATTCTATGGAACAGCGAAATTTAGCCAAAGAACTAGCACTCCTTGACCGGTACTTTAAGCGTATAAAAAACCTCGAGGTAAATTTGATTTGCGCGGCCAACGAACTTCGATATTCACGTGTGTTTAGCGTTAAAAAAGGTGATTGGACGGCCCTTCGAAAGGCGTTGGTAGCACGTGTTTACGATGGTGGAACCCGTATAAAAATTCACCCTACACACTTGATGGATACGGAGGAACTTTTAGTATTCACCGATGGCTTGGTGAATGTGGGGAGTTTACAATTACCGAAAACTACAGGGCTGTACCTAATCAATGCCTCTGTTCAGGCCGACCATGAAGTGATGGAGGCACAAGCCTTGGTGAAAGGAGGTAGCTATATCAATTTGAATCGAATGACCTTGGAAGCAGCGGAAAAGGCACTCTGGAATGCTCCGGTGAGCTTAGCAGTCTCTGGCGTTGATACCACTACTGTATTTCCACCTGCAGGGGCACTCGTAGACATAAAGCAACCCGTGGTCGGAAAATTGAGAAAAGGAAGGCAACCTAGTTTTGAATTACGAGTGGCTGGTAAAACATTGTATACTAAAGAAATTGAATCACAATCGTATGTCCCTGCAAGCTTTGTGACCAAACGATGGGCGTATCGTAAGTTACAGGCTATGGAACAACAACGGGTGAAACGCGAACAACTTGCGGCCTTTGCAAAAGAACAGCAATTGGTAACTGCTTATACTTCCTTAATTGTTTTAGATAGAATAGAAGACTATGTGCGCTATGAAATTGTGCCTCCATCAGAATTAAGGAGTGCATACAAGCGATTGCTGGCTGAGCGATTGAAGAGGGCTACAATTTCGGAGCTCGAAGACGCGAATCAGATTCAAAATGAACTAGCAAAGGTGAAATTGTGGTATGAATTTCCTTTCAGCAGTGAAAAGGCTAAAACTACATCGCTTCAAGATAATACCGTTGAAGAGCCTACTGTAGTGCCTCAAACTGCGGTCCTTAGTACAATGACGAAGGTTCCAGAACAGGAAGAGCAACAGACAGCAACAGAGTCGAACCACGCAACGCCTCAGCAAATAGGAGGTTTTCGTATAGACGATATCCAACCAGAAAATCGAATTAAAGTGACCGGGGTAATTTCAGACGAAAGTGGCCCACTACCAGGAGCAAGCATTGTTTTGAAAAATACGACCTACGGGACGGAAACTGATTTTGACGGTAATTACAGTATAGAAATTCCCAAAGGAGGCGTATTGGTGTATAGTTTTGTGGGGATGAATACGGAAGAGCATCGCGTAACGAATTCAGTATCATTAAATGTTGTGTTAGCAGCGGCTAACAATTTAGATGAAGTAGTAGTTGTGGCATATGGGGTTAGTTTAAAGAATACCGTGATGAATGCCAGTCTTGCTGGTGTAGTCAGTGGTGTTCAGACTGCTGTTAAAGAAACAACTTCAGGAGTCATAACAGAGAATTCAATTACTGAATCGTCTCCATTGTTGGTATTAGACTTGAAGGTAAGAGCGATACAGCAACTTCAAAAGCTATCGAAAGACGCTATTGAAGAGGTGCTGGTATTGAAACCGAAAGAGGCAATGAAAATCTACGGTGTAAAGGGACGCAATGGAGCTATTGTGGTATTTACTACTACAGGTGTTGAAAATAAAGAACAAGAAATTTCTGCATTTAAAGAAAAACTAAAAAAGCAGATCCAGCTTAAGGGCTGGAATGCGCAGGAAGTATATTTAAAAGAACTAAAGGCGATAGCCGATAATGACGCATGTTATACTGCCTATTTAAAAGTGCGCAGTCGTTATGAAAATATTCCCATGTTTTTTGTCGATGTCGCTCAACTTTTTAAACAGCGTGGTGCTGAACAGTACGCTCTTAGAATACTTACTAATCTGCTAGATATGGATTTAAATAACTACGAATTGCTAAAATTGGTTGGGTATTTATCAGAGGCCTGGGGAGCAACACAATTGGCTGTGGATGCTTATAAAAAAGTACTGGAACTGCGACCCGAAGATCCACAGTCGTATAGAGACTTGGCTTTGGCATATCAAGGAATAGGAGCTTATCAAAAGAGTTTTGATATGCTATGCGATTTTTACCGTGGAAAGCACCTCAAATTAGACAGGGGAGGACGTTTTGAAGGGATTATTGAAGCCGCTTTTTTAGAATTGAATCACCTAGTGGCCACCAAGCGAAACAAACTACAAATTCCTGAGGATCTCAGTGAAGTTTTCAAACCGATGCCCATGGATGTTCGTATTGTAATTGACTGGAATCACAATGATACAGATTTGGATTTATGGGTAGAAAATCCGAAGCGAGAAAAATTGAATTATCAAAACAAAACTTCTGAAGTTGGTGAGCGTATGTCTTATGATTTTTTAGAAGGCTTCGGACCCGAAACTTACAAGGTTAAAAATGCGCCTTCCGGAACCTACACCATCGAGGTGGATTACTATGATGATATAAAAAATCGCATTTCAGGACCTACTTTTGTCAAAGTAACTGTCTATACGAAATACGGGAGTCCAGAAGAAACGAAAGAGATTAACGTAATTCGTTTAAGCGGAAAAGAAGAAACCGTACAAGTAGGTAAGGTGGTGTTGAGACAGTGATAAATTCTATGGGTTCAATCGTCTTTATTTAGTATTTTTACTCAGGAACAAGCCAGAACAATATGAAAATAATCGCAACGAACATAGGAGAACGAAAAGAAGTAGACTGGAAAGGAAAGACCGTCGTAACCGGAATATTCAAGTACCCAGTAACGGACCCCATTTTTTTAGATACCGAAGAGGTTAAAAACGATGCCATTTGTAACAGGAAATACCACGGTGGGGTAGATCAGGCTGTATATGCCTATTCCCTTGATCATTATGCCTACTGGCAAGAGGCTTACCCTGACTTAGAATGGAGTCACGGTATGTTTGGTGAAAACCTTACGGTTGTAGGTTTAGATGAAGCCGTACTACACGTCGGAAATCAGTACCGAGTAGGGGAAACCGTGCTAGAGGTAACCAAGCCGAGAGAGCCGTGTATGAAATTAGGAGTTCGTTTTAATAACATGAGAATTGTAAAGCACTTTTGGAAAGAGAATTTCCCTGGGGTGTACTTTAAAGTATTACAAACGGGGCAAGTGAAAGCCGGTGATGTTTTTGAGTGCCTCAAGTCCTGTCCTGAAAATGAAACCATCGTCGATGTCTATGCGAGAAAGCGCAATAAAAAATAAACCAAAAACCCCGAACACGAGTGTTCGGGGTTTTTGGTTTATTTCTTTCGCAGGTATACGTTGCCTAATGACGATTTGATATTGATGGCAACACCCCCATTATTCATTGCGCGGAGTATTTTACGTGAATGCGTATTCTTTGGAGTCTTCGAGTTCTTTTTTTCTTTTAAATTCAGGTCACTGTAAACCATTCCTCGCGTTTCTACTGAGAGGTCGGCATTACTGTTTTTGGGTAGGGTAACATCTATTTCTCCACCAACAGTGCTCAAAGAGGTAGGAGAAGCCTGGTTGAGCATGGAAAAATCTACGGTGATGTTTCCGATACTGGTATAGGCAGTAACAGGTCCTGTGATGGCTGAGAGCTTAATATTACCATGCGGACATTGTACGGAGATTTCTGAACTAAATCCA
Source organism: Tenacibaculum litopenaei (assembly GCF_964514025.1). Taxonomy (NCBI): domain Bacteria; kingdom Pseudomonadati; phylum Bacteroidota; class Flavobacteriia; order Flavobacteriales; family Flavobacteriaceae; genus Tenacibaculum; species Tenacibaculum litopenaei. The sequence continues at coordinate 619,088 of NZ_CAZEQT010000001.1, forward strand.
CGGAGGGACACAGCGCTATTTGATCTTGATTTTACTGAAATCATCATGTTTTGCGGTAATTCGATAACGACCGGTTTTCCTTGAAGTCTCGATTTGAGGTCTTTGACTAAGAGTCCTGTACCCTTTTGCTCAATTTTAAAGCCAAAACCGTTGGTTTCATCCTTGCCATCGGGATATATAGGTACAAGTCCTTTGGCTTTAACAACTTTTAAAGAATCGTGTTTTTTAGTGTGATGGCTAAAAAAGGTTCGAGTTGGATAGGTACAATCCTCTACCTGCGTTTCACAATCCGCCTTCGTAGCATTGCGGATACTCAGTGAATTCCCCGAAGACTTGGCTACGATGGTGATATCTGAGTTTACTTGGATGGTCACTTGCTGAACCCCTTTTAAAGAGCGTGTAAAAGCGGTGTTTTGAGCAAAGAGGCTCGAACTTAGTAGTATAAATAATATGCTGGTAATTTGTTTCATAAGGTGTTGATTTAAATTACATGAGGTTGGCCATTCCGTATTGTAATTCTTGTTTAACTAAATTGGGTGTTTGTTGATTTTCAAAGAGTTTTTTCATCGAAGGCAATGCCCTAGTTTCTTTGATATCGGTCAATATCTGTATCAATTCAATTTGAATGATGGCTGTTTCTTCGGTGGTTAAGGCTTTTAACAAGGCTGTTTTGACGCGTTCTAGCGCGCTGAACTTACGCAGTGATTCTGCAGCTGCCAAACGGACATTGACGTTTTCTTCGTGAAAGAGTTTCGCAATGATGGCATCGATAATTTTTGGATGCTCTTGATTGAACTGTATAGCTGCCTGAGCTGCCGAAAGGCGCTTGCTCGGTGATGCACTGTTGATATTTGCAAAAAAGCGTTGTTCTGCAGAAGCAATAGTACTGGTTTTTACCGAGGAAGTACTTACGGTGTGTTGGTATTTACCCAACAAGAAAGAACCTATTACAAGGGCAATACTCGCAGCGATATTTTTGAAATTCCACGTCGGTTTGCTGATAGCAATGATTTTGGAAGTCGGTGTTGAGGTACTTGTTGCCAGTTCCGCTGCTAAGAAATGCTCAAACCTCTGTTGCAATTGTTCGCTAGGAGCTTCTTCAGGAACTGTATTGAGAACGCGTTCTAATACAACGACCTCGTCGTACTGCTTTTTACACGTCTGACAAGTAGCTACATGCAAGCGCAATTGTACCAGCTCTTCTGAGTTTAGCGCCCCTGCTAGGTATAATTCACAGGCCTGTTCTATTTCCTTACACTTCATAATGGGTTCCTTTAGGTTGATGATTAAAAAAGGCGCTTCTCAGCTTTTTTAGAGCACGGTGCATTTTTACTTTGAGTGCACCCGCACTACTTCCTGTAATATGAGCCAATTGTTCGTAACCGATTTCTTGTAAACGATGCAGGATAATCAGTTCTCGGTCAGCAGGGGTTAAGTGCTGCAAGCACAATAGCAAATGAGCAATCTCCTCGTCTCGATCTAAGGGAGTGACCAAGGGGATTTTTGCCAATTCATCGGAATGGACCGATTGCAGCCTCATTTTCTTACTTTTCTGATAATGGCTAGAAAAAATATTGCGGGCAATGGTAAACATCCACGACTGAAAATTTCCTTCTTGATACGATGTCCGATATTTTAAAATTTTCTCAAAAACTTCCTGTGTTAAATCTTCACTCAACGCACTGTCCAATGTCATTTTCCTGTAAAAATTGTACAGGTGCTTGTGGTGGCGTTCAAACAACAGGGCTAATTTTTTTAAATCGCCCTGACGTACGCATAACATAAGCTGTTCATCAGTTAGGTGCTTCAAAATGTCGTTTTTGATAGTTGTTATATTGATAACCTCAAAATTTTGAAAAGGTTACATCGCAGTGAGTATTTTTTTTAAAAAGAAAAAAATCTGAGCGATTTCCATAAAAAAAGCTCACTAAAAAAGTGAGCTTGGTATCTGTCTAATTTTTATTCAGGTCTAGAACTTTAAGCAGCATTTTATCATCGCGGTGGTTCATGCGATACAGTCCTTCATCGCTAAATAAATCGCGTGCAATTAACGTTTTTAAATTTTTGCGCAATTGTTTTTTGGTTTCTTTACTAATAGGAGCATCTTTAAATTTTTTCAGAAAGCTATCCGATACTTTTTGGTCGCTATCAAAATCTTTGATAAATGATTCCAAACTCATTGCTGACAGCTCTTTTCGATGGTTGTCTACATAGTCAAAAGAGAATTTACTCAAAGGACTAAAAAAGAGTGTTGGTAAATACGCTGAGGTATCTACGGCGACAAACACATCGGGAATAATTCCACCTCCGCCGTATACAATTTTTCCTTTAGGTGTGGTATACTGCAAGCTATCAACTGTTTTGATACTGTCTTTTTCAAAGAGTTCACCACTTGAAAAACGCTCTTCGATATCGTTGCGATACTCACTGGTTTCAGCTCCTTTGGTATAGGGTTTTTGAATCGATCTACCGGTTGGAGTATAATACCTAGCAGTGGTTAAGCGAACTGCCGAGCCGTCACCTAAATCCATTTCTTGCTGTACCAATCCCTTTCCGAAAGAACGACGTCCGATAATCGTTCCTTTGTCGTTGTCTTGAAGGGCTCCGGCAACAATTTCTGATGCGGAAGCTGAATTTTCATCGATTAAAACATAGAGTTTCCCATCTTCAAAATCACCTTTTTCAGTGGCGAAAGATTTATTAACTGCTCCCTTGTTATTCTTGGTGTAAACGATCAGTTTGTCGTCCTCCAAAAATTCATCGACGATTTTATTTGCGATATCGATGTAACCACCTCCATTACCTCGTAAATCCAAAACGAGGGTGCGCATTCCTTTGTCGAGCAGGGTATCGAGTCCTTCTTTAAACTCGCGGTAGCTATTTCTCGCAAAGCGATTCAATTTGATATATCCAACACTATCGTTGAGCATATAAGAAATATCAACACTTTTGATATTGACTTTACCTCGGTTTACAGATACGTTAAAAATACTGTCGTTCATTTTTCTGTAAATCTGAAGTTTTACCTCTGTTCCCGGTTTTCCTTTGAGCTTTTTAAAGATGTCTTGTGTACGTAGGTCCTTATTATAAAGGGTATCTTCGTCAGCCATTAAAATACGGTCACCTGCCTTGATCCCCATTTTGATACTCGGGCCACCTTTAATAGGAGCAATGACCGTAATGGTATCGTTAATTACACGGAACTGAACACCGATTCCTACAAAATTCCCCTGCATGTTCTCGGTTACTAACTGTAAATTTTCACGCGGAATGTACACGGAATGTGGGTCTAACTTACCTAGCATATTTTTAATAGCATCGTCCAAAAGTTGGTCCGTATTAACGGTGTCCACATAATCTTGTTGGATGTATTCTATCAATCGTTTGATTTTTCGCTCTTTTGCTGAACTTTTTGCCAGCATGGGGCTCTGGGGACCATCAAACAACACGCCTATGAGTATTCCGAAGAATACGGCGAAAGCAAAATAGATAGGTAAATTATTTTTATTCATAAGGTAAATAAGTGATTTCTACGCCGGCTTTTTCTAAAAAATCCAATCCAGAAGCGTCTTTGTAAGCTTCTGAATATACGACGCGTTTAATTCCTGCTTGGTGAATGAGCTTACTGCACTGCTGACAAGGAGAAAGCGTGATGTACAGCGTGGCTCCTTTACACGACTGTGTTGAGGCGGCCACTTTTAAAATGGCGTTGGCCTCTGCATGTAAAACATACCATTTGGTATAGCCTTCTTCGTCTTCGCAGTAATTTTCAAAGCCAGAGGGAGTACCGTTGTATCCGTCTGAAATGATCATGCGATCTTTGACAATAAGGGCGCCTACTTTTTTTCTAATACAATGGGATAACTGTCCCCATTCCTTCGCCATTTTTAAATAAGCTAAATCGTATTTAGTTTGTTTTGATTCCACTACTACTAACTGTTAAGAAAAAAACTAATTTAAGTTGAATTACTGAGTTTCCCAATTAAAATGCTTACCAAAAAATGCGATTCATCATCATCTCAAAGGCAACTCCTACCACGATGGCCGAAGCAACTAAAATCCAGTCTCTCCTATTGACTCCCAATATGGATTGGGCTAAGGTTCCGATGAGTAAAATGGCTAAAACGATAAGTACTTGAGCTACTTCAACACCTAAAGCAAATTCCAATAAAGGCAGTAGTTTGTCAGAAGTACGACCGATGATTACTTTAAAATAGTTTGAAAATCCTAAACCGTGGATCAACCCGAAAAACAAGGCGAAAAACAAATTCTGATTTTCCTTCCCTACAGAAGCTTTTTTAGCGGTAAACACATTCATTAATCCTGTGACGAAAATGGTAAAGGGAATCAGAAACTCTACTAATTTTTCATTGACGTTTAATATTCCGTACGCCGAAAGTGCTAAGGTTAAGGAGTGTCCTAAGGTAAATAAGGTAATCAACCACAGTACTTTTGTCCACTGTTTAAACTGATATACTACGGCGAGTACAATTAAAAACAGGATGTGATCATAGGCTTTAAAATCGAGTACATGTGTAAGTCCTATTCGGAAATAAGTAAAAAATTCGTCCATTAAATTTTGATTTGGCGGTTAATTTGTTGGTCTAATGAAATAAAGGTTTCTGTTCGCGAAACCCCTTTAATAGTTTGAATGTCTTTATTGAGTAAATGCATTAAATCTTCATTGTTTTTACACATGATTTTAATGAAGACAGCATAGTTTCCGGTCGTGTAATGGCTCTCTACAATTTCTGGAATTTCTTTTAACCGCTTAATGGCAGAAGAGTACAAGCTGGACGAATCGAGAAAGATTCCGACAAAGGCGGTAGTAGTATAGCCCAAGGATTTCGGATTCAGTACCATCTTATAGCCATCGATTAAATCAGACTCATCTAATTTACGAAGGCGCTGATGAATGGCAGCTCCTGAAATTCCTACCTCCCTTGCGATGCTTAAAACCGGAGTTCGAGCATCTTTAACGAGTCGCTTGATAATGATCTTATCAATACCGTCAATTTTAAGCTTCTTTGTCATAATTTAAAGTAAAAGAAGTAAAATTATAAAAAAAATAAGGCACCGAGTCTGATTTTTTATGTTAATATGTAAGTGGATTGTGTTAAATTTTCTTAAAATCCTAAAACCTACTGCCTGGGCAATCCAACATCCGTTCTTGGAAGATCAGCTTGTTTAGCTTTTCAAAAAACCGTCTAAATTTCCCGCTTATTACAAAAAATATCGTCTCTAAGAGTTCTTAGTTTTATCGCTACTTCGACAGGTTACCTTTGTGTCAGAGAGAGGAAAGTATCGTGACCTAATAGATTATGATCTGGTGCAATTAGTTTAAAATAACTTATTAAAAGAAGGCTTTTAGTAGTGTTAGTGAACTGTGTTTTTGACATCAGGAGGAATTCAATAATGAAGTGGTCGTTCGCAACTACAGAGGGCGTTTGTCGTAACGAGACTGCATGAACGCCTAAATAACTAGATCAATATAGCAATAAACTTTGGGATTTTTTTGATGGACGCCTCCTTGAGGCAGCAAGTTAAGTACTGTTTTACTATCGTAGTAAAGGAGTTCAATAGATATGGGTTTTTGCCTTATTACAAGGACCTCTGTATAGTAAAGGTGTATATGATTTAGTGCTAGTAGAGGTGTTCTAAGAGTTTGATTCCATTGTTTCACGAAAAAAGATGAAAATATGAAAAAAAACTATCTCGTTTTACTAATGCCGATGTTGCTCTATGCAACTCTTCAAAATGTATTGTGTAAAGAAGTATTCAAGTTTTCCACCTCAGAGTTTAATTGGTTTTATAAGCCTAGTAGCGCTATAGCTTCTACGGATTTTTGCGTAGATGACGTTGTGAATCCTGTTATGGAACTTAAGAATCCTTATAGGTACGATTTAAGTACTAAACAAGGGCAAGCGCAGGTTTCGGAAGATTCGGATCAGGACGGTGTGCAGGATGAAATCGATTTGGACGATGATAATGATGGGATTCTCGATATTCATGAAATGAGGGAAGGAATCCCTAATGAAAATTGGGTGTCTACGGTGTTTTATTACAATGGAGCGACAGTGATAGGAAATAGATTTATAAGTGCTTCCGATTTTTATAATGGAGGTAGAGGAGGAGGACGTTTAAATGTATATGATGGTACGCTGTCAAATGGACAAAAGGCTTATGCCATTGGGGGTGTAAAAAGGGATCCTTCGTTTACAGTATCACATCTTGACAGACGTTATATCGAGTCGGATATAACTACGGGAGATTCAGCGGTGTTTATTTCGGGAATTCGGATAGATAATAAAAAAGTGGTACCGCCATACCTTCAAAATTTGGGCGTAAAAATTGCGGTTGCGGTATTTGATGTGGCTTCGAGTAGAGAGCATTTAATTTATGTTGAGGGATTGAATCGAAATTTTTCAGATCGTATATACAGAAAAATTGATATGGAAACCGCTTTTGAATTACAGCCGAATTCTGATTATCAATTACGAATATATCTTTTTGGCAGATCTAACACTTCGGCGAGTCCACAAGTTTGGTTGAGTAGAATTTATGTGGATACGGTATTGGAATGGGATCTTGGTTATCGGGATCTTGATACGGATGGTGACGGTATTGTAAATCACCTTGATACTGATTCCGATAATGATGGTTGTTTTGATGCTATAGAAGCCAAAGGGAATGTCAGTTTAACCGAACTGAATAGCAATGGCAGTATCGATACGAGTAATACGGGAGGTGTCGACGCAGATGGCGTACCTAATTTAGTCAATGCCGGCGGGACTTCAGACACGGACCATAAGCAAGGTCAATCGTTGAGTGTTGATTGCTATAAAGCATCCAAATTTGCGATTGATGAGGCTACATTTACAGATCAAACAACAACCGTAGTAGGAGGAGAGGTTACTTTTAGTATCGATTCAAAGGTACTTGCTACTGAAAAGTATGTGGATGGGGTTCCCAATTACGCAAAAGCTGAGAAATTGAACCCTCTATTTCAATGGCAAGAGAATGGAGTAGATTTAAAGGATGGAGGTGTTTATAGAGGAACTAAAACATCAAGTTTATACCTTTCCAATACCACTGGATTGAGTGGGAATGTCTATACAGTTGTAATGAGGCACCCAGGAAATAAATGCTTGGTAGAAGAACGCGCTGCCAAATTTACATACCAAGTGGATTCTGATGGCGATGGTATCGCGGATGTTGATGATTTGGATGATGATAATGACGGAATACTAGATGATGAGGAAAGAGTGTGTTTTTCCTATTATGAGAGTTTCGGTGTAGGATCGGGCCAAATGTTGACGAGTCATTCAAATGTTCCGAGTGCAAATGTCAGAAACGTTCGGGTGGGGACCAACACAGATTTTAATGGTCTTCCGTGGTATGAAACCCAGTCAGGTAAGGATGCGAAAGGGGATGCAGAAGGGCGGTATTTGGCCATGGACAACCCAATTGGGACTAGTCCAGTGTTATTATATAAAAAGGAGGTAGAAGTAACAGTTAACGAAAATTATCTGTACAGTTTGTACGCTGCAGCTCCTTTGGAAGAAGCTGGTAGACCTGCAAGCCAGTTTCCAGACGTTCTTATGAAAGTTTTTGATAGCAATGGGGTAGAGTTGAGTGAAGAAGATTCCGGGGTTTTGAATTTGGAGTGGACTTATGTGGAAATGCAGTTTACATCCACAACTCCAAAGGTGAGTATAGAAATTTATAATAGGAATACTACCAGCGTTGGAAACACCCTATTAATTGACGAAATCAATATTAGCTTGTTATCTTGTGATACGGATGACGATGGAATTATCAATTCTCTTGATTTAGATTCCGATAATGATGGCTGTTTTGATGCTTTGGAAGCTGGAGGAAATGTCACAAGCGAGCAGTTGACGAATACGGGACGTATTGACATCGCCACTACAGGAGGTGTGGATAGTGAAGGTGTCCCGAATCTTGTTAATGTAGGAGGTTTAGGTGATATTGATGGGAATCAAGGGCAGAGGGCAGTAGGTAGTGAAACCGTTTTTGAGCGTTTGTCCATTGATAAGTTTTTTTCAAAGTTGACGCTTTGTGAAGGGGAATCTGGCATCTTGTGGGTGGATGTCACCAAGAATATTACCTCGACTTTTTTGGATGGAGTTCCAATTTTTGATGAGGATACGGATTTCTTTTTCAATGGTTTTAATTACCAGTGGCAAATAAAGAATGTAGACAGCGGGCTTTGGGAGAATCTTTCAAAATCTGAGACTTATTCAGGAGTAGCAACGGATACTTTAAGGTTAACAGATGTCAGACGATCCTTATCGTCGAACATCTATCGGGTGGTAGTTTCTGATGGTCAAAGCGAAGATTGTTTTAGTGTAAGTAGTCCTCAGGCATTGTTGGTGGTCCTACCTAACTTTGTTGATAATCTTGATAAGTCTCAAAGCTTATGTGTGGGCACCCTGTTAACAACTATCGAACATTCGGTTTCGGGAGTTACAGGATTGGGAACTCCAGAAAATCTACCCTCCGGAGTAGAAGCACACTTGGTTGGGGGTACTACTGTGGAAATCACAGGAAGTCCTTTGGAATCAGGAGTTTTTAATTATCGGATTCCCTTAACGACGCAATGTGGCGATTTATTTGCTGAAGGAAGCATCACGGTGTTACCAGAAAGTACTGTTGATAACCTAGATAAATCACAAACTGTATGCGTGGGAACCCTGTTAACAAGTATCGAACATTCGGTTTCGGGAGTAACAGGATTAGGAACACCAGAAAATCTACCCTCAGGAGTAGAAGCGCGTTTGGTGGGAGGCACTACTGTGGAAATCACAGGAACACCTTCTGAATCAGGAGTTTTTAATTATCGTATTCCTTTAACGGCGGTATGTGGAAATGTATTTGCCGAAGGAAGCATCACGGTGTTACCGCAAAGTACTGTTGATAACCTTGATAAGTCTGAGAGCTTATGTGTGGGATCACTGTTAACAAGTATCGAACATTCGGTTTCGGGAGTAACAGGATTGGGAACACCAGAAAATTTACCCTCAGGTGTACAAGCGCGTTTGGTGGGAGGCACTACTGTGGAAATCACAGGAACCCCTTCTGAATCAGGAGTTTTTAATTATCGTATTCCTTTAACGGCGGTATGTGGAAATGTATTTGCCGAAGGAAGCATCACGGTGTTACCGCAAAGTACTGTTGATAACCTTGATAAATCACAAACTGTATGTGTGGGCACACTGTTAACAACTATCGAACATTCGGTTTCGGGAGTAACAGGATTGGGAACACCAGAAAATTTACCCTCTGGAGTACAAGCGCGTTTGGTAGGAGGTACCGCTGTGGAAATCACAGGAACCCCTTCTGAATCAGGAGTTTTTAACTACCGTATTCCACTTGTTGCCGAATGTGGAAATTTATTTGCCGAAGGAAGCATCACCGTAGTGCCGCAAAGCACTGTTGATAACCTTGATAAATCACAAAGTTTATGCGTGGGAACCCTGTTAACAACTATCGAACATTCGGTTTCAGGAGTAACAGGATTAGGAACACCAGAAAATTTACCATCCGGAGTAGAAGCACATTTGGTGGGAGGTACTACTGTAGAAATCACAGGAACACCTTCTGAATCAGGAGTTTTTAATTATCGTATTCCGTTAACAGCCGAATGTGGAAACTTATTTGCGGAAGGAAGTATTACCGTGTTACCGCAAAGTACTGTTGATAACCTTGATAAATCACAACGTTTATGTGTGGGCACACTGTTAACAACTATCGAACATTCGGTTTCAGGAGTAACAGGATTGGGAACACCAGAAAATTTACCCTCTGGAGTAGCAGCACGTTTGGTAGGAGGTGCAACTGTGGAAATTACAGGAACACCTTCTGAATCAGGAGTTTTTAATTATCGTATTCCTTTAGCGACGGTATGTGGAAATGTATTTGCTGAAGGAAGCATTACCGTGTTACCGCAAAGTACTGTTGATAACCTTAATAAGTCTGAGAGCTTATGTGTGGGCAGCCTGTTAACAACTATCGAACATTCGGTTTCAGGGGTAACAGGATTGGGAACACCAGAAAACTTACCCTTAGGAGTACAAGCACGTTTGGTGGGAGGTACTACTGTGGAAATCACAGGAATACCTTCTGAATCAGGAGTTTTTAATTATCGTATTCCTTTAACGGCGGTATGTGGAAATGTATTTGCGGAAGGAAGCATCACGGTGTTACCCCAAAGTACTGTTGATAATGTTGATAAATCACAAAGTTTATGCGTGGGAACCCTGTTAACAAGTATCGAACATTCGGTTTCAGGGGTAACAGGATTGGGAACACCAGAAAACTTACCCTCCGGAGTAGAAGCACGTTTGGTAGGAGGTACTACTGTGGAAATCAAAGGAACACCTTCTGAGTCAGGAGTTTTCGACTATCGTATTCCTTTAACGGCCCAATGTGGAGATTTATTTGCTGAAGGAAGCATCACCGTGTTACCGCAAAGTACTGTTGATAACCTTAATAAGTCTGAGAGCTTATGTGTGGGCACCCTGTTGACAACTATCGAACATTCGGTTTCAGGGGTAATAGGATTGGGAGCTCCAGAAAACTTACCCTCGGGAGTTGAGGCACGTTTGGTAGGAGGTACTACTGTGGAAATCAAAGGAACACCTTCTGAATCAGGAGTTTTTAATTATCGTATTCCGTTAACAGCCGAATGTGGAAACTTATTTGCGGAAGGAAGTATTACCGTGTTACCGCAAAGTACTGTTGATAATGTTGATAAATCACAACGTTTGTGTGTGGGAACACTGTTAACAAGTATCGAACATTCGGTTTCAGGAGTAACAGGATTGGGAACACCAGAAAATTTACCCTCTGGAGTAGCAGCACGTTTGGTAGGAGGTACTACTGTGGAAATCACAGGAACACCTTCTGAATCAGGAGTTTTTAATTATCGTATTCCTTTAACGGCGGTATGTGGAAATCTGTTTGCTGAAGGAAGTATTGACGTGTTACCACAAAGTACTGTTGATAATGTTGATAAATCACAACGTTTATGTGTGGGCACACTGTTAACAACCATCGAACATTCGGTTTCGGGAGTAACAGGATTAGGAACACCAGAAAATCTACCCTCAGGAGTAGAAGCGCGTTTGGTGGGAGGCACTACTGT
>NZ_CAZEQT010000001.1:630262-633093 GCF_964514025.1 Tenacibaculum litopenaei
CTACCGTATTCCTTTAACGGCGGTATGTGGAAATGTATTTGCTGAAGGAAGCATTACCGTGTTACCGCAAAGTACTGTTGATAATGTGGATAAATCACAACGTTTATGTGTGGGCACACTGTTAACAACCATCGAACATGCAGTTTCAGGAGTAACAGGATTGGGAACTCCAGAAAACTTACCCTCGGGAGTACAAGCACGTTTAGTAGGAGGTACCACTGTGGAAATCACAGGAAGTCCTTCTGAATCAGGAGTTTTTAACTACCGTATTCCGTTAACAGCCCAATGTGGCGATTTATTTGCTGAAGGAAGCATTACCGTATTACCGCAAAGTACTGTTGATAACCTTGATAAGTCTGAGAGCTTATGTGTGGGCACCCTGTTAACAACTATCGAACATTCGGTTTCAGGAGTAACAGGATTAGGAACTCCAGAAAACTTACCCTCGGGAGTACAAGCACGTTTAGTAGGAGGTACCACTGTGGAAATCACAGGAAGTCCTTCTGAATCAGGAGTTTTTAATTATCGTATTCCTTTAACGGCTCAATGTGGCGATTTATTTGCTGAAGGAAGCATCACGGTGTTACCGCAAAGTACTGTTGATAATGTGAATAAATCACAACGTTTATGTGTGGGTACACTGTTAACAACTATCGAACATTCGGTTTCGGGAGTAACAGGGTTGGGTACACCAGAAAATCTACCCTCAGGAGTTGAGGCACGTTTGGTAGGAGGTACCACTGTGGAAATTACAGGAACCCCTTCGGAATCAGGAGTTTTTAACTATCGTATTCCTTTAAAAGCGCAATGTGGAGATCTGTTTGCCGAAGGAAGCATCACCGTAATACCGCAAAGCACTGTTGATAATGTTGATAAATCACAAACTGTATGCGTGGGAACCCTGTTAACAACTATCGAACATTCGGTTTCAGGGGTAACAGGATTGGGAACTCCAGAAAACTTACCCTCCGGAGTACAAGCACGTTTGGTGGGAGGTACCACTTTGGAAATCACAGGAATACCTTCTGAATCAGGAGTTTTTAACTATCGTATTCCTTTAAAAGCCCAATGTGGAGATCTGTTTGCCGAAGGAAGCATCACCGTAATACCGCAAAGTACTGTTGATAATGTGGATAAATCACAAAGTTTATGTGTGGGAACACTGTTAACAACTATCGAACATTCGGTTTCAGGGGTAACAGGATTGGGAACTCCAGAAAATCTACCCTCAGGTGTAGAAGCACGTTTGGTAGGAGGTACTACTGTGGAAATCACAGGAACACCTTCTGAATCAGGAGTTTTTAACTACCGTATTCCTTTAACGGCCCAATGTGGAAATGTATTTGCCGAAGGAAGCATCACCGTGTTACCGCAAAGTACTGTTGATAATGTTGATAAATCACAACGTTTATGTGTGGGCAGCCTGTTAACAACTATCGAACATTTGGTTTCAGGGGTAACAGGATTGGGAACACCAGAAAACTTACCCTCAGGAGTTGAGGCACGTTTGGTAGGAAGTACCACTGTGGAAATCACAGGAACACCTTCTGAATCAGGAGTTTTTAATTATCGTATTCCTTTAACGGCTCAATGTGGTGATTTATTTGCTGAAGGAAGCATCACCGTGTTACCGCAAAGTACTGTTGATAATGTGGATAAGTCCCAAAGTTTATGTATGGGCAGCTTGTTAACAACTATCGAACATTCGGTTTCAGGGGTAACAGGATTGGGAACTCCAGAAAACTTACCCTCGGGAGTACAAGCGCGTTTGGTAGGAGGTACCACTGTGGAAATTACAGGAACACCTTCTGTATCAGGAGTTTTTCACTATCGTATTCCGCTAACAGCCGAATGTGGAGATCTGTTTGCTGAAGGGAGCATTACCGTGTTACCACAAAGTACTGTTGATAACGTTGATAAATCACAACGTTTATGTGTGGGAACACTGTTAACAAGTATCGAACATTCGGTTTCGGGAGTAACAGGGTTGGGAACACCAGAAAATCTACCCTCAGGAGTTGAGGCACGTTTGGTGGGAGGTACCACGGTGGAAGTTACAGGAACCCCTTCTGTATCAGGAGTTTTTAACTATCGTATTCCTTTAACGGCCCAATGTGGAGATCTGTTTGCCGAAGGAAGCATCACCGTAATACCGCAAAGCACTGTTGATAATGTTGATAAATCACAAAGTTTTTGTGTGGGTACCCTGTTAACAACTATCGAACATTCGGTTTCGGGAGTAACAGGGTTGGGAGCTCCAGAAAACTTACCCTCGGGAGTACAAGCACGTTTGGTAGGAGGTACCACGGTGGAAATTACAGGAACCCCTTCTGAATCAGGAGTTTTTAATTATCGTATTCCACTTGTTGCCGAATGTGGAGATCTGTTTGCCGAAGGAAGCATCACCGTGTTACCGCAAAGTACTGTTGATAACCTTGATAAATCACAAACTGTATGTGTAGGATCACTGTTAACAAGTATCGAACATTCGGTTTCGGGAGTAACAGGATTGGGAACTCCAGAAAATCTACCCTCAGGTGTAGATGCCCGTTTGGTAGGAGGTACCACTGTGGAAATTACAGGAACACCTTCTGTATCAGGAGTTTTTAACTATCGTATTCCTTTAAAAGCCCAATGTGGAGATCTGTTTGCCGAAGGAAGCATCACCGTAATACCGCAAAGCACTGTTGATAATGTGGATAAATCACAAACTGTATGTGTGGGCAGCTTGTTAACAATTATCGAACATTCGGTTTCGGGAGTAACAGGGTTGGGAGCTCCAGAAAACTTACCCTCGGGAGTACAAGCACGTTTGGTAGGAGGTACCACGG
>NZ_CAZEQT010000001.1:633098-641549 GCF_964514025.1 Tenacibaculum litopenaei
CACAGGAACCCCTTCTGAATCAGGAGTTTTTAACTATCGTATTCCGTTGGTAGCCCAATGTGGAGATCTGTTTGCCGAAGGAAGCATCACCGTAATACCGCAAAGTACTGTTGATAACCTTAATAAGTCTGAGAGCTTATGTGTGGGCACCCTGTTAACAACTATCGAACATTCGGTTTCGGGAGTAACAGGATTGGGAACTCCAGAAAATTTACCCTCTGGAGTAGCAGCACGTTTGGTGGGAGGTACCACTGTGGAAATTACAGGAACACCTTCTGAATCAGGAGTTTTTAATTATCGTATTCCTTTAACGGCCCAATGTGGAAATTTATTTGCCGAAGGAAGCATTACTGTGTTACCGCAAAGTACTGTTGATAACCTTGATAAGTCGCAAAGCTTATGTGTGGGTACCCTGTTAACAAATATCGAACATTCGGTTTCAGGGGTAACAGGATTGGGAACATCAGAAAATCTACCCTCAGGTGTAGCAGCACGTTTGGTAGGAGGTACAACTGTGGAAATCACAGGAACACCTTCTGAATCAGGAGTTTTCAACTATCGTATTCCTTTAACGGCCCAATGTGGCGATTTATTTGCTGAAGGAAGTATCACCGTAATACCGCAAAGCACTGTTGATAATGTTGATAAATCACAACGTTTATGTGTGGGCAGCCTGTTAACAACTATCGAACATTCGGTTTCAGGAGTAACAGGATTGGGAACACCAGAAAATTTACCCTCCGGAGTAGAAGCACGTTTGGTAGGAGGTACCACTGTGGAAATTACAGGAACACCTTCTGTATCAGGAGTTTTTAACTATCGTATTCCTTTAAAAGCCCAATGTGGAGATCTGTTTGCCGAAGGAAGCATCACCGTAATACCGCAAAGCACTGTTGATAATGTTGATAAATCACAAAGTTTATGTGTGGGTACCCTGTTAACAACTATCGAACATTCGGTTTCAGGAGTAACAGGATTGGGAACTCCAGAAAATTTACCCTCTGGAGTAGCAGCACGTTTGGTGGGAGGTACTACTGTGGAAATCACAGGAAGTCCTTTGGAATCAGGAGTTTTTGACTATCGTATTCCGCTGATAGCGCAATGTGGCGATTTATTTGTAGAGGGTAAAATAACTGTTTTTAAAAATAATACAGTATCGACAGGATCCTCACAACCAGAAGTTTTTTATGGGGATCACTTACCCGTGATTACTCATAAAACTACAGGGATAAACAAAATGATCAGTGTCAAGGGCTTGCCTAGAGGGGTTACTGCTCAATGGAAATCAGGACTGTTGGAGATTAATGGAATACCTGTGCAAAGTGGGGTTTTCAATTACAGTATTAGTATGGAAGGGAATTGTGGAGTTTCGATAGCTACTGGTATTATTAAGGTAAGAAATAAATTAGAAGTACGTGCCGATGACTTTATGCATAGTTCTTTTAAACCAGGAGATACTACAAGTTCAGTATTGGCCAATGATACATTAAATGGGCAAATGGTAGAGTTAGGAAATGGTCCTGATGAAGTATCCATGTTTTTGGTGAAAAGCTCGAACGTGTTGGAACTCAATAATGATGGGACTATTTTTATTAAAAAAGACATTCCTTCAGGCATTTACAAGTTGCGTTATGAATTATGTGATCACAGTAGTTTACAGAGTTGTAAACAAGGTGAGGTAACGATTCGAATTCAACGAGTTGCTAGTAGTTGACGATGGTTTTAAAAAACCTCCCTTGTTGTCTGGATTAACATCCTCATCCATTTTGGCCAATGATAGTTTTCGTGGAACTCCAATAGTTTTAGGAGATAAGGAATTACAGCTGACTGTAAAAACTTTTGGATTGCCTTTAGGTATAGAATTACTTACAGATGGGACTCTTAGCATTTCAAGTCAGGTGAGAAAGGGTATTTATCATTTTGAATACCAGCTTTGTGAAAATTTTTCAAATCCCAGAAATTGTAAAACGGCCACTGTAGTTGTATTTATTGATGAAGATAAAGATGGCGATGGGATTGCGGATTCTTTAGATAACCAGATTGTTCCTTGTTTTACAGCCTATAGTTATCTGACACCTAATGATGATGGTAAAAACGATGTGTTGATCATTAGTTGTCTTAATGAATCGAATTATAAAAATAATGATATCAAAATTTACAACAGATGGGGAAGTTTAGTGTACAAAAAACATGGATATCAAAATAATTGGAATGGAATTTCTGAGGCAAGTACAACTATTTCTAGCGGAAGTAGGTTGCCAACTGGTACCTATTATTATGTCTTTGATCCAGGAAACGGTAATAGTCCACGAGTTGGCTGGATTTATTTAAGTACAGAGTAAATATAATAGGTTGGAAATCACGTAAAATATAGACAATGAAACAGACGCGAATTCTATTAATAGTTGTAATTTTTCATTATTTTTTTAAAGGATGGAGTCAACAAGACCCCCAGTTTACGCAATATATGCTGAATGCTTTTTCATTCAATCCAGCTTATGCGCGGGCCAAAGAATATGCCGAGATTACCTTCTCGGCGCGTTCGCAGTGGATCGGTATTCCCGGAGCTCCGCGTTCACAGTTGTTAAGTGTTCGTGCGCCATGGAGCAATTCAAATTGGGGAATAGGTATAAACTTTATGAATGATACTGCGGGGCCTGTTAAGGAGCTTTCTTTTAATGTAGGAGCAGCTTATGAGGTGGAATTAAGTGGAAAGGAGACTTTGGCTTTCGGGATGAGATTTGGAGGCAGTTATGTTCGATTAGATCATAATCTGGGGTATATTAAGGATACTGGGGATAGGAATCTTCAGGATTATATCCGTGGTATACGTCCCACTATAGGCGCTGGAATACTTTACAGAAATGAAAAGTTTTATTTGGGAATAGCCGTTCCAAATGTTGTTCGTACGAGTCGTGTAAAAAAGACAACAAAAGCTAATGAAGCCACCAATCGAATCCATTTTTTTGTGGATAGTGGAATGTGGGTGTATATCAATCAAAATGTAATGTTTAAACCAGCCATGATGGCAAAGGCGGTTTTTGGTGCTCCAATAACTCTGGATGTATCGGCTAATTTTTTGTTCAACAATAAGTTTAGGGTAGGTCTTAATTATCGATTAGGGAATGCATTGGGAGGACTAGTAGGACTCAAAATTGGCAATGCTTCCCTGTTGAGTTACTCTTATGACTTAACCACAGGAGCATACAGACAATACAACGCGGGAACCCATGAGGTTGTTTTAAAAGTAGGTCTTGGAGCTACAGGTAATCGCAATTCAAAAATAATATCCTTCTAAAGGAGAGTAGATGATGTAGTATTTAAATACCCTAAAAAAAAACACCGAGTAAAATACTCAGTGTTTCTTTGTATGGTTTATTAACAGTGCTCGTCGTAAGCTGCTGCTAGATTTTGAGCGATAGCTTGAGCAGATCGACCTTCAATGTGATGACGCTCTAACATATGAACTAATTGACCATCTTTGAACAAAGCGATTGCTGGTGAAGATGGAGGAAATGGAATCATATATTCTCTAGCTTTTGCTGTAGACTCTTTCTCAACTCCAGCAAAAACAGTAGTTAAATGTTGAGGGCTCTTATCTGCACCTAAAGATGCAATTGCACCTGGTCGGGCAGTTCCTGCTGCACATCCACATACTGAGTTTACCATCACTAAGGTAGTTCCTTCTTTTGCTAAGGCGTTATCTACATCTTCCGCAGTGTATAAAGCGTCAAATCCAGCGCTGATCAACTCGTCACGCATTGGTTTTACTAATTCTTCTGGATACATATATATTAAATTTTTACAAAGATACCTCTTTTGTATGGGCACGCAAAATATTCGTGATAAGCTTATCTTATTGTAGCAATTACTACTTTTTATACCCAGTGAGATTTAAGATTTCCTTAAAATTTTTGTGAAAAGATATTCGTAGCATTTAAGTGTTTATATTTGAGGAAAAATATATTCATGGGAAAATTTGCGAAATGGTTGGGGGCTGGTGCTGGATTCACAATGGGAGGGCCCATTGGAGCTATAATAGGGTTTGTAGTAGGAAGTTTTATCGATGGAGTTTCTGTGGAGGATTTAAAAGCGGAACAACGAGAGTATCAGCAGAATACAGGGAATAGGAGTCAAGCCCAATCAGGCGATTTTGAAATTAGTTTGTTGGTATTGGCATCTATAGTTATTAAAGCAGATGGTAGAATCGATCAACGAGAACTCGATTTTGTCCGTCAGTATTTTGTTAGTCTTTATGGCAAAACAAGAGCAAATAATGCCTTTAAACTCTTTAAAGGTATCGTAAAGAAAGATGTTTCTGCAAGACAGGTTTGTATACAGATTAGGGAATATATGTCGCACTCGTCGAGACTACAATTATTGCATTTTTTGTTCGGAATAGCGCAAGCCGATGGACATGTTGCTCCTATTGAAGAAGAAACGATACATAAAATCTCATATTATTTATATATAAGTGATCGAGATTTTACATCTATCCGTGCGATGTTCGAGCAAAAGTCTGAGAGTGCCTATGAGATCTTAGAAATAGAGAGAACAGCAAGTGACAGTGAGATAAAACAGGCGTATAGAAAGATGGTGAAAAAGTATCACCCGGATAAGTTGGTCGGACTAGGAGAAGAACACGTAAAAATGGGAAAACAGAAATTTCAAAAGGTTCAAGAGGCTTATGAAAAGATAAATAATGAACGTGGTTTTTAACCATTCGTCGATACATTTTAGCACTTCTTAGGGGATTTCGTCGAATAAATTTTGTTAACATTTGTTAATTTATATATATTTACACCGTCAAACGAATGAATATATAAACCGACCCAGTTTACATATTTTGACGATAAACTACTAACAACTACATACTACAACACTACAACTACTAATACTAATACTACGAGTTATTCAGTCAATGACTCTTGCTTTTGCATGGCAAGATTTTGATTGGCTATTGTTAATGTAATATCTCATAGTTATGGTTAAAAATTACCTTTCAAAATATCCCTTGTGGATATTGATGTTCCTGTTGTTACCACTAGGAGCCTCGGCCCAAAATTGTACAGTACTCTCGGACTTTACAGCCGTTTGTATTGGCGCTTCTCAAACCTATGCGGCAGAAACTTCCGGAGGAGAAGCTCACACTATTAATTCAACAAATAATTACGGTTGTCTCGGTTCAAGTCCGAACTCACGCTGGTTCTATTTTAAGGTAGATACCGGGGGAAGTTTAGTGATCAACCAAACAAATTCAAATTTGGTAGATGTCGATGGAGCCATTTGGGGTCCTTTCGATACGTTGTCAGACATGACCACTTCCTGCGGATCTTACTCAACTCCGTTAGCCTGTGATTATGATACAGCAGCTGGATTTAATTTCAGTCTGACAGTGACAACTGGAAAGTATTATGCCCTACTGGTGTCTAACTTTTCTGGTAGCGCTACCAATATTACTTTAGCCGATGGTGGAAGTACTGCTGTGACGGACTGTTCTCCTGACATTCAGGTGACCAAAGCGGCAAGTGGATCGACCTTTAATGAAGGAGCCACAGTTAACTGGACCTTGACAGCCAAAAACGGTGGGGTGAATGATGGGACAAATATCAACATCACGGATGTCTTACCAGCAGGATTGAGTTATGTGAGTCATTCAGGCTCTGGAACCTACAGTTCTTCAACTGGAGTTTGGGCAGTAGGAACCCTCTCAGCAAATCAAACAGCAACGTTAACCATAACAACAACAGTAAATGCAAATACAGGTCCAACGACCATAACAAATACCATAACCAATGTAAGTTTAACCGAGACGGAGTCTAATGCACTACCCGATACCTTGAGCGATTCCATTACCATTAATGATCCGTGTAATGCAACCGCATCAGGGAATACAGATTCTGACGGAGATAATATCAGTGATGCCTGTGATCTTGATGATGACAATGACGGTATCTTGGATACCGATGAAGGATGTTCACAAAACGTTACCCTAACCCACGACTATGCTATAGGTTACTTTCAAGATGGAGGATCAAATGAAGTGAATATTGGAGGTAGTGGTGGAATTGTGAGCGCAACCAATTTCTATGACGGAGATGGCCCTGGAGTGAATGTCACGAAGCAAAGTATTTCTGGAGCAACGATTCATGATGTTACAGGCGTGAATCAATCGACTTTCGCAGCAGCACAAACTGACGGTGATTATATGGGGTCAACCTTGTTTACAGGATCTCAGACAAGAACCATTTCAAGATTTACATTTCCTTATTTAGGAAGTATATCGCAAGGAACTTTTACCGTTGCAGTAGTTATTTACGATCCAAATTCAGGAACAGAACACGTTCTGGATAGTGGAATAGTGGTATCCTCTAGTAATAATGGTGATTTTGATATGTCTAATGTGTTTGCAATGAAAGCAAATGCAACTTACGAACTGAGGGTGTATTTTTACAATGCCTCAGGGAATGTTCGTTTGGATAACCCCAGAGTAAGAACAAGTGTGGTTTCGACTACTTGTATCGATACGGATGGAGATTCAACTCCCGATTACTTAGATTTAGATTCAGATAATGATGGCTGTTTTGATGCTTTAGAGGCAGATGAAAATGTTACAGCAGCTCAGCTTGATGGGAATGGAAGAATTAATCAAGCGAGTCTTGGAGGTGTTGACGCAAACGGTGTTCCGAACCTTGTAAATTCAGGTGGAGCAGCTGATGCCGGTGGTGATCAAGGGCAAGGAGCGACAGGAAATGAAATTGTAGCAACCCAAGTAGTTGTTGATGCAACTGCTTTACAAAATAAGTCAGTAATTGAAGGAAACTCTACTAATTTTACAGTTACTTCAGTAACGGCAACAAATACAACCACTTTTACAGGAACCCCACCTAATACTACACCAAATTACGGTGCAGGGAGTGCCGCAGCGGCAAGTACCTATCAATGGCAAGAAGATGGAGTGAACTTATCAGACGGAGGTGTCTATTCAGGAACGACATCTGCCAATTTGATGATTTCCAATGTGAATGGATTAGATGGTAAAGTGTACAAATTGATTGTGACACACCCGAATAATGAGTGTATTAGTATTGAGAATAGTGCTACGCTTACAGTGCTAACAGATTCTGATGGCGATAATGTAGCCGATATAAATGACTATGATGATGACAATGACGGGATTTTAGATATAGATGAAAGACCTTGTTTTGCCTTCTCAGATAATTTTGGAACTGGTACAGGTAGTCCAGCTACTAGTCATCCCAATGTTCCAGCAGCAAATGTACAAAACGTAAGGGTTGGTACCAATGCTGATTTCCCAGGACAATCGTGGTATCAACCCAATTCAGGAGCAGATGCTGCTGGAGAAACAGAAGGGAAATACCTTGCATTAGATAATCCACAAGGTGTGACCCCTGTATTGATGTATTCAGAAACACTAACAGTGCAGGCAAATGAGCAATATTCTTATAGTTTATTTGCAGCGGCAGCCAGAGAGGTTAGTGGTCAGCCACTATCAAATTACCCTGATGTTCGTATGCAAATTAAGGATGGAATGGGAACCGTTTTACAAACGATTAATACGGGAGCAGTATCTTTAAATTGGACGCGTTACGAGTTTTTGTTTACTTCAACAACGACTTCAGTAACAATAGAAATCTATAACAATAATGCAGGCTCTGCTTATAATACGCTTTTAGTAGATGAAATTGCGATATCATTAATCTCTTGTGATACCGATGGTGATGGAACACCAGATTATCTTGATACCGATTCAGATAATGATGGTTGTTTGGATGCGATTGAAGGAAATGAAAATGTGGCAGCTGCCCAATTAGATGGAAATGGAAGAATAAATATAGCCACCCAAGGAGGTGTCGATGCAAATGGTGTACCTAATCTCGTAAATTCAGGAGGTGCAGCCGATGCTGGTGGTGATCAAGGTCAAGGATTGACCGGAAACGAAATTGTAGCGGCTTCAGCGCAAATTAATACCCAGCCTAGTACCGCAGTAAGCATTTGTACTGCTGACTCAGGTTCGATTTCAGTTGGAGCAACTTCGTTAACTACTACTACTTTTACGGGGACAGCTCCTGCTAGAGTTCCAGACTATAGCGGGAGTACTCCTTCAACAACAGGATTAGTATACCAGTGGCAAGTGCAAACCGGAGGAGCGGGAGCCTGGAGTAATTTGACGAATACAGGAATTTATTCGGATGTAACTACGACGAGTTTGACTATCACGAACCCTACTACTGGAGTTTCAACAAATAAATACCGTGTGGTTATTACCAGTACCTTAAATGAATGTATTAGTTTAACTTCAGGAGAATCAACGTTAACAGTAAACACAACCCCAAGTGCACCAACAGCAAGCGCACAAGCATTCTGTAGTGCCGATAGCCCAACAGTAGCTGATTTAGTAGCTACGGGAACAGGAATCCAATGGTATGC
>NZ_CAZEQT010000002.1:0-258791 GCF_964514025.1 Tenacibaculum litopenaei
CAATGGTATGCAGCGTCAACTGGAGGAACTGCCTTAGCAGGAACAACAGCGTTAAGCACAGGAACCTACTATGCATCACAAACAGTAAGTAGTTGTGAGAGTACCACTAGGACAATGGTAAATGTTACTGTAACTCCAGTTAATACAGTATCTGTAGCTTCAAGTAGTCCTACAGTACCTTACAATACGGTTTTACCAAACATAACCCATACAACCACAGGAGCTACCGGAATTGGAACCGTAACTGGTTTACCAGCTGGAGTAACAGCATCTTGGTCATCGAATACCATTACAATTAGTGGTACTCCAACAGTAAGCGGAGTATTCAATTATTCGATTGCCTTAACAGGAGGATGTGGTATAGCAAATGCTACAGGTACCATAACTGTGACCAGTGTTATTGATGCTGTGGCTGACGATTTTACAGGAACGCCTATAACAGTTGGAGATAGTACAAGTTCAGTGGTTGCAAATGATACGTTAGATGGTAATCCAGTGGTTATAGGAACGAACCCAGGAGAAGTTACACTAACAGGACTGAGTGTTCCAACCGGATTAACACTTAATCCAGACGGGACGATTACAGTAAATCCAGGAATTACTGCAGGCAATTATACTGTAACGTACCAAATATGTGAAAATGGAGCTGTTCCAGCCAATTGTGATTCAGTAACCGTGAACATACGAGTGGATTACGATACCGATGGAGATGGAATATGGAATGCAGATGATTTAGATGATGACAATGACGGTATCTTAGATTCAGTAGAGATGGCAGGAGACCCTAACAAGGATACTGACGGAGACGGAATCATCGATAGCTTAGATTTAGACAGTGATGGAGATGGTATTTCAGATTTAGTGGAAAGTGGTCAAGATGCAGCCAATGTGGATGCTGATGGCGATGGGAAATTAGATTCAAACGTAGATGCCGATAACGATGGAATCGTCGATACTGCGGATGCTAATGACAATGATACGAGTGCCGGAGGAAGTGTAACGCCAGTAGATACTGACGGAGATGGAAATGACGATTATCAAGATGTAGATAGCGATAACGACGGAGTGTCTGATTTAGTAGAAGGAGGCTCTGACGGAAGCTTAGATGCGGACAATGATGGAGTGATCGACGATCAAACAGATACCGATGGTGATGGAATTGCGGATAGCGTAGATCCAGATAAGGGAGGAACTGCCTCAGATACCCCAGATACTGACGGAGATGGTCAACCAGATTACCAAGATTTAGATAGCGATAATGACGGATTGAATGATGTTGATGAATCAGGAGGAACTGATGCCGATGGAGATGGACAAAGTGATTCAGGAGTATTGGTAGACGGTGATAACTTACCAGACGGAGATGGTGATGGTACTGCTGATGTATTAGATCCAAACAACCCAGATTTACCAGGTGATTTAGATACCGATGGTGACGGAGTTATCGATGATAATACAGATAGTGACGGTGATGGTATTGCCGATGCTCTCGATGGAGATAACGGAAACTTCGGTGATGCAGACATGGTAGATACCGATGGAGATGGAATTCCAGATATTCACGATTTAGATGATGATAATGACGGAATCTTAGATTCAGTAGAAATGGCAGGAGATCCTAACAAGGATACTGATGGAGATGGAATCATTGATAGTTTAGATTTAGACAGTGATGGAGATGGTATTTCAGATTTAGTAGAAAGTGGTCAAGATGCAGCCAATGTGGATGCTGATGGCGATGGGAAATTAGATTCAAACGTAGATGCCGATAACGATGGAATCGTCGATACTGCAGATGCTAATGACAATGATACGAGTGCCGGAGGAAGTGTAACGCCAGTAGATACTGACGGAGACGGAAACGACGATTATCAAGATGTAGATAGCGATAATGACGGAGTATCTGACTTAGTAGAAGGAGGTTCTGACGGAAGCTTAGATACGGACAATGATGGAGTGATCGACGATCAAACAGATACCGATGGAGATGGAATTGCGGATAGCGTAGATCCAGATAACGGAGGAACTGCCTCAGATACCCCAGATACTGACGGAGATGGTCAACCAGATTACCAAGATTTAGATAGCGATAATGACGGATTGAATGATGTTGATGAATCTGGAGGAACCGATGCCGATGGAGATGGACAAAGTGATTCAGGAGTATTGGTAGACGGAGATAACTTACCAGACGGAGATGGTGATGGTACTGCTGATGTATTAGATCCAAACAACCCAGATTTACCAGGTGATTTAGATACCGACGGTGATGGAGTTATCGATGACAATACAGATAGTGATGGCGATGGTATTGCCGATGCTCTAGATGGAGATAACGGAAACTTCGGTGATGCAGACATGGTAGATACCGATGGAGATGGAATTCCAGATATTCACGATTTAGATGATGACAATGACGGAATCTTAGATTCAGTAGAAATGGCAGGAGATCCTAACAAGGATACTGACGGAGATGGAATCATCGATAGTTTAGATTTAGACAGTGATGGAGATGGTATTTCAGATCTAGTAGAAAGTGGTCAAGATGCAGCCAATGTGGATGCTGATGGCGATGGAAAATTAGATTCAAACGTAGATGCCGATAATGACGGAATCGTCGATACTGCAGATGCTAATGACAATGATACGAGTGCCGGAGGAAGTGTAACGCCAGTGGATACTGACGGAGACGGAAACGACGATTATCAAGATGTGGATAGCGATAATGACGGAGTATCTGATTTAGTAGAAGGAGGCTCTGATGGAAGCTTAGATGCAGACAATGATGGAGTGATCGACGATCAAACAGATACCGATGGTGATGGAATTGCGGATAGCGTAGATCCAGATAATGGAGGAACTGCTTCAGACACTCCAGATACTGACGGAGATGGTCAACCAGATTACCAAGATTTAGATAGTGATAATGACGGATTGAATGATGTTGATGAATCAGGAGGAACTGATGCTGATGGAGATGGACAAAGTGATTCAGGAGTATTGGTAGACGGTGATAACTTACCAGACGGAGACGGTGATGGTACTGCTGATGTATTAGATCCAAACAACCCAGATTTACCAGGTGATTTAGATACCGATGGTGATGGAGTTATCGATGACAATACAGATAGTGACGGTGATGGTATTGCCGATGCTCTAGATGGAGATAACGGAAACTTCGGTGATGCAGACATGGTAGATACCGATGGAGATGGAATTCCTGATGTGTTGGATTTAGATGATGATAATGACGGAATCTTAGATTCAGTGGAGATGGCAGGAGATCCTAACAAGGATACTGACGGAGATGGAATCATCGATAGTTTAGATTTAGACAGTGATGGAGATGGTATTTCAGATTTAGTAGAAAGTGGTCAAGATGCAGCCAATGTGGATGCTGATGGCGATGGGAAATTAGATTCAAACGTAGATGCCGATAACGATGGAATCGTCGATACTGCAGATGCTGATGACAATGATACGAGTGCCGGAGGAAGTGTAACTCCAGTAGATACTGACGGAGACGGAAACGACGATTATCAAGATGTGGATAGCGATAATGACGGAGTATCTGATTTAGTAGAAGGAGGTTCTGACGGAAGCTTAGATGCGGACAATGATGGAGTGATCGACGATCAAACAGATACCGATGGCGATGGAATTGCGGATAGCGTAGATCCAGATAACGGAGGAACTGCTGCTGACGTGCCAGATACTGACGGGGATGGTCAACCAGATTATCAAGATTTAGATAGTGATAATGACGGATTAAATGATGTTGAAGAATCGGGAGGAACTGATGCCGATGGAGATGGACAAAGCGATTCAGGAGTATTGGTAGACGGAGATAACTTACCAGACGGAGATGGTGATGGTACTGCTGATGTATTAGATCCAAATAATCCAGATTTACCAGGTGATTTAGATACCGATGGTGATGGAGTTATCGATGATAATACAGATAGTGACGGTGATGGTATTGCTGATGCTTTAGATGGAGATAACGGAAACTTCGGTGATGCGGTACTACCAGATACTGATGGTGATGGAATTCCAGATATTCACGATTTAGATGATGACAATGACGGAATCTTAGATTCAGTGGAGATGGCAGGAGATCCTAACAAGGATACTGATGGAGACGGAATCATTGATAGCTTAGATTTAGACAGTGATGGAGATGGTATTCCGGATTTAGTAGAAAGTGGTCAAGATGCAGCCAATGTGGATGCTGATGGCGATGGGAAATTAGATTCAAACGTAGATGCTGATAATGACGGAATCGTCGATACTGCAGATGCTAATGACAATGATACCAATGCCGGAGGAAGTGTTACGCCAGTAGATACTGACGGAGATGGAAATGATGATTACCAGGACTTAGATAGTGATAATGACGGTATTTCTGATTTATCAGAAGGAGGCTCAAATAGTTTGCTAGACTCAAATAATGATGGTATATTAGATAATCCGAGTGATACTGATGGTGATGGAATTGCGGATAGTGTAGATGCCGATAACGGAGGAACACCTGCTGACGTGCCAGATACTGACGGTGACGGACAACCAGATTACCAAGATGTAGACAGTGATGACGACGGTATCAATGACCTTGAAGAAGGTGGAAGTGATAGTGCTTTAGATAGTGATGGTGACGGAATGATTGATGATACCACCGATGCCGATGGCGATGGAATGGCAGATGCTGTAGATCCAGACAACGGAGGAAGTCCTGCGGATACACCAGATACTGACGGTGACGGTGCAGCGGATTATCAAGACGTGGATGATGACGGTGATGGTGTATTGACTGAGGAAGAAGATGTTGATGCCGACGGAAACCCTTCGAATGATGATACCGATGGCGATGGTACTCCCGATTATTTGGATACGGATGATGACGGTGATGGTATTGCTACAGAAGATGAGCACCCGGATGATGATGGTGATGGAATACCATTAGATGCACTTGATACCGACGAAGACGGTACCCCTGATTATTTAGACCCAGATACACTTTCGTGTTTGACAATTTATAACGAATTCTCTCCAAATCAAGATGGAAATAATGATACCTTTGTGATCTCGTGTATAGGTGAAGAGAAATACAAAAATAATCGCCTAGAGATCTTTAACAGATGGGGGAATTTGGTATACAGTAAAAACCGTTACGACAATTCGTGGGATGGAACTTCAAACGGACGCCTCAATGTACAGGTAGACGATAAATTACCATCAGGTACCTATTACTATGTTTTAGATTTAGGAGATGGAAGTAAACCTAAGGTTGGATGGATATATATAAACAGAGATTAAGCAAAAAATTAGTAAGAGATGAATAAGAGATTAGAACGAGTAATAGTGCTGCTAGTATTAGTGATGTCTAGTATCGCCTATTCACAGCAAGATCCACAGTACACACAGTACATGTTTAACACCATGAGTGTGAATCCAGCCTATGTCGGATCAAAAGGACACAGCGTTATCAACCTACTGGCTCGTACCCAGTGGGTGGGTATCGACGGTGCACCGAGAACACAGACCTTAAGTTATGATACACCTGTAGGATATACAGGTGTTGGATTAGGGTTTAATTTAGTAAATGACGCCATTGGTCCGGCTACCGAAACCTACTTAGACGTGAACGTTTCGTATACGGTGCGTACGAGTGATGAAGGAAATTTGGCCTTTGGTATGAAATTAGGAGGACGCTTTTTTAGCGTAGATTGGAGCAAAGGAATTTATCGAGATAAAGCCGATAATCAGTTCAATGCGAATATCAATAGATTTTTACCTACTATCGGAGCAGGGATTTATTATTACGAATCTAACTGGTATGCTGGAATTGCAGTTCCCAACATCCTTAGAACAGACCATTACGACGATGCGAGTGGAGGAGGAACGGTAGCCACGGAAAGAATGCACTATTTCTTGATTGCAGGATACGTTTTTGATTTGAGTGAAAACATCAAATTTAAACCAGCCGTATTGAGTAAAATAGTTAGTGGAGCTCCCTTGTCATTAGATGTATCAGCAAACTTCTTGTTCAATGAGAAGTTTCGAGTTGGAGCTGCTTGGAGATGGGGCGATTCGGTAAGTGCCTTATTGGGATTCCAAATTAGCAGATCACTGCAAATGGGCTATGCTTATGACCTTACCACCTCAAATTATTCAAACTACAATTCGGGAACGCATGAGGTGATGTTGCGATATGAAATATTTAAGACTCAGACGATGAAGTCACCGAGATTTTTCTAATATTAAACGGGAGACACATGAAGAAAATTATTTTTATCCTATTAGTAAGTATAACCACGGTGGCCGTGGGACAACGCAGATATGCAGCTGATAGGTATTTTAAAGAATACGCATATCAAAAGTCAGCAGAATTGTATCAAAGGCTGAATGATAAAGGAGATCAATCGTATTTAGTATTGAGTAGGTTGGGTGATTCACATTATTTTACAACCAACTTTACAGAGGCAGAAAAGGCCTATGAAAAATTGATGGCAGCCTATGAGAACATCGCTGATGCCAAACATGTTTTTCGCTATGCTCAAGTACTGAAAAGTAATGGTAAGGTATCGGATTCAGATACTTGGTTGTTAAAGTTGAAGAAGTTAACCGGTGACGACAGTCGCGTTTCGGAGTTAGAAAAGAATAAGAACTATTTTGCGGAATATACTAACAAGCCTAAAACTTATATCAATATTCATAATTTGTCAACCAATACCAAGTTTTCAGATTTTGGAGGCTTTTTGCATGACGGTTATTTTTACTTTGCTTCTACACGTCCAGATCAGGAGAATAAAAAGTTGTACAAGTGGAACAATCAGCCGTATTTGGATATTTACAAGGCTAAGCAAAAACCACTGACAGTAAAGAAAATACTCGATGTGGAACTGGCTGAAAAGGTAGCCTCATTGACCACGAAGTATCACGAGTCTAATGTTATCATTACCAAAGATGGTCAGACGGTGTATTTTACACGTGACAATTTTGATGGATCACAATTAAAAGGTGATAAAGAGCGTACCACCCACCTAAAGTTGTATCGTGCGGAGCGCAATTACGACAGTTGGGGAGAGGCAGAGGAACTACCGTTTAATGACGATGCCTATTCTATAGGCCATCCGGCGTTGAGTGCAGATGAGAAAACACTGTACTTTGTGTCAGATATGCCAGAAGGTTACGGTGGAACCGATTTGTACAAGGTGACCGTTAATGATGATGGAACTTTTGGAAATCCAGAAAACTTAGGAAGTAGTATCAATACAGAAGGTCGAGAAATGTTCCCATTTGTAGGGAGCGATAACCGCTTGTATTTTTCATCAGACGGACATTTGGGCTTAGGAGCTTTGGATGTTTTTGAAAGTAGCTACGATGGAACCACTTATTCAAAACCTGTGAATTTAGGAGCGCCGATTAACGGACCGATGGACGATTTTTCTTTTGTAATCAACGATGAAAAAAGCGCTGGATATTTTTCTTCAAATCGAAGTGAAGGACGTGGAGACGATGATATCTATAGTTTTTTAGTGTACAAGTGTAAAGAAGATATTGACGGATTTATCACAGATACGCGCACAGGAGCTCCAATCCCAGATGCTCTCGTGAAGCTGATGAACGAGAAAGGAGAACCCCTAGGAGAAACTCGTACGGCTAGTGACGGTGGTTATAGCTTTAAACAGCTAGAATGTGAAAAGCGTTTTATTGTTGTAGCGAGTAAAGCTGATTACAAATCCAATAAAACGGAACAGGCTACCCAAGATATCAACAAAAAAGTGGTCAAGGCTGACTTGACACTGGAGTCGTTAATAGTAGAAGATCAAATTGTCATTAACCCAATTTATTTTGACTTTGACTTGTACGATATTCGAGAGGATGCGGAATACGAATTAGAACACATCGTAAGCGTGATGAAGAATCATCCGGAGATGGTGATTAAAATTGAATCACATACGGATAGTAGAGGAAAGAAAGCCTATAATTTGTACTTGTCAGACAAGAGAGCAAAAGCTACGCGTGATTACATCATTTCACGAGGAATCGCACCTGAGCGCATAGAAAGTGCTAAAGGATACGGTGAATCACAACTGTTGAATAACTGTGACGATGCCAATGCGAACAAATGTACCGAAGAGGAGCATCAAAAGAATAGAAGATCTTATTTCTATATTGTAAATCACGGGAGTCAAATAAAATCAAGTGCGGAATAACAAAACGGTATTTAATGCCATATTCGTAAAAAAAACACCTCATTTTTGAGGTGTTTTTTTTTTGCTCAATCGCTAGAATTACAAGAAAATACGTAATTTCGCACATTCAATAAATATAATGACAAAATGAGTAAAAAGTTTACTGAGTACAAAGGATTGGATTTACCAAAAGTAGCTGAAGAAATTTTAAACTATTGGGAGGAAAACAACATCTTTGAAAAAAGTATTACTAGCCGTGAGGGTAACGAGCCTTTCGTGTTTTTTGAAGGACCACCTTCAGCAAACGGACTTCCAGGAATTCACCACGTAATGGCAAGGTCAATTAAGGATATTTTTTGTCGTTATAAAACTCAAAAAGGATACCAAGTAAAGCGTAAAGCTGGTTGGGATACGCATGGGTTACCTATTGAATTAGGCGTTGAAAAAGAATTGGGAATAACTAAAGAAGATATCGGTTCTAAAATTACAGTGGAAGAGTACAATGCTGCATGTAAAAAAGCAGTAATGCGCTACACGGATATTTGGAATAATTTGACACATAAAATGGGATATTGGGTAGATATGGAAGATCCATATATTACTTATAAACCTAAATACATGGAGTCGGTTTGGTGGTTGTTAAAGCAAATCTACGACAAGGACTTGTTGTACAAAGGCTATACCATTCAGCCGTATTCACCAAAGGCTGGAACTGGTTTGAGTTCGCATGAGTTGAACCAGCCAGGAACCTACCAAGACGTGACTGACACCACAGTGGTTGCGCAGTTTAAAACGGTAAAGGAAAGTTTGCCCGCGTTTTTACAAGTTGAAGGAGATGTACATTTCTTGGCTTGGACGACGACACCTTGGACCTTACCAAGTAATACAGCCTTAACGGTAGGTCCTAAAATCGAGTACGTTTTAGTGAAGTCATTTAACCAATATACCTTTGAACCTATTCAGGTAGTATTGGCAAAGAACTTGGTATCGAAACAATTTTCAGGAAAGTACGAAGCAGTAACCTCAGAAGAGGAGTTAGCAAGCTATGAAGCAGGGGCTAAGAAAATTCCATTTGTAATAGTAAAAGACTTTATCGGAAAAGATTTAGTTGGAATTCGCTATGAGCAATTGTTGGAGTACACCTTACCTTACCAAAATCCAGAAAATGCGTTTAGAGTAATTTCAGGTGATTTTGTGACTACTGAAGATGGTACGGGGATAGTTCATACGGCACCAACGTTTGGTGCGGATGATGCTTTGGTAGCAAAACAAGCTACTCCTGAAGTGCCGCCGATGTTAGTACTAGACGAAAATGGAAATCCTGTTCCCCTGGTTGATTTACAAGGTAAATTCCGCCCTGAGTTGGGAGAATTGGCAGGGAAGTATGTGAAAAATGAATACTATACCGATGGTGAAGCTCCTGAGAAATCAGTGGATGTTGAAATCGCCATCAAGTTAAAAATAGAAAACAAAGCCTTTAAGGTTGAAAAATACGTCCACAGTTATCCAAATTGTTGGCGTACCGATAAGCCAATTTTATACTATCCATTAGATTCTTGGTTTATCAAAGTTACAGAGGTAAAAGATCGTATGTTTGACCTCAATGAAACCATTAACTGGAAGCCGAAATCAACGGGAGAAGGTCGTTTCGGAAATTGGTTGAAAAATGCCAATGACTGGAACCTATCGCGTTCGCGTTTCTGGGGGATTCCTTTACCAATTTGGAGGACAGAAGACGGTACAGAGCAAGTTTGTATTGGTTCTGTGGCTGAATTAAAGGAGGCGATGGCAAAATCAGTTGCTGCGGGTCATATGGAAGCAGATATTTTTGCTGATTTCGAAGTAGGGAATATGAGCGAAGAAAACTACGATACCATAGACTTGCACAAGAATATCGTCGATAAGATCGTATTGGTTTCTGAGAGTGGACAACCGATGCATCGCGAGAGTGATTTGATCGATGTTTGGTTCGATTCTGGTTCTATGCCATATGCACAATGGCACTACCCATTTGAAAATAAAGAACTCATCGATCAACAAGAAAACTACCCTGCGAACTTTATCGCTGAAGGAGTTGACCAAACGAGAGGATGGTTCTATACGTTACACGCAATCGGAACAATGGTTTTCGATTCTGTAGCCTATAAAAACGTCGTGTCTAACGGACTGGTATTGGACAAGAATGGACAAAAGATGTCAAAGCGTCTCGGAAATGGTGTAGATCCGTTTAAGACCTTAGAGCAGTTTGGACCAGATGCTACCCGTTGGTATATGATTTCGAATGCAAATCCATGGGATAATTTGAAATTTGATGTTGCAGGAATCGAGGAGGTGAAGAGAAAGTTCTTCGGAACACTATACAATACTTATTCATTTTTTGCCTTGTATGCTAACATCGATAACTTTACCTATGCTGAAGCGGATATTCCGTTAGAGGAGCGCCCTGAAATCGATCGTTGGATTTTGTCAGAGTTACACAGTTTAATTCAAAAGGTTGATGCATTCTACGCGGATTATGAGCCTACGAGAGCAACTCGTGCCATTTCTGATTTTGTTCAAGACCATTTGAGTAACTGGTATGTGCGTTTGTGTAGAAGGAGATTCTGGAAGGGAGAGTACGCACAAGATAAGATCTCAGCTTACCAAACCTTGTATACTTGTATGCTAACGGTTGCTAAATTAGGATCGCCGGTGGCGCCTTTCTTCATGGATCGTTTGTATCGCGATTTAACGGTGGCGACAGGGAAAGAGAATTTTGAAAGTATTCACGTTGCAGAATTCCCTCAGTTCGACGAAAGTTACGTAAACCATTCGTTAGAACGCAAAATGGAAAATGCACAAACCATCTCTTCATTGGTGTTGTCATTAAGAGCGAAAGAAAAAATTAAAGTACGTCAACCTTTGCAAAAAATTATGATTCCTGTATTGGATGAAACTCAAAAAGAGGAGATTAGTGCAGTGGCTGATTTGATCAAATCAGAGGTGAACGTTAAGGAAATTCAATTGCTCGATGATGCTTCTGGAATCTTAGTAAAGCAGATCAAACCGAATTTTAAAGCGCTAGGGCCAAAATTCGGAAAAGATATGAAGTTGATTGCTAATAAGATACGTGATTTTGAGCAAGCGCAAATAGCTCAAATAGAAAAAGATGGCTTTATAAATATTGAAATTAATGAGAAAATCATTAAATTAGAGACCGCAGATGTTGAGATTTCATCAAAAGATATCGAAGGTTGGTTAGTGGCCAATGCAGAAGGATTAACCGTGGCACTTGACGTGACAATCACCGAAGATCTAAGGAGAGAAGGAGTCGCAAGAGAATTGATAAATCGAATCCAAAATGCCCGTAAAGAAACAGGACTAGAAGTAACAGATAAAATTAAATTGACCTTCTTGAGCTTTGCAGATTTGAAAGAATCGGTATTGGCTAATGAAACTTACATCAAAACAGAAACCTTGACAAACGAGTTGGTTTTTGTTGATGCGTTGGAAAATGGTGTCGAGTTTGAATTCGATACGATTAAAAGTAAAATGTTAATTGAAAAAATATAGCATTATGGATGACGTTAAAGTAAGATACTCAGACGGTGATTTAAACGAGTTTAAAGAAATTATCACCAACAAGATTGAACAAGCAGAAAAAGATTTGAAATTGCTTCAAGATTCCTATAAAAATGGAGCTGATAATGGGACTGAGGATACCTCACCTACCTTTAAATCTTTTGAAGAAGGTTCAGACACGATGGCTAAAGAAGCAAATATGCAATTAGCGATCCGTCAGGAAAAGTTTATCAGAGACTTAAAGAATGCCTTGATAAGGATTGAAAACAAAACGTATGGTGTTTGTAGAGTTACAGGTAAATTGATTCAAAAAGAGCGTTTGAAGTTAGTACCTCACGCTACTTTGAGTATTGAGGCTAAGCGCAAGCAATAAATGAAACGGGCATTCCCAAATAAAACCAATAGAAAAGACTCCTTCACTAGGAGTCTTTTTATTTCTATAGCCTGTTTGTTGTGGGTAAGTACCGTTCTTGCCCAAGAACAGCTGGCACGGCAATGGGAATTGCAATCCTCATCGCTAGAGTTTACAGCAGAGGACATTGATCACCTCCGAATAGAAAATAGTACTTCAGGAAAATTAGAGCTCGTTTTAAAAGACGAACAACCATTTGCCAGAACTGTTGTATTTCAAAAACACCAGTCTTTTAGTGAGCTGAAGATAAGTAAAGAAACTACCGAGCTGGCACCCACCGTTTTCAGGAAATTTATTACTGAAGAGCTTCAAAGAGCCAGCGTTATTGTACGAATTCCCAAAGATAAAGCGCTAGTAGTTACTGTCAGAGAAACCAGTATTGAGGTGGCTAACTACGACGGAAACCTGACTATTTTTTCCCAACGTGGAAACATTCAGTTACATACCGTAAAGCAGGCCACGAGCATACAACTATTTCAAGGAACGATAACAGCCACTATTGATGGAAGTTTTGAATTGCAGTCCAATAAAGGTACCATAACGGTAAATGATCAGCCTTGTGTTTCGCCTTGTAGTCAGAAAATGGTAGCCGGTCCGTTGCTAAAAGTCCAATCCATCCATGCTCATATTTTTGTACGTACTCTTGAATAAGCGGTATTTCTTTTAAGAAATTAACGATTTTTTAGGGATTATTTGGTAACAGAATCCCATTTTCGCAGTCAAATACGTACAAAAGAACTCAAACAATGAATAAAAGTATACTATCAGCTGCAGTAGCAGGGGTGTTTTTAGTAGGCTGTAACAGTGCCAAAAAACTGACAAAGAACGATTTTGCTGAACAAAATCCAATTGTTTCAACGGTGAATTTAACTCAAGTGAACGAAGATAAAGTTCCTGTAACCATCAATCCAGGTCGCTTTCGTACTGATAAAGTCGTGTATCGTTTACCACGCGTTGTACAAGGAACCTACTCAGTTAGTGATTTTGGAAAGTATGTTGACGGTTTAAAAGCGCTAGATTACGACGGAAATGAACTTCCTGTAAAGAAAATCGATACCAATACTTGGGAGATTTCAGAGGCCAGTAAGCTCGATAAAATTACCTACTTAGTAAACGATACTTTTGATATTGAAAAGTCAGGAGGAATAGGTGGAGAAACTCCTTTTTCACCTGCCGGAACCAATATAGAAAATACCAATTATGTTTTAAATTTACACGGGTTCATCGGGTATTTTGATTCGTTAAAAAACAATCAGTACGCGCTCGATGTGGTGGCTCCTAAAGAGTTCAAAAGAACTTCTGCATTACAACAAGTAGCTTCTAAAATGTCTGAAGATGGTAAAACGATGACGTCGAGTTATTTTGCTCCTCGTTATTTTGATATTACAGACAACCCGATGTTTTATGGGGAATTGGATGTAGAAGAATTTAAAGTTGGAGACATCAAAATTGTATTGAGCGTATATTCACCAAACAAAAAGCACAATGCTGCTAAAATTAAGAAGGTGATGGAGAAAATGATGCAAGCGCAAAAAACGTATTTGGGAAGCGTCAATAGCACGGCTCGCTACGATATCTATTTGTATTTGTCAGAAGGAAAAGAGGATTCTCCGAAAGGATTTGGAGCTTTGGAACACCACACTTCAACAGTAGTGGTATTGCCAGAGTCGATGCCTGATGATGCTTTGGCAAAAAGTATGATCGATGTCGTTTCGCACGAGTTTTTCCACATCGTAACCCCGTTAAGTGTACACTCTGAAGACGTGCATTATTTTGACTACAACCAACCTACTTTTTCGAAACATTTATGGATGTACGAGGGAATTACAGAGTACTTCGCAACCCTGTTTCAAATAAATCAAGATTTGGTAACTCCAGAAGAGTTCTATACCAAAGTGATGGGGAAAATTAAAACAGCCTCGTCAATGAATGACAGTATGAGCTTTACAACGATGAGTGAGAATGTTTTAGAGGAACCTTACGCTTCACAATATTATAATGTATACCAAAAAGGTGCGTTGATTGGAATGTGTTTGGATATCATTTTAAGAGAAGAAAGTAATGGAACAAGAGGTGTTTTATCGTTGATGAAAGAATTGTCGTTAAAATACGGGAAAAACAAGCCTTTTGAAGATGATAAGTTAATCGAAGAAATTACATCAATGACGTACCCTGCTGTTGGAAAGTTCTTAAAGACCCACGTAGTAGAAGGAACGCCAATTGATTACAATACTTATTTTAATAAGGTTGGTTTAGAGGTGTTTAGAACTAAGGTGAAAACCAATTATATCCAGAATGACGGAACACTTATTGTACGTCCTGATGAAAAGAGCATGACAGTTCGTTTTA
This sequence comes from Tenacibaculum litopenaei, assembly GCF_964514025.1. Classification (NCBI taxonomy): domain Bacteria; kingdom Pseudomonadati; phylum Bacteroidota; class Flavobacteriia; order Flavobacteriales; family Flavobacteriaceae; genus Tenacibaculum; species Tenacibaculum litopenaei. The sequence goes on from NZ_CAZEQT010000002.1 coordinate 14,521, forward strand.
CCAATGCGGTAAAGAACAATAGCTTCTGGGCAGAGAATGGAGCACAACCAGGAGATGCTATTAAAAGCGTAGATGGTGAGCAGCTTACTCGTGAAAATGCCAATAAGCTGTTTACAAAGATGTACATGTGGCAACCAGGAACAGATATGGATGTTGTTTTGGAAAGAGATGGGAAAGAAGTTCGCATCAAAACGAAGTTGACACAATCGTTTACAACTGGAGAAAGCTTACAGGAAAACCCTAAAGCTACTGCGAAAGAAATTGCATTGCGCAAGGCTTGGTTAAAAGGATAATTATCGGTAAAATACATGATAAAAAACCAGAACGTACGTTCTGGTTTTTTTAGTTTTTATAGACTTGTTTTCTGCGTACAACGATGCTGATAATTAGAAAGAGAATACTCATCGCAATCCAGGTATATGTGAGTGTATACGGAGCGGTATAGAGGTTGAGGAAATCGGCAAAGGGAACGCGGTTAAGAAACGCATAGGTAAGCCCGAAAAATAGCAGTTCGAATAGCTTGTTGTTTTTAGTCAGTGTTCCCAAGCTAAAGGCTAATGTGCTGATCAAGATGCTTCCTATACCAATACCCACAACACTTGCAAACTGTCCAATGATGCTAAGTCTGATAAGGACAGGTATTGCTAAACTGAGTAAAAATAAAACACAGGCAATTCCTTGTGCAACCGCTAGGCGATGTAGGGGTTTATAGGTACTGAAACTTAAAAGATGGGTGTTGTATTGAAATTCCTTGGAACCCAAGCTTCCCAATTTGCGAACTTGTAAAAACCATAGCAAGGGTAAAATATACTGGGTGCTGATGTTAAGTGGAGCTAGCATACTCGTAAAAAATCCACTAAACATAATGACGTAATGCCATTTGTGTGCAGAGCGTAACAAGAGCAGGTATTCTGTTTTGATTAGCGGAAGAATAGTGTAATCTATACTGCCGATTGCAAGCGCAGACAGATCCATTTTTCCGAGTAAGTGTTTGTTCGTTTCAGGGCGTGGTTCAGTGCGTACGCTCGTCGGCTTCACAGAGAATCGATGGAAAAATAGCGCACAAATTACTAACAAAAGCAAGCTGCCCAACATCCATAAAATACGACTTCCTATAAAATAGCCATGCCAAGAGGTTTCTGTAAATGTAAATGCCTGCTGTGCGTCGGTGTCGTTAATGACAAAACCTATGCTCAATTGAGTAGCGGAATCTGGGTAGGCGGCTTCTATTTGTGAAGCGAGGTGATTTGTCAGGTAGCGAGTCCCAATAAGGTCGAAATTTGAATCTTTTTGGAAATTACTTCCCATGAGTAAGAACGAAAAAAAGAAAAAATAAACGATGTTTTTTAGGGTGTACTGCTTGCGAAACACAACTTCGAATACGACCGCAAGTACTGCGGTTATAAACAGAGCTGGGATACATATGATACCAAAAGGAAGTATAAAGGTTGTCAGTGAAAATGATTCCTGACCAGGCTCTAGGTAAAATCTACAGAAGGTCATCACCACCACAGGTACTAAGATGCTGAGGAGTACCAAAAAGTTACTGGAACTTTTGAGCAGTAGGTACTTGAAATTACTCGAGGAGGTACTTGCAATTATAGGGCCTATTTGGGTGTCCATGTCTTTTTTGATACCAGCATTGACCAGGTAGCTACCAGCAAGTGATAAAAATACAGCAGTCATTATAGCACTGACATAACTGATCCATACCAGGTTGTAGGTACCGGTGATTGTTCCGAATCGAACTGTGGAGTACGATGCTCCCGGAGCTGGAACAAAATGGTAGGTAATAAGTAAAGTAGCACACAAGACGAGTAGAAAGGAGTAACTGCGGATGCGTTGGAGGAAATCGTATTTGACAGCGCGTATTAAGGTGTTCATGACTAAGAGTATTGAGGTGTTATTGATTGGTGTTGGTATTTGTGAAGTATAAGTAAGCGTCTTCAAGCGTGGCTTTTTGTGCTTTGAAGTAAGGGCGCTGGGTATCACTGATAAAGCGAATTGTTACATCGGTATGGTTTCTTTTTAAGTCTACGATGATGTGTTCTCTTTTAAAGGCTTCCAGTTCCTCTGTTTGAATGGTTGTTTGGAAAACTTTGGACTCTACTTGTTTAATGAGATTTTCTTGACTGTCTTTGGCGAGTAAGCTCCCCTTCTTCATAATGGCAACCTGATCGGCAATCGTATCGATATCACTCACTATATGCGACGATAAAATGATGATGCAATGCTGAGAGAGTTCACTAATCAGATTGCGAAAGTGAATGCGTTCTACAGGATCGAGCCCAACGGTGGGTTCATCAAAAATCAAAACTTTGGGATTGTTTAACAAAGCTTGGGCAATGCCGATGCGCTGTTTCATCCCTCCTGAGTAATTTCCTATGGGTTTATGAGCTTCACTTAATAAGTTAACTTGGGTGAGTAGGTGGGTAATCCTGGCTTTTAAATCCTTTCCACCAATACCTTTCATTGCAGCGATATAACTGAGAAATTCATAAGCATTAAGGTTGGGGTATACCCCGAAGTACTGAGGTAAAAAACCGAGTTGCTTTCGCATGTAATTAGGGTCACTTAAGACGTTGTTTTTGTTGAGTACGATAGTGCCGTCTGTAGGGCAACTGATGGTTGCAATCATTTTTAATAAGGTAGATTTCCCTGCGCCATTCGGACCTAATAATCCCAGTACGCCGTTCTCCATGCGCAAGGAGAAATCTTTAAGTCCATACGTGTTTTTTGAATATTTTTTTGACAGTCCATTGAGTTCTAGTAGCATGAGTTTTTATGTTTAATTACAGGACAAATTTGAGAGACTTAGCGGTGTTTTAGAAAAAAGAATGACTAACGAAGCTCGTTTCGTGATGAGCGTTTTAGTCTACTAATATCACGAAGAATACTCCCTTTGAAGGGTGTAAAGGGACGTTGGTCATTAAAAATAGGTTTCCAAACTTTGCCTCGTTATCTTTGGTTGTTAAAAATCGCAAGCATGCATAAACGAGAACTACTTTGGGAAAACAGTTTAGTACAAAATGTATTTATATGGCTGTGTTTGTTTTTTGTATTTACCTTGACGATACAGAGCGAAACTCCATTGTTGGCCGGCTTGATAGGGGTATTGTTAATGGCACCCCCCATTTATATCGAAAACTTATTGATTTTACCGCTAGCCTCAAAGGGGAGTGGTCGATTTGTCATGGCGACACTGCTAAATATTCTTTTTTTTACGTTTTTGAATTCTTGGTTTTTAGCAACCTGGGTGCTGGAAGTGGCCATTGAGAGTCGGTTGCTGTATAATTTTTTAGGACTGCAAATATTGGCTGTACTCTTCGGGTTGGCATTAAAAATTGCACGTGATAGCGTGGTCAGGAAAAGTCGTGAGCGAGAAGCGGAGTTGCAATTGCTGAAGGCTCAACTAAATCCGCATTTTTTATTCAACACGTTAAACAACCTATACGGTTTGTCGGTAATAAAATCAGATAAACTTCCAGAGCTAATGCTGCAATTGTCACAGATGTTACGCTATAGTTTGTACGAAACCAAGGAGCAATTTGTAAATTTGGATAAAGAAATTGCCTACCTCACCAATTACGTAGCGCTCGAAAAAATTCGTTTAGAATCGAGTAGTGAAGTTACTTTGGAGCTGCGAGGAGACTACCGACAGTTTAAAATTGCACCGATGTTGTTGATTGTCTTTGTTGAAAATGCTTTTAAGTACCTAGGAGAAACCTCTGAAAACCGTAGTTTTGTTACCATAGCTATGGAGACCACAGGGAACCAGCTTCATTTTTCATGCACAAACTCTTATAGCCCCAGTGCCGTAGCAGCACAGATGTCTCAAAATAGTGGAGGTATCGGTTTGGAAAATGCTAAAAAACGATTGGTATTGTTGTATCCTGATGCCCACCAGTTGTATTTGAAGGAAGAGGCTGAAACCTATAATGTCAAATTGATAATAAACTTGTAAAGATGAACTTACGCTGTATTGTTGCGGATGATGAACCGATAGCTCGACAAATTTTAGAAAGGTACCTTCAGGGAGTACCGGGATTAACGTTGATAGCCAGTTGTAAAGATGCCTTTGAAGTACTGGAGGTGCTGGACAAGGAAGCGGTAGACCTGTTGTTTTTAGATATCAATATGCCCAAGCTTTCGGGGTTGAGTTTACTGAAAACCATGAAAATTCGTCCAGAGGTAATTATAACTACTGCATACCCTGAACACGCATTGGAAGGATTTGAATTAGATGTCGTGGATTATTTGGTAAAGCCCTTTGCGTTTGAACGGTTTTTTCAGGCTGTTCAAAAGGTCAACAAACGTTCGATTCCAACGAAGCAGCAGATTAGAGTTGAGGGAGAGAAAAAGGCGAATGCCATATTTGTCAAAAGCGATAAAAAATTAGTCAAAGTCTATTTTGATGAAATTCAATATGTGGAAGCCTATGGTAATTATGTGAAAATCCATACTACAACGCGCATTTTAGTTCCGATGACCTTGACAGAATTTCTGACGAAGCTTCCCGATAACTTTATACGCATTCACAAGTCTACCTTGTTGAATTTTGACAAGCTAACGCTGTTAGACGGCAATCAAGTGAGTTTGGAAAACGGTGAAAAATTGGTTGTAGGGAAGTCGTATAGAAAGGCGTTGTTAGCCAGAATAGATAAAGAGTTGGGCTAAGCCTTGGATTAACAATACTTTTCTTATTTTTGTCATTCTTAAATACAAAAAATGTCAAAGAAAACCATCGCTATCCTAACTGTACTTTTGGCTATACTCATAGACCAGGTAAGTAAAATTTACGTAAAAACTCACTTTATGCTCGGTGAAGAAGTAGTCGTGTTTAAGGACTGGTTCAAAATCCATTTTACCGAAAATAACGGTATGGCATGGGGCTTCGAGTTTGGAGGCGAGGCCGGGAAGTTATTTTTAACTTTATTTCGTTTGGTAGCGGTAAGTGGTATTGTGTATTGGTTGTGGCAAACTATTCAACGCAAAGCGCATACGGGTGTCATCATTGCAATAGCCCTAATTTTGGCTGGAGCGGTCGGGAATATTATTGATTCTGTTTTTTACGGGGTAATCTTTGATTCTTCTCACGGAAGGTTGGCAACCTTATTTGCCGACAATCCTTATGGGAAACTCTTTCACGGAAAAGTAGTTGATATGCTGTATTTCCCAATGTATGAAGGAGAGAGTTTTACCTTCTTCAACGCAATTTTTAATGGTGCAGATTCTTGGATTACGATTGGGGTAGCCTTATTGTTTATTTTCAACAAACAGGCTTTTCCAAAAACTGAAGAAAATTAAATCAGTCATTTTACATGTTTATTATTTGTACTTTAGTTGTTTAAATAAAGCACGCTATGGTACAAAAGCTTAAATACCTAACCTTTTTTGTATTCGGCCTAATCGTCGCAACCTTTTATCACCGCAATAAAGCAACGGAAAAAACCGATCGAGAGTCAGTAACAGTGGTTTTGGAAGAAGTAAAAGACCTGAGTAAACTGGTGGTTGCTGAGGCGTCGTTTTCTGAAATCTATGCGCACAGTGATACAAAAAACTACCTGTTTGAGACGGTGCAATTTCAAAAAAAGGCACTGTTAACGGTAAATGCCAAGGTAGAAGTAGGCTACGATTTGTCGAAGATGGAAATCGATGTGGATGCTGAAAAGAGAGAGATTCGCATTGTAAAAATACCGACACAAGAACTGAATATTAGCCCTGAAATTCGCTATTTCGATCTGCAACAAAGTACCTTCAATTCTTTTACCAAGGAGGAACTCAATAGTATCAATGCTAAGGCGATTTTGAAAATTCGAGAAAGCATAGACCTCACTCCCTTAGAAAAAGACGCAAAAAGGCGCTTATTTGAAGAGCTGTCCAAACTTTACCAACTGTCTCGTGTATACGGTTGGAAAGTTGTCAATGAAACGTCAGAAACCATTCCCGATCAATTGATCAAAGGCTAAAGTTTAATGCGGTAGCTTTTTGTGTACTAAACCGTAGACAAAGGTGCCCATTAAGGCTCCGAAAATGACCAAAAGCACCGGTAAAATACCTTGCCCTAATAGCACAAAAATAGGAGCGGGACAAGCACCGGCGAGTGCCCAACCCAGACCAAATACGATACCTCCTAACAGAGCGGCCTTGTAGTTTTTTTTCTTGTCTGCAATTTGAACCTGATGACCGAGGTAGTTTTTCAACACTCCCTTTTTGAAAAAGTAGATGAGTATTGCTGAAACGGCCACTGCCGAACCGATAACACCGTACATATGAAAAGACTGGAAGCGGAACATTTCATAAATGCGATACCAGGAAATAACTTCTGACTTGCTCAGAATAATCCCGAATAAAAAACCAGAGAGTAAAAATTTAACGTTCTTTTTCATAATTTAAAATATTAATGGGAACAAGAGCCATATCATGGTTAAGCCTCCGATGAAAAAACCGATTACCGCAACTAACGATGGCAGTTGAAAGCTACTTAGGCCTGTGATGGCATGTCCAGAGGTACAACCTCCAGCATAGCGAGATCCGAAACCGATACAAAAACCTGCTACGATTAATAGGAGTATGGTTTTGGGTGAATGCCATGAATTGGATCCGAAAAGCTCGGGAGGTACCATCCCGTTTTGATCGGCATTATGGAAGCCTAGATCAGACAGTTCTTTCACAGTTTCAGTACTCAGGGCAATTCCTTCCTGTTGGGTTAAGTAAGTACTACTTACAAATCCTCCTAAGGCAATCCCTAATACAAATACCAGCCCCCATTGTTTTTCGCTGAGCTTTATGTTAAAATACGAACTCCATTTAGAGGCCCCTAATGCCGAGCACATGGTCTCTAAATTGGAAGAAACACCAAATTTTTTACCGAAAAAGATATTTAAAAATAAAATCAACGCTATTGATGGGCCAGCGATATACCACGGCCAAGGTTGTAGTAGGAAATCCATAGCAGTGTATTATAATTTTTGGTTAATATAGTTCATAACGGCAACCGTAGCTCCCTTATTGTCAGTGATGTATTTTTTATTGATACTTCCTTGAGTATTTCGGAAGTCTGCATGGTCACGGAGCTTTATTAAAGTAGCGTTCAGCTGTTGTTGGTCCGTAATGGCACTAGCTCCTTTCAAGGCTAGTAAATCATGTGCTTCCTGAAATTTATCGTATTTGACACCTCCGAAAATAACGGGAATTCCAAAGGTGGCGGGTTCCAAGATATTGTGTAGTCCTGTGGCGAGTCCTCCTCCTACATAGGCTACATCTGCATAGGAATAAGCTTTTGTTAAGAGTCCTATGGTATCCAAAACAAATACTTGGTATTCTGATAGGTCACGACCTTTATAGTCGCTAAAACAGACTGTTTTAACGCGCAGTGCTTTGGTGAACTCTTTTATTTTTTCGGGTTTAATAGTATGCGGAGCAAACACAAACTTTTCATCTGCTGTGGCCTGTTCATTGATGTAGTTGATAAACAATTGTTCGTCTTCTGGCCATGAGCTACCTGCCATCACTAGATAGTGATCACCCTTAAATTCTTCTAAAAAGGGTAAGGTATTATCCGTGTGCTGCAAGGCGGTAACACGATCAAAACGGGTGTCTCCGCTGAGTGAGGCATTGTTAAAACCAATACTATTGATCAATTGTAATGAACGTTCGTTTTGTAGAAAAAAATGTGAGAAGGTGGTCAGTTTTGAACGCATATACGCGCCGTACCATTTAAAAAATGACTGATTCGGACGGAATATACCCGATACCAATAGCGTGTCGACCTCGTGATTTTTTAGCGCGGTGAGCATGGCGGGCCAAAACTCATACTTGACAATAATGGCCATGCTTGGATGTACCTGTTGTACAAAGCGATGCATTGCTTTGGGGGTATCCATTGGTAAATAGCATACCACATCGGCCAATTCGTAATTTTTACGCACTTCATAGCCTGATGGAGAAAAAAAGCTAAGCACGATTTTATAGCTAGGATGGTCTTTTTTAATGGCTTCCAAGATAGGGCGTCCTTGTTCAAATTCACCCAAAGAGGCGGCGTGAAGCCAAACGACCTTATCTTCTGCCTTAAGAAGTGATAATTTTTCGAACGTGTGTTTTCTTCCTGTAACGAACAATCGTATCTTGGGGTTGAACAAGGCGATAATCCGCAAAAAGAAAGCAACAACACGAACACTTATTGTGTACAAAACTCTCATGCTACGAAGGTATGAATAAAAAAAAATCAGTGAACTATTCACTGATTTTTTAACGTTTTTATGTGATGAAATTCATCGTATGTGTGATGAATTATTTCATTTCGAAATCTTCCATAAACTTAGTGGTATAATTCCCGGCTACGTAGTCAGGGTGATCCATAAGTTGACGGTGGAAAGGAATGGTAGTTTTAACTCCTTCAATTACGTACTCATCTAAAGCGCGTTTCATTTTGTTGATAGCTTCTTCACGTGTTTGTGCTGTTACAATCAACTTTGAAATCATAGAATCGTAGTTTGGTGGAATCATGTACCCCGCATAAACGTGAGTATCTACACGAACTCCGTGTCCTCCTGGCGCGTGGTAAGACGTAATCTTTCCTGGCGCTGGTCTGAATCCATTGTGTGGATCTTCCGCGTTGATACGACATTCGATCGAGTGTAATTGTGGCGTGTAGTTTTTACCAGAAATTGGCACACCTGCAGCCACTAAAATTTGCTCTCTAATCAAATCGTAATCTACTACTTCCTCAGTAATAGGGTGCTCTACTTGGATACGCGTGTTCATTTCCATAAAATAGAAATTACGGTGCTTATCTACTAAGAACTCCACGGTTCCTGCTCCTTCGTACTTAATGAATTCGGCAGCTTTTACAGCAGCTTCTCCCATAGAAGTACGCAACTCATCAGTCATGAATGGAGAAGGTGTTTCTTCCGTTAATTTTTGGTGACGACGTTGTACTGAACAGTCTCTTTCAGACAAGTGACAAGCTTTACCATACGAATCTCCAACTACTTGGATTTCGATATGACGTGGCTCTTCGATCAGTTTTTCCATGTACATTCCGTCATTTCCGAAAGCAGCTTTTGCCTCCATACGAGCAGAATCCCACGCGTCTTTTAAATCTTCTTTTTTCCAAACGGCACGCATACCTTTACCACCACCTCCGGCAGTTGCTTTTAGCATCACTGGGAATCCCATTTCTACAGCTAAAGCTTCTGTTTCTTCGTAAGTGTCAAGGATACCGTCTGAACCTGGAATACAAGGTACACCTGCAGCGATCATCGTCGCTTTAGCAGAGGCCTTATCTCCCATTTTATCAATCATCTCAGCAGTTGCTCCAATGAACTTGATTTCGTGCTCTTCACAAAGTTTAGAAAACTTAGCATTTTCAGATAAGAATCCATATCCTGGGTGAATAGCATCAGCATTGGTAATTTCAGCAGCAGCGATAATATTGGCCATTTTTAAATACGACTCGCTACTCGGAGCAGGTCCAATACAAACAGCTTCATCAGCAAAACGCACGTGTAAACTCTCCGCATCTGCTTTTGAATATACTGCCACCGTTTTGATTCCCATCTCCTTACAGGTTCTGATTACACGAAGGGCAATCTCACCTCTATTGGCAATTAATATTTTTTTAAACATAGTATTAGGTTATGAGTTTAGCACTTTATACTCTCAGAAAAGGCAAAAGCCTCGTTCTGTGGGGTAAAAATGCAAATTATGATGGGTCAACTAAGAATAATGGCTGATCGAACTCTACTGGAGAGGAATCATCAACTAATACTTTAACGATTTTACCAGAAACTTCTGATTCGATCTCGTTGAATAATTTCATCGCCTCGATAACACATACAGTATCTCCTACTTTGATGTCAGATCCTACTTCTACGAAAGAAGGCTTGTCTGGAGATGGTTTTCTGTAGAATGTACCGATGATAGGTGACTTAATGGTAAGGTATTTAGAATCGTCGTTTGCTGCAGGAGCTTCAGGAGCTGCTGGAGCAGCAGCAGGAGCTGCAGGTTGTGCTACAGGAGCTGCTTGAGGCATCATAGGTGCCGCTGCAACTGGAGCTGCTTGAATAATGGTAGTTTCAGGTGTTGAGCTTCCTGTTTTGATGGTGATTTTTACATCTTCCATTTCTAACTTTACTTCGCTTGCACCAGATTTAGCTACAAACTTTATAAGACTTTGAATTTCTTTAATATCCATTTTCCTAAATTTAAGTTGTTTGGTTTATGAGTTATATGCCCATTTTAAATAGATAGCTCCCCAAGTGAAGCCTCCACCGAATGCGGCAAAAATTAAGTTATCTCCTTTGTTCAACTCTTTTTCATAATCAGCTAGCAATAGCGGAAGAGTTGCAGAAGTGGTGTTTCCATAACGGTGTATGTTCATCATCACCTTTTCTTCTTCCAGTCCAATTCTATTGGCAGTAGCTTCAATAATTCTTTTATTCGCCTGATGCGGTACTAACCACTCGATATCTTCTTTCGTTAAATCGTTTCGAGTAAGCATCTTTTCAGCAACGTCAGCCATGTTTGACACAGCAAACTTAAATACAGTACGTCCTTCTTGGTGTACGAAGTGTTGTCCGTTTTTAAGGGTCTCTTCCGAAGCAGGTAAGATCGATCCTCCAGCATCAATTTTTAAGAATTCTCTTCCAATACCATCACTTCTTAAGTACTCGTCTTGAAGTCCTAAGTCTTCGGTATTAGGTTCAAATAAAACAGCACCCGCTCCGTCACCAAAAATAATACACGTGGCACGGTCGGTATAGTCAATAATAGAAGACATTTTATCGGCTCCTATTAGAAGAACTTTTTTGTATCTCCCACTTTCAATATAGCGAGCAGCAGTTGACATACCGTACAAAAAGCTCGAACAAGCAGCTTGTAAGTCGTATGAAAACGCATTTACCGCTCCAATTTTTGAAGCAGTGTAGGCAGCCGTAGAGGCCACTGGCATGTCTGGCGTTGCCGTAGCAACGATAACCATGTCAATATCCGCGGCAGCAACTCCCGATTTTTCAAGTAGATTTTCGGCGGCTTTAATCGCCATAAAAGAAGTACCAGCACCTGGCTCTTTTAAGATTCTTCGTTCTTTGATCCCTGTTCTGGTAGTAATCCACTCATCGTTGGTATCTACCATTGTTTCTAGCTCTTGGTTGGTTAGAGCATATTCTGGAACATATTTCCCTACTGCTGTAATAGCTGCAGTTATTTTAGTCATAGTTGTTTGTTTTATGATAAAACGAGATTTCAAAGAAATGAAAATTATTTCATTTTATTAAAGAAAAAAAAGCAAAAACTTACTTTTTTGACTGATTTATACGAAAAAACCCTCGTAAAGAGGGTTTTTTTAGTTTTTATGAAAAACTATCAATTATGCTTCAGCAGCAGCTGTTTCTAATACTACTTGACCTCTGTAGTATAATTTTCCTTCGTGCCAGTGAGCTCTGTGATATAAGTGAGCCTCTCCAGTAGTTGGATCAACAGCTATCTGAGGAATAGAAGCTTTATAGTGAGTTCTTCTCTTGTCTCTTCTAGTTTTTGATATTTTTCTCTTTGGATGTGCCATTTTATGTCTTATTTATCTGTTAGTAAATCCTTTAATTTATCCCATCTTGGGTCTGTGTTTGTTGTCTTTTCTTCTTTGACAACAGTATCTTCATTTATTTGTAACTCGTTCAACTTCTTTAAAGCTTCCGATTCCATAGTTCCGTCAAGAACTTTCGGATGAACGCGCTTGCTCGGTACCGATAGTACAATGAGCTCATAGATGTATTGTGCGATGTTTACCTCATAGGCTTCGTGCGGTAAAATGAGTAATTCTTCATTCTCATCGTTAAATTCCGGACCAAACTTTATGACCAAGTGTAAATCACCTGTAATCTTTTGGTCAAACACCTCACTCGTGATATCGCAAGGAACTTCAACAGTTCCGTTAATAGCAATATCTAATTCTATTAGCGTGCTCTTCTTTACAAAATTTACAGTTGATTGTATGTCACAATCTGTAAATTCTTCGTAATTGTATGCCTCAAAGAACTTTTTACCAATTTGATATTCAAATAAATGACTTCCTTCTTTTAGGCCTACAAAAGCTATGTTATATTCTTTTAAGTCTTTCATCCTAAACATCAATTTGAGCGTGCAAAGATATAAAAAATGTTTTTAATTTTATATCTAGGTTAATTTTTTTTGACTGATTCTGCTTTTAAAGCGTTTTTTCTAAGCTTTTGATACTCAATTCTGTTTTTGTAAATCTGTAAGCTGCTAAATAAAGCTTCTTTAAATGATTCCGGGTTGGCTTTGTTTTTTCCTGCAATATCAAATCCTGTTCCGTGATCTGGAGAGGTTCGTACCTTGTTTAATCCAGCGGTGAAATTCACCCCGTTTCCAAACGATAATGCTTTAAATGGCGCGAGCCCTTGATCGTGGTACATGGCAAGTACACCGTCAAATTGCTCGTAGGTTTTGGATCCGAAAAATCCATCTGCGGCATAAGGTCCGTACACGAGTTGTCCTGATTCTTGAATTTCTTTTAGGGTAGGACGTATAATTTCATCGTCCTCTTTTCCTATAACCCCTTTGTCTCCGCAATGTGGGTTTAACCCAAGAACGGCAATTTTAGGCTTACTGATATTGAAATCCTGTTGAAGGGAGTGATACATAATCGATACCTTTTCTCGAATCAATTCAGGAGTAATAGCCTTGGCTACCTCTGAAACAGGAATATGTCCGGTAATCAATCCAATTTTCATGGTATCCGACATTAAAATCATCAGTGATTTTCCTTCGAGTTCGCTTTCGAGGTATTCCGTATGTCCTGCAAAAGTAAAATCTTCCGACTGTATGTTTTCCTTGTTGATAGGAGCGGTTAGTAGTAGGTCAACAGTACCTTCTTGTAAACTTTTTACCGCAGCTTGTAGTGATTGGAAAGCGTAATTTCCTCCCTCAGGAGTACTCTTGCCAAGTTCGAACTTCACCTCTTCCTTCCATACATTCATCAAATTTATTTTTCCGTGTACTACTGCCTCCATCGATTGAATTCCGTGGATGCTGCTGTTTATTTTGAGTACCTTTTTATGGTATGAAATCGCCTTGTTAGCACCAAATAATACCGGTGTACAGAAATCTAACATGCGCTTGTCTTCAAATGTTTTTAATATAATTTCTATACCGATACCATTGAGGTCTCCAATTGAAATACCAACAATAATTTTGTTCGATTTATCCATAGTTTACATTTTCTAATGTCGTATTTTTGATGTTAACAAAAGTAATTAAAATTTAGAGAATGTTTACGGGAATTATAGAAACCCTAGGGAGCGTAACCAAATTAGTACGAGAGCAAGAAAATTTACACATCACGGTAAAAAGTGAACTGAGTTCGGAATTGAAAATCGATCAGAGTGTTGCTCATAATGGTGTTTGTTTAACGGTAGTATCACTTGACAATGATGAATATACTGTAACGGCCATCAAAGAAACTTTAGATAAAACGAACATCGGGGACCTCGAGGAGGGTGCCGTAGTGAATTTGGAGCGCGGTATGAAACTAGGAGCTCGCTTGGACGGACACATTGTTCAGGGGCACGTCGATGGTGTAGGAAGGTGTAAGGCCATAGAAGATGCGGATGGAAGTACGGTTTTTACCTTTGAATACGAAGCAATAGGTAACAATGTAACCATTGAAAAAGGGTCGATTACAGTTAACGGAGTGAGTTTAACTGTGGTGAATTCAAAACAAAATGAATTCAGCGTAGCGATTATTCCTTATACCTTAGAGCATACTACCTTTAAAAACTTTGTGGTAGGAACTAAAGTCAATTTAGAGTTTGATGTGATAGGAAAATACGTGGCGCGTTTATATCAATTTGACAAGCCACAACAGTAGCGTTTAGCTTACTGCAGTAATACGAAAAAAGAAAGAGAAGGTAGAATAGTTTTGTTCTTCCTAAAAGTTATGGTTGAATAAAATGAGAGAAATGAAAGTGTTTTCATCGATAGCCCTGTGCTTTTCTGGAGGTGGTTACAGAGCCGCTTGCTTTTCATTAGGCACCTTGTCCCTATTGGAAAAAGTAGGGCTTTTACCACAAGTTAAAGCAATCTCAACGGTTTCTGGGGGGACTATTACCGGAGTTAAATACGCCGAATCACAAGTAAAGAATCAAGATTTTGAGTCTTTTTTTACCGAGTATTATCAGTGGTTGGAAAAGGATGATCTGGCATCCAATGCGCTGAATCACTTACGATGGCCGTTGATTTGGAATGAGGAAGCCTTTCGCCACAAACGAAAAAACCCTATTAATGCCTTTGCCATTGAGTACAATAAATTTACGAACCACCGTACGCTCGGAGAATTACAAGATTGTATTGCTGAGGGCAAAACGCATTTACAGCGCGTAATTTTTAACGCGACAGATTTTGATAGTACGTATCAATTTCGTTTTCAAAACATCAAAAAGACCCAAAAGCGCTTTGGGAATGCCAAGGTGCACAGTACGTATAAAGAGGTTATCGATTACGTAAAACTAGGTGATATTATCGCGGCTTCCACTGCTTTTCCGGGGGGCTTTGAACCTATAGGGTTTCCTACAGACTTTACACCCGCGTTTCCAGAGTTGAAAGAGATAGGCTTGATGGATGGTGGGATTGTAGATAATCAGGGAGCTTCGGTTTTTGTTCAGGAAGCACAGCGTAAGACTGCTCAGGGTGCTGATTTGTATTTTTTGTGTGATGTGTCATCTCCCTATCCAGGGGAAGGCTTTGAGTTTGCTTCAAAAAATAAATTTAGTCGCTATGTTTCTTGGGTGTCTAGTGCATTTACCTTGTTGCTAGTTCTGATTGCCACGATCTTCTTTTTTATCAAAAAGTGGTTGTTTTTGTACACTATTTCTGTGGTAGTTTTAGCGCTTTTGTCGGGAGTCCAATTGTTATTCTTTGTACTGTCTAACTTAATGCAAGCAGAAACGGGAATCGATCAAAAGCTGTATTTGCCTCCTAAAAGAGTTGGGTTTTATATTGCCAATAGGGCCAAATCACTGATCCGCATGGCCAGTGTGGTCTTTTTAAAAAACGATCGCCGACAGCATGCGACTGCTTTGTATTCGGCGTTTCCTAGCAAAGTAGTATTTTCAACTGTTTACGAATTGCGTTGTGAAGATGCCATGGGAGAATTGGCTAACAAGCCGGAAAACAGCAAACGTTGGCAGGAAATTAAAAAACATACCGGAGCAATAAGTGGTGCTATCATTGCAAATTCGCAAAAGAGTACAGCTTTCGGAACTACCTTGTGGTTTACCGAAAAAGACAAAGAACAGCAGATGCTGGATACCGTAATAGCCTGCGGAGAATACACGGCTTGCTATAATCTTTTGGCACATTTAATACTACAATACCGTGAAGAAGTCACGGCCATTCCGTTGTACCATCAATTAATGACCTTGTGGAAGCAGTTTCAAGAAGATCCGAAGTTTCTGGTTCGTGCCCGTAAAGAGGAGCAGCATTAGTTTTTAAAATTGCAGCTAAAACACTTAGGGAAATTTATTTACGAGCGATGGCAAATATGAGGCTCGAGTGGGGGAGTATGTGAATACTATTAGTTCCAGTAGTCGCTTGGAGTGTTACTGTTTTTGTAAAGGTCAACAGGAGGTATTCTGTGTTTTCCTCAGCTTCGTAATGATAGTTGAGTCCACCAATGACATAGATACAAGCACCGTCAATCAATGAGAGTTTATAGCTCTTTTTATTGAGTGTTATTTGTAAGGCATTTGCTCCGCCGTACGTGCTGTAGGTAACGGTGGTTTTACCACTAGTTGATTGGCCCTTATATATCTTGGTGCTCAGGTCGTATATCTGATGCTCATCGGATTCAATTATGAGGGCAGCGGGACTTCCTTGGAAATCGATAAGGCTTTTATTAGGACTGTCGTTTTTCCGAACGAGTAATAGTCCGTTACTACTCCCTTGAAACGTACCAGTTTCTAGGTGTTGAAATACACTGTTAAAATTGTCACCTTCTCTATAGTAATCATTTTGCTGCCCGTAGGTGACTAGGGCGATAAAGAAGCAGCTACTAATAATGATTATTTGTTTAAACAATTTCATAAGCAATGGAGTGAATTAAGCAATTTAACGATACGAATATAAGTATTTCGCTCTTAAAAGAAGGAGATTAGCAAGCAGATCCGATTCATTTTAGTAGCTAAAAAAAAGAAGTACTTATTGTAGTAGGGAGTAAGCACGAGAATGATATACAGGACGATTTTGTGTTAGATGAAAGGAAATACCTCATTGTAGTAATTACTTCTTTACTTTAAAGGGTGATTTGTTAACATGGTATAATATGTTTAGTTATTTTCTTAAAAAAAAATGATTTTTTATTAACATGTTATTATGTTTTGAGGAAAATGTAATTTTTGAATGGGTTGGTTGTTTTTTTTTTTATTTATTTGAACTGTTTTAGTAAAAGAAGTAGCTATACTTTTAGTAAAACTCTAGCTAGAAAAATGGAAAAAATTGTCATGATTTTCAATGTATACACTTTTTTTTTCAAATGATATGTACTTCAAACAGCACTAACAATTGTTTGAAGAGGTAAATTCATCAATACAAATCCGTACAATTTTGTCATAGATGAATTAAGATGACTAATAAATTAAAAAATTTAAACAATGAAAAAATCAGTTTTATTTATGTGTTTAGCAGTTGTAGGAACTGTTATTTACGCAAACAATATGAATGTTGAACAACCAGAAGAAGTTTTATTAAATGATGATTGCGGTGGGTGCATCGCTTGGGCAGATTCAAGAGATGATGGTAGTGATAGAACATTAAAGAAATGGCAAAAAGATTTAGACGATTGTCGAGCGAGTTCTAGCGAGTGTCAAGAATAAGCAGTTCTCGTAAAATTTGACTATAAATAACAATCATTAGACTGTGGAAACACAGTCTAATGATATTAGATTCCCTAAAAAAATGAGTAAAAAAATAGTAGTAATGCTATTGTTGTTTCAGTTAGGAATAGCAGCAGCCCAAACTAATGGAAGAATAACGTACAAGGCTTTTTTTGCGAAATCCGAAGCTACAGAGGAGTTGAAAGCTCAGAATAGAATGCGCTATCAAGAGCGCTTAGATGAAGAAATGATGGCCAAATTACTTACGTACAACTTGGACTTTAACCAAAATGAATCATTGTTCTATTTATCAAAGAGTCTTATTTCAGAGCATGAAAATCAAGAAACAAAAAAGTATGTAACAGGATTGTTTTACGGCTATGATAAAATTTACACCAATAGAAAAAAAGACGAGCTCATCGAGCAATTATACTACGGTTTTGGAACAATTTTAAAACTTAGAAAAGCGAGTATGATTCAATGGAAATTGACCAATGAAACCAAAGTAATTAGCGGTTACAAGTGTTTTAAAGCAACCTATACCTACCTGCAAAAATGGAGAGGAAAAGAATTCCCTTGGGAAGTGGTTGCTTGGTATACTCCTGATATTTCCTTACCGTATGGTCCTATTAGATACAGTGGGTTACCAGGATTAATTTTAGAACTTTCTGAAGATAATAGAGGATTTGTGGTTGATAAAATTGAATTTTCTAAGGAGCAGGTTACTGTAGAAAAACCGTCCAAAGGAGAGGTGCTCACTGAGGAGGAAATGTATAAGAGACATAAGAAAGCGAAGGAACAGCTCTCTAATTAATCGCGTTTATCAAGCGAATTTGTATTCATGCCTGTTACATTTACAACAAAAAGAAAAATAGACGGTAGCTTTACGATAGTAGGCAGTATCGTAATACATGTACTCTGTTACTGTTGCTCATTGGCAATGACGGCTCAAACTTTTATAGGTACTGTCAAAAATGAGGGCCAGGAACCATTGCAAAACGCAAACCTTATTGCTGAGGTAGCTGGGGGGAAGGAGATCATGGCTTTTGCGATTACAGATGAACAGGGAAGGTTTCGAATGCAGCTTAGAAAAGGAGTGACGTATACCATTAGGGTTTCCTTTATAGGATATAAGAGTACTGTTATTACGCATACCGCTTTATCGACAGAAAAAAAACATCATTTTGTACTGCAAGAGTCGGGTGAATTGCTGGATGAAATAGTGATCAAAGCAAATCAAACTCCAATTATGGTAAAAAAAGACACTTTGATTTACGATGTTAATCGCTTTTCAAATGGTGAAGAGTTTAAAATGATTGAAGTGCTAGAGAAGCTGCCTGGCATTGAAGTAGAAGCCAACGGAACTGTAAAAGTACAGGGAAAGAAGGTATCTAGATTGCTAGTAGAAAATAAACCTTTTTTTGGGGGGAGTACAAAATTAGCCATCGAAAATATTCCTGCGAATGCTTTAGATAAATTAGAAGTTATCGATCATTTTACTGAAGTAGATTTTTTAAAAAAAGTATCGGATAGTAAGGAAATGATTATCAATGTAAAGCTAAAAAAAGATAAAAAGCGTTTTGTTTTTGGTGATGTAGAGGCGGGGGGTGAAGTGGCTAGTAGTAAGGGGCATTACAATTTGAATAGTGCTCTTTTTTCGTATAGTAAACGCCGTAACATCAGTTTTATAGGAGGGGTAAATACGATTGGTAAAAGTGCTTTCTCTTATGAGGATTTAAGGCGATTTGAAAATATGGAGAGTGCATTTATTGACCGCAAGAGAGCACCTGAAAGCCTTGTGAATTTTGCTGTAGATAATAAGCGGTTGCTGCAGAATAAAAGTACGCTTTCTTCACTAAATTTGAATGTAGATCTCAGTTCGTCAATTTCATTGAATAGCTATGCTATTTTTTCTAAAACGCATACAAAATCGCTTAGGAGTGATCAAGTAACCTATTTACAAGCTGCTGAGAATGTTTTTGAAAACAGAAGTTTTCAAAATGAACAGAGAGACCTAGTAGTATTGGGCAGTGTGAAGCTAAATTATGCACCCAGCCCGAATTCTCGTCTCATGTATCAATCGCAATACAAGTACGGTAGTCCAGAAGGAGCGGAACAGCTAGTGTCAGTCACGAATGTAAGAGATTTGAGGGTAGGTACGGATCATAGTCAGAGAATTTCAAATTTCAAACAGTTCTTTGAATGGCATGTAAAACACGGAAAAAAACATGCGTCAACCCTAGTACTTACGAATGCAAATACCAACTTTTCACGCAGTAAACTCTGGCAAAGTACGATGCCTATATTACCCAATTATTTAAACTATACTCCAGCAGCTGTCTATGAGGTGAGTCAGTTGAAGTCGAGAAAGGGCACTAGTGTGGATGCGTTGTTAAAGCATTACTGGTCTGTACACGACCTGCATCATTTGTATGTTTCTCTTGGGAGTACCTATGAGGTAACACGTGTACATACTGATGAGTATCAGTTGCTCAAGGGAGGGTTGGCGTCTGCCTTTCCAGAGGGTACCTTTGGGAACCGACTTAAAAATACATTTAGCGATGCGTATTTTGGAGTGGCTTATAAATTTAAGTTGGCAGGAGCAGATCATAAGCTCTCACTCTCTTCGCATTTGTATAGGGTTCAATCAGTCCAAGCCAATACTTTCCAGTATACGAATACGCTTGTAGAGCCCCGCTGGAATAGTGAGTTCGAGTTTAGCCCTTCAGAGTCAGTTGAGCTCGAATATGCTTATACCAATGAGTTTCCGCGACCAGATCAATACCTGCAAAACTTTACCGTTGTAGCCTATAACTCGTTGTTTCGAGGAAATGCCTTACTTACCAATGAGCGTTTCCATAAAGGGAGTATTAATTACTCGAAACGAAATCTTTATAAAGGGATGTTTTTAAGAGCCAATGTGTCATATTTTAAAAAAGTCAAAACCCTTAGGAACCGCGTAGAGTTTGACGGGGTGGATCAGTTTGTAACTCCTGTAATAACGAATAACCCAGAAACGAGTGTGCTGTGCTCAGGTTTATTTGAGAAACAATTATTCAGAATGAAGCTTTCTGTGAGGATGAGATTGCGATGGCTGCAATATGGCCAAGAGTTGGGAAATAGTTGGGTTGTCAATCAGCGAAACAACCAAAGGCTAACGTTAAAACTGCGATCGTCTAATAAAAAAAATCCAGCGGTAGGGTTTCGTTATACCAAGTCGTTTAGTCAGTTCAAAGGTTTGGCAAATTCCGATATGAATGCTGATGTGTTTGGAGGATACCTACGCTTTAAATTTTTGAGGAATTTTGTTTTTACATCCGATTATGAGCACACGACTAATGTAAATCAGTTTGGTCAGCCCAATAGTTTTCAAAACTGGAATGCCACACTGCTATTTAGAAAAAAGAATAAGCCTTTAAGTATTGAGATTTCAGGACAAAATATGTTGAACACCAGAGAAATCGTCACCAATAGTTTTTCTGACTTTATGATTTCTTCGAGTCGAGTTTCGATATTACCAAGAATCGTGATGCTGACCCTCAGGTATAAAATTTAGTGCTGGTTATAATTGAGGTGTTTTTTTGAAAAAATTATAAAGAGAAGTTTGGTCTGTACCTATGTGCCCTGTTTTTGGGGTAATAGTAAGAAAATGAATTGTTTTGCTGCAATAATGTTCTGTACTTTTTTGGTTTTTTACGTTCTAATAAAAGACCTCTAGGTCGTTTTTATGATTTCAATCATAAACGCATTGGCTTTCTAGAAATACTTTTGCTGCCTCATTATTATCACGGTACACGATGGCACGAGTATTTAGAAATAGTTTTGAGTTTTTGGTAGTTTCCCTGTGTTTTTTATGCGTCTTTTACGTGCATAAATTGTTGTTTCACCAGCAGGAGCTCACATTGGTTATAGCGGCATTTGGCGCTTCTAGTGTACTGGCTTTTTCAGAAGGACGCACCGTAAACTCTCCCGTTAAAATGTTTGCAAGTTCTATGCTAGGCGCTTTTTTAGGAGTCTTTTGCAGTCGACTTGATACCCTACTAGTAGTAAAAATTGTGTTGGCCATCGGTTTGTGTATCGCGCTGATGAGTAGGTGGTCAATTCAATATCCGCCAGCAGGAGCCATTGCACTGATCCCCATATTGTCGGGTTCGGCAATTCAAGAGCTCGGATACTGGTTTTTGGTATATCCGACATTGACAGGGCTATTCATCATTTATTCATTTTCAAAACTTAAACATTACCTAAATTCCATTTTTTATGGCCAGTAAAAGAACCATTGAAATTGTCAAGGCTACAGCGCCTGTATTACAAGAGCACGGAGAGGCTATTACAAAAGTATTCTACACCTTGTTATTTGAGAAACACCCAGAGCTACGCGATGTTTTTAATATGACGCACCAACAGAAAGGATCCCAACAAAAAGTGTTGGCAAATGCTATTTTTCAGTATGCAGTGCATATTGATAAGTTAGAAATGATGGGGCCGGCAGTGGAATCCATTGCGCAAAAGCATACGAGTTTGTCAATTTCAAAAGAAGCATATCCTATAGTTGGTGAAAACTTATTACTGGCGATTAAGGAGGGATTAGGAGCTGCCGCTACCGATGAGATTATCGATGCTTGGGCAGAGGCCTATGGCGATTTGGCGGCTATTTTTGTTAGCAGAGAAGAAGAAATTTACACGGAACGCGAACAGTATCGCGGTGGATTTCGCGGGACGAAAGCTTTTGTGGTAGCACAAAAAGTAGTGGAGAGCAGTGTGATTACTTCGTTTTATTTGAAGCGAGCCGACGGTACTCCAGTGCCGCAATTTTTACCAGGGCAGTACGTAGCCCTAACGGTATCGGTTCCAGGAACCACACATCAACATACCAGAAATTACAGCATGTCTGACAGCAGCGATCGCGATTATTTACGCATCAGTGTCAAAAGAGAAACAGGATATCCAGAGGGCGTCGTATCGAATTACTTGCACGACGAAATACATGAGGGGGATGTATTAGAACTCGGGATGCCTTCTGGAGAATTTGTATGGCAAACTACTGAAAACCCTTCTGTGTTTATCAGCGGAGGAATAGGGGTAACTCCGCTGTTAAGCATGTATAAGGAAGCAGTTGCTAAGAGCACGAAGCCAATAGTATTTATTCAATGTGCTTTAAACAGTGATGTATGCGCTTTTGCAGATGAAATTGAAGCGCTAACTAACCATCGAGTACAAGCTGCTAAGGTCTATTCCTTACCCTTGTCAGAAGATGTTTTAGGAGAACACTACGATTTTAAGGGCTATTTAACGGAGGATGTTTTGGAGAGCCTTGGTGTTGCTGCCATGAGCGATTTTTATTTCTGTGGTCCTACACCGTTTATGGCGAATACCTTGGCAGTATTGGAGGCCTATGGGGTAGCAGAAAGTCAAATTAACTACGAGTTTTTCGGCCCTCAAGAGGAGTTGGAATTGGTGTAATGTAGTAAATCCCTCGTTGTTGCAACTGACAGCGGGGGATAATTGCACTATATTACTACGTAATAGAACAGTGTCGAAGCGATTTTATGGAGTAGCAAAGTAACCTCTCCTTCCAAAAGAAAAGAGAGGCCGCTTAAGATTAGTAGTGAAAAGTATTCGCTGAGGTCTAAGTTTGCTACTTGGGGATAACTTATTTGGCGAAAAACTCGGCAACAGCGTCAGTAGATACTTTTACAGCTGCTGGTTTAAAGTAGAAATCGACATGACTAAAATTAGGCACTGCGAGTACCTCATGGGTATTGGTAAGTTTGTCGATAAAAGCGGTTGAACAGACGGCAGTTGGAGCATCGGCGCCATAGACGACTAAGGTAGGCTGAACAATTTTGTCAGCATAGGCTTCTCCTATGGAAATAAGTGACTGCATGGCCTGATCACCGATGTGCATATTGGTGAAATTTTCAACGGCTTTGGGGCCGCGATACCCATCTCTTCCGTAGTAATCATACGATTCACCTGCCATTTCAGGGAAGGCAGCTTCTCCTATGTATTCTTCTCTCGACTGTTCGTCGTTGAGTCCAAAGGGAGCAACGTAGTCTGGTTTACCAGTAATGTATTGTTTTTGCATGGAAGCATTGGCAGCGGCAATCAACTGATTGGCGGCATTTTTATCGGTCCACTGAAAAGCGTCGGCGGCCATCATTCCCGAAACGGTGGCTATCTTTTTAATTCGGTGGTCAGTAACGGCTGCAGAGGCAATGATAGATCCTCCTTGACATACGCCTAAGCCATAAACCTCTTCAACAAAAGGAAGACTGCCTAAATACGAAACGGCATCCCAAGTATTCTCTATCAATCGGAACATATATCTCGATTGTTTGTGTTCTCCTGGTAAAGCTGGAGAATCGCCCATACCAAGGTAATCAAAGCCTAAAAAAACAAAGCCTCGCTCGGCCATTTCTGGTCCATAGGTGGCGAGCACCTGCTCTTTTACCTGCGGGAACGGGCTTGCGCCAACAATTGCCTTGTATTTTTTGCTGCTATCAAAGCCTTCTGGTAGGTATAAGTCTCCTGCCAAGTTCACTCCAAAAGAAGTAAAGGTAATACTGTTTTTTCCTGATTTTAAAGTATACATCATAGGTTGTTTTATAGGATTAGAAGGAACGATGGGAAGTGACTGTGAATTGTTTTTAGGAGTATGACAACTCATAAAAAGTGCTAGGCTCCCCAAAATTAGAATAGATGTTCTCATTATAATCGGTTGTTAATACTATACTGCAAAGGTATGCGGGTCAGGCTGTTGGGGGCTTACGCATTTTGGTAGAATCGTTATACTTTTTGGTAGTTAGGTATTGGAGAGTGATAAGAAGTTGAAAAAAGAAAGGCGAGAGGCTGGGGAATAGGCTACAACTTGTTACTGCTGTATTCCAAGTTTTTTCATTTTGTAGCTTTAATTCTACCTGTTTCATTCCACCTATTCATTCCTGTTAGGATTCTTAGGGGTTTTGGTTGTATGTTTAGTTTATGTATGCCATTCTTTACTCAAAGCAAAAAAATCACGTTTTAAATCCAAAAAATATATACAAAGTATTATTCATCTAAACTTAAAAATATGAAAACTTTAAATCGATTGGGAGCGTTTGTATTGTTTCTCATTACAATTCTCGCGTTTACAGACTGTGAAAACCATGTTTTGGAAGCAACTAAATCTAACTTTGGTACTTGTTAAAAATGAAAAACGTTATTTATATATTTTTATCAGTAACTTCCTTTTTCCTAAGTTTAGTTACGTTTACTTATTTAAACGCTGAAGATTTTAGTAATCCTGATAGTAAGGTTTTATTAATCTTCTCTAACCTATGTTTATCTGTAGTGTTTTTTGAGTTGTTACTACAAAAGCACACAATAAGGAAAGAGCAAAAACTAGTATACTATTCAGTACCTTTTCTTTTATTAGAGTACTTGTTAATCATTGATGCATTTTACTTTTACAAAAGGTTAAGTACTTTTTATGACCATCTGTTTATTAATTTAACTGCCATTGTATTTTCCATTTTTATAGTTTTTTACCTATGTAAGATGATGCTTAAAGTCAGGAGGGAAATAAATGAATCATCTGCCAGAAAAAGAAACCCTTAGTTAAGCTAAAAGTTATTGGCTGACAAAAAGGAGTACTCCATTTTTTTAGGAATACTTCGCGATAAAACTACTGATAGATGAAAAACGATTGATAAGGAAGGGTTATTTTAGGCTAGGATTGGATAAAAATGACAGCTTCAAGGTTACTGTGTATGGAATATCGAGTTAATAATTTAGTGTTTCCTGAGTTAGTAGTTAGGGTAAAAGCTAATTCTTGTCTATCGGCAGTTTTATCGGCTACTAGTTGTTACTGCTGTATTCCAAGTTTTTTCATTTTGTAGCTTTAATTCCATCTGTTCATTCCTGCTGGGATTCTTTGGGGTTTTGGTTGTATGTTTAGTTTATGGATGTCATTCTTTGTTCAAAGCAAAAAAATCAAATGCTAAATTCTGAAGATGTATACAGAGTAATGCAGCAGGTATTACTTCGTGAAAACAAAATCAGGAGAAATCAAGAACATTTTTGGGTTGTTGGCCTGGATAATGCCAATAAGATACTCTTTATTGAGCTGATAGGTTTGGGAGCTGTGAACCGTGTTAATGCGAATCCGCCCGATGTATTTAGAATGGGGATTTATAAGTTAGCGGTAAAAATGATACTCGTTCACAATCACCCAAGTGGTAATGTCGCACCTTCGGAGGCAGATTCTACTTTTACGGATAGATTTTTAAAGATAGGAAAGCTCATCAATATACAGGTGGTAGATCACCTTATCATCTCCGAAGAAAACTACACGAGTTTGGCTGATATGGGCATAATTGAGGCCTTAGAAAACTCGGGAGCCTTTGAAATTGTTGATAAGGAAAAACAAAAAATCGAGGAATGGCGTATCAAAACAGCCTAGGAGCGTGCTGTTAAGCTCGAAATTGCCAAGAACCTCAAAGATCAAGGAATTGACAGCAATACTATAAAAAAAGCAACCGGTCTTACAAAATGGGATATCCGCAAGTTGTAAAGTCTCACGAGTAGCTGAGGTTGTTTTGTAAGTTCTAATAAGTAGCAAGGAATAACGTTAGGGTTCTCCTTAGCTTTATACGTTACGATTTATTGGGAAACATGCAGTTAAAACCTTTCCCTTCTTAGCTAATACCAAAAGGTTGTTTTACTTGTTGTAACTCTCCGTCATCAAATCCAGTGGTTATAAATTCGGCTTTATGAACAAAAGTTAACGGAAAAATTTTTGTTTCCATAAATTGTTCAATCCCTGATTTAACAATTGATTGAATTTCCTCCCAACGCCATTTTTTTGAATCCGTTCCTAAACTTAAATATTTTTCTTTGGGTACAAAATCTTCTTCGCAAGCCCAATCATCATTTAGCGTATCGTAGTTGTGCGTACCGACTAGATACATTTGATAGTCGTTTTCAGATTCGATAATTCCAAAATTAAAAGCTTTGATAGCGTGCGGAATTAGCTCTTTGTCATTAATTCTGGTGATCCAAAAATTGATAAGTCTTTTGATTTCTTCCTTTTCGATTTCAGCTTTAATTTCTGAAACGAATTTTTGATACTCGATTCTGTCGAATTCCAATAGTTCAATTTTGCTTAACCATTCAACAGTTGTTTCCATAGATTCAGTAGGATTACTTTCGAAACCACTATCACCTAACCCGATTCGCAACCATTTTACAGAATTCTCCGTTTTCTCTATTTCTACGTGTAGTATTTTATACCTCAAATTAACAGTATCAGGGCACATTAAAATTGGGGCAACTTGCTTTTCGTCACTTTCAAATCTTTGCAAAATGAGTTCTCTTTCTTTTGTGTCTTCTGGCCAATTTAAAAAGGTCGGTACGAGGCCTATCAAATTCTTATCAGGATATATTTCGTGCAAAATTTTGTCCAAAGATTTTCCATCTACATGTACTGTCAAATGCGATTTATTGGAATGCTTACTTTTTTTATGTTTCGCTTGAATTTGATTCATTTCTTTAATAAGGTGTAACTTGTTTAGGAAATCTATGTATTAATCCATTAATATATTTTCTATAAATATAATTTTATCTATGAAAATTTCCATGTTGCTACTTGATTTTGATAATGAAATATCTCTGAAAATAGAAAAGACCTTGGGAGTTTCCGTGTACATTGTGCCAAGGAAAGGACTAAGGTTGTTCTATCTTCTTTTCAAAGTTGTAGGTGTAAAGAGATTAATAAATTTTAAGAAACCTAGTTATGGTTTTCCGTAAAGTTTAAACTAATTAATATGCTATGTTTACTGCTTGGGTTAATATGCATCTATTTACTGACTGTTTTTTATTTTGTGTAAGCGTAGTTTATAGATAAACTAAAATAAATGACAAGGTGTTAATCACTTGTGCTAAGTAAGTTGTCAATTTTGAAAAAAAAATAAATGAAAAAAGTAATTTCTACAAGAGGGATATCCTATCATATTGAACAAATTATTTCTAGAGCAAAAAAAGAAATCATATTGATTACACCATTCCTTCAATTGCCAAAAGAATTTCATAAAAGACTCTTGGATGCAAGTGATAGAGGTGTTAAAATAATAATGGTTTATGGTAAAAAAGAGGAGCTTGATAAAGAACAAGAGAGTATGCTTTTGAAAATAGACAACTTAGAGTTGAGATATTTAGATAGATTACATGCTAAAGTTTACTTGAATGAGTTGGAGGGGGTTATAGCATCAATGAATTTATATCAATATTCTGAAGTAAATAATTTTGAATTAGGGGTTTCATTTGTAAATGATAATCTTGATAGAGATAATATGTACCAAGATACATTTCATGAAGTTCAGCTTATTATTTCTCAAAGTGAATTAAAAAAAGAAAGAGTTTCAATAGAAGTATTGGATAAGCAAGAGATTATTTTATCTCTTTTTTATTCAGAAAACAATCAAGATATACTTTTCGAAAATATACCAGTTAAAGGTATAAGTATCTCAAAGAGGTATGGATTTATTACTTATCATATCTACGAGAATTTAATGCCATACGAAGATTTAAAGCGGTTTAGAAGAGATGCATTAAATCTAATATACGAGAACGTAGGGTCTGATTACAGACTTTATTGGTCATACCCTTATGATAAAATATGTATTTATCATAAGAAAGGCATTCAATTTGATAATAAATTACAGGAATTAAGTTATTGTCGCAAAGTTATCGAAAGAGTTAATTCTCAAATTAAAGAATTAATAAATTAAAATTATTGTATGGCAATAAAAATATTAAAGCCTAAATATTTATCTAGCAGTCCTTCCGGAGAAGATTTATTTCAAGGACGTTCACACCAAAAAATATCAAACACACTATTTGATCTAATAAAAGATAAAGCTCTCCCTAATAATGTAATTGGTTTAGAAGGGAAATGGGGTTCTGGAAAATCTAATGTAGTGAGGATTCTTAATAAAAAGTTTAAAGAGAAGAATTCTGATTATGTTTTTTTTACATATGATGCTTGGGGACATCAAGAAGATTTGACAAGGAAAACATTCCTAGAAGAATTAATCTCGCATTTAGATGATAGTAAAAAGTTCAAAGGTGATATTGATTGGAATAAAGAACTTAGAAAATTATTAGCCAAAAAATCTACAAAGAGTACTGAAAAATTCCCAAAGATTAAATTCTATTGGATTCTCTTTATGTTAGCATTCTTTTTGTTCTCATTTCTAAAAGTTGTGTACAGTGATTTTTTTTCTAAAATAGATTTTCTAAAAGGAAGTTATCCTAATTTAAAACCATTTGCGTTAAAATACTTTTTACCTTCTGTAGCTTTTTTTGGGGGGATTTTAGAGCTTCAAAAAGAGTATAAATCATTTGATAAAAACGAAAAAGATAGTAAGCTAAAATTTAAAGAGAGATTGATGCGATTACTATATGTTTTTAGTGGGTCTAATATAGAATCAAATGAGTTAGAACATGTTCTTGAAGAAGAACCTTCAGTAAAAAGATTTAAAGAATATTTTGATAAAATTACAAAAGATTTAAAATCGGAAGGACTTATTATAGTTTTTGATAATATGGATAGGCTATCGAATAGTGACAAAGTTTTATCATTATGGTCATCTATTCACACATTTTTTGCAGAAGAAGAGATAGATAATGTATGGGTGATTATTCCATATGATAAACAACATTTATCACAGCACTTTGCAAGAGATGACTCTAATTACATTAAGGTAGAGAATTTCATAGGGAAAACTTTTTCTACTGTTTTTAGAATTTCTCCTCCTGTTTTATCTGATTGGAAATTATTCTTTTCTATAAAATTTGAAGAAGCATTTGAGGATTTGATTAAAAAAGAAGAAGTGGAATTTATTTCTTCACTTTATGAGTTAGTAATTGATATTAACAATCGAAAACCAAGAGATATTATAACGTTTATTAATAGTCTTGTTTCCTTATATCTTCAGCATAACAATGCTATTGATATTGGGTATTTAGCTCTGTACGCTCTTAGATATAATGAAATTCTTCAAAACCCTTTAACAACTATTTCTAGTAAAAAATTCTTAAAAGAAGAAAAACATCTTTTTAAAAACGATAAAGAGTTAGAAGAAAGTTTGGCAGCAATTGTTTATAATGTTGACAAGAGTAAATCTTCTGAAGTTTTATTAAAGAATAACATTGAAGAACAATTTATACGGTATGATGAAGAGACCTTGAATAGTATAAAACAGCATAGCGATTTTCATTCTTATTTTAATAATACCTTTCAAAAACAGGATGTATCTCAATATAGACCAGAAATTATTTCCAGTATTTTAGAAAATATTTCCAAAGTAATTACTCCTGACACTATTAGCATATTCTGGGAAAAATTCTCAACTGACATTGTATCTAGAAGAAACAACAATGATTTTATAGGACTAAAAGAATGGCATAAAAATATTTTTAAGAATACTTCTTTAAAAAGCTCTAAAGCATTAGCTGATGTGATATCAAGGCATTCTAAGGAAAATCTAAAAAGCAATGGAAAGAATTCAGATTATTACTGGACTATATTTAAATTGATAAAATTTTTACGGGAAAATTCAATTATCATTCAAGTGGAAATTGAGAAAACGACCTTAAAACCTGAAGACTTTATTAATTTTATAGATAATATCTATAACCGTTTTGAAGAAGGAATATGTACTTATAAAGATTTGAATTTACACGTAAATTCAAAAGAACTCAATGATTATTTAATAACGAATACCAGAGGAATAGCGGAGATATTTTCTTATGAACACGTAATATTTTTTTTAATGAAAGAAGACGAAAATTATGATGTTAAGAAGTTAAAAGAATATTTAGAAGACAGATTGGAAAACGTTTCTTATACTTCAGATAGGGAAATAGAACAATTACTTAATATTATTAAAAGAATATCAGGAAAAAAGAAAATCAAATCCATACCAAAAAGCACAAGTGAGGATTACCAGAGAAGGTATGGAAATAAAAATAAAGAAGTCTACTTTGATATCGTTGCTAATCAAATAGGTTACCTAAAACCAAATGTACCTCCAAGTTATTCTTTAGAAGAAGAACTTAATAGTGTTGAAAACGAGGAGGCTATATCTAGTGTTATACAGTATTACACTACTTATGAACACATACTTAAATTAATAATTGAATCGGATAAGAATTATCCATTGCTTGTAAAAATAGCAAAAAAGCTTACGAATGAATCTTTTGGGTTTGAACAGTTCTTAGATGTAGAATGGGTTTTTGAAAATATACATTTAATTGAGCAAAAAGTATTTAAAGATAATATAGAAGAGTTTCTATTGAGCTTTGATGGTCGGAGTAGCTATTTTTCTGAATCATTAACAGAAGAAAATGTATTAGACATAAGTTCAAGATTTATTGATCTAGCATCCAACCAACAGTATCATAAATTTTCTTCGGTAAAACAAACTTATAACGTTGTAATTGATTATTTAAAAAATGCAAGTATGGAAGATTGGGTTGAGAATTTCGAATCTGACTCGAATTTCAATGATGCTTTTAAAAAGTTTTTTAATAATGGTTTATTAGATAAATCCATAACAAAGAAAAATGAATTTATGGATGCTTATGAAAGTTATATGAAACAAGTAATAAGAAGAGAAAAAGAAATTCCTGGAGAAAGAGATATGTGGAGAAAAATAGAAGAAGAGTATATAGATAATAGAAAACAAAAAAGACTTTTTAACGATTTTCTTGATTTATTATTAGGTCATACGGAAATAAAAGAAGATGAAATTATATTCTTATTATCAGGGGTATTAAAATTTTCTTCCAACATATATGTTGATACAAAAAAATCAGAAGAGTTTGTAAGAAAGATAATTATTCCTTCGAAAGATAATGAAGGTTTATTTAAACTATTTTTTATTGATCATTTTGATGAGATTATTAAAGTAATTAATTCAGCAAATGAGTATAAACAAGATTTATTTGAATTGTTTTCTAGCGCTAAAGGAAAGAAAATCATAACTGTTCAAAAATATGAGAATTTAATTACGGCAACTAAATTAACAAAAATAGAGAATCATTCTAAAAAAGAAAAAGAAGAGTAATGGATATAAGGATATATAATTAAACGAAAGAAGTTTTTGTTAAAATTCATAAACTTAACAATCAAAACCGTTGATTTTCTAATTTCTAACAGTATCTAAATTCGGGAGGAGATTATTAGTTTTATAATCTGAATTCTTGTCAGTTTTAAATAGTGTGGTTTTTTGGGAAACTTACAGTGGTTGTTTTCTTTTCAAGTATTGTATATGATAAAAAACTTTAACAAAATGACATAAATAATGATATAAAAAAAGTCCTATCGGTGAGATGCTAGGACTTTGTTATGATATAAGATTGCCATTGGAAAAGAGGCAGTCATTATATTTTTTTGTAGGTACTGTAAAGATACTTCTTTTTTGCAAATAGCAAAAGCCCCATCTTTTCCCGGTAATTTATTGCATCCGAATTGCAATGTTAATTTAATACATTATATATTTTATGCCTATTGTAAATAGAATTACAAGGAGAAATTTTCCATCAGATGATGATGGAGTTAGAGTACAAGAAGTACTAAAGTTAATTGAAGGTTCTGATTTTGAAGAAGACCTTTTTAAAGTTTTTGATTTAGAGTCAATCAAAAATGAATTTATAAAGATACCTGGAGCTTTTACGTTAGTTAAATCAGTTTTGAATTTAGAAAATAGTCTAAATAAAATTGATTTAAAAGCAGAGCTAAAGGATGTTAGAGTAGCTGGTTTTACAGAAGATAACCAAGCTTTGTTAGAGATTTCTAACATTGAAGATAAAGAGTTAATTAAGATGTTTAGAAGTGATTTGGTTAATTTTGAAACTAGCTATTCTGTCAGGGCTGATTATTTTAACCAACTCTATGATATGAATAAGTATTTGTCTTTTCTGTTGACTAAACAATATAAAGATATTGTTGATAGAAATATTGATATGTTAGAGGAGAAGAATAAAAATAATGAAGAAGAAAAGGTTTTTAGAACTGTAGTTGACAGCAAGAAGAATAAGTATGTTAGAGCTATAGTTTCAAAGAGATATAGAGATTATAATATACCTTTTTCTGTTTTTGTTACTTTGATTCAGTTGCACAAACTAATCAAATCTAAAAGTCTTTATTTTTCTATTTCTAGGTACAATTTAACAGATTCAGAAATAAGGGTAGAATTCAAAAATGAGAAAGAATATGAGTTCTTTGATAAATCTAAAGTTTCTTTTTCTTTAGTGCTTACTAATGATGAAATTAAAAGAGATGCCGTAAAACTTAAGGGTTTGTTTTCTATCAACTTTGATCACGTTGAAGCGTATTTAAACCCAAATGATGGAAATAAAAATATCTTATCATTTAAACATGGTGTTAATGTGGAAAATGTAAAGGAAAAATTATCAACTTTAGGGTCTGATATACTTGAGTTTATTAACGGAACATTAGATGATTTAAAATTTGTTAAAAGAGTAGACAAATCAACAACCATAAAAGAGATTCAAGATAGATTAATTCAAAAAGCTGAAAAAGCAAGAGATAAAAACTTTTTGCCTTTGAAAAATGAAGTTAAAAATAGTTTTCTACAAAAAAAGGTTTCAAGCTTATTTGAATTACTCGATTTAATTGGAAAAACTGATGAAATATTCAAAGATGAATACATACAGGCTCAAGATTACTGGAGATATAAAGTTTATCAAACTATAGTCAAGAGAAAATAGTAAAAAAGGTCACAACAATGGTTGTGGCCTTTTTTTATGGCTGAAAATAAGATGTTTAATTCTTTAAGTTTTATCTCTGTTTAATTTTAGATATAGTTTTTGAAATTTCATCACTAACTCTTTTTTTAACAATTTTTGCATGATATTCTTGGGTTATTGAAGCTTTAGAATGTCCTAATAATTCAGATACAACATCCATAGTTACACCGTTATTTAATAAAATCGTTGTTGTAAAAGTTTTTCTAGCTATATGATGAGTAAGGTGTTTGCTAATACCAACTATATCTGCAATCTCTTTTAGATAAGGGGTGAATTTATGATTTAATATATTAGGGAATTTATAATTATACTTCTTTAAAATTTTTATTGCCACAGGTAATATTGGGATTGAGATTTTAGTTTTTTCTTTTCATTTCAATCCAATCATTTTTATCAAACCCTTTAATAATATGATTTGAATTTAAGTTTGATATTTCTTCAAATGCTAACCCAGTATAATAGTAAAACACAAATAAATCTTTTACCTGTTGTAGTTTTGGTTGTTTGAATTTGTGTTTTTATAGTTTCTTTAACTCAACGGAAGTTAAGAATATAATTTCTGGTTTAATTCTGTTGTATTTGTACAAAAGGAAAGGATCACTTTGTAAATACTTTTCAGCTAATCCGATTTTAATAATCTTTCTAAACTTCTGAATAGCTTTACAAGCTGTCGATTGAACTAATTTTTTTCTGTTTTTAAGTAAAACTCATATTCAGTAATAAAGTTATAGGTTAAATCTTTATATAAATATCTTCTACATCAAAATCTGCTTTATTAACTTGTAAAACAAAAAAGCCCGATTTACTTTTTGGGTGATCAGATTTAGTTGTGTGTTGATAAAGTTGTTTTCTTCATTAGGAGGATGAACTTTTTGCTGCTTATTTCTCCAACTATTTGGATTAATGAATAGATTTTCAGAGAATACTATTTCTCTAACTATTGTATGTGATTATTATTCTTAACAGTGCTTTACCCTTTATGGGGTTGTATTTAGCTTTGCTGAGTACGTTTACAATTTTTAAATTATTGTTTTCATTTGTTTATGTTTTTTAGAGGTAAACCTTTTAATGTTTTATAATTGAAATAGGTTATTAATTTTAAAGTTGCAGATTGTTGTAAATGATTGATTTTAAAACAAAAAAAAGCATCAACGTGTTGTTGATGCTTTCCAAAGGTGGTCCCACATGGGTTCGAACCATGGAACCCCTGATTATGAGTCAATACCTTTTTAATCTTATTTAATATAATTACCTTTGGCTATCAGTGCTTTGTGGTTTTGTTGTGTTGGAATAAGAGCAAAAAAAACCATATAAAATCAAAATCTGAGTGCAAATTGAGTGCAAATTTTTAAACCTATTTTTTATGGCTACAAATATTGTAGTAACCTTAGATAAAAGGAGAAAAAGAAAAGATAATACTTTTCCGTTAATTTTAAGATTAAGTCATAATAGAAAAACTACGGCTCTGCCTTTAAATTATTTTATAGGAGAAAACGATTGGGATGAGAAGAAAAGAGTTATTAAGAAAGGATATAAAGGAACACAGTCAGTTATTAGGCTGAATAAATTTTTTCAGAAAAAGAGATCTGATGCTTTGGATATAATTACAAAGTTAGAAGAGAAGTCTGAACTGAATACTCTTTCTATTGTTCAACTTAAAGAGAGTATAATTCATACGGCAGAAAAAATATCATTTTGTAGCTATGGAGAAAAACAAATAGAGCAATTAAAAGAGGCAAATCGCTTGGGTACGGCGCGTTCATATCAAGATACATTGAGAATGATAAAGAAATATAACAAAGGAAAAGATTTTTCTTTGGAAGAATTAAACTATTTCCTGATCTTAAAAAATTTGTTTCTAATTTTTTAAGATCAGGAAATAGTTTAAATGGTCTAGCTGTTTATATGCGAACCATACGTTCGATTTATAATAAAGCCATAAAAGAGGGATTTGTTGGGCGAGAATTTTACCCTTTTGATAATTATAAAATTAAAACGACTACAACCCAAAAAGAACTTTGAGTATTGAATCTTTAACAAAGCTAAAAGATTTAGAAATACCAGAAAATCATATTTGTTTTCATGCGAAAAACTATTTTTTTAGCCAGTTTTTATATGATGGGTATTTCGTTTATTGATATGGCTTTTTTGAAGGTAGAAAATATTGTTGATGGTAGAATCCTATATACAAGAAAGAAAACACATCGTCCTTATAATATTAAAATATCTGCTTCTCTTGAGGTAATTTTACAGTATTATTCAAAAGGTAAGAATAAAGGCGATTATCTTTTTCCCATCCTAAAACAAGATTCATTGCCTCAGCAATATAAACGACTAAAAGAAGCCAGAAAAAGATATAATAAAAAACTCAAAAAGCTTGCAGTTTTGGCAGATATTGATGAGCATTTAACTAGTTATGTTAGCCGTCACACCTTTGCTTCTCTTGCTAATAATAAAGGGATTCCTGTTTCTGCTATTTCAGAAATGTTAGGGCATGAAAGCCTTAAAACAACACAAATATATTTAAACAGCTTGTCTAATAATATTTTAGATAATTACAATGATATGATTATTGATATATGAATGAGTTATTTTTCTATTTTAAGTTAAGCGAGAAAGAGAATGAATTTACTGGATATTTGATTATCAGTTTTATATTTATAAAAAAATAGTATTTTTATAGCCTTTTAATATTCATATTTTTTTATAAATGACAAAAAAGTCCCTCGCTTTATTATTAAATGAATTATGTACTACAGACCAATTACACACTCTTTTAAAAGGTTACAAAGAAGAGCATAAAAAAGATATTAAATTAAGTGGTAGCAAGTCTGACTTAATTGAAAATACTCTTAGTGGAATGGAAAAGGAAATAATTCCTTTTGAAAAAGTTTTTAAGCTGATTCAGGATTCAGAAGAGTACGGTAGTCAATATATTTACCTTTATAAAGTACTAAACCCGAGCTTAATTAGTTTTTACAATGCTGGTGAAAAGATTAAAGAAAAGATTTTAAATGGTGTAGATTTTTCGAAGTTTCCTAAAACGACTTTGATACCATCAGAATTAGAATGGGTAGATTTTAGAGTGCCTAACAGAGGTGTTAATAATTCATGGCTTGGGAAGCTTTATGATAAGAAAGAAAAAGAAGTAAAAGAAAAGGATTTTATTGATCCAAGTTCAGGAAAGAGAACAGTAGTATATAAGACAGATATTACAAGAGTAATTTACCAAGTATATTGGGATGGTAAGGAAACTTTAGAATATAAGGTTAGTAGAACCGCTTACGACTCTTCAATGAGTTTACGAGAGTCTTTGATGAAGATCCAAAGAAAGGTAAAATCAACAGTTGATAGCGCTAAACATTTCAGAAAAGTAAATTTAACAGAAACTATAAATAAATTTTTATTATCTTACAAAGAACATAAAGAAATTTATTGTTTATTGAGTACCCAACTCAAAGATTCTCATGAAGGTACTGCTACTATAAGGATTTTTAATGAAGATATTGGAGACTTGTTTTCAGATACTTCAAGGAAAAGTGCAATAGAAGCTTACATGAATAATAGTGGAAATGGTACAGGTATTGTTGTACGGTTTTTAAAAGCTGGTTCAAAAGGCGAATTAGAACGAGATATAAATGTTATATTAGGAAGGGATGATATAAACCAAATCATTATCCAGCCTAAAATTAGCCCCAAGGAATATAGATATGTCCGAAGAAAAATTAAAGAATTTAGCTGAAAAATATCCTGAATACAAAGATGTTTTTGAAGATGTATTTAACTGGTTTAGAGAGCATCCGACAAAAATAGATATAAGGGCTGATTTTTTTTATGACACACATTCAGAACAGAGTGTGGACTTTGCGTTTTTTTTACTTGAAACAGAGGAAATCACGGAGACTATTTATAGAGTTATTGATGAGAATGGAGCTAAAATAGGTAAAGATTTTAATAGTATAAGCGAAATCCCTGAAACTATAGATGACGTTTGGGGTAGATCAATCGAAACGAAACAGGCGCTAATTATGCCATATTACATGCGAATAAAAAGCCCAAACTATGACCTCTGATCAGCGTATAGAAATTATTCGTATACTAATAGATGAATTTCATTTGCATATAAAACCAACTTTAGTATCCCCCGAAGATTATAAGGAAAAAGGAGAGCGTTGGTTAAAAGAAGTTAAAGAGCGTTATCAAGATGATAAAATAGATGTTCAGGCAACTAAAATATTACTAACGACTACAACTAGGGCTTTTATGTTTTCTTCGAATTTGATTCTGAAAGAAGAGATGGATGAATCAAATATATGGAAAGCCCTAATTATGAAAGGTGGGGGAATAAAAGGAATTGCATATGTTGGAGCTTTATCGGAATTATCAAGCTTTTATGCTTTTAATTGGTATGCTGGTACTTCAGCAGGAGCTATTGCCGCGACATTACTAGCTGTTGGTTATACTAACCAAGAACTAGAAGAAATACTTGGTAATAAAAATTTTAATGATTTTAAAGATGCTAACTTTATATCTAAATGGTGGAATTTAATATCTAAGTCAGGGTTTTATCCAGCAAATGAGTTTACAAACTGGCTAGACACATTATTGGCGTCAAAATTAAAAAAAATGACAGCCGTTAAATTTAAAGATTTGCCTAGTAGATTGTCTGTTTATGCAAGCAGAAAAGGGAATGAGGCTCTTGTGTTTGATTCTTTGGATCCAGGAAGAAAAGAGGATAGGGTAGCACATGCGGCTAGATGTAGTATGTCTATACCATATATATTTACTCCAGAACGAAGCCAAGGGTTAAAAGTATTTGATGGTGGTGTACAGAATAATTTTCCAGTTAAACAGTTATTAAAAGATAACCCCAATACAGATTTTATAGGGTTATATTTAGGAGCTGAAGTTTATGAAGGAGAGAAAAGGACTTCTATTTTCAAAAATATTTTATCCATTTGGATGGAATCAAATGATATTGAGGCATTAGAAGAATATAGCGAAAGTATTGTGGCAATTGATACAAGGCCGATATCGACTTTGAAATTCAAATTAAATAAAGAAGAAAAAAACTTCTTAATAGAAGCAGGTAAATTATCTGCTTTAAGGTTTCTAGATAGTAAAGGTAAAATTGATAAGAGTCAATTTGATTATAATGAAAGAAAGGTGTTTTTGGAAGAAACTAGGTTGAGGTTAAAGAAACGATATAGAAAAAGAAAGTTAGTTAAAAGGTTTTCTGTTATTGTTTTGTTTTCTTTGATTTGTGTTGGCTATTACTACTTCTTTTAATATGGTTTATGTTTCCGTAATTGTGGTTATAGAATTTAAGTTTACACTTTATTAAATTAGTTCTAAATTTAGAAATAGTAAAAAGAGTGGACTAAGGTTAAGTTATAGAAAGAAATATTAAATTTTGCCAACATTGATAATCTTCCGTCTTTTATAAATTTTAAATCGGTCAGTTTTTGTTGAGGTCAATTTATTGTCATTCATTTTTTAACTTGTATTGATTTAAGAACGTAATCGATGGTATCTCATAAATTGTGTCAGAATAGCTAATTCTACTTGGTCATATTCAATTTTTTAAGGCGGGTAATTTTTCTCGTATTTTGCATTTTGCAAAATATTATCGATACTTTATTTTAATATTTAGTTCCCACTTCAATATGTTTTTTGTTTCAATATCCTAATTCCGTTTGATATTTTGAAGGTTTTCCCATCTATTTTAATTATGTTGTTGAGATTAAATTAATAGCAATTAAAAATTTCACTAATTATCAGAATAATTTGTATTTTGCTTATTGAGTTACCCCAATCTATTGAACAATGAAAATAAATTGCTTTCAATCATTTTTTGATATGTTTTTTAAAAAGCTTAATACCTGAAAAAGTATGATAGTAAGGAAAATAGGTTTAA
This sequence comes from Tenacibaculum litopenaei, assembly GCF_964514025.1. NCBI lineage: Bacteria > Pseudomonadati > Bacteroidota > Flavobacteriia > Flavobacteriales > Flavobacteriaceae > Tenacibaculum > Tenacibaculum litopenaei. The sequence continues at coordinate 53,143 of NZ_CAZEQT010000002.1, forward strand.
GTGAAGAAGCTTTAATCCAAAAAGTAATAGAATTAGGAAATAAAAATAAGAAAACCTTAGGATTGCTTCCTGAAGGAGCAATTCGTCTACATATTAAAAAGGGGTTTCTTTTCATTAGCATTGATGAAGAAGATAACTTACATGGGTATGTCTTATTTTCTATTACACAAAGAAAGAGAATTATAAGAATAATTCATTTATGTGTTGAAGAAGAATTTAGAGGTAAAAAAATAGCAAAACACTTATTAGACTTTTTAAAAAATGAGTTTTTAGATAAGCTGAGAGGAATTTCATTATCATGTAGAGAAGATTATAAAGAAGCGTCTAGGTTTTGGGAAAAATATGGATTTAAACCTGTAGGCAGGAAAAGAAGTAGGAGTAAAGAGGAAAAATATTTAATACTTTGGTCGTATGATTTTGGAGGTGCTGATTTATTCTCTAGTTCAATAAATGAAACTAATTCTATTAAAGCAGTTTTAGATGCAAACATTCTTATTAAAGGTAGAGATAAATGTGAAGATGGTACTGGGGTTAATTTTTTATTTTCTGATTGGTTGAATGAAGTTGACTACTATTATGCTCCAGAAATTTTTAATGAAATTAACAGAGATAAAGATAAATTAAGAGCAAAAAAAACAAGACTGTATTTGCAAAATTTTTCTCAAATTAAGTTTAAACCAGATTTACGAGATACGATTTACTTTGAGGTTTGTAAAATTGTTTTAGGAGATTCTATTAATGATAAATCAGATAAATTACAATTAGCTGAATGTATAGCTTCTGAGTTTGAGTATTTCATTACAACAGATAAAAATATACTAGAGGCTTATGATTTAATTTTTAAAAAATATGGAGTTCAAGTACTAAGACCGACAGACTTTATTCTAGAAATAGATGAGATCAATAATAAAACTAATTATTATTCATCTCGATTAGCTGGAGTGCAGTCTAATTATAAACCAATACAAAGTTTAGAAACAGATCAATTAGTTGAAATATTTTTGGTTCGCGAGCAAAGTGAAAAAAAACATGAACTAAGAGATATATTAACTTCATTATCAGGAGATGTAAAAAACTCTAAAACAATGATTGTTAAGAATAAAAATGGAGATATAATTGGAGTATGGGCAGGTAGAATAAATAATGATATATTTGAAATTAAATTATTAAGGACACAAAAAGGTAAGTTATCAGACATATTGTTTAAGCAATTTCTTTATAGACTTATTAACCTATCTATAGAAAAAGAGAAAAATTATCTTTCTATACAAGATCAGTTTTTAAAAAGATCTCATAAAGAAATAATTGACTCATTAGGTTTTTTTTATAAAGAAAACCAATGGGTTAAATTAATAGGCGTTGGAATTGTAAATTCATTAGATTATTTTTCAAAAGAGAATGTAACTGTAGGATTTCTTAATAATGATATTGTAATTGAGTGGTTAAAATCAAATAGTATTGATTATAAGTTACAGCTAGAGAGACGCTTATTCCCTTTAAAGTTTAGTGATATTGATATTCCTACGTATATTATTCCAATTCGTCCATATTGGGCAGGAGAATTATTTGATCATTACATTGCTGGTGAGGATTTATTCGGAGCTAAACCAGAACTTTCGTGGAATAGAGAAAATGTATATTACAGAAGTGTAAAGCCTATAAAAGAAGAGTTTCCTTCTAGGATTCTTTGGTATGTCAGTAAAGGTCAATCAAAGAATAATAGTAGATGTAGTGCTATTGTTGGGTGCTCATATTTAGATGATATGGTTATGGGAAAACCTAAAGAGTTATTTAGGCAATATAAGAACTTTGGTATTTATGAATGGGAGGATATATTCAAACTAGCAAAGAATGATACTGAAAATAAAATTAAAGCCATAGAGTTTAGTGATACCGAAGTGTTTAAAAATGCAATACCATTAAAAAAAGTTCAAGAGATTTTTATCAAAAATGGGAAAAAATCAAATACATTTGCATGTCCTGTAAGAGTAGATAAGGAAATTTTCAATCAAATCTATATATTAGGTACAAAATAAAAATAACAAATGAGTAAGGTGGTAATTCTTTCTATAAAGCCAGAGTTTTCTGATAGGATATTTGAGGGTACAAAGAAAATTGAATTAAGGAAATCTAAGCCTAATTTAAAGAAAGGAGATTTAATTATTGTTTATAATACATTACCAGATAAAGCTATTGTTGGTGTTTGTAAGGTTAATGAAATAATTCAATCAACACCAGATGAAATTTGGAATAATTATTCAACTGATTTAGGAATAGACAAAAAGAGATATTTTGAATATTACTTAGGAAGAGACAAAGCAGTAGGGCTTAGAATAGATAGTTTTAGAAAATTTAAAAATAGAATTTCTTTAGATACAATTCGAGAGTTTCTTCCAGATTTCACTCCACCTCAAACTTTTAAATATTATAATAGGGATTTACTGACAGGGATTTTAGCTATAAACTAAAGACTTATTTTTTCATTTTTTAAGGCAAAATCGTATAATACCTTACAGAAAGGGATTAAAAAAACTTCGGTAGTCCATTCCTTTTTACCTTTTTTTCCAAGTAGATGTAAACTAGGCATATAGTACGGTTTAGGGGATTCATTTCTAATGTCGTGTCCGATATAAGTAGAATGTATTATTTTGTTTATAGCCTCTCTTGGTGAGAAAAACTCTTCCTCATCTAAAATACCTATTATTTCAGAGCCATTAAATTTGCTTAAGTTAACTCCTTTTTTTGAATTAATTATTAAATCATCAAGAACTCTAGTGTTTATTGCAATATCTAATATTAATTTTGAAAATTCTTCCTCAAAAAGATTTGAATATTGTTGAAATAAAGGAGAAGATTTAAAACTATCTAAAAAAGTTTCATTATCATCTAAAATAGCAGTAAACCCCATAAATAAATTTATTAATCTAAATATATTTTTCTGTAATTCAGATGTACTAATTATATGAGTACTGTTTTTAGGTAGTTTCATTGTTAAATTTACTTATTCGTATGTTTTTAATATAAGTATTTAGAAAGTTAATAATAAAAATGTTTAAAAGAATAAGAATAGTGGTTTAAGTGTTTTGATAGAAGAGTAAGTATATCAAGAACTATTTTAGACTTTCAAAACATCTAATTCTCGATATTAATTTCATTTAATGACAAGGTTAATAAGAAATTTAACCTGTAAACAATATTAGAGGCTAAATGTTTGGTTTTAATTTTGATAAAAAAGAAGCATTGGTTGTGTTAATACAATATTTAATTAGAATACTACTTATTATATAATTTCTAACTTTTCATTTATCAGTAATGATAAATCATACGCTGTTTTTATCTGGAAAGCTTTGTAAATGATTGAAACGTACTACCAGTTAATCCTTCAAATAAAATATTTTCTTCTATTGTTGGTGTAGCGACTAGATTAGCTATTTCAGCAGTATTAGTTGTTCTAGGTCTTTTTAAAACAATTGGATTTATCCCAAATTTAATATCTAAAGAATATTCATCTGTAGATGTTGCTAATTCACCACCTATGTTCATCCCAAAACCACCGCCTTTTGCACCTGCTTTAAATTTTTTATATTTTTTTCGAACAATATTTTTTTGAACAAAACCAGATATTGCAAATAAATAACATATTTCGGGGTCATTAATTAGGTCTTGATTGTCATTTCTCCACTGTCTTACATTAGAAGGCCATTCAGGATCATGTTGATTTATTATCCCTGTTGCTTGATCAAAAACCATCAAAGAGAAGAAACTTTCGGAAGAAAGCTCTGCGCTTAAATAACTTAAAAAAGAAACATTAGAAGCCAATTGTTTATCAACGACAATAGAACTTCTTAATGTAGGTTTTGTTAGTTTGGACGATTCATCAATTTTTCTTTTAATGGGATAAGGGGTAAATTCAAATAAATAATTGGGATCAGCAAGGTTACTTGGGCAATTGCCATCTACCTTCCTTATTTGAAGTACCATTCCAAGTAAAGCATAAGGATTAGAAATATATGGCTCTGCATCTATATACGCAGTATGGCTCCTTAAATTCAATTTTGTAATTGTTTCTTCTTGATTAGCCACATTTGTTTGCTCAGAAACTTGACTATTCATTGTATTATTTATATGTTCAGTAGAATTATTTCCTGACATATTATATTTGGTTTGAGGTTAATTAGTTGTTTTTATGATCGTAAGATATTGAAGTGTTTTATCTTTTTATACAGGAAAATCACCCTAAAAATAATTTCATACCCTCTGATCAAACCCAACTACCACATGATTCTGTTTAGTTTTTCCCCAAGTTCTACGTTCCATAGCTGCTTGGAAAGTTGTTTTATAAATCATAGCGGCATATATGGCGGCAATTCCAAATTCCTTTACAGGAAAATCAATGATTATAATACTGTTTTTTTGATAGCTATTTTCAGGTGTTAATTCTTCACTTAATCCAAAAGAAAAATGATCCTTTAAAATTCCGTTATTCAAAAAAGGTTCTACAATCCCCATAAAACTTACTATAATGATACTAGAGGCGTGTTCACCAATTTTAGGAAATTCTCTTAGCCAATAATTCATTAATAAATGGATTTCATCTTCATCTAATGCAGATATAGAGAGCAATACCCTTAAAAAATAATTAGAAGCCACCCAGTTGTCTAATTCCTCAATTGTTTTTTGACGCTTTGCTGGATCTATATTTTCATTCATAGATTGATGTTCTAGCGTTTGATAGTGATCTGCTTCATTGGCTTTAAAACTATCGGTAACTAACCTACGCATATTGACAATGCTGATTTCTTCTCCTGTTTTTCGTAGAGTTGAAATAGACCGACTAATCAAACGCCGTAAGGACAAATCCCAAAAACGCTCATCTTTTCCACTAGCTCCCCCAGATAAATACACTCTATTAAGATCATTTAATCCTATTAAAGCCTCAATAGCATTTAATACCTCTCCGCTTCCTTCTCCCGTTCGGGTCATTTCATATTCTAGAAAATTAAAGTGCAATCCACTATCTTTATTAAAAACCACGACATCTTTCATTCGCTCAGGAGCATGTTTTTCAATCAGTTTGATCCAATTTTCTCGTTCATTTTTCTTAGAACATAAAATACACATGCCAAATTTATTTTTCAGTATTGCTTTGGCTATGTGCTTACCAGCGCCCGACGTCTTCCCACTTCCAGTGCTTCCAGTAATAAGTACACCTTCTAGAGAATCCGCCCAAGTAATTGGGTCTTTGGTTTTGGGTAATGTATATAATGTTGTATCTAATATATCTTCGTGACTCTTAGCTTTTGATTGAAATAGCCTCATAATTTTTGTGTAATGATATTGATAATTAAAATGTATCTCTTGTATTTTTTTCTAAAAACTCATCAATAGATTGAGAGTCATATAAAATGATTTTTTTACTCGGCTGTGCAAAACGAATTTTCCCCTCGTCTCGGTAACGCTGTAGCGTTGTTTTAGAGGTGATGTTTAAAGCCTTCATTGCCGCTTCAGGAGTAATCCACTTACTATTTTTCTCGGTAGCTTTTTGATCAATATGAGCCACTACTTTGTCTATGAGTTCAAAAAAAGAATCCTCATCAATCAATATGAATGTTTTCATAATTTCTTATGGTTTAACGATCTTTATGTATTTCTTTGTTTTTATTGATGGTTGGTTTTACAGGAACACGCGCGTTAAAATATTTTCCTAATCCTTTAGATTTGGAGAGCTGATTTGTTATTGATTTTTCTGGAATGCTACGTGATTTTTCTGTCCCTTTATGAAACCACTTCGATAGGTTTTCGCCTTTTCGATAAATTGTTTTCGCCTGATTTAATAGTAACGTTTTTAGTTTTTTATCTTCTTGTATTCGTTGCTGCTGAATTACTTGATGTGAAGGGTGTGGTAAACCCGACCGTATCCTTTGTGCATAATAAATATCAGCAGTCGTTCTTTTTATTTGCTGTTCTTTTTGTTTGCTTTCGTATTCTTTTTTAATATTTTGAATACTGAAATATTGTGTATGATCTCCTAGCTTACTGTATAAATTCAAACGTTCTTTAGTTTGTGTATCAGTAAGATTTTTAAAGCCTTTATTGTTGTTAGGATGTTTCATTATTGTTGTTTTAAGCTGTTATACTGTTGTCATGACAGATTCTCCTTCGATATTAATTTCTTGAATGCATGTACTTTGTAAATCACTGGCTTTTCCGCTAGGACTTGCGCAAGCCCAAAGCAATTGTTCTTTGTTCATGTATTCTCGAATAGGGTCAAGATGATATCCAGAAATTTTAATGAGTAGCTCATAAGCTTTCAGATACAAAAGACTACTATCTTCTTGTATGCAAATAGTAAGCAAGGCATAGGAAAATCCATATCGTTTCCCATTGGACTTAATGAGTTCGAAACGTTTAATGAATTGTCCTTCTTCCCCGATAGCATAACATTGCTCAAAATTCGGCACTTGTTCTTCCGTCAAGTCATTGTTACGAGCAGTATTAGGAAATGCCTCTTGTAATGCTTTGTTGCTTTTGAACAGTTCTTTTCTTTGCATAATCATTATTTTTAAGTGTTAGTATTTTATGATGCTCGCGTTGTTGGCGTTCCATTAATTTAATATGTTGTTGTTTGGCAATCTCATTGGCCGTTTTACGTTCTCCGCTTCTTGCAATGGCTGATTTCAAGGCCGTTTTATTATCTGTAAAAAGCTTGATTTGGGATTTTCCTCTGGAAACGGCGACATACAAACTTTGTTGATTTACTGCTCCCAAAGAAGCATCCGTCATACTGATATAGATGTTTTTGACCGTTGCGCCTTGTGCTCCGTGACTGGTAGACACATAATTGTGGGTAAGGTGATAACAATTCCTTGCCAATGTTTTTCCATTTTCAAGAAGAATATCGCCGTTTTTTGCAAACCCTTTTACTTGTTTAGGCGTTCCATTATTGATTTTTGTTCCCTGTTTTGATTTTAAGTTTACCGTAGGCTTTATCAAATCTCCTTTCGCTAATTCGATGGTCGCTTTTTTATATACACTGTATTGTTTAGGAGTGAGATGTGGTAATATCAAAGCTTGATTTGTATCCATATCTCGAACCTTTATATCGGTTGTTTTAGAATCTGTTGTATTGGATATTACTTGATAATGTTTTCCTGCTTTAAATCCTCCTTTGGTATTACGAATAAATCGAATGACTTGGCCTTCCTTATAATTATGAGGATTTTTTTTCTGACTCTCAGTAAAGGATAGATTTTGTAAATTATCAAAAAGACGGGGGATGCCTGTAATACTGCCTTGTTCTTTTAATTTATCTCGAACCAATTCTGAAATAGCATCTTTTTCAGCATTGGTTGGGCTTATAATTAATGAAGATTGGTTGTTATTAGTCGACTGAATATAGTGCTCAGCTATGGTCTCTATACGTTTATCATGCTCAGGAATTTCAATGACAGCTTTCATTTTTTTATCTATAATTTGATAGCCTTGAATTGTTTTTCCTCTAGCAATGAAATCAACAGCCTCTTTATACTCAGGCGCATCTTTTTGACGCATATTTTGTTGAAGATGTACCGTTTTGATTTGCGCTTGTTCTTGTAAAATACGCAAGGCATCTCCAAATTCCCCTGGACTACTATGTTGGCGAATATTACCACTTAAAATCACCCGAGCATTTTTCTTAGAAGCAATGTCTAGTATTTTTGATAGGGTAGGAATACCGCACATACTAGCTTCATCTACACAAATTACTTGGTTTCGAATGGCTTCTTGTAGATCAGGTTTGATTAAAAAAGAGGCAATGGTATTGGCTTTATCAAAGCCTTCTTGTTTTAAAACATCCACGGCTTTAGAAGAAGGAGCAATGGCAATCATTTGTGTATGTACTTCTTTTAAACCATCGGCTAATTCTTGAAGCATGGTCGTTTTCCCCGCTCCCGCCTTACCTTCGAGTGCGATCACTCCATCATTGGAAGATAAAATGTCTAAGGTGGCTTTTTTTTGATCCTTATTTAAAAAATCTCTTTGTAAGGTATACTCAGGATGTAAAGGCGGATATTTCCCTTTGGCCTGTACTACTTTGAAAATAAGGTTGTTTTCAAGCTGTACCATTTCTTTTGTGGTGATTAGATCAAGATGATTTTCGGTTGCTTTAAGAATGTTTTCTCGTTGATTTAATTCCTTTTCAAAATCTTTGGGAGCATATCCATTTCCAAAACAAAGTTCCATAGCATGGGCAAGTACACGTTTTTCCTCCACTACAGAAACACGTTCTAAAAAATGCTCTAAGCTTCGATCAATAGCACTAGCAATAGTGATAAATGGAGCCGTTTCTTTATGAGCTGTATTTTTAATTTGTTGAAATTCTGCAAGCTCTTTAGCAGTTAATTGGCTTTTCCATACGTTGATCAGTTCACTTTCAGGTACAGATTGATTTTTAGAAACGCGACTTTTTGCTCCAATAGTAGCTTTTTCTTTCGCATTAGTGATGTTTTTCGTTTTGCTGATCTGCTCTATAATGCGGGTTCTTTCAGAAAATCGTTCAATGATAGATCGAGAAACCCCTTTAATTTCCCAAGCATCCTGTGTTTTTTCAATAATGTATCCAAGGGCACGTAATTTGTTGGTTAATTGGGTATGAAAAAATGCCTGCAAATAAGGAGCGGACTTGAAAATCAGATACGGATCAATTGCTAAATATTTATCTCTTTTAGGGCTATAGGTTGCTGAGATTAAAAAGTTATGAATATGCTCTAAAGGTTGTACAGCCCATACCTTTTCCCTTTGTACTCATGAGGTACAGGTCTGCCTATTGTATGATGAAATTCAGCCCAACATCCATTTTTTGTTGCTTCAAAATACCGATGGGTTTGGGTATTGTTTTGAGCAACGATAAGTTTTTCAGCCTCCAACATCATTTCTCTATTTGCCTCTTTTAATGCTTGCTCTAATCGAGGATCATTCCCCAAAGCTGAGAGAATGCTAAAGTTTTTAGGAGGAAGCGTGGTAATATCATAGCCCACACGACGATTTTCAACATTGAGTGGTGTTAATTTTTCTTTATAGATTAAGCCACTAAAATTTTCAGATGTAACTTCTTGTAATCCTAATTGAAGCGCCATTTCACCCTGATAAAAAGCAGGAATGGTCTCTTGATAGTATTCTCCCTGCTTGCTTAATGAAGATTGGTGATAACTACAAGCCGCTTTCGCATTGGATGAAATGGTAATTCGTATCATGTGTGTTATATGTTATTTCAGATTAATTTTTTTAAGCTTTCAAAATGCTATCTATATGTGCTTTGTGCGATTGATCGATCAGTTGCTGTGTTCCTTCTGATAGTCCAATGACACACATAAAAATGCATCCATATAAGTCCCTATATTCAAACCACAATAGTAACCCTATGCCAATTGAACTAAGCGGCTCTACAATTCCACAAATGAAATATTCATTAACTCTTGTGTATCGAGAAAGGATTAGAACAAGCCAGCTTTCCCCTCTTTTGGTACTACTCGAATTACCTTTTCCTAGCCACGTCATCACAAGATGCACCGTGGCGCTTACCAGAAAAACAATGCCGTAGTAGAAGATAAATGAAGAGGCTATATCCTGCTTCCAATATATCAGCAGTGCATCCCAAGGTTTTATCAATACAACTACAGGAACAATTCCAATGGCTAGTGGTTTCCAATAGGAAGCTAGATGTATACTATTGATTCCTATGATAGAACAATATGCTATAGCTATAGCAAAAAATCCTAAAGTTTGTGATCCAACTTTATACATCCAGACACTCCCATGAATCATTGCAAACACGGCTCGTTGAAATTTGAAAAACTGTTTGAGTAGTAAGAAGAATTTATTCTCTCTGTTGTTTTTATTTCGAGGTTTAAAAATGGGGCTATTGATCATCCCATACACAATAGCCATTTCTGATATTCTTACTGTTTTTCTACTACTGAAATTTCTATCGGAAGCTTTTGTCATCATAAGCTATTTATTAAAAATGTTGTCAATGTGATTACTAAATCGGATCTCTGCATTTTTAGATTGATAATAGCGTGTCCAAAACTGTCTTACTTCTCTAAAAAGCGCATCGTTTTTTTTACTTGGATGAAATACGACGGAGATCACAATCCCAGATAAATCAGCATTCTTCAATGGAGTATCATAGGTTTCTAACTGTGTTACTATTTTTTGATAGTCATTTCTGATTTTTAGAGGTTTTTTGCGGTATTTATAAAAACTAAATTCAGCATGTTCAAACAAATCACTAAAGACCAAAATGCTTTTTTGATCAGCTTGTGATTGCATGAGCTTGTATAAAGAGGCTACAAATACACTGTATACAAAGCTTTTGGGTAAATTTTTACTTGGAGCTTCAAAAGCCTGTAATCCGCTGATAAAATCCTGTTCAAATTTGCGTTCTTTAGCACGTTCTTCTGCTTCTGTTCTTAGAAGATACGGCGGACTTTCCGCTTTATAAACCACAATACTTTTAGAGCTTGATTGATCTATAATTTCTGTAATGGTTATACGTCCGTGTGATAGGGTACGATATATCGAAAACAGGCTGTTTTCATTAAGTGGTTCTCTTTTTTCTGTCTGATCGAAGATCAGGACTGCCTCACTTTTAGGTGATGTTGTACAGCCCATTACTATGAATATCAGAGTGATATATACCTTTCTCATTTTAATAAATTTTAGTTAGAATAATTATGTTTAACACAAGCGTTGTAAGCCGCTTTTTCAATGTCTTTTAGCTGTTCTGTTCTATGAGCTTCGTATTCATCAATTACTTCGATAACATTTGTTGTTTCACGCATCGCATTTTGGATATATTCAAAATCATCTTTAACACTTTGGGTGGCATACGTTTCACTTTCAGCTTTTAATGTATGAGCGATATGCTCATATCCTTTTTGCTCTTGCTCAATTCCAGAGCGTATTTTGGCATCTTCAATACTGTCAGTTTCAATCTCTTTTTTCATCTCAAAAAAGGCTTGATGTTCTGCTCTTAAGTAGCTGACATAGGAAATAGTGGCGTAGAATCCTAAATTGGCTAGGGTAAGAATAAATGAAGCGTTAGAAATAAATCGTACATAGCCCATAACTCCTAGAAATATACCCCCCAGTGCAAAAGCAATTGTACTTGCTTTTAACAATCGTTTTCTTAAAGCATATCCAGCATAATGAGCTGAAAACATCATTGCTAAAGACAAGGCTATGGATAATGTAAATAAAAATATATTGGCAATATTTTCACCTCCTAAATGTTGTAGCCCAAAAAAATTTAAGATATGCTCAACAAATCCTAACGTTCCTACAAATAGTGTGTACGTGCTTATCTTAACTATTGTACCACTTTTTTTCTGGTGTTTCGCCTTTACATTGTTCAAATACATAATCTTGTGTTTCATGTTTTAATTGTTTTAAATTTTCTAAAATCAAGTGCCGTTTTGCTTTCTGTATTTCTACAAATTCGGTAAGTTGATATTTGTGCTCTTGAAGAGTTTCTGAATGTTTTTGTATATATTCATTAGTATACTTTTTAATCAGTAACTTTTTGTCAAAGTTGTCTATCATACGTTTACATTTGGATTGTCCTTGTTTTACGACAAGTCGAATAGCACCGAGATCAGCCTTTATCAGGTTTAAGGTTTTCTCACATGAATTAGTAATATCTTGTTGAACAATTTCTAATGGTAATTTTCGAACGGTCTTAGACTTGATAGTCAATATTTTTTCTAATTGTTTTAACTCTTTATCATGACTTAAAGAGTTTAGGTCTTCTTCTTGACGAAATGGTTTCATTATTAAACCAATGTCATTTCTTGTTTCGTAAAAACCACCTATTTCTGATTTAATCGGTGATTTCTTCTTTTTAAAAAAAATTCCCATGTTATTTAATTATTTTTACTGAGGTTAAGTAATTACTTGACACAAAAATCTGAAGATAAAACCTGTCTTCCTTCGACATTCCTTCGAATAAAAGGCTTCGAAGGTTTTTCGAATAAATGAGCAACAAAAACATTTTTTTAATGCACGATTCTAGACGATTTTGGGATGAAATTGCTGAGGATATTCAAAAAAAATATGGCAAAGGACATCCGTCTACATGGAAAAGAAGTAATTTCGAGTCTTTTTTAAGTCATCTTGAAGAAGAATTGATGGAAATCACGAAGGATAAGAAAAACTTAGCAAACCTTTGTGATATAGACCATAGTAAGACAAACAATCACTGGAAAGCATTTGACCCAACTACTTTAGAAAATATTTTTCGATACAAGAAAAATGGTGGTAAAAGAAGCAAAAATGTTTTCGCCATATATCTTGGATATAATTCTGCAGATGATTATTGTGTCAAGAAAGGAATTTTACCCCAGTACTTAAAAACTAAAATCTCAAAGCGTTCAGAGGATAATCAAAATGAAGTTTCTAAACAATCTCAACAAGAAGCTTCTAATTCTAAAGAAATTGAACTATTAAAAAATGAAATACAAGGATTAAAAAAACAAATTGAAACTGGTTTTTCAGATACAATAAAATCAATAGAACGATTATTTACTAAATATCAAAAATCAGGGGAGTTTAATGAAGCTGAACAATATTTCCAAAAAAGAAATTATTCAGAAGCCATCAAATCATTAAATATTGATGAGCTATTGGTTACCCTAAAAATCAAAAATCAATCTGTAATTGAACATCAAATTGATAAAGAAAAAATCATAGATGCTATACTTATAAAAGTCTATCTCCTGTATAGAAACAAAAAATTAAAGAAGTGTCTAAAGCTACTCAAGAAAGCATTAAAGATTGACCCAACGAATACCAAAGTTATCGTAGATCTATCTCTCCTATATGCTGAGACAAAGAATAATGATAAGGCTATTGAGTTTTTGAAAAATGCTATTGGAAGAAATCCAAGTGCTATTTTTAAAGCAAGAATCTACTTGACTATTGCGACATTTTACTGTCTCACTTATGACCAGTTAAGTTTAGGTATAAAATACATTGAAAAAGTTATAGATATATTATCTAAGCTAAAAGAAAATGACTTAAACTATGATTTTCGTGAAACCATTAAACTTTATCTCAGATTATCAATATTTTTTTACAATTTAAATTGTTTTGACCATACTGCTTTTTATCTATCAAAAGCCCATAAATTAAAAAATAAAAAAAACATTAGTTATGTAGATAATGAGTTAAATTATCTTGCTGGCCTTATGGTAATATTGGACGTTAATTATAATATCAGTAGGTATAGGCTGAATTATACATTACCTATTTTAGAAAACAACCTCATTTTAGTTCGTAAAGAATACGAAAAACATCCCAAACGAAATTTTGAAAATTATATAGAAAGATTATGTTTGAGAACTTTGATAGAGATAAAAAAAGAAAAGCCATCTCGAGTTCGTTACCTTCTCAACGCTATAAATGACCTTATAACCGAGAGAAAAAATGAATTTATAACCAATCCTTTTATTCAGTCCATTGTATCAGAACTTTTCTGGGAAGCTAATGTATTATATGTAAGAAAAGGCTTAATTACCCTTCCTGAAGTTGAAGAAATAAGCAACTCTGAATACTACAATAAAATTTTCAACAAACCTTCTTATACAAAAGCTAAGATTAAAATATTAGAGGGACATACCGTTTTCTACCTTGAAAGTTTTCATAGAGCCAAAGAAATCTACCTAGAAACTTTAGATATTTTAGATGATATCAAAAAGAAACAGCCTTTGGAGATAAGCTATGAGCTATTAACAACTTATTCATTTTTAATATACTGTTTAGAAAAAACGAGTTCTGATAGTTCAACAATCAATAAATATGCAGTTAAAGTTCTAAAACTTATACAAGAAATACAAGGTAGAGACCACAGCTTTAAATATTCAGATTATCAAGACGCTTTGAATCTTCTTTGTGAGAGCAACTACCTTAGAAATAGACCAAAACTTTCACATAAACTGTTTATGATTAGTTTTGAATCTTTAGGAAACTTAGAAAAACAAGATAAATATTGGTACTGTAAAAAATATTATTTCTCTGCTTATGGAGTTCTAATGTCCATATATAAGAAGTTTAATGTTTTTAATTTGGACCGTGACTTATTTGAGGCATTGGCATTCATATCTGATTTTTTATCTAATCTCTATGAAAATCGTAATTTTATTGATAATTATATTTTTTCTGCATTGTCAAATATCATTGATTTTTTCAATACTGCTAATAATTTAGAAATCAGTACTAAAGAAAGCTTGCTAATAGCTTGTCAAAATAATTTCATTGATTTGGCAGAAGAAGCTTATTTAAGGGGTGTTAATGACAATTTACGGTTTGAAAATTATGCTACAGCAATGGAGATTGCTAAAAAAAACGGATATCATGAATTAGTTGAGGTAATTAGAAAATTTAAATAATTATCTGCTAAAAGTAGGTTTATCAAAATCACTTCGCTTCCAGTTTTCATAAGCCTTTACAAGCAATGGTAAATCTTCTTGGAAAGTTTTATCATCTTCAGGATGGTCCATAAATTTCTCATAGAATTCCAGTAATTTCTTAACTTTTTCTCATCAGATATCAAAGGCATTGATATTGTTTTAACCTGATTCCTTAGAAAATCATGTAACAAATCCAACTCTTGATTATCCAAATATTCATACTCTCTTGCTATTGTTAATTTGAAATACAGTGCAACCAAATCAACATTGAATTTAAAATCAATTAGAAAATCTTTGAAAATATATAAACGATGCCTATATAAGTGACGACTACGGATAACTTCATCTTGAAGACTTACGACATGGTGAAAATAATTTCTGAGATTTTGTGATAATAATAGGGACATTAACCTCTCCTTATCCCTATGGCTACAGTATAGTATTCTATTTCAACAATTATGTCAATACAGTTACAATGATGAATTTGAAATTTTAAGGCTATCTATATAGTCCGCCCAATCTTGCATCATTATTGTTCTTTTTTCCAAAAATTGCGCTCTATTATAAGTAGCACCCAATGAACCTTTGTGTTTATGAGCTAATTGTCGATCTACAATGGAAAAATCATAATCCAATTGTTCTTGAATAAGTGTTTCTGCCATGGCACGAAATCCATGAGCACAGTGTCTATCTTGAAACCCCAATAATCTAACAGCTTTAGAAAAAGCATCTCTACTCATATGTCTATTTAAATCACGTCGATTGGGTAATACATATTCGCTATTACCATTCACCTTTTTTAATTGCTCTAAAATTCTTAAAACTTGTTTAGAAAGCGGTACAACATGTTTTAGTCCATCTTCATTCTTTCTGCAGGGATCACCCATGTTTTTTGATCGAAATTAAATTCTTTCCACCTAGCACCAGCCATTTCTATCGGACGAACGAAAGTGAGCATTAACATTTCAAGACCATGTCTGGTTTGTCTATTAAGTCCTGCATCATTGTATTGAAGTGCATCTAAAAATTCTTTTACCTCTTCTGATGTAATCAATGCAGGGTGATGTTTTGTTTTAGGTTTAATCAATGCACCTCTTATATCCAAAGTGAAATCACGAGTTACTTTTTCGCACGCTAATGCGTACCGTAAAATCTGAGAGGAATATTGTCTAATCCGTTTTGCTAGTTCTATAGTTCCTCGCTTTTCAATTTCTTTAATCATCATGAGAAAATCTTTAGATGTTAAATCTTTCATCACAATATGTCCAATAACTGGTATAATATATTTTTTTACCCTTTTTTCTATTTCCTTAAAAGTTTGAGGTTTTACTTCTTGTTTGTGTTTCTCCAACCATTCATAAGCCATAAAAGAGAATGTTAACACATTTTCAATCTCTTTTTTTCGTTTTTGTTCCTTTTCATGTTCAATAGGATCCTTACCTTCTGAAACCATTTTATGGAGTGATCGGTGGATTTCTCTCGCTTCTACTAATGAATATTCAGGATAAGCCCCAATGCTGTAAAGTTTCTCTTTTTTATTTATCCGATACTTATACCTCCATAATTTTGAGCCGTTTGGCTTGATGAGTATAAATAAGCCTCTTCCATCAGCTTTTTTATAGGCTCTATTTTTAGGTTTAAAATTTTTACAATGTAAGTCTGTAAGCTGCATTGGGGTATCTCCCTTTAATGGTTAACGAAGTACCCCCAGAAATACCCCCAAGTATGATAGATTTAGACAAATCTTCATGAACTTACTTGGAGGAATAATTTCCTTGTAAATGAGCATTTGCAAGGTTTTGGAGGTTTATTTGGATTTTATTGGAAGATAGAATGGCATCCCGTACGGAATTCGTTAAATCATTTTAGGTACTGATAAAAAACGATTTTTAGACATCCAAAAAATCTAATACCCCCACAAACAATTGCTATAACATTCAGGGTTATTCCTATTGGTACATTATTAGTATATCAGAATCTACCAAACTGAACAACTAACTCACTCTTTTTTCTTCAAACCAGTTTTCTATATCCTGTTCAAGCCACCCTATACTTCTTTTTCCGAGCTTAATCGATTCAGGAAATATTCCTTCTTTTTTGTAGGCGTATATAGTTGATCTAGACAATCCTGTTTTTTGAATAACCTCGGGTAGTTTTAAAATACGATTTGGCATGTTTACCTCTCTTTGTTGGTGGGGTTATAAATTGTTATTTATGGTGCAAATAAAGCTCATGAAGCGTCACTAATTCAGGGGTTTGATTTCCCCTGACGTGATGTCTGTCAGTAAATTTAGATTATAAAGTCTCTGAAATAATCTTATCATGACTTTTAGATATACATTGGAAAGAAATTAATTGTATTAACCCCTAATTAATAGCCAAAAAATTGACTACAATCTTAAGATAAATATTTAATCTATAGGGTTATGCTTTGTGCCATTTGGAAAAACGGTCTTTGTTTCAAGAGTTGTGAAAGAAAGCTCCTCTTTTTTATAAAGTTTCTTTAATCCTGTTACTACTTTACCTTGTATTTTAGCTGATCCTGGGGCTTTTTCATTGTAAAGTTCGTTTATATAACTCATTGAAACCTTTGAAGCGATAGACAAATCCTTTTGGGAAAAACCATTAGAATCCATTATTTCTTTTAAATTATTAGGATATTTATTCTTTTTACTCATTTCATGTATAAATTTCGTAAGTTTAATAAAAACTTCGTTTTTTTTAAAAAAATGGCATTTTTTTTGTATATTCGTAATGAACACAATATGTTATAATTTTAATTATGAAAGTCCCTTATAGTAAAAAAATACGTGAAGTAGCGAATGAAGGAGCATTAACTATAGCAGTAGTTAGAGGGCAAGGTAATAAAAGAAATTACGTCGCTTCACAATTTAAAGGCAATACTTCTGCTGTTTTAAAGAAAGTCACACTTGCAAATTTTAATAAAACAGCTTCAAAAAAACAAGAGAATTCAAAAAAACAGAGAAAAACTGTATTAGGTTTATTCTAAATATATTTAATTTCTATCTGTTTTGAATATAGCCTTTGTTACACTATTAATATTTATTATTCTTTTACCTGGCTTTTTATTTATTTCTGCTTATCATAGTGGTAAATTTTCAAGAAGATATGTTAAAACAAGTATATTTAATGATGCTTCAAGAGCCATTATCCCCTCTATAATATTTCATAGTCTTGCATACATAATAATCAGAAATTGTAGTTGGTTTAAATCATATATATCTTTAAGAAGTCTAGGGATTTTATTATTAGGATCCAAAAATGATATTTTAATTTCTGAAGTTTTTCAACAGGATATAGGCAATTTTGTTTTTGAAATTTTCAGCTATATTATAATATCTGTAGTTTTTGGTTTTGTAACTGGAAAATTAGTTGTTGGTATTATTAGAAAATATCATTTGGATTTAACGTACTCTTTTTTTAGATTTGATAATGAGTGGTATTACGCACTCACTGGAGAAATACTTGGCTGGAAAGAAAATGGAGGGGTTGAACGGTATAAAAACTTTGAAGAAAACGACCCTGCTGTATTTGTTGATGTTCTTAGTAATTTTGGCGGGGAACTATATATTTATTCTGGATTCGTTTTGGATTTTTATTTAGATGAAGATGGTTTAGATAACCTCCATCTTGATAGTTGTTATCGTAGAAAAATAGACGATTCTATAGATGAAGATGAAAGTTTCATTCCAATGGAGGGGCAAATATTTCTTATCCCTTCGGAGACAATACTTAATGTGAACATTTCTTATTACCAATACAAAAAAGAGGTAGAAGGAACTCCAGAACAAGTATATATAGACAACAAAACTGATATAGATTCATCAAATTAAGCTTAAAACCTTTAATCAAAACAAACTCAACTGCTGAGTAGTAGTTGTTTGATTTTCGGTTTTTGGTTTTATTTTAGGCGGGTGCAACCATATATAGGATTGTTCTTTTTCAATAGGAATAATACCCAACCCGTTCATATTGATATGCCAACCACCGTACCATTCCATCGTAAGGCTATTCATCCATGCGATTTCCCCCTGTAAACCATTGAGAAAAAAAATTTAACGTTGCCATTTTTGCACAGGTGCAGTCGTTATCTGCGCCAAAAAAGTAATTCTTCGGATTGATTTTAGCGGCAGATAAGAGCATACGCCCCGATTCACAAGCAGGATCTAAAATGCGTTTTCCTTCTTCTGTATCTAAATTTGGAAGTGTCATACGTGCTATCATTTCACAAACAGGATCAGGTGTAAAAAACTGTCCATTATGTCCCTTGGTGATATTGATGGTGAAATACTCACCTAGTAGATCAGAATAAGGTTTGTCTAAAATGCTGAGCTGTAAAGCACCTAAAGCTTTAGACAGTTCGTTTAATTCTTCTTTTGAATACGGCTTTATTGTTTCCATGTATAAAGCTTCGTTGTTTTCGTCTTGTTCAATTAATTGACTTTGAATATTCGTTTGATGAAATGAACAAATTCCCATGGTCAATAAATCGTTGAATACCCTTGAAATACCATGTGTACGTCCTATCATTCCAATAGGTTTTGCAAATTCATTAAAATGTTTTGTAAAAATAGTAACTCCATAAAAAAATACAGGCAGGAGACATTTCCCCTGCCTGAGTTGTTTTTTAGTTATCGTAATTGATTTCAAATGCACGGGTAACGATGCGTCCATCTACATCTGGTGTGATGGGGCTAAAAGCGTCTGACCAAGAAATATAATTCGTCCCTTTTTCACTTACTTTTTCCAACCAACAGCCAACTCAACATTTTTAGTTTCACGTGTTTGTTGTCCATTTCGATTTGTTTTGTAATAGGCTTTTTCTTGAATTAGCCGCCAGTTCGGCATGTTTTCATTGTTTGTTTTTTCTGTGTTTGTAGTTTGGTTTTTATCAGTCATGATGTTTCCTTTCTTTATTAAAATGACCGTTAGAGAATTCACCCCATCGCATGAACCCTTGCCAAGCGGCGAGCGTCACGAAATAACCGCAACGTGTTGCGGTAGTGACCTCGTTTTGAAATCAGTAATTTTACATGTACCGAAATACTAGAGAATCACGTCAGCTATGCTGGCGTAGATGACCTTGTGTTTCGCAAACATTGAAAAACAGCAGAAGCGTTACTGATTTTAAAATAAGCTGGTTTTAGGGTTTTTGCTTTGAGGTAAAATTGATAGAAGGCTTATGGTTGTTTATGAGTTACTCAAAACATCATTCCAATCTTTATTGATTTCTTTTGGGCTATGACGCTCGATGGTGTTTATATTTTGTGGTTTAAGTTCTGATTTTAATTTATCAGCAATTTGATTACCGCCTTTATTATTATCTGTGATTATCAAAACACGTTCTAATTGTGAATGATCATATAAAATTTGATTAATGATATTGATTTGCTTTCTTGAAATACTGCCACCAGTTGCTAAATAAAAAGTGTGCTTGAGAGAGAACAGCATGTGATAACTCATAGCATCAATAGGGGCTTCTGAAATTGCCAAGGTGTTATCGTTTTTAAATCTGTTGGAGTACCAAAGTGTTTTTTCACTGCCATTGACAAAGACAGAGATATTACCGCCTTTGATTTCCAAGCCACAAACTTCACCGTTCTTAAAATGCGGAAAAATAGTATTGCCGTATTTATCTTTATAGATACATCCTTTAAAGCGTTCCGAATTCATAACTGCATTCGAGATACCTCGATAGTTTAAATAGATATGCTCTTTGGCAACTGTATATTGAGAGAAAAGTTTTTTAATTCTATCAGGTTCATATGTCTTTTCCTTAATACAATATTTAGGCCTCTCATTTAAAATATCA
Source organism: Tenacibaculum litopenaei (assembly GCF_964514025.1). Lineage (NCBI taxonomy): Bacteria > Pseudomonadati > Bacteroidota > Flavobacteriia > Flavobacteriales > Flavobacteriaceae > Tenacibaculum > Tenacibaculum litopenaei. The sequence goes on from NZ_CAZEQT010000002.1 coordinate 73,423, forward strand.
TGTCCGCCAGATTGAAATTTTTGTAAAATTTCAGGAATAGATTTTCCAGTACGGTTTTGAATAAAGTTGATGATTGTGCCGTTATCCTCGTGATTGAAAACCGAGAAATACATCCAAATACTGTTCTTCTTAGAAATTACAATCTTGTCATTTTCATCATTAAACATGACCACTGAATTTCGGGTGGATTTTCGTTTATTAATCTTATAGCCAACGCTAGTGGCATAGTTAATCAGGTTAATATCATACTTTAAGTTTTGTAGCGTGTAGAATGGATTCATGACTATATACCCATCAAACATTCATCAGATAAAGAACAATAATTAGTGTCAGTAATAATTAGATGATCCAGAAATCTAATTTCAAGCAGCTTACATATATGTTCTATTTTGTTTGTTAGAGCCAAGTCGCTTTTACTAGGTGTCAGGTTGCCACTGGGATGATTATGTGCGGCAACAATACCGCTTGCTTTAGCTAAAATGGCCGTTGCAAAAATCAATCTTAAATCAACAGCCACTTCATTAATTCCTCCTGTAGCCACTGTTGAAATGCCTAAAACATCAGAATTTCTATCAATAACCATGATTTTAAATTCTTCCTTTAGATTAATAGTGTCGTTATTCCAATGCTCTCGTAAAATTTTATAAACATCACTGGATTTTTGAACTTTTGGTAATTTTTTAGTTTTGATTTTATGTCGGTATGTCAGTTCAATTTGAGGAATTGTTTTTTGTATTTCTTTACCCATATTTTACACTCCTTGATAGAAATTATAGGCAGTTATGAATGACTTTGGAAGCGATGGCAATTAAGTCTAATGTATTTGATCGCTCCCCAATTATAAGTTGATTAAGAATAGCTTCAGCATATTCATCTACTGCTAAGTCCCAATCAATTTCCACATCGTCAATAATGTTCATTAGATCATGAAAAACCCTAGAAGCCTCGTTACAGGTTGTCCAAATGGTGTTTTCATAGCCATCCATAGTGTTGGAGATCATGGCTATGTGATCTGGATTTTCGAAAAAGTGATTAGAAATTTTAGAAACAATTGTTCCATAGAATATGTGACTCATATTGGAGTCTCCTTTCATTAAGTATATAACGATTGAAAAAATGAGAAATGCAATGCTCTAGATTAAGAACTCGAAGCTATTACCCATAAAGAAGAGCAATAGTTTTGGGGTTGATATTTAAGAAAATCTTAGTTGACGAAAAATGTATGCATATGTATGTGAAATCGTTTCAACCAAACGATTTTCTTTTTTAAAGAGGGATGTTTTTACTAAAAATTAACCTCTAAATAATACAATTATAAAGCAAAACATAGACTTTCTGATTTGAGGGTATAATGTCAGATCAAAATACAGAGCAACGTAAATTTAATAGATTCCAGGGTGAATTATCGGGCAGTCATTCTGGTTTGTTTGCTGGAACTATAGCTAGTGAAATGAGCAAACGTAATAAAGATGAGGTTACGCAGAAAAAAGAGAAAAACCGAGAACTGTTATTAAGTGAACTTGAAAAAGTATATTTAGATTTAATAAATGAAATAGATGCTAATTTAGATGCTATTCATGAAGCAATGCAAAAAAATCGTGATGAATGGGAGGAACGTGCTAACCGCTTAAATGATATTGACGATCTATTACAAGAGGTAAAAGATGGTGGAGAATTAAATGTTCAACAAGCTAATAAAGTGATAGAAAGCGCAGGGAAATCCATCCTAGAAAATGCTACATCGGCGGATTATTATAGGGTTTTAATTGAGATTAAAATTGATAATCTGGAACAAATTGACACTTTAGATCAAAGCTTTGTCAAATTAGAAGAGGGTGAAAAATTTTATCATGATTTACAAGAGCAAGCCAATAAGATCTATAATGATCAAAGTTTAAGTAAGCAAGATCGTTTGGCTGCTTATGCACGCCTCAACAACGAAGTTGGAAAAACCAATTTTGTTGAAGCCGCATTGGAGATTGAAAATCAAAATCAAAAAGTTGAGATGGAAGATTTTTCAAATACTGATTACAGCCAACAAGTAGAAAATTCAGTAAATAAAATATCTGAGATTAAGCTGAACTTCTAACTCTAACGTTCCAATGTTTGTAGTTTTTCTTTTGGGTGTGCTTTTCTAAAATCACGTACAGCTTCAGGTAGCATGGCAACAAATTCTTCTACATTAAAAATACCATTTTGACGACCGTTAACAAAATAAGCAAAAGCATACCCTGTCTTTTCATCTGTAATTTCAATGAAGAATTTATGGGGGATGCCTTTCTCTGTTAATTTTGTAGAAAGTCTATCTTTAAAGATATTAAAATCCTCGGTGTTTTTTCTACCGTGCATCACTGTTATACCGAGTTCAGGGAATAATTTGGTGTAACGCGCGGCTTTAAAAATAAACGTACGCTCCGCATTCACTTTTTTCATTTTTGCTTCGTAGGTCAAGCTATCTGATTTGTACGTGTTTTTATTTTGTCCGTATGTGTTTGTACCAAACACACTTGCGGCAATCAGGCTTAAGACTAAGGTTTGTTTTTTAAATTTCATATGTTCTCTCGTTTTTTATGATGATTTTTTTTATGAGAAAATGGTTTCTAAAGTTGATCTAATAAAACTCTAGACCGGAATTCTGATGGTGTTATTAAGAAGTATGATGGCGACAATAAAGATCAGTTTAAAAATGGTATCGGCGAGCTGCCCCACGAACTGCCCAATAGCACCCAGTATAAGTGCACCAATAATAAGTCCGATAAATTCACCGTGATTGTACCCAAATATTGCTCCTGATATTCCGCCTAGGAGCATTAAGATGTTCTCGAAGAAACCACCTTCATTTTGTTCTTTGTTCATTTTTGAAATTTTAATGGTGTTTATTTCAGCACTAAGGCGGGGTGTAAGCCCAAGTTTTTAAAAACTTTTTCCCTTAATCTGCTAAACGTGTCTGAAAATTAGATATGCTCTGCCATTATGAGGGTGTTTAAGGAGTGCCTAGCCCTAGAAATAGAAAAATTTGAGCGTTAAAAAGCCCTTTTTTCACTAAAACCAGAAAAAAACATCTTTTTTATTTGAAAAATTGTCCGAATATATCTAATAATCGGACAATGAACTTTTATAATTAAAGACGAACAATAATGTATAAATCAAACCTTTCACTACATGATGCAAACGGAAAACGTAAATATTTAAACACAGCGGAACTCCGTAGGTTTTTAGCGTGTACCAAAAACAAACCCGTACATATAAAACTGTTTTGCCAATTGCTTTTTTATACGGGCGCACGTATCTCTGAAATTCATAATTTGACCGTCGATCGTTTGGATTTTTCCAACAAAACCGTTGTGCTGGAAACCTTGAAAAAAAGACGTCGGGGTGTGTTTAGAGAAATCCATTTGGCTGATTTTTTATTAGAGGATTTGGAGATGTTCCCCCAAAACCTACATGCTGCCCAATGCCCACAAAAGCTGTGGTGTTTTTCACTGCGCACCGCATCACGGTATGTAAAGGCGATTATGGTTGAGGCTGAAATTGATTGTGTACGAGGCAGCTCTAAATCTCTACGTCATGGTTATGCGGTGAATGCTGTACAAAAAGCACCGATTACCTTGGTTTAAAAATGGTTGGGACATTGTGATTTGGAAACCACTGCGATTTACCTCGATATTATTGGGTCAGAAGAGCGCGTGATTGCAAAAACAGTTTGGGTGATGTAATGAAAGAATTTGATATTTCAACAATTTATAAAAAACTCCATGTATTAGAAAAAGAGTTAATCCAGATAAATGGTTTAATGCTTGCCTTGCAAAAACTCCTTCCTGATGGAAACGTCCATACCTGTGTCGCTAATGAATTAGAGGAAAGATTAGGGCGTTTTAATAAACAGTTCTATGAATTTTGGGAAATGGTATCGGAGAATGATCGGTAAAAATCTACCTTTTAAGATTATTGAATACGTGAATTATATCATACTCATCCGTGATATGTCAAGTTTTTTAAAAAAATATTCTCAGTCTAGAATATAATTTATGTTTTTTTAAACGTTTGAAGGCAAGTGATTTATTTTGGTTTATGTGAGTGCAAATTGAGTGCAAATAAAAAAGCTTTGAAAGTTTTTAACCTCTCAAAGCTTTGATTTTACTAGTGGTCCCACATGGGCTCGAACCATGGACCCCCTGATTATGAGTCAGGTGCTCTAACCAACTGAGCTATAGGACCTGTGATTTTGGGTGTGCAAAGATAAAAACTTTTTTAAAATACCCAAGTAATTTTTATACTTTTCTGCTCATCAGCTGTACGCCAAAAGCGCGCAGTCCGTCGGTTGCTTTGGCCGGTAAATCCAGCTTGGTCAAATGTTCAAACGACTTATTCGTGTAATCTTCAATGAGTTGTTGCGTGAGTGCAGGGATGTTATTGCGTTCAAAAATAGCTTTGACCTCTGTAACCTTAGTTTCTTTGGCAACCTCGTCGGTATTGTACAAGGCTAGCAAGGCCTCGCTGTCTGCTGGTGAAGCTACCTCTAAGGCTTTTAAATACAAATACGTCTTCTTATTCTCGATAATATCACCACCTACCTGTTTTCCAAAACTCTCCGGATCACCAAAAGTATCCAAATAATCGTCCTGTAGCTGGAAGGCAATACCGAGGTCTACTCCAAAATTATAAATATGGGCAGCGGCTTCCTCATCGGCATTGGCAACGATAGCTCCCATTTTTAGGGCGGCACCTACCAATACAGAAGTCTTTAAACGGATCATCTCGATGTATTCCGATATCTCTACGTCGTTACGGGTTTCGAAATCCACATCTAGCTGCTGACCATCACACACTTCCAAGGCTGTTTTACTAAACAACTTCGCTAACTTCTGAAACACTACAGGCTCGTAATTCTCAAAATACTGGTACGCTAAAATGAGCATGGCATCTCCCGATAAAATTCCGGTATTGATATCCCATTTTTCGTGTACAGTTTCCTTACCACGTCGCAGGGGAGCATCGTCCATAATGTCGTCGTGTACCAAGGTGAAATTATGAAAAACTTCTACGGCTAAGGCCGCCGGAAGGGCGTTTTCATAGCTTCCCGAAAACAAATCCGCGGCGATCAAGGTCAATACGGGACGCAGGCGTTTTCCGCCTAATTGCAAGATGTAATCGACAGGTTCATAGAGGTTTCTAGGTTCTCTAGTGAAATTCTGAGCGGCTAAATATTTTAAAAAGTCTGATTGATATTGTAGTAAGTCCAAATTTCAAATTTTTTGTAAAAATAAGGTAAACAAATAGCTACACCATACCAGAATGTTAAAAAATAATTAAAACTATGGAAACTTTTTTTGTTTCTAAAGTTTCCTGCACTACCTTTGCCCAGATTATGAGAGATAAAATTTTAGAAAAGTCAGGAGAAATGTTTTTGACCTTAGGGTTCAAAAGTGTGACGATGGATGATATAGCACGTGAGCTGGGGATTTCTAAAAAGACCTTGTACAAGTATTTTTCGAACAAGGCAAATTTAGTAGCCGCGGCAACCGGTGCTGTTCAGCAGGCGATTGATAAAACAATTTTAAATATTAAAGATCAGGATTTCAATGCGATAGAGGAGGAGTTCGAAATTAAAGCTATCTTTAAGGAAATGTTTAAAAATGCCAAAACCTCTCCCATGTACCAGTTAAAAAAGTACTACCCGGAGACGTACCAAGATTTAATGGACCGAGAGGTGTGCATGTTTAAAGATTGCAATGCAGACAACCTTGAAAAAGGAATTGAACAGGGCCTATACCGTCCTTCTATCAATATAGAATTGGTAGGGAACTTTTACTTTACCTTGATTTTCGGTGTGTTTGAAAGCGAGTTGTACAGTCAACACATGCAGGAAGTTTTGCGTATTGAATACGAAATTTTAGAATATCATATCAGGGCAATAGCCACAGAAAAGGGATTAGCGGAGCTAGAAAAACAATTAAAAATCATAAATCAAAACAAATAAGCGATGAGGAAATACATTTTCCATGTATTTATACTCTTTTTATCGTGCGGGGTGTTTGCACAGCAAAAAGAGTTGCATTTATCGATGCAAGATGCGATCGATTATGCACTGAAAAACAACTACGATAACAAGATTGCAGCCAAAAATATTGAAGCAGCCAAAGAGCGAAAGTGGGAAACTACTACCATCGGATTGCCTCAAATTGATGGAAAGGTAGACTACCAAAACTGGTTAAAGCAACAAGTACAGTTGTTGCCAGCTGAATTAGCAGGAGGAGCACCAGGAACCTTTGTGCCTGTGCGCTTCGGAACCAAGCAAACCATGAACGCCTCTGTAACCTTACGTCAGTTAATTTTTGACGGATCGTACTTGGTAGGGCTGCAGTCGGCAAGAACCTACTTGAAAATTTCGGAGCAATCCAAAGAAAAAACAGCCTTGGCTACGCGTGAAGCAGTAATCAATGCCTACGGAAACGTACTGTTAATCGAAAAGTCTATCGGGATCTTAGAAAACAACCGTCAAAACTTGCAAAAGAACCTTGACGAAACCCAAAAAATCTACGACAACGGATTAACAGAACTAGAAAATGTAGAGCAATTGCAAATCACCTTGGCGAATGTTGAAAACAACTTAAACAATGCCAAGCGTATGAAGGCAATTTCGTACAAAATGCTAAACATCGCTCTTGGAAATAAAATCGAAAAGCAACTCGTATTGACCGATGACCTCGATAGTTTGGTACTGGCAAATACCGATTTGAGCCTGTTGACCAAAGTGTTTGACGTAGAAAAGCACATCGATTATCGCATGGCGGATAACGATCGTGAAAGCAAGCGTTTGTTAATGCGATTGGAGCAAAGTAAGGCCTTACCGAGCTTATCAGCCTTTGTAAACTACGGAGCCAATGCAAACTCAAACGAATTTGAATTTTTTAGTTCAAAATCGAAGTGGTTTGACTATTCGATGTTTGGGGTGAGCTTAAACGTACCGATCTTTAGCAGTTTCGGGAGACGTTCAAAAACAGCCCGTGCTCGTATCGAGTTGGAAAATGCCGATATCAGACGCGAAGAGATTCGTCAGAAGTTAAACCTTCAAGCCGAATCGGCAAAGAGCGAATACCAATTGAGTATCGAAAATTATGAAACCGCTAAGAAAAATTTAGGCTTAGCAGAGCGCATTGAAAAAAAGCAGCAGGTGAAATTCTTTGAAGGATTGTCGTCGAGCTTTGATTTATTACAAGCGCAAAATCAGTTGTACTCACAACAAAACGGCTATATGCAATCCATGTTAGAAGTGATTGCTAAAAAAGCAAAATTAGAAAACGCATTAAACATACCTATTAAATAATCAACTAATGAGAAAGATTGCAACCATCATCGTAACAGCGTCACTTTTAGCTTCATGTGGAAGTAAAGAGCAATCAGTGGAGTCAGCAATAAACTCACAAGACCTAAAAACTATCCGTACTAAAAAGGACGAGTTAGATAAAAAACAACAAGAACTAGCTTCGCAAATCAAATTGTTAAGTGCAGAGATTGCAAAGTTAGACACCAATAAAAAAGTGCCTTTGATTACTACCGAAAAGGCCGTAAATACCGAGTTCGTGCATTATTTAGATTTACAAGGAAATGTACAAACAAAGAAAAATGTACTCGTATATCCTGAAATGCCAGGTCAGTTAGTAAAAATCTATGTGAAAGAAGGACAGCGCGTAGCAAAAGGACAGGCATTGGCAAAAATCGACGACGGTGGCTTGAGTCAGCAAGTAGCACAGGTAGAGGCACAAGCGGCCTTAGCCAAAACTACCTTCGATCGTCAAAAGAGATTGTGGGACCAAAAAATCGGTTCTGAAATCCAGTATTTACAGGCGAAAACAACCTACGAAACAACGATGAGATCTGTAAACCAATTGAAAGAACAATTGGCGAAGAGTGTGATTCGTGCACCGTTTACAGGAATTGTTGATGACGTTATTAAAGAGCAGGGAACCGTAGTGGCTCCAGGTCCTGGTGCTGAGGTATTCCGCGTTGTGAACTTAGGAGATATGTACATCGAAACGGATGTGCCAGAGAGCTATATCTCTTCAGTAAAGAAAGGAAAAAAGGTAGAAGTAGAGTTCCCAATCTTAGGAACGACAGTAAGCTCTACCGTGCGTCAAGCCGGAAACTTTATCAATCCTGCTAACAGAACTTTTAAAGTAGAAGTTGCTGTGCCTAACAAAGACCGTACGATCAAGCCTAATTTAACAGCGAAGTTGCGTATTAATGATTATACCAATCCAAGTGCAATTTTGATTCCACAGAGCATCATCTCTGAAAATGGAAAAGGAGAGCAGTACGTATTTGTAGTCGATAGCATCGAAAATAAGGCCGGTAAAACTACAGGTGTTGCTAAACAAGTAATCATCACCACTGGAAAAACACAGGGAGATGTGATTGAAATTCTTTCGGGAATCAAAAGCAACGATGAAATCGTATTAGAAGGGGCGAGAAGTGTTAAAAATGGTCAGCAAGTGCAAATCTTAAACCTAGCTGCCAAAAATGTAGCGCAAAAAAATAAATAAGAGTAGGAATGAACGAACAAAATAAAAAAGTAGACAAGGAGTTTGGATTATCTTCTTGGGCTATTAATAACAAGACAACCATCTACGTAATGATGGCGATTATCTTGTTCGCAGGAATCTCGGCATTTATCGGAATGCCTCGTGAGAATTTCCCTGAAATCAAGGATACCAAAATTTATGTAAGCTCTATTTACCCTGGGAATACCGCGGAAGATATTGAAAAACTGATTACTGATCCGTTAGAAGACAAGCTGAAAACGGTAAGTAACATGAAAAAAATAACCTCGACATCTCAGGAAGATGTATCGATGATTATTATTGAGTTTGATGACGGTATCACTATCGAACAGGCAAAGCAAAAGGTGAAAGACGAAATTGACGAAGAAGTATCGGGAGAAGATTGGCCTACCTTTAACGGTGCCAAAGTAGAGCCCAATGTTTTTGAGTTAAACATTTCGGAAGAAACCCCCATTTTGAATATCAATATCTCAGGTGATTATACCGTGCGCAAGTTGAAAGACTTTGCAGAGTATTTACAAGATGAAATTGAAGATCTAGAGGAAATTAAAAAAGCGGATATCCGTGGAGCAGAGGACAAAGAAGTTGAGGTAGCCGTGGACATCTATAAGATGATGGCGGCGAAAGTGAGCTTTGACGATGTGATTAATGCTATCAAAGGAGGAAACGTGACCATGTCGGCAGGAAATATCATTGCCAGTGGCCAACGTAGAACCATCCGTGTATTGGGAGAAATCGAAGATCCACAAGAATTGCAAAATTTTGTGGTAAAAGTAGAGCGTGGCAATCATATCTATTTAAAAGATATTGCCCAGGTAACCTTTAAAGACAAAGACAGAACAACCTATGCTCGTGAATTTGGAGAGCCAGTGGTAATGTTAGATGTCAAAAAACGTACGGGTAAAAACATGGTTGAAGCTGCCGAAAAGGTGCAGGCGATCGTGAAAAAAGCACAAAAAGACGTATTCCCAAGTAACTTAAAGGTGACTATTGCCAATGATCAATCGTCAAAAACCATCGGTCAGGTTGATGATTTGGTAAACAATATCATCTTTGGGGTAATCTTAGTAGTAACCGTATTGATGTTTTTCTTAGGGTTGCGCAACGCACTCTTTGTAGGGTTTGCAATTCCGATGTCGATGTTTATGTCGTTAATGGTACTAAACATGGCGGGATACACGATGAATACCATGATTCTTTTTGGATTGATTATGGGACTCGGAATGCTGGTAGACAACGGTATTGTAGTCGTTGAAAACGTATATCGTTTGATGGAAGAAGAAGGGATGTCGCGTATTGAGGCAGCCAAAAAGGGAATCGGTGAAATCGCCTTTCCTATCATCATTTCTACAGCAACTACGGTAGCAGCCTTTATTCCTTTAGGAATGTGGCCAGGAGTCATGGGGCAGTTTATGAAGTACTTCCCAATTACCTTATCAGCGGTACTAGGATCGTCGTTGTTTGTGGCTATCTTCTTTAACTCGGTAATGGTATCACAATTCATGGCCATTGAGGATAAAGAAATGCCGTTAAAAAAGATCATTCGTTTAACTGTTATTTTAGGAGTACTCGGAATCTTGATCGTTATTTTCGGAGGTAGCATGCGACCTCTAGGAACCTTGATGATATTTGCAGCGCTAAATTTCTGGATGTATCGTTATGTAATGCGTCCTTTAGCCAATGGATTCCAAAGTAGAGTGCTACCGAGATGGGAGCGTTTCTACGAGCGTATGATTACCATATCATTGCGAGGTGCACGTCCTATTATTATCTCAGTGGTAACGTTTATCTTATTAATCGTTTCTTTTATTGGATTTGGAGGATCTGTAGCGAGCAAAAGAACCAAAGTAGAGTTCTTCCCTGACAATACGCCCAACCAGGTAATTGTATATGTGGAGTATCCACAAGGTACTGACATTGAAAAAACCAATACCATCATGAAAGATTTGGAAGCGCGTGTGACCAAAATCTTGAATGGACCGGAGTATATGGAAGGAGATAGAAATTTCTTGGTAGAGAGTTCTATTGCCCAAGTAGGTGCTGGTTCTGGGAATCCTCAAACTGACGGTGGATCAACAGCTGAAATGCCACACCGTGGTAAGATAGTTGCATCGATGCGTGAATATAAATACCGAAAAGGTGCCGATAGTAAGGAGTTGAAGCGAAAAATCACCGATGCTTTAAAAGGAATATATCCTGGATTGTTAATCTCAGTAGAGAAAGATCCTGTAGGGCCGCCAGCCGGGTATCCAATTAACATAGAATTGGAAGGAAAGGATTACAACGAGCTTATTGAAACCGCAGAAAAAATGCGTGATTTTATCAATACGAAGTCTATTCCTGGAATTGCAGAGTTAAAGATAGATGTTAACAAGGCGAAACCAACCATGTTGGTGGAAGTAGATAGGAAAAAAGCAGGAGAGTTAGGGGTAAAAGCCTTCCAAGTAGGGCAGCAGTTGCGAAATTCAATTTTCGGATCAAAAGCAGGAGTGTATAAAGAAGACGGAGAAGATTACGATATCTATGTGCGTTTTGATAAAGACAACCGCTACAATCCGAGCGTAGTATTTAACCAAACCATTACCTTTAGAGATATGGCGAGTGGCCAGGTGAAGTCGATTCCTGTGTCTACGGTGGCAAAAGGAAGAAACACTTCTGGGTACAGTGCCATTAAGCACAAAGCGCTAAAAAGAGTGGTAACGGTCTACTCAGCCTTAGCACCAGGGTACACTGATGCCAGTGCTATTGTGAGCAAAATTCAAGAAGAAATGAAGAGTTTTGAAGGACTGCCAAAGAATATTAAGGTAGATTATACCGGACAAATTGAAGAGCAAAACAAGCAGATGACCTTCTTAATGGGAGCTTTTTTCTCAGGACTTGGATTGATTTTCTTAATCTTAATTTTCCAGTTTAACTCGGTGTCAAAACCAGCGATTATTATGATTGCTATTTTCTTGAGTTTGATTGGAGTATTTGGAGGAATTGTAGCTTCAGGATCATCATTCGTTATTATGATGACCATGATGGGAATTATCTCGCTTGCCGGGATTGTAGTAAACAACGGGGTGGTATTATTAGACTATACCCAGCTGTTAATTGATCGTCGCAAGGTGGAGCAAAACATGCCAGAAGATGCTTATGTTCCTGTGGAGGATTTAAAAGCGGCTATTATCCGTGGAGGAAAAGCGCGTTTACGTCCTGTATTATTGACGGCAATTACCACGATTTTAGGATTGATTCCTTTGGCAATCGGACTGAATATAAACTTCTTTACCCTAGTAACAGAATTGAATCCACATATTTATATGGGAGGAGACAACGTAATTTTCTGGGGGCCTTTAGCGTGGACGGTAATTTACGGATTATTCGTAGCGACCTTCCTAACGCTAATTGTAGTACCGATATTATTCTACTTAACTACTAAGTTTAAAATGTGGTTACGTAGCTTATAATAGTTGATTAATTTGTTAATAAAAAGGTCCGAGTATTCCTCGGACCTTTTTCGTGTTTATTGGGGGACAATTACGCAAGTGTACGTTGTTTAAATTAGCCTTATCCATCCGGATAGAGGCTTAATCAGGAAGTCGATCACGGTCTTTTTTAGTTCTGTTAAAGCGATATATAAAGCTCAGTGACGTCGTTCTTCCCATACGTCGGGTAAAGGTTTGACTGGTGTAATTTTCGCCGGTAATCAAACGCTGGGCAGCTCTGGAATCAAAAATATTGTTGACATTCAGACTTACAGAGGCCTTGTCACCCCACAAATCTTGGCTGGCACCGATGTTGACGGCATAGTTTGATTTGGTGAGGATTTGTCCGCTTTTTCGCGCTCCTTGATAGTTGGCACTCGATTGCATAGAAAAAGTTTTAAAACGCATTCTTGCATTGAGTCGAGCGGTCCAAACTTGGTCTTTTGTGTTAAAAAGCCCGCGCTGTTGAAAGCCGAAGTAGTTAATTTCACTTGACAATCGCAACCATTTTAACGGAGAGTAACGCAGGGTAAGTTCAGCTCCTAGTCGATCTTCAGTTCCTGAGTTTACAGGTTTGGATACTAGGGCACCATCTGCGGCTATAAATACCTGGGTTTCGAATAAATTGGTCGTGTGCTGAAAGTATACCGAAGGGTTGATGGTCACCTTTTTCCAACGCTTTAAGCTACCGAGTTCAAACGAATTGGTAAACATTGGGTTTAAGTCCGGATTACCAATGCGGTAGTTACGGCGATCGGTATATCCACCAAAAGGATTGAGTTGCCAAAATCGAGGTCTGCGAATACGTCTACTATAACTCAATTGCAGGTTGTTACTCGAGCTGAAATTATAGGTTAAGTGCACAGTAGGGAATAGGTTGGTGTATTTTTTGTCTGTTTCAAAAGCGCCCTTTCTATCCGTGCTCCCTGTATTGGAATGCTCCGCGCGAAGTCCTAATAAATATTGAAGTTTCCCTTCGCGATTTCCATATTGGATATAGGCCCCGTAAATACCTTCGTGGTATTCCAGTAAATTGGTGAATCGGTCGAGAACGATATTGTTGTCTTTGACCGTATAGTCGCTATCGATAAATCGGACCTCTCCTTTGATTCCCATTTCAATATGCGATTTTTTGTGCACGGGGAGTCTAAAATCCGATTGAAACAAAAAGTCCTGACTACTTTCAATATCGCGTGTGCTCAAACTACTTTGTACGGCAGTGGGGAGCAATTGACGCTCAAATACGATTTCGTTTTCGTCGTCGTTCCACCAGTCAAACTGAAAGTTTACCGTCAGCTTTTGTCCTTTTTTGTCAAAATCTTTCACGTAATTGATTTCGAGTTGGTTGGCTTTTTGCGGTTCGCGGTAGTTTTCTGTATTGGCAAACGACTGTGTTACCTGCCTGTTGGCATCGCGGAGTTGAATGTCGTAATCTACTTTGTTTTTGATAACATTGGAACGGTGGTAATAGCTTAAGGTCAGGGTGTTTTTGTCGTTGATGTAGTAATCACTACCCAAGTACAAGTTAAAAACGCGGTAGTCTGTCCTGTTTGAGGTAAGGCGGTCTAGGTAGGAGTTCGGCGTACCGTTTACAAAATCGGTTCGGTTCAAAGAGCTGTATCCGTTAAAACCCATATGACGATAGCGCAGGTTCGAAAACAAGTTGAATTTATCTTGCTTGTAGTTGATATTGTAATTGATACCGTGATTGTCAGGAATTCCAGTGTTGAGTTGCAAAGAACTTCCAAATCCTCCTTTTTTATTTTTTTTCAGAATGATATTGATGATCCCGGCGGTACCTTCTGCATCGTATTTTGCAGATGGATTGGTGATGACCTCTACCTTTTCGATGCTCTCTGAAGGTATTTGTTCCAGTCCGTTGTTATTGGTAAGTACCGAGGGTTTTCCGTTGATGAGGATGCGAACATTGGGATTTCCTCGCAAACTAATGCCTCCTTCTACATCGACGTTTACCGATGGAACATTGTTTAAAATGTCGTTGACAGAGCCTCCTTTTGACAAGAGATCTTTACCGACGTTGAACACGCGCTTGTCGAGCTTGTATTCCGTAGTTGACTTTTCGGCAATGACTTCAACTTCATCCAAGGCAGTAGCGTCTTCACGCAGTGAAATGGTAGGCAGTTGCTGTGAGTTTTTCAATACAAAATTAGTTTGTTCATAGGTTTTAAATCCGATGAATTCTACCCGAAGGGTATAAGTACCCGGACGGGCTTTCAGTGAAAATTGTCCTTGCTGATCGGTGGTAGCTCCGGTGAGCTGTTGAGGTTGTGTAGGATTGCTCAAAATCACCGTAGCAAATTCTAAGGGCTGCTGGCTGTTCTTTTCTACAACTTTTCCTCGCAGAGTTACTTGACTCCAAAGGAGTATTGGTGTCAATACTAAAAAGGCTGCTATTATTTTTTTCATGCTTCTGTTATTAGTGAATGCTCAAATGTGCAATAAAATGCACGCTGTAAATTGTGTAATCGATAAATACCCTAGAAAAGTCGACGTTTACTAAAAGTGTACTCAATGGACGTATTGGGCGACGGAGAGGTTACATTTGGGAGCGATTTTTTCTCGTTGGTCGATTTTTGGTACCGTTTGATACTCCTTGCGTATCTTTAGCCACCATGAGTACTATAGATAAAATATTGCGGTTTTTTTTTGAGCAACCCCGTTGGGTAAAACACAGTTTGTTTTGGTTGGGAATCTTGTTGTTAATGATTCCGAAAGAGTTGGTATACAGCAGAGAAAGCCCTTTTGAAATTGCCGTGATGTACTGTTGCATTATTGTGGGCCAAGTGGGAGCTTCGTATTTCTTTGCCTATTGGGTAATTCCGAATTACCTGTGGAAACGCCGCTATCTCCTCACCGTTTTGTTTTTTATCCTCGGTACGTACGCGTTTAGTGTCGTTGAACGCATCATGGTAGTGCACGTCGGCGAAACGCTGGTACGAACACCTCCCTTTGTACAAGAACCCGTTTGGGAGATTTTAACAGATTGGAAAAAATTATTACACGGCTACATCCCGGCACTCTACTCAGGAGTGGTGTTTTTTTTGTTGGTTAAATACTTCGGAGAATACAAAAAGGTAAAGGAGCGCGATTTGGAACTCAGTAAAGAAAAGGCGCGCAACGAATTAAAAATGCTCAAAGCGCAACTCAATCCTCATTTTTTGTTCAATACCCTCAATAACATCTATACGCTGGCCCTGAGTAATGCACCGAATACTGCTGAGTCTATAGGGAAACTCTCTGAAATTTTGGATCACGTATTGTACAAGTGCTCTGGAAATTGGGTATTGCTTTCTGATGAGTTGCAGTTGATTGCCAACTATATAAGTTTGGAGCGTTTGCGCTATGACGAACGTCTAAAAATAGAAACTTCCGAGCAGCTCAGCGGAGATGTTGAAATTCCTCCGTTAATCTTACTATCTTTGGTAGAAAATGCCTTCAAACACGGCGCTGGGGAAGATAGCGGAGCCCCGAGCATACACATGCACACCGAGGTTGGCGATGACGAGTTTGTATTTCGGATTAAAAATTCTATTCCCCTCGGATACCAAGCCAAGGAAGAGGGAATTGGATTAACTAATATTACCAAACAACTCGATTTAGTTTACGCTGAAGCTTATGAGTTGGATATCACCGTTGATCGTTCGTATTTTGAAGTAGTACTCACCGTAAAAATTGACCATTAATGACGAAGATAAAATGCTTGCTTGTCGACGATGAGCCTTTGGCTCAAGAGCTGTTGAAAAATCACATCAGTAAAATAGATCGCTTGGAGGTCATTGCTACCTGTTCGACAGCGATGAAAGCCTTTGAAATCATCAGTACCCAAAAGGTTGATCTGTTGTTTTTAGATATTAAAATGCCGTCTATGACAGGGTTGCAGTTGTTAAAAACACTCCGTCATCCACCGAAAACAATTTTTACCACGGCCTACCGAGAATACGCTTTTGAAAGTTATGAATTGGAAGCTGTTGATTACCTTCTCAAACCCATTACTTTTGAACGTTTTGTAAAGGCTGTTGATCGGTTTATTAGAAAAGAAGCGACGGTGTTACCTTCGGCAACGACAGCAGCGGAAAAAGAGTATATACTCTTAAAGTCAGGGACAAAATTTCACAAGATTTTACTGGATCACATCGTATATGTAGAAAGTCTAAAAGATTATGTAAAAGTGTATCTGGAAGACGGTAAAAAGGTATTGTCTAAGTATAAAATAGGCAGCTTAGAAGCCGAATTGCCAGCAACAACCTTTTTACGTGTGCACCGTTCATACCTGATCAATACACAAAAAATTACTGCTTTTACCTTGCACGATATAGAAGTGGGCGCCGTGGAAATTCCGATCGGAGCGAGTTATAAAGAACGGGCCATGGCCTTTTTAGACCGACTCAAATAATTGTCGGAATCCTACTATATTTGCCCAGCAAAATTTTAGAGCATGCATAGAAAAGTGTATACGGTTGAGGAAATCAAACGCAAAATGGAACAGTACTGTGTGTATCAAGATCGCTGCCATAAAGAGGTAGAGCAGAAATTGATACAATACCAACTGATTCCAGAGGCACGTGAACACATATTATTACATTTGCTAAGCCATGAGTTTTTAAATGAAGAACGCTTTGCTAAGAGTTTTGCCCGCGGAAAGTTTCGCATAAAAAAATGGGGAAGAGACCGCATTACACGAGAGCTTAAGTTCAGGGATATCTCTTCGTATTTAATAAAAGTAGCGCTCCGAGAAATCGATGCGGAGGAGTACGAGGAAACCTTGTTTGAGTTGGTGGCCAAAAAACAACAGAGTCTTCGTGAGGAAGATCCGTTTAAACGCAGAAAAAAACTATTTGATTTTCTGAAGTACAGAGGCTACGAAACAAGTTTGATTAACCGAGCCCTACTGGAACTCGATTAATTACTGCATTCTATTGAAAACGCTGTCGAGCTTCACCGTTTTATCCAAGTCTTGCTTTTTATAGGTATGTTCAATTTTAGAGGCCATACTGTTGTAGGTATTCACAACAGCGCTGATTTGCTTGTTAACTTCTCCCGAAGAGATGGCTGGGATGTACGTCATGTCAACCAAGCGCAATACTTCGTTTTCAAAAACGTTAATTCTCGCTTTAAATGCACGGGTTTGCAAAGCGTCGATTCGGTTACTGTCCTTGGCCATTTTTGTAAGACTTTTGAGTTCCAGGGCATTGTCGAGTGCCTCGCGGGCTGAAATTTTGTTGTACACAGCCAAAAATTCCTGCAAATCTTTAAACTCTTTCCAGTGTTTGATACGCTGTAAATTGGCGTCGTTAAGAGGTTTTACCTTGTAATTGTGAAATTGCTTAAATCCGGTTTTGACAACGGTTTTCGTTTGCGGAGCAGTCTTTTTTTCTTCACAAGAAATACTCGTTACAAAAAGGGTCGAAAGACCGAGGATATAGGGAAGTTTCACTAATGTTTTCATGGTGGTAAAGGTACTTTATTTTAGGAGATAAGCCAAAGAAGTATCTGACTCTTCTTCTTTATTAAAAGTTAAAAATTGCGTTTTTTCTTTTGTGAATTCTTAAATTTAATACTTTTGTATGCCTATATTTTTGAATTATTAATAATGAGTGAGACTATACTTATCATTGGGGCCTGTGGCCAAATTGGAGTAGCTCTAACGGAAAGGTTGCGAGCTATTTACGGAAATCAACAAGTAATCGCATCTGATATTAGAGAAGGCAGTGCAGCGTTGATGGAATCCGGCCCATTTGAAATTGTAGATGCTACTAACAAAGAAAATATTCAAGAAGTTGTCGAAAAATACGGGGTCACTGACGTGTATTTAATGGCAGCCATGCTATCGGCAACTGCAGAGAAATATCCGTTGAAAGGATGGGATTTAAATATGACTTCCCTGTTGGCGGTTTTGGAGTTGGCGAAAGAAAAATTGATTAAAAAGGTGTATTGGCCAAGTTCTATGGCCGTTTTTGGGAGTACGTCTCCAAAAATGAACACACCGCAACAAACTGTGATGGAGCCATCAACGGTATACGGAATTAGTAAGGTAGCCGGAGAACACTGGTGTAACTATTACCACGATAAATACGGTGTTGACGTTCGAAGTATTCGCTATCCAGGAATCATCAGTTGGAAAACCTTGCCCGGAGGAGGAACTACAGACTATGCTGTAGACATCTATTTCGAGGCGCTTAAAAAAGGATCGTTTGAGTGTTTCTTGAAAGAAGACGCACGATTGCCAATGATGTATATGGAAGATGCTATTGATGCTACGGTAAAAATTATGCAAGCTGCCCCTGAAGAGATCAAAGTGCGTACCTCGTATAACCTGGCAGCTATTAGCTTTACTCCGAAAGAGATTTCTGAAGAGATTAAAAAGTACGTTCCTGAATTCGAAATGAGCTACGCTCCGGATTTCCGTCAAGATATTGCGGACTCTTGGCCCGATATCATCGACGATACCCAGGCTCGTAAAGATTGGGGTTGGCGCCATGAGTACGATTTGAGTGCCATGACAAAAGACATCATCGAGAACTTAAAAGCGAATAAAGACTTGTGGTCGTAAGTATTTTAAAAAAGTACGTCTAAGCTATAGTGTAACCTAAGTAACGTTGTAGTTTGTACTTCCTCGTTACTTTTGCAAAAACAAGAGTCATGAAAGAAATTATAGAAAATAGCTTACAAAACGCCATGTCTTACGAGACGTATAGAACCTTAGTTCACGATTTAATTCAGGAAGGAAAATCGACAGGAGTTAACCAGTCGGACGATTTGTTGAATTACAGCACTTTGAACGACAAGCGCATGAAGCGTTTGGACAAAACTATTAAGATTTCTGAAGAGGCGAAAACGCAAGTGAAGGCTTTAGAGGAACAACGCACGTGGTTGGTCCTTACAGAAGGTTGGTGTGGTGATGCAGCTCAAAATTTACCTGTGATTAATAAATTGGCTGAAGAAAACGAGCAAATTGATTTAAAACTCGTGCTTCGCGATGAGCACCCGGCGTTGATGGATGCTTTTTTGACCAACGGTGCCCGAGCCATCCCAAAACTCATAGCCCTGGATGCCGATAAAAATGTAATTGGTACTTGGGGGCCACGTCCTTCTGAAGCGACGGCTATGGTTTTAGATTACAAAGAAAAAAATGGCAAATTGGATGCAGAATTCAAAAAAGATTTGCAAATTTGGTACAACAAAAATAAGGGTAGGAATACCGAGGGAGATTTACTATCATTATTGAGCTAATAATTAGAATTAAAAGTTGATAATCCGTTTGAACATTTTGTTTAAACGGATTTTTCTTTTGGTATCTTTGCCAAAAATTTATCAGATGTTTGTTACTAAAGATACGTTAACCGAAGACGCAAAGGTGTGGATATACCCAGCGAGTAGAAAGTTTTACCCGCAGGAATTGGAGGCGTTGAACGAAAAGTTGCGCAACTTCGTAGACGGCTGGAAAGCAGAAGACCCAGAATTCAAAGCGTCTTTTAGCTTGGAGTACCAGCGTTTTATCGTGTTTTTTGCCGATGAGCAAGCCGTGTTAACCAATGCCGATATCGATGCACAGGTTAGCTTTATTTTGGGGCTAGAACAAACGTACGAACTCGTGTTGATGGACAAGATGAACGTTTGTTTTAAGCAAGGTGATTTTGTGCAATACAAAGATGTCAAAGCCTTTAAAAAATTGTTGAAAGACAAGTCGGTATCTTCAAAAACTGTGGTTTTCGATAACTTAGTGCAAAACAAATACGAGTTTGATACGTATTGGGAAGTGCCTATTACTGAAAGTTGGTATAGTCGATTTTTGTAGTGGTTGCGCTTAAAATAGTGTAAATCCAATACTTATGGAAAGACTGTCTAAATAGCCGTTTTTGAAGCCTGCAATCATTTTTCGGTGATAGTCGATGCGGACGAACCCATCTACACTGTGTGAACTTAAGGACATAAAGCCCAATCCAAATCGATAGTAATTCCCGTTCGAGAAGCGATGCGAAAGACGAAACATCTGACCGTAACTCGCCTCGACAAATACCGCGCTACTTTCTTGGTGGCTGAGGTGGTATCGCAAACTTCCAAACATCGGAATTGCATTGATGGAGTAACTGAAGTGATGATCGTATCCCAGGTTAAAACTGGCGGCCCAACGATCGTCAAAATAATAACCTACCGAAGTGCGTAAAAGTATCGATTTCGGTTCGATAAGTGTCCCGCTACTGTCGTCATCAGCATCGTATTCTTGGTTGATGCCTAAGGTGGTTCCCAGTGAAGCACTGAAGAATGGACTGCCCTTTAAATCTTGTGCGTTGACCTGATAATAGCTGAAAAGTAAGGTGATAGCGAGTAGTAGTTTTTTCATGTAATTTGTTGTTTTTCCTAGTTTTACAAAAACTATTCCAAAAAGGCGATTGTAACATTTTTGTTTTTTGGTCGTCATATAGGAAAACAATGTAATCATGGAAAGAAGAAGAACCTTAGGAATATTAACGACCATTAGTAGTAGTAAATTTAGATCCCGTAAACGCGATTTGTTAGGCTTAACGTCTAGGAAACTCTTAGGGAAAAACACCAAAAAGATAGCCTTGAAGTTTCGACCGGTACCTCGAGAAAAGCTATTGGTATTCAGAGAAAAGTTTAAGCGACAATTGGCACGTCAACGCCAACAACAACAATTGCAGTTCGGTATTTTTAGCGCCGTAGTAGTAGCCTTAGTGACCAGTTTAATGTATTGGGTATAATAGCCCAGCATAGTATATAAAAAAACACCTAGTACGTTTGTGCTAGGTGTTCCTTTTTTATGGCCATGAAGGCAATCAATCGTTTTCTTCTGTGGGGGCTGTAGCGTCCAATGCGCTTACAAAGCCGTCGATACTCGTAGCATCATCAACAGAGAAATCACCTATTTTGGTTCTTCGCAATGCTGATAAGTGCGCCCCAGATTGGAGGGCTTGCCCAAAATCGTGGGCTAACGAACGAATATAAGTTCCTTTGCTACAAACGACTCTAAAGTTTACCTCAGGTAAATTGATGCTAGTGAGTTCAAAGGTTTGGATTTCAATAGAACGAGCTTTGATCTCGGTAGTTTTACCAGCTCTTGCCAGTTCGTACAAGCGTTTACCATCCTTTTTTATCGCCGAAAAAATTGGTGGTTTCTGAGCAATAACACCCAAAAATTGTTGGGTTACTTCGTGCAACATTGCTTCTGTAAGGTGTGCTGTGGGATATTCCTGATCAATTTCGGTTTCCAAATCGTAACTCGGTGTGGTAGCCCCCAAGGTAATCGTACCGGTGTACTCTTTAATTTGTCCTTGGTAAGTTTCGATGTTTTTTGTTTGTTTTCCCGTACAAATAATCAGTAAGCCAGTAGCTAAAGGATCTAAAGTCCCCGCGTGCCCCACTTTTATTTTTTTAATATTGAAGCGCTTCTTTATGTGCCAGCGCAATTTGTTTACCGCCTGAAATGAGGTCCACTCCAAAGGTTTGTCAATAAGTAAAACTTTTCCGTTTTTAAATTCTTCTAAAGTCATCTACATAAATAAAGCATATCCTATAGCGATACTACCAACTATAGCACAATAAATTGAGAAATATGATAATTTACTTTTCTTTACTAAGGCAATCATCCAGTTACAGGCTAGTATTCCCGATACAAAAGCAGCAACAAAGCCTGCGGCCAATGGAGTTACTGAGGTGTCACTAAAATTGATATCACCCCCTAAGAGGTCCTTGGCTACTTTTCCTAATATTAAGGGTACCACCATTAAAAATGAGAATCGAGCAGCTTTGGTACGGTCGATTCCGAGTAATACGGAGGTAGAAATTGTTGCTCCAGAACGCGATATTCCCGGTAACATGGCAATGGCTTGAGAAATACCAATAACCACCGCGTTGTTAAAAGTGACATTTTTCGAAGTGTTTTTCGCTTTGTCAGCTAACAAAAGAAGGGCAGCAGTTACGAGTAACATACAACCTACTAACAATATTTTTCCGCTGAAAAAACTTTCGAGTTCTTCCTCAAATGCCAATCCGATGATAACCGCCGGAATCATTGAAATGATAATTTTCAATGAAAATTTCATTTCATCATTCCAGGTAAACTGGAACAGTCCTTTAAATATCTGAGCTATTTCCCTTCGGAAAATAACGATGGTACTGAGTGCTGTGGCTGCGTGGAGTACCACGGTAAACGTCAAGCTCTCCTGCGGTACGGATTGATCGCCAAACAAGGCTTTTGCTAATTCGAGATGCCCGCTGGAAGAGACGGGTAAAAATTCTGTCAATCCTTGAATCAATCCAAGGATGATCGCTTCTAATATATCCATGCTTATTTTTTAGGATTGGCTAAAATAGCATAAATTTCAATGCCCAATCCAATAATTACTAGGGTTGGAGCCAAGCGAATACGTCGCCAACTGTAGAGTTCTTCATTGAAAACATTGGGGTCATCACTACCGCCACCTGCCATCAGTATGAATCCCAGCGCTATAACGGCCAAACCGATAAGCATAAAGGTATAGTTGCGTTTTCCGAATAAAAATTCTTTAGAATTGTTGTTTTCGTTTTTCATGGTATGAGTTTTAAGCGAATCGGCTTAGTAGTATAAGTCGTTCGTTTGTAAGTTTAAGAATCGTTGTGTGGCAAAGAAGGTACTGATCCAAGTGATAAAAAAAGCGGTCAGTAATACGCCCCCTGTAACATAAGCAAGGGCTGTGTAATCTTTCGTTAAGGCCAATGTAGGAACGTAGTCATCCACGTAATAAATGACAATAAATAGCGATACCAAGGCTACCAAAGCTCCGATAAGCCCCAATTTGATGCTCTGCCAAATAAATGGTTTGCGGATAAAGCGCTTGGTAGCTCCAACCATTTGCATGGTTTTGATGTTGAAACGCTTTGAGTAAATGGCTAATCGGATGGAACTGTTGATCAGAATAATAGCGACAAGCCCAAAGAAACCACTTAAAATAAGTAGCCAAAAACTGATGCGCTTGATGTTTTTAGTCAGCTGAGTTACGAGTAATTTATCGTAGTTGACATCTGCGACAAACTTGTTCTTTTGATACTTCTTTTCAATACGCAGCATTTCTTCAGGGGTAACAAAAGCTGCTTTTAGTTTAATGTCGAATCCATTTTTTAACGGATTGTCACCTAAAAATTTAATAAAATCTTCTCCTAAATCTCTTTTGTAGGCCTTCGCAGCTTCCTCCTTACTCACGTAGCGTACGTTTTTTGTAAAGGGTTCCTTTGCCAAAGCTTCTTTAAAACTCGCGATTTGTTTTTTATCTAAATCGTCTTTTAAAAAAAGCGTCATGACAACCTTTTCTTTAAAGTGGTTGGCAACTTTTGTCGATTTTAAAACAATTAATCCGAGCATGCCAATCATAAAAAGTACCAAGGCAATACTGATGACCACTGAAACGTAAGAGGATTGCAGTCGTCGTTTTTGAAAAGAATCAAAAGATGTAGTCATGATTAATAGGCTATTTTAACTGCGCAAGATACTAAATACTCGTCAGTTATTAGTGTTGTCAATTGAGTTTACTTCGTTTTTACAAGTCGGCATCCTGACAGAGCTCAATGAGCACGCCATTCGTGGTTTTGGGGTGTAAAAAGGCAACGAGCTTGTTGTCTGCTCCTTTCTTGGGAGTTTCGTTTAAAACGGTGAACCCTTCGTTTTTAAGGCGTTGAATTTCTGCGTGAATATCGTCGACAGCAAAAGCGATGTGGTGGATTCCCTCACCTTTTTTTTCTATGAATTTAGCAATCGGACTGTCGGGTTTTGTGGCTTCGAGTAATTCTATTTTGTTAGGCCCCGTTTTAAAAAATGAGGTCTTAACTCCTTCGCTAGCGACTTCTTCAATTTTGTAATGAGGAGCTCCAAACAACGAAGCAAATAATGCATTTGACTGCTCTAAATCCTTTACGGCAATTCCGATGTGTTCTATTTTATTCATAGGGTAAAAATAACAATTCTAGTCGGATAGTTTTGTTATAAATTTTCTAATTCTATGTGTTTGCCCAGTAAAAGGAGGACATCGGTTTTGTTGAGGTGGGTAAGTATTTGAATACTGATGGGTTTTAGCTGTTCGTGTTGCGAGCAAAACTGCCATATTTGTTGTATAAATTGCGTAAAATCGTCCTTCGGATCGTATCGGAATTGGCCGCTTTGGTAAATGAGTGTTAAGAGCTGTTGAAGTAGGTTGACCCCGAGTTCGAGTTTTTCTTGATGTTTTTGGTAACATGCCCACAGGTCGTCCTGAGCTTGGGTTAGCAGCGATGAGGCTAAAAAGAGCCCTTCTTTTTTTTTCGACGAACCCGTAGGGATAAACGTAGCGAGTTCCCCCCGTTTTACGGAAAACTTTGAGACCTCAGGCATGTTTAGTTCTTTGAGTACACTTTCTGTTTCGAGTAACCAAGTGCCGATACTTCGCATACTCAAACTACTTTTGCGCTCGAGCTGATTGACCAAACCGGGGATGGCCGCCAGCTGCTGCTCGAGCTGTTGTGTGATTTTTGTGACAGATTTACGCATGATTATTCAGGTAATAGTTTCGATTCTTGCTCTCCTTTGTCATTTTCAGAGGTAAACCATTCCATTCCTTCTTCGTTGAGTGTCATTTTGATACGCACGATATTTTCTGGATTGATTTCCTGAAGTTTGTGGGCTTCTACGATGACCTTTGGCTGTTGTTTGGTCGTCGCTTTTGTTTGAATGGCGGGCGTAAGTGCTTCGTAGAGTTGAGCAGTGAGTAGTTTTACGTTTACGTTTTTGCGGTATACAGCACTAAAGCGTTCAGCCACGCGATAGGCGTATTGCTTGAGAGCCGATGGTACGTCGTTTTGCGCCTTGATGTTTTTTTCTAGTAATTCGCTCTCTTCTGCGATGAGCGATCGTATCGCGGTCGAAATTTTTCGATCAAAGGCCGTGACTTTGGATTGGTTTTTTAACAGCGTATAGGTCTGTGAGTTGAACGCGACATTGTCGATAGGTTCGTACTGTGTATCTAATTGGGCTTCGAGTGATCCGATGGCTACAGGAATGGACAGTTCTATTTGTTGCGCCTTAAATCGAGGAATAGAAAAATGTTTGAGCAAATCGTGTTTTGCGAATTTTTCTGCAATCTCCAAGGATTTTAAGTCCGACATCAAGCGTGCTTCGGCGAGGCTAGTGGCAATACCTCCTAAATATTCATTTAAATTTACCATAGTGTTTGCGTTTAAGAAGAGGCTGCGTACCACGGGTACGCCTACCTCTTAACATTAGTGATTATGCTACTGCAGCGATACTGTCTTCGAGCATGTCTAAAATTCTACTCAACCCTTCTGGCAACTCGTCATTTACGGCGCGTACTTTTACTCCTAGGTTGTAGGTTTTATCTACTTTAACTCCTTGTGAAGTGTTGCGCTTGTACGAAGCAGAAGCTTTGAAGTTCACAATTTTGTAATTGATTCCCAACTCTGCACTTGCGGCGAATTCTGAGGAAACGTTTCTCGTTTCTGTCGAACTTAAGCGAGCATTGAAATCGATGTTTACTTCGTCGATGCGCAGTGATGGAATGGTTAACATGGTGAGGAAGGGAACCTTGATTTCTACCTCATTTTCTAAATACGTGTTGGCAGTGTCTGTTGAAGGAGGAAGTCCTTCAGCGGCTAAATCGGCTGCAGATTTACCAAAATGTGGATTGGGAACCGATTTTTTGTATTGAAAATCTACATAGCGAAGCGAATCGACAGTTGCCGGATCTCCGTCGTTTTCAAATCCAACTTCTTGGATAAAGTTAACGGTGGCCATAGAGGCAGCCGTTTGTGCTTGAATGGCAGCCTGTAAGGGTCCACCTACGTACACGTTAAAGTCTAGACTGTTCAATTCTGGAACTAAATTTGGCATGGTTTAAAGTTTTAATGTACCTACTCTGTTTGGTATACGGCTTTTCGGTTTGCGCCGAGTATTTCGAAATAACTGAGGCAAAGTTCTGAGAGATGATAGCTTTTTTTTCGAGGAGAATTCCTAGAATATCAGAAGAGAATTACGGTGTTTTACACCTGTATTTAACCGTGAATAGTTAAGGAGTATTCCTTGGTGAAAGGGGAAAAACACCCGAAAAGGAAACGGAGGGTGCAGGTGAGAAGTACGCTTTGTAGTTGGCGCAATTACTAGGAACTAAATCAATATTTTTTGGGCAAGAGGGGAAGTCTGCTAATTGGTCAAGTGAAAAAACTGCAAGCATTAGGGGGATTTTCCCCTTTATTTTTTTTAAAGTCTTGATTTAATTGGGACTGTGAAAAAATACCTTGCTATATTGTACAGCCCCGTGCTATATTTGGCTAACTAAAAATCAAACCAAATCATGAAAAAAATGAGTTTTTTAAAGAGAATCATCGTCCGACTTATCAAAATGGTAGGAAAGGAGTTTGCTTGTGAGCTTTGTGAGGACTACAACCAGGATAAAGGTGTTTTTTGTTACAAAGACGAAGGGAGAACCAAAGAAATGTTGAGTTACCCGCAAGTGATAGAAATGTTGCAGGTGTACGATGAACACTGCATTGTGCCCTTTGAAAAAGCCATGGGATATGAAGATGCACGTATCAATACTTTTGATTTTGTACAATTTAAAAAATACTTAGGGCACGTAGAAAATTTGAGTAAGAAGGCAGGTATTGCCATGACGGGTATTAGTTTTATTTCTGTAGGAAAACTGCACGCCGATGACGGTAGAGAGTACAGTAGTTTAATTTATATGCCTTCGACTACGGTGGACGGTGCACAAGTGTTGTACGATCCAGTTCAGAGTTACCGCTCAAAAGCACTCGTGACTTTTGGAGAGATGCTGGCAAAACACGGCTATCAGTGGATTTATGATACCAAAGAGACCTATAAGAAAGGCAAGCGAAAAGACAATAAATACCAGCTTCCGGTCATGATGAAAGCGACAAATTCATTGAGAGATGGTAATGATTTTGAAGAAAGTGGAGCTGCCAACCTAAGTCATCTAACACCTCCTTATGCGTAATTCTTAATCTCTTAACTCAGCCAGAATGTTCCAAAATCTTTCCCTCTTCTTTCAAATTAGCACAGCCGTACTTAGTGTAGTGTATCTGAAGCGGTATGCAAACCAACCGTTCTACAAGTTTTTGGTAGCACTGCTACTGCTCATTGCGCTGGTCGAAAGCATCGGAACGTTTGTGTATTCTTTTAAGATCGATAGCTATTATCTGTCCTACGGTTTTATAGCGTTCCAAAATTTGTTGGCCTTGCTGTTGTTTCGAGTATTGGTAGGACAACGGAAAATTCTATGGCTGTTGTGGTGGGCATTTTTATTCGTGTGGTTGTGGTACTTTGAGGCAAGAGCTCAAATCACCAAACCGGTAATTTTTGGTTCTCTCTGTATCGCGGTGTACGCCTTGTGGTATTTGAGAGAATTGCTGTTGTCGGATAAGATTTTGGTGTACAAAAAAATGATCTCGTTTTGGGTAGCTGTCGCTTTTTTAATTTTTCACCTTTCGTCGGTTCCATTCTTTAGCATGGTTCACTACATGCAAACCCGAGGATTGTTTTTTGTATTAAATGTTCTTATTATCTTGATGAACTTATTGATAATTTTTGGATTCGTATGCAGCAAGAAGGAGAAATATTAATTGTGACGACCCTGGTCATCGTTATCGTAGTGGCTTTTTTAGTGCTGCTATTTTCGGTGTTTCAACGGAGAAAAAATAAATTACTGGAAGATCAAGAGGCCATAAAAAAACGCTTTGAAAGAGAAATTGCCGAAACGCAGATAGAAATTCGAGAAGAAACCTTGCGAAGCATCAGCTGGGAGTTACACGACAATATTGGACAGCTGTTGACACTGGCAAAAATTCAATTGCAGCAGGTAGACTCAGAGGAACTGAAAGATATTACGGAAACGATTAGCAAGAGCTTGTCAGAAATTCGATCGCTCTCCAAGTTGATCAACCCTGAATTCATCAATAACATCGCTTTTACAGACGCCTTGCAACTGGAAATAGATCGTTTTAACCGATTAAATTACATCGAGGCGAGCTTGGAAATTGAGGGGGCCGTTCAAACGGTGAATCAAAAGCACGGAATTATCATGTTTCGCGTATTGCAAGAGTTTTTTTCCAATACCATTAAGCATTCTAAAGCTTCGGAATTGTGTTTGCATCTGAAGTATACCCCTGAAGCACTTCACATCCGCGTGCGCGATAATGGAGTTGGCTTTGATATGGACAAGGTTGCCTACAAAGGACTTGGATTACAAAATATAAAAGCGCGTATAGAATTGATAAAAGCCCAAGCGGAACTAAAATCGGAGCCTCAAAATGGTACAACTTTGATAATTAATTATTATTTTTAAGCATTCCCCATTGTAGCAGAAGAGGAAACCTAAACTGAACTTTATTATGAAATATTCTGTAGTTGTCGTCGACGACCACACGTTGTTGTCGCAAGCAATCGAAGGTATGGTAAACACTTTCGATAAATTTAAAGTATTGTATACTTGTAAAAACGGAAAAGAACTCGCAGAAAAATTTACAGGATCACCTAAAAATGTCCCTGACATTGTTTTGGTCGATGTAAACATGCCTGTAATGAACGGGATAGAAACCACGCAGTGGATAGTGGAGCACCATCCGAAGGTACACGTGATGGCTTTATCGGTAGAAGATGCCGATACCACCATTTTAAAAATGTTGAAAGCAGGTGCTGTAGGCTATTTGCTAAAAGACACGAAAAAGGAAGTCCTAGAACGCGCTTTGATGGAATTGATGGAGAACGGTTTTTATCATACCAAAGAAGTGACCAATTTACTGTTGGAGTCCGTATCTGGAAAAAATGGAAAGAGTACTATCAAGTTTAAGGAAAACGAATTGACCTTTATGCGTTTGGCTTGTTCCGAGTTGACGTACAAAGAAATTGCCGAGAAAATGTTTCTAAGTCCTAAAACGATTGACGGGTATCGCGATAGCCTGTTTACAAAACTCGATGTCCGAAATAGGGTAGGACTTGTGATGTACGCGATAAAAAATAAAATCTATACGCCTTAAACACTAGAGCCCAAAGAAAATATTCCCTAAATTTGCAGCATGGAAGAAACAAATAGACAGCGAAAAATAGCAGGCGTACTCCAGCAAGACATAGTGGATGTATTACAACGCGCTGCTCAGGACGGAATGAGAGGAGTGATTATTTCTGTATCTAAAGTATCAGTAACAGCAGATTTAGGAGTAGCAAAGGTGTATTTGAGTGTTTTTCCTTCTGAAAAAAGAGAAGAAATCATCAAAGGAATTGTTTCTAATACGCCAGCAATTAGACACGAGCTCGCACAGCGTACGAGAAATCAATTGAGAAGAATGCCAGAGTTGTTGTTCTTCGGTGATGACAGTTTAGATTATATCGAAGAAATCGATAAGTCGTTGAAAGGTGAAGATCTAGATCCTATTAAAAATCCAGACATACTCCCGAGACGTCAAAAAAGATAAAAGGCTATGACTTTATAAAAAATTCACCTACTTTTGGTTTGTTGAATTTTTAACGAGTCTATTGAATTTTTCACTTTATATAGCCAAAAGGTATTTATATTCTAAGAGCAGTACCAATGCCATTAACATCATCACATTTATTGCGATGTTTGGAGTGGTGGTTGGTACTGCTGCTTTGTTTATAGTACTGTCGGGATTTTCTGGTTTGCGAACTTTCAGTGACTCGCTGTTAGAGGTTTCCGACCCCGATCTTAAAATACTGCCAGCTACAGGAAAGAGAATTCAGTTTTCTCCCGAACTCCACGGCATGCTCAACAGCTCGAAGTCGGTTGTTACCTACGCCAAAGTATTGGAGGAACGCGCTTCACTCATGTATCGCGATAAAAATCACATTGCCTATATCAAAGGAGTGGATACCAGCTTTAATCAGGTGGTGGCCATCGATTCGGCTGTGGTATTGGGAACCTGGTTGGACTATGAATACGTGAATACAGCAGTGGTTGGATCCGGAATTTCTTATGCCCTTTCATTAAATGTGGGAGACCTTGGGGAACCGTTAAAAATGTACGTGCCTAAACCCGGGAAGAAGTTTATCATGAACCCGAACAAAGCATTTAACTCCGTAAAAACGCAAGTGATAGGGATTTATACTGGTTCGGAAGAATTTCAAGGGAAATTCGTGTTTACCAGTCTGGCTTTAGCACAAGAATTGTTGGGGTACGATAAAAATGAGATTTCTGCAATCGAAGTAAAGCTGGTTCCAGGAGTAAAACCCAAACAGGTCAAAGCTGAATTACAACGTCAGTTGGGAGCGGGCTATGAGGTAAAAACCAAAAAAGAACTCAATGCCTTGTATTACAAGGTGGTAAATACAGAGAACTTTATTTCCTATTTGATATTTACCTTGATCATTATCATTGCGCTGTTTAGCGTTATAGGGTCTATTATTATGATGATTATCGACAAGCGTAAAAATTTAAAAACCTTGCTGTTTATAGGCGCTAGTTTGGCGGATATCAAAAAGATATTTGTGTATCAAGGTTTTTTACTAGTTCTGGTAGGAATGTGTATCGGACTCTGCATCGGTGGAGCCTTAGTAGCTTTGCAATTGCAGTTTGGTTGGTTTAAAATCACAGCGAGTATGCCCTATCCGGTAGAACTGCGTTGGAGTAATTTTATCGTGGTGGTTTTGACCATTATCTGTTTAGGATTTATAGCGTCAAAAATTGCGAGTGCCCGAATCTCCGCTTCCTTTATTAACAAATAAAAAAAACAGCGAATCGCTGTTTTTCTTCATTAACTAAATTTTTCTTTGACGAGTTCAAAGGTGTCAAATACTACTTGCGGATCATCGCTAGTAACCATTTTTAAACGGTACTCTTTAAAATGCGGGATTCCTTTAAAATAGTTGGTATAATGTCTGCGTGTTTCCACAACTCCGAGGTGCTCTCCTTTCCAGTCGATCGACATTTCTAGGTGGCGTCGTGCCATTTCTGCACGTTCTGCAATGGTTGGTGGCGCTAGGTGTTCACCTGTTTTAAAATAGTGCTTTACTTCGTTGAAAAACCAAGGGTATCCTATAGAGGCTCTACCAATCATACAGCCGTCAAGTCCGTATACATCACGCATTTCTTTGGCTCTTTCAGGAGAGTCCACATCACCGTTTCCGAACACTGGAATGTGCATTCTAGGGTTGTTCTTTACCTCGGCAATAGGGCGCCAATCGGCATTTCCTTTGTACATTTGAGCACGTGTTCTACCGTGGATAGAAATTGCTTTGCACCCTACATCCTGAAGGCGTTCTGCTACTTCCACAATGCGGATAGAGTCGTGATCCCAACCCAAACGCGTTTTAACGGTAATTGGTAAGCTGGTGTGTTTTACCATGGCTTCTGTAAGCTTTACCATCAAATCAATATCCTTTAAGATTCCGGCTCCAGCTCCTTTAGAAACGACCTTTTTCACCGGGCATCCGAAGTTGATATCAATAATGTCGGGTTTTGTTTTTTCAACAATCTCTACTGAGCGCAACATCGAATCCAAGTTGGCTCCAAAGATCTGTATTCCTACAGGGCGCTCTTTTTCGTAGATGTCTAACTTCATCACGCTCTTTGCAGCGTCTCTAATCAATCCTTCCGAAGAAATAAATTCTGTGTATACTACATCTGCACCGTTTTCCTTACATAGGGCTCTAAAGGGAGGGTCACTTACGTCCTCCATAGGAGCTAGTAACAACGGAAAATCTGGTAACTCTATATTATCAATCTTAACCACACTAAAAAATTTTGGCAAAGTTAACTTTTATTTTTTAGGTATAAAAAAAGGTTTCTGGTAGCAGAAACCTGTAGTAAGGGTGTTTTCAAGGAGTTAAAATACACGGACAATATTAAAACCAAAGGCAATATCTCCTTCAGCTTTGCTAATAAAGCCTGGTTCGTTGGTCGATTGCGCATTGGTAAACAACAGTTGAAAAACATGTCCTCCTGTTTCTATATCCACCCCAAAAGTATAGGGATTGGTAAATTTTGAGTTGCTATCACGGTTAAAGTTATGCACGTATTCAGCGTTTAAACTCACGCGCTTGCTAATTTTATAACGACCTCCTAAGCCTAAGGCAAATTGATTGTGGTTGGCGGTAATTGTATTGTTGAGGTCTTGTAAGTTTTCGCGAATGAAGGTCGGAGCTAATTCTAAGGAAAACGCTTTAGAAAAGCGTCGAGAAGCGAGCACTTGAAGGCTGTAACTGTAACGGTCGGCATCTTTCAGAGCAGGAAAGGTGGCTGTGTTGATTAAGGTGTTGCGGTATATTCCGGCATAGCCTACGAGGTTTACAGGAAATGAGGAGGATTGTTTGGCAATTCGAAACTTGGTATTTGCCGCATAGGTACGGTCAAACGATTCTCGGCTAATACTAAACTGTACGCCTTCCCAAAAGCTGTAAAGTAATTCAATTTTAGTGTTGGCATTGTCCAAGCCTAAAAAGGTGTCGAAGCCATCGCTAAGCGGACCAAAGCGGTGCGAAACGATGAGGTATAAGTCACCCTTATCGGCAATTTTTGTCGATTGGAGATTGCCAATTTTTAAGGTCTTAAAAGCCGGAAGTACAAAGTGCTGTTCTTGACCATCCGTATCGAGTTCATCAAGCAGGTCATCCTGTGCCCACAATCCTGAAGGAATGGCGCAAAGCAGCCCCATAATTGCGAGTGTTTTTCTTATTTTTCTAGAATACATTGGTGTAATTTTAATTCATTTAACAGTTCGTCATAGCCAATAACTTGACCTTTAATGTTTATTTTTTGTGCTTTACTCAAGGAGTTCTTTTCTGTCATCTGACAAAAGGCAACGGCATCTACCAGTACGCCGTCGGCGAGTAACTCCGTTACAACTCCAGTCAAAACAACAGTTTTACCGTTCCACGAGGTCGGTTCTTTTTGGAGTTTTGTCAGAAAATCGTTGGTAGTTCCGCGGTAAGCTACGGAGCGTTGTTCCGTAGTTTTAGGCGCTTGAAAAAGGTATTGATAGATTCCAAAACTGTTCAGTGTGATCGCTAATAAACCGATGAGAAACCACTTTTTATTTTTTTGAAAGTTCATAGTGTATACTAATACGTATGTTTTTCGCTATTTTTTTTCGAACAATACTCGGAATTTCAATGCCGAATTCAGCCGCCGTTACCTCGAATGTCCCCGCTAATACCCACTGTCCTTTGTTAGGGGTGAAGCGAATGGGTAGGGTAACTTTCTTTGTTTTTCCACGTATGGTAAGCGTTCCACTAAGGGTATATTCGCGCATAGTACTGCCATCAAAGCCTTCAAAACCCTGAATTTTCCCGCGAAAAGTCGCCTTAGGAAAGCTATCAGAATCCATGTAGTTTTCATTAAAGTGTTCTTGCATTAAAGCCACTCTGAATTGAAAGGAGTTGATGAACACTTGAGCCGCGAAATCACCGCTATTTGTTAGGATGGCCGAACTGCTATTGCTCGTTGCTTCAACGGGTTCAAAAGCATCTACTGATGCTTTGAACTCCGTAGTACCCGTTCGGGTAAAGTATTTTTGTGCGCACATGCTTTGACTCGTAAAGAATAAAAGCAGGCAAAGGATGCGGATATTAATTTTCGAGATATCCATCCGTTTTCCATTTGGCAATTATAGCAACAACGGTAGAATTTTGTCCCGATGGCGGCATGGGATTAGAGCTGCTGTTGATTCGGGCGATGAGATTTCCGTTTTGTGCTGCATTTTTTACCTGAGTGTAATTGGTAAGGGGAAGTCCAGCCTGTGGTGAAACGGCATCGTGACAAGCCGATGTAGCACAACTGTTGTTGATTAAGGTTTTTACATCTTTGTCATAGGTCGTTTTGGTGGCCGTCGGTGTCGGGTTGTTGTCTGGCGGTGTCACTTCTGAAGAGGAACAGTTAAAGAAAAAGAGTGAAACACTCAGTACAAACAGGGATTTGGTTACATTTTTCATTGAATTGTTGTTTTTGTGATTTGTTAGTAGTCGTGTAAAAACACTATTGATTACATAGTAAATTACTATTTTTTTTAACTATTTGCAAGGTAGTTGTGTTTATGTGTTTAGAATATAACAATTTAAAGGTGTTTTTCCCTACTTTTTGACTAGGGTTATGATTTTTATGTGCGGAAATTAATTTGCTTACGGCCTGAAATAGCGTATCTTTGTCGGTCATCAGTATATTAGGATTAGATACATGAAAAACATTAGAAATTTTTGCATTATTGCGCACATTGATCACGGTAAAAGTACCTTAGCCGATCGTTTGTTGGATTATACGCAAACGGTAACGGAACGAGAAAAGCAAGATCAATTATTGGATAGTATGGATTTGGAGCGCGAGCGTGGTATTACCATTAAATCGCATGCAATTCAAATGGAGTATACTCATGAAGGTGAAGAGTATATCTTTAATTTAATTGACACTCCTGGTCACGTAGACTTTTCGTACGAAGTGTCACGTTCTATTGCGGCTTGTGAAGGAGCATTGTTAATTGTAGATGCTGCGCAAAGTATTCAGGCACAAACAATATCTAACTTGTATTTGGCTCTAGAAAATGATTTAGAGATTATTCCGGTGTTGAACAAAGTAGATTTACCAAGTGCGAATCCTGAGGAAGTTACTGATGATATTGTTGATTTATTAGGTTGTGACCCAGAAGATGTTATTCCTGCCAGTGGAAAAACTGGGTTTGGAGTTGATAAAATTCTAGAGGCGATCATCGATCGAATTCCTGCACCAAAAGGAAATCCTGATGCACCGTTAAAAGCCTTGATCTTTGACAGTGTTTATAACTCATACCGAGGAATTGAAACCTATTTCCGTATACTTGACGGTTCTATTAAAAAGAATCAGAAGATTAAGTTTATGGCTACGGGCAAGGAGTATTTTGCCGATGAGGTTGGAACTTTAAAATTGAATCAAGTACCTAAAAAAGAAATTAAAACTGGAGATGTAGGTTACCTAATTACTGGTATTAAAACAGCGAAAGAGGTTAAAGTTGGTGATACAATTACCGATTTTGTGAACCCTACCGAAGAAGGAATTGCTGGTTTCGAGGATGTAAAGCCAATGGTATTTGCTGGGATTTATCCGGTAGATACTGAAGATTATGAAGAACTGCGTGCTTCTATGGAAAAACTGCAGTTGAACGATGCTTCGTTGGTGTTCCAGCCAGAGAGTTCTGCTGCACTTGGATTTGGATTCCGTTGTGGATTCTTAGGAATGTTACACATGGAAATTATTCAAGAGCGTTTAGAAAGAGAATTTAATATGACCGTGATTACCACGGTTCCCAACGTGTCGTACCACGCGTATACCAACAAAGAACCGGATGAGATTATCATTGTAAACAATCCGTCTGATTTACCAGACCCATCAAAACTAAACCGAGTAGAGGAGCCGTTTATCAAAGCTTCGATCATTACTAAATCGGATTTTGTGGGGCAGGTAATGAGCTTGTGTATCGAAAAGAGAGGGCAGATTGTGAATCAAACGTATTTGACACCGGAACGTGTTGAGTTGATTTTTGAAATGCCGTTGGCAGAGATCGTTTTCGATTTCTACGATAGACTTAAAACAGTTTCGAAAGGTTATGCTTCGTTCGATTATCACCCAATAGGAATGAAGAAATCGAAGTTGGTACGTGTAGATATGCTCTTAAACGGACAGTCGGTTGATGCCTTATCATCGTTATTACACGCCGACAATGCCTATAATATCGGTAAGCGAATTTGTGAGAAATTAAAAGAATTGATTCCTCGACAACAATTTGATATCCCTATTCAGGCAGCAATTGGAGCTAAAATTATTGCGCGTGAAACGGTAAAAGCCCTGAGAAAAGACGTAACAGCCAAGTGTTATGGAGGGGATATTTCACGTAAGCGTAAATTATTAGAAAAACAGAAAAAAGGTAAAAAGCGTATGCGCCAAGTAGGAAATGTAGAAATTCCACAACAGGCGTTTATGGCAGTACTAAAACTTAACGATTAATACAAAAAGCTCCTTGAAAAAGGAGCTTTTTTAGTGTTCTAACCATTTTCTGAATTCTGCCGTATTTGACGAGCTGGTCATTACCTTGTCGTGATGGCCTTCTAAACTGATGAGTAGGCGGTTTTTAAAATGACTTTCGATGGCCGTGATGGCATCAATCTGAACCAGTTCACTGCGATTGATTTTAAAGAATTTTTGAGGGTTTAACTGCTTGGCTACAGCACCTAATGTTTGAGAGATGGTATGGCGTTGTCCGCTTTTATCTGTGGCGATGCAAAAATCACCGGAAGCATTTACCAAGCTGATATCCGTTACGTTCAGGAGTTGAATACCTGTGGGTTTTTTAATTACAAACCTTTTCTTGTAGGTGTTGTATTCTTGGTGGAGTGCCGACTTTAGGTGATGCAAGGTGTTTTTATTGAGTGTTTTGTAGCTTCCGCTTTTAAAGAGTACCTGATATTTTTCGATGGCTTTTCTAAAGTCCGCCTTGGTATAAGGTTTTAAAATATAGGCAATACCATTGGTGTCAAAAGCTTTGAACAAGTAATTGTCATGAGCTGAACAAAAAATAATAGGGCAATTACTTGGGTGGGCATCGAATAAATCAAAAGATATTCCATCGAGTAACTGAATGTCTGAAATGATAAAATCGTAGTCGTGCTGGTTAAGTAAGGCTTGTCCTTCGCTAATCGAGCGCCCCCAATGATGTTCGTGGTCACTTGTAGGGTACAAATCTGCTAAATAGGAGGCTAACTTCTGGTATGCCGGTATTTCATCTTCTAAAATAAGTACTTTCATAATATGCCGTTAAGAGGTCAGTTTGATAATTGGGATGCTAACTGAAAATTCGTCTTGACTCGATCGTATGCGAACCGGTATATCGGTAAAATGTCGGTACCTAGTTTTTAGGTTTTCTAATCCGGTACCAAACGAGATTTCCGGAGTTTGAATCGCTGATCTAGTATTGGTGATGGTAATGCTGTTTGCTGAATAGCTAAGTTGCGTTTTTATCGGTTGATGCTGTGGTTTATTGTGTTTAACAACGTTTTCGAGCAAGGTTTGCAAGGCTCCTGTGGGTAAAAATAAGTCGTCGGCGAGTTCCGGAAGTGCCAGGTCAAATTGGTAGTCGTTTGCAAATCTCGTTTGGATGAGAAATATGTAATTTCTGGCAAGGTTTACCTCTTCTTGGAGTTCCATGACTTCGCTGTCTTTGGTTTGAATTAAATAGCGATATATCAACGACAGCTTGTTAATGTATTCCTTGGCTTTTTCAGGGTCACTGTCTATCAAGGAGTCGAGCGTGTTTAAGTTGTTAAACAGAAAATGTGGGTCTATTTGCGAACGCAGTAGCTTGAGCTCATTTTCTTTTTGTTGTTTTTCTATTTTTAACAGGTTGTTTTGACCTTCGTAGAATTTCTTTGTGAGTAATAAGGCAAACGGAAAGGCCATTTCTTCTGCACTTTTATCGATCATTAAACGAACGAATTCAAGCCCCAAAGGGAACTTACTCCAATCGTTGCCACCGGTCCAAAACCCGATGGTATAATCGATACTCGTGATGCTAATCATCACTACTAGTCCAACGATGGTGTAGCGCAGGTATTTTTTTTCTTCTACCATTCTGGGAATGAGCCAAAATACAAAAATGGCAATGCTGGTTGTGAGCGTTAGGGCTTCAACGGGGAAGTCAATAAGGTACTCTCTTAAATACGCATTGCGTTGAGCGTATTTGTATGACTGTATAGAAAACGATATTAGAAAGTATGCCAAAAGCAAGTAAATGTCCGATCTGTTAAGCTTACTATTCATAATTAATTATTGTTATCTATTCGGTTTTCTTCTTCTTCTGATCCCGTTCGGGCTGTTTTTTTCTTTCCAAATTTACTTCCAAAACTGTAGCGAATGCTCAGTTGGATATTTTGTCTCGATTGATTGCTCTCAAGGGCAGCATTGATGTTGTTATAGCTAATTCCTCCAACGTAACCGCGATTGAGCATTTTATAAAAGCCTAAATTTACTTTTAATTTATCATTCATGAATTTTTTTCCGAAAGAAAAGTTGAGATCTGCAAACCAATTGATATCAGCACCTCCGTCCAAAGCACCAGTACCGTAGTTTCCGTTGAGCTCGGCTTGGATATTCCAAGGTAAGTTATAGCTAGCATGAGTAAACCAAATGAGATTCCATTTAGAGAGGTTTAGGGTGTATTTATCGGAAGTGAATTTGTTGTAGTTGACGATAACTCCTGTATAGCCTTCTAGCTTTTTAATGAAACTCAACGGTGCAAAAAGGCGAAAATTCCAATGATTGCGTTGGTCCAAATTGATGGTGCGTCGGCTGATTTCAGCGGTGCTGTCGTTTTGGGAAATGAGTCGGAACATGGCGTCTTTTGACTGGCTGTATCCAACGGTAAAAAACGGTTGCCCTTTAAAACTTAGGTTGAATTGGTAGTTGTGCGTAAAGGTAGGGCGGAGGTTGGCATTACCTACCTCTGACGACAGTGGGTCGTAATAGGTAACAAAGGCATTTAAGGTATTGTAGCTCGGTCGTCGAATGCGATAACTATACGATAGGGTGCTGGCTAATGAAGTTCCCATTTTTTTTGTCAAAGAAGCACTCGGGAAAAGCTTTGAGATGACACGTGACTGCACGCTGTTTGGGTTGGTGGCAGTTCCTTTGGTGTTGCTGTGTTCGTACCGAAGACCTCCAGAAAAAGTCCATTGTTCAGTGGCGATGCGCAATTTGGAATACAAGGCACTGATGTTTTCGTCAATGAGGAATTGATTGCTTTGGTCGGCTTGGAACTGAAACCCTCCAGCAGCACCAGTATAGGCTTTTAAATCGTTATCCGTAGCAACCAAGGCTACTTTAGATCCTACACTTAGTTGAAATGTATCGTTAAAAGTACGCTTGTAATCCATTCTGAAGGTATTGATGGTATAGGCACCAGCTTGCTGATACTGCCTGGCAGTTACCGGAACCGTTCCTCCTTTTTGATAGATGGCATTGAGGTTGTCAGTGCGGTAATTCACGTGATTGTAATCGAATACCAGTTTGTGATGCTCGTTATTGAATTCGTAATAGGGGTTGATATTAAATACCTTTAAGTCTCGATCAAAACTGTTTTCCGATCGCAAGGTTTGTGTGGTTCCATTTTCGGAAATGTGAGTGATGCTTGAGGAAATGCGTTCCGAATCGGTGCCCGTTCGTCCAAAATCCAATCCGAGCGTATGTTCGTCATTGAGGTAGTAATCCAGGTGGGTACCGAATCGAAGACTTTTTGGATTGTAAGGTTCGCGAGTAGCTTGGTCGTATACTGCGGACTGGACTTGGCGTTTTATAAAGAGGTCTTCTCTCCAGGTAGGACTCGAGTACCCCAATGACAGTTGCCAGTTCAGTTTGTTTTTATAACTGGCCAAGGAAGCCGAACTACCGTATTCAAGTCCTTGGTCTCTACCTATCCAGCTATTGATACTTCCGTGAGTGCCCAGTTGAATATTTTTCTTTAAAATAATATTGATGATGGGGCCAGAACCTTCTGCATCGAATTCAGCTCCGGGTTGTTCAATGAGTTCAACCTTGGCAATATTATCGGCTGGAAGATCGCGGAGCAGGGAGTTCAGATCCATGTATTCCGTAGTCTTGTTATTGATGAGGATGCGTACATCGTTACGTCCGGCAAAGTTGATGCCGTTGTTGGTGACAAGTACTCCAGGTACTTTCCGCATCACGTCTTGCAGGTTGGTGTTTTGCATTTCAGATTTTTCTAGGTCAATGACAAGTTTTTCTGCTCGCTGTTGAATTACGGGACGCTTGGCCTTAATTTCTACTTCACCGAGTGTTTCTGATGATTCTTTGAGTTGAAACGAGAAGGTTTTGTGTTCGTTTAGCGTAAAGACTGCTGTTTTTTCTGAGGTAAAGCCTAGTACTGAAACTTCTAAGAGGTAATTTCCTTGCGCGAGGCTTTCAAATTGATATTGTCCTTCGTCATTGGTGACAACTCCTTTGGGAGCTCCTTTCGGGCTGGTAGGGTATACGATGATATTGGCAAAAGGTACGGGTTGTTGGGAACTGTCAGTTATAGTTCCTGAAATGTTAAATTGTGCCCAGCTGGAAAGGTGGAGAATTAGTATAAGAACAATGGTACTTAGTGTTTTCATAGGTTGCCTGTTTAGTAGGTTTGCTACAAAAGTGCAGGCTATCAGTGATTTCCAAAAGTACATTCGGCTCAACTGGGATAAAAAACCGTTGAATTGTGAGGAATGAACGCTAAAAAAAAACGACTCGCAGAAGCGAATCGTTTAAAAGGTATTTTCTAGTGGCTATTAATCTCTTCTATTCGAGGCCGCAACGAGGCGTAACACCCAGTAGGCCAAAGTGGCTAATGACCCCAAGGCAGCGACGAGATAGGTGCGAGCCGCCCATTTTAAAGCGTCTTTCGAACCAGCGAGTTCTTCTCGGGTTACCATGTGTTTTTGCTCTAACCAAGCCAGGGCTCTGTTGCTGGCATCGTATTCTACGGGTAGGGTTACCAGGCTAAACAAGGTTCCCATTGCTAACAGGGCAACTCCTCCGGCAAGTACCCAAAATCCTAAGTTGGAAGTGGCACCTAAAACAATTCCAAACATGATTAAATAATTTGAAAATTGCGAGGAAATATTGACCATAGGAACGAGGTTAGAACGCATTTCTAACCATTTGTAAGCGCGTGCGTGTTGCACGGCATGGCCTACTTCGTGAGCGGCGACGGCAGCAGCAGCGGCATTTCGTTCGTGGTATACAGCTTCGCTGAGGTTTACTGTTTTATTTTTTGGATTGTAGTGGTCTGTCAATCTTCCAGGAGTGGAAATTACTTGAACGTCGTAAATACCGTGATCTTGTAGCATTTTCTCCGCGATTTCAGCACCACTCATATTGTTGCGCAGGCGCAAACGTGAGTACTTGTCAAATTTCTTTTTGAGGGTGTTGCTTACGGCCCAGCTCAGCAAGGCAAATACCCCAATAATGATATAATATTCTAACCCCATAAATCTTTATAATTAATGTCTTAATAAATTCTATTTACTTAATACCTTTACAGCACAAATTATTCCATAATATAAGAACTTTAAATAAGCTGTCAAAATGGCAAAGAAACCATCTATATTAATCGTATATACAGGAGGAACCATTGGAATGGTTAAGGATTACGAAACAGGAGCCCTTCGCGCTTTTGATTTTAGTCAGATTTCGAGTAAGATTCCGGAATTGCAACATTTACATTGTAGTATTGATACCATTTCGTTTGAAGACCCTATTGATTCTTCAAACATGAACATCGACTATTACATTCAGATTGCAGAGATGATTGCAAAAAATTACCACGACTACGATGGCTTTGTTGTATTGACAGGTTCCGATACGATGTCGTATACCTCTTCGGCCATTAGTTTTATGTTCGAAAATTTGCAGAAACCCGTGATTTTTACGGGGTCGCAGTTGCCAATTGGCGACTTGCGCACGGATGCTAAGGAGAATTTGATTACTTCGGTACAAATAGCTGCGGCCCAGGAAAATGGGAGTCCAGTGATTCAAGAAGTAGGATTGTATTTTGAATACAAACTGTACCGAGCGAATAGAACGACCAAAATAAGTGCCGAACAATTTGAAGCGTTTTCTTCTATGAACTATCCACCACTCGTAGAGAGCGGTGTGCACTTAAACTTTAACTATCCTTTATTACTGCGTCCTGAAGGAAAGGCTGAGGATTTGATATTTAGAAAAAAGTTAGACAATAATATAGCCATACTCAAGCTCTTTCCAGGAATTACGGAACGCGTGGTGCGCAGCTACCTGCAAATTGAAGGACTTAAAGGAATTATTTTGGAAGCCTATGGTGCCGGGAATGCTCCGTCAGAACCTTGGTTTTTGGAGATTCTTAAAGAGTTTCAAGAGCAGGGGATTTACGTAGTAGATATTACCCAGTGTGAAGGAGGAAGTGTTATACTAGGGCATTACGAAACGAGTGCAGCCTTGAGAAACCTCGGAGTTATCAACGGTAAGGACATCACAACCGAGACTGCAGTAGCAAAAATGATGTATTTACTAGGTGAAAACCTGACAAAATCGGAATTTAAGCGATATTTCGAGCAAGCATTGCGTGGTGAGATGAGTAATTAAGGGAATGAAATTGTTAATTAATTTAAAATAACTGTTTGAATATCAAAAAATAAAGGGGAACTGTTAATGTTGATATATAAAACCGTTAATTTTTTTTTAAGAACCAACATTTTTTTGTTACTTGCCACTCTGAAAATAAAAATCTGCAATAACTGCGGGTAAAACCTGCACTTCTTATTGTTTTTTTATTAAAATCATAGTAAAATTTGTATTTTTAACCCGTTAACTATTTAAAATTAATTATAACAAAATGAAAAAAGTAGTAAATATCCTAACTGTAGCAGGATTTATGTTCTTAGGAGCTATTCAATCAACTTACGCTCAAGATGCAGCGGAAAAGACTTTTCACCAGGAGTTAAAGCAACGTTTCATCGAGGGGGATCCTAAGTTTATGGGGGTAGTATTAGTAGCATTAATCTTAGGATTAGCTATCGCTATCGAAAGAATTATATACTTAAACATGGCTACTACAAACACTAAGAAATTAGTTGCTAACGTAGACGAGGCATTGAGTTCAGGTGGTGTAGAGGCTGCTAAGGAAGTTTGTAGAAACACAAAAGGTCCTGTTGCTTCTATCTTTTACCAAGGATTAGAAAGAGCTGATGAAGGATTAGAAGCTGCTGAAAAAGCTGTAGTTGGATACGGAGGAGTTCAAATGGGATTATTAGAGAAAAACGTTTCTTGGTTATCTTTATTTATCGCATTAGCACCGATGTTAGGATTTATGGGAACTGTAATTGGTATGATCGAGGCCTTCGATAGAATTGCAGTATCGAATGATATCTCTCCAGCGGTAGTAGCAGGTGGTATTAAGATTGCACTTTTAACAACTGTATTCGGTCTTATCGCTGCGATTATCTTACAGATTTTCTACAACTATATCATCTCTAAAGTAGATAGCATCGTAAACAACATGGAAGATGCTTCAATCTCTTTAATCGATTTATTAGCTAAGTACAAAAAATAAGAATAGAATATGAATATTAATAAAATTTTAACCGTACTGGTAGCCATACTTTCTATTACTGGAGTTGCGATGTATATCAACGTATCTTCAATTGATAAAGAGGAGGTAGCTGCATTAGATAGCGCCGTATCGATGTTAGTATCGTATTCTTTTTATCTTTTTATAATAGTAGTACTAGTAGCAGTGTTGGCTTCTCTTTGGGGAATGCTTAAAAATCCAGCTGCTTTAAAGAAGACTTTATTAGGTTTAGTAGCCCTAGGAGTAATCTTTGTGATTTCTTATATTTTATCATCAGATACTCAAGTTTTAGGAGCTGATGGAAATGTTTTAACTCCACAAGGAGACGTTTCTAAGTGGGTAGGTACAGGAATTACCTATAGTATCGTTTTAGGTGCTGTTGCAGGGTTTTTCTTTGTATGGGATT
The DNA here is from genome assembly GCF_964514025.1 of Tenacibaculum litopenaei. Taxonomy (NCBI): domain Bacteria; kingdom Pseudomonadati; phylum Bacteroidota; class Flavobacteriia; order Flavobacteriales; family Flavobacteriaceae; genus Tenacibaculum; species Tenacibaculum litopenaei. The sequence goes on from NZ_CAZEQT010000002.1 coordinate 117,000, forward strand.
TATTGAAAGGACTAGTTAAATCGTAAGCAGATATGGCAAGAAGAGAAAACCCAGAAATTAATGCAGGTTCGATGGCAGATATTGCCTTCTTGCTCCTTATCTTTTTCCTTGTAACTACTACAATGGACGTGGATTCAGGTATCCCTAAAAAGTTAGCTGAAAAAACAGATGTAAAACCACCAATTGTAAAAGAGAAAAACATATTCCAAGTAAGTATCAACCGAAACAACCAGTTGTTTGTTGAGGGAGATGTAATGGAATTGAAAGACCTTAAAGCTGCCGCTATCAAGTTTATTGACAACGGTGGAGGTAAAGGTAACCCAATCGGTGGAGTAGGAGAATCATTACCATGTGATTACTGTAAAGGGGAAAGAAACCCAGAATCATCAGATCACCCTAACAAAGCAATTATTGCTGTGGAGAGTGATAGAGGTACTGAGTTCGGAACGTATGTAGCTGTTCAGGACGTATTGTTAAGTGCTTATACGGAATTGCGTAATAGATTAGCACAGGAGAAATACGGAAGAAGCTACACAGAACTTGAAAAAGCATTTAAAGATAGTGCCAATAAGGATCTTGATTTAAAAGCGAAAGTAAAGTATATCAAAGATAGGTATCCACAAGTTGTTACCGATTCTGAGCCAACAAGTGTAAAATAATAACGTTAAAACAAGGAGTATGTCTAAGTTTAAAAAGAAGAAAAAAGGATTGCCAGCGTTATCGACGGCATCTTTACCGGATATCGTTTTCATGTTATTATTCTTCTTCATGGTAACTACTACAATGAGAGAAACCGATTTAGCGATCGAAAACCCTCGTTTACCTCAAGCTTCAGAAGTGAAGAAGTTAGAGCGTAAAAGTTTAGTAAGTACAATCTATGTTGGAAAGGCTAAGGATAGCAAATACGGTGACGGATACAACAGAATTCAGTTAAATGATAAAATCGGAACTCCAGAAGACGTTCCTGCTTTTATCTTAAATGAAAGAGGTAACCAAGCAGAGGAAGATGTTCCTTTTATGACCACTTCGATCAAAGCTGACAAAGAATCTAGTGTAGGTACTTTGGCAGATATTAGAGAGAAGTTGAGAGATGTAAACGCTCTTAAATTGAGCTTGTCTACGCATAAAGGAAGCAACATTCCTAAATAAAACTGCTTTGACAGTATACAAAAAAGTGCCTTCGTTTTCGAAGGCACTTTTTTTTGTGCAATTTTTTAAGCGGAAAACGTTGTACTAGTGTAACTTTGTTTTTATGAAAAAATGGATGTCTTTTTGTTTCTTTTTAGTGGCGAGTACCTTGCTTGCTCAAAAAGATTCACTCCGTGTCGGAGATCGTTATTGGGAAGATCAATTGTACTTGAATGTGAGTTATAACGTGCTGCAAAATCAGCCAGATCCCTTGGCTATGAGTAGTTTTTCGTACGGACTATCCGGTGGGTATATACGCGATATTCCCCTGTTGAACAACGGACAACTAGGAGTGGGGATAGGAGCCGGCTACGCCTACGATTCGTTTAATCACGATTTGATGCCAGTCCAGACCAATTCAGGTTTCGTTTTTCAGAAGAAAACCGATAAAGTAACCAATAATAAACTCCGATTACACAGTGTTGACATCCCGATACAGCTGCGATTTAGAACTTCGGAGGCCAATAAGTATACGTTTTGGAGAGTGTATGCGGGGTTGACCATCAGTTACACTTTTGGTCATAATTTTACCTATGATTTGGATGGGAGCCCCGTAAAGTTTAACGCCGTTCCTAATTTTAATAAATTGCGTTATGGTTTGCAGTTGTCAGCAGGGTATGGTACGTTTAATTTCTATGCGTACTACGGCCTGACACCACTCTTTAAAAATACGAGTCTCACCACAGGTGAGCCCTTAGAAACTAGGATTCTTAAATTGGGCTTGAGTTTTTATTTATTATAAACCAAAGTAGACAAGAAACTGACAGCTGAAGCCTAAAAAGAACCCGATGTATACCTCGCGAGTAGTATGTGCTTTTAAATGCAGTCGGGCAGCAGCTAAAAATCCGGAAAGGATTACAAATACCGCTACTACTGCCAAGGTGCTTACTTGGTGTATGAGCTGAAATACTAAAAAGTATGCGGTAGCACCTCCCATAGACATCAAGTGTAAACTTGATTTTAAGCCGGTATAGAACAAAAAGTAGGTAATGATGAGTGCAAGTACGATTCCGTAAAAAAGATAGCTTAAATCGCGTACTATGGCTAATTGACTAAACAGTCGGCCCAGAAAATACAGCAAGGTAATCATAAAAAATAGCGGAATCTTCCTCTCTTTGATACTAAATACCTCAAAACTCTTAATCAATCCTACTGATTTCAAAAAGAATAACAGGAGTAACGGAATGATGTAGGTTGCGATAAATACGATGCCCAATACAGTGAATTGCTGGTCTTTGTTCATACTCATTGGTGAGAGTATAAAGTACAGTAAAATTCCAATTGTAGGCATTACAATTGGGTGCAATAGGGCGGAGAGGAGTTTGGGCCAGCGCATAGCGTTATATTTCTTTTCGTAAACGCGCAACGGGGATGTCTAATTGCTCTCGGTATTTGGCAACCGTTCTGCGGGCAATAGGATAGCCCTTTTCCTTGAGTATTTTAGAAAGTTTCTCGTCCGTTAGAGGTTTGCGCTTATCCTCTTCGGCAATCACCGTTTCTAGTATTTTCTTGATTTCTCTTGTCGACACGTCTTCACCTTGATCATTCTTCATCGATTCAGAGAAAAATTCCTTGATCAGTTTGGTTCCATAAGGAGTTGTCACGTATTTACTGTTGGCCACCCTCGACACGGTAGAAACGTCCATACTGATGGTATCGGCAATATCTTTTAAAATCATCGGTTTTAGCTTGCGCTCATCACCAGATAAAAAGTATTCCTCTTGGTATTGCATAATGGCGTTCATGGTGATTAGCAACGTTTGTTGTCGCTGTTTAATAGCGTCGATAAACCACTTCGCTGCGTCGAGTTTTTGTTTGATAAACATCACGGCATCTTTCTGTGCCTTGCTCTTTTCCTTGGTGTCTTGATAGCCTTTCAGCATGTCGTTGTACGCTCTGGAAACGTGCAGCTCAGGAGCATTTCTGGCATTTAAGGTCAGTTCTAAGTTTCCTTCGATGATGCGAATGGTAAAGTCAGGTACTATTTGCTCGGCTATCTTGTTGTTTCCAGCATAAGAACTCCCTGGCTTTGGATTGAGTTTGGCGATCTCACTGATCACATCGCGAAGCTCTTCTTCTGTGATGTTGAATTTTTCTTGTAATTTCTTGTAGTGCTTTTTTACAAAATGGTCAAAGGCGTCCTCCAAGATTTTTATTGCGAGCTCCCTGCTAGCTTCTTGACTTTTTGCCTTGAGCTGGATAACTAAACAGTCTTTTAAATTTAAAGCACCTACGCCAATAGGGTCGAGTTTTTGAACTACTTCGGTTAAAATTCGCGCGACTTCTTGTTCTTCTGTGAAAATATTTTGCGTAAATGCGAGGTCGTCAACGATGTCGATAAGTTCGCGGCGGATATATCCGCTATCGTCGATACTCCCAACTAAAAATTCAGCAATGGCACGTTCTTGTTCGTTTAAACGGTAAGTGTTTAATTGGGCTTTCAACGACTGATGAAAGCTCATCCCTGCCGCATAAGGAACTTGTTTTTCCTCGTCGTCAGAAGAGTAGTTATTGGCTTGGGTTTTATAACTCGGGTACTCATCATCACTTAAGTACTCGTCTATGTTGATGTCTTGAGTGTCAATTTTTTCATTGCCAGTATCATCGTAGTCAACCTCATTGTCGAACTGGTCGTCAAAACTATCGCTTTCCTCTTTTCCCGTATCCAGGGCAGGATTTTCTTCAATTTCCTGCTTTAGGCGCTCTTCAAAGGCCTGGGTAGGTAATTGTATCAATTTCATCAACTGAATTTGTTGAGGCGATAGTTTTTGAAGTAATTTGTGCTGTAAACTCTGTTTTAACATAGTTACAAATATATGAATTCGCAAAAAATAAAATCGCCATTCCGAAAGGAATGACGATTGTAACTAGTAAGTTTTATGATTTTTTTAGAACTCTGCATTTTGAGGAGTTCTCGGAAAAGGAATCACATCTCTAATGTTCCCCATTCCGGTAGTGAACAATACCAAACGCTCAAACCCTAAACCGAATCCTGAATGTACTGCAGTTCCGAATTTACGAGTATCGAGGTACCACCACAATTCTTCTTCTTCAATCTCTAAGGCCGCCATTTTCTCTTTGAGCACGTCTAAACGCTCTTCTCGTTGCGATCCTCCTACCATTTCTCCAATACCAGGGAACAATACATCCATGGCACGTACTGTTTTACCATCTTCGTTTAAACGCATGTAGAAAGCCTTAATACTCGCTGGATAATCAAATAAGATTACAGGACACTTAAAGTGCTTTTCTACTAAATAACGCTCGTGCTCTGATTGTAAATCCGCTCCCCATTCTTCAATTGGGAATTGGAATTTCTTCTTTTTGTTCGGCTTTGAATTCTTTAAGATATCAATCGCCTCTGTATACGACACGCGCTTAAAGTTATTGTCAACAACAAAATGTAGTTTTTCTAACAATGACATTTCACTGCGTTGTGCCTGTGGTTTCGATTTTTCTTCTTGAGTTAAACGCGTATCCAAGAAGGCCAAGTCTTCTTTACAGTTATCGAGTACGTATTGCAATACGTATTTGATAAAGTCTTCTGACAAGTCCATGTTGGCGTCTAAGTCGTTGAAAGCTACCTCTGGCTCAATCATCCAAAACTCCGCTAAATGACGGGTTGTGTTTGAATTTTCTGCTCTAAAGGTAGGTCCAAAGGTATAAACTTTCCCCAATGCCATAGCATAGGTTTCTGCTTCTAATTGTCCTGATACCGTCAAGTTGGTTTCTTTTCCGAAGAAATCTTGACTGTAATCTACTTTACCTTCTTCGTTTAAAGGCGCCTTATTTGTTTCAAATTGGCTAACCTTGAACATTTCACCAGCTCCTTCAGCATCAGAACCCGTAATAATTGGGGTGTTAACGTAGAAGAATCCGTTTTGTTGGAAATATTGGTGTACCGCAAACGACAGTGCCGAACGCACGCGCATTACTGCACTAAAAGTGTTGGTACGAACGCGAAGGTGAGCATTTTCACGTAAAAACTCAAAACTGTGCTTTTTAGGTTGAATAGGATACTCCTCTGGATTTGAGTCACCGAGAATTTCAAGATTGCTAACATTAATCTCTACTTTCTGACCCTTACCCTGACTTTCTTCTAACGTACCCGTGATGCTTACGGCAGCACCGGTAGTAATTCTTTTAAGCAATGCTTCGTCAGTATTCTCAAAATCTACAACACATTGGATATTATTAATAGTCGAACCGTCATTTAGAGCAATAAAACGATTGCTTCTAAAGGTTCTCACCCATCCTTTTACATGTACTTCCTGTAAAAACTTATCCGATTGTAATAGTTCTTTTACGTTACTTCTGTTCATTATTTCTTAAATTCTTGTATAAAAACAAGCAAAGATACTTTTTTGCTACAAATTGAGCAACGAACAGGGTATAAGTTTATTTGTCTTCTTTAGGTGGTAAAATTTTGAAGTTCGTTTCCTTGAGTACTTTTTTATTGGCAATCTTCTTTTCGAACGATAGCAATAGCGATGGCAACAACAATAGGTTAGAAACCATAGCGAGTAACAAGGTCACTGAAACCAATCCTCCTAGAGCGATGGTACCACCAAAACTAGATACTGTAAATACTAAAAAGCCAAAGAAGAGTACGATAGATGTGTAAAACATACTCACTCCAGTTTCGCGTAAAGCTGCATACACTGCGGGTTTAATTTTCCAGTTGTTTGCCAGCAGTTCTTGTCGGTATTTTGCCAAGAAGTGTATGGTGTCGTCCACAGATATTCCGAAGGCTATACTGAACACGAGGATGGTCGATGGTTTGATAGGGATGTCAAAGAAGCCCATGAGTCCCGCTGTAATAAGCAGTGGAAGCATGTTTGGGATCAGTGAAATCAAAATCATTTGAGGTGAACGGAACATCCACGCCATGAAAATAGAAATCAGTACGATTGCTAAGGATAGTGAAATCACGAGGTTCTTGATCAGGTAGTTGGTTCCCTTTAAGAATACCAACGCCTTACCGGTAAGTGAAACTTTGAATTTGCTATCCGGAAACTGTCGCTTAATAACCGCCTGCAGACGCTCTTGGATAATGTCCATCTTGTCCGTTCCTATGTCCTTCATAAAGGTCGTAATACGAGCGTAACGTCCGGTAGCATCGACAAAGTTTTTTAGCATGTCCGCATTGCTTTTTGAGTTCTTGGTATAGGCTAGAATATAGGTCTTTTCCTGACTCGTAGGCAATTGATAGTACTTGGGGTTTCCGTTGTAAAAAGCCTGCTTAGAATACTTTACTAAATTAGTCACCGCTATTGGCTTTGACAATTCAGGGAAGGTTTCTATGGTTTCGTTGAGTTTTTCAATCTTTTTGAGAGTAGACAGTTTCATCACTCCTTTTTCGCGTTTGGTGTCGATTAAAATCTCTAAGGGCATGATCCCTCCAAACTCGTGTTCGAAAAACTTGATGTCTTTATAAAATTGTTTACCGCGAGGCATGTCTTCAATCAAACTTCCAGAAACGCGGATTTGATACAACCCAATCATACTTAAAATAATTACGATAACGGTTGTGATATAAATACTAATACGGTGTCCTTTTACGGTGCGTTCCATCCAGTTTACTACGTCTTCCATCCACCTTTTTTCTAGGTGGTTTAGGTGCTTCTTTTCAGGAAGCGGCATAAAACTGTAGATGATAGGGATAATTAAAAGCGCTAAAATAAAGATGCTGATGATGTTTACGGAGGCTAAAATTCCGAATTCGCGCAGCAACTGACTTTTGACAAATACAAACGTGGCAAAACCAGAGGCCGTAGTGATGTTGGTCATCAAGGTGGCATTACCGATTTTAGAAATAACGCGCTGCAACGATTTTGCTTGATTTCCGTGTTTCTTTACTTCTTGCTGGTATTTGTTGATTAAGAATACGGCATTAGGAACTCCGATTACGATGATTAACGGCGGAATAAGTGCTGATAATACTGTGATTTCGTAGCGGAACCACCCGATAAATCCGAAGGCCCAAGTAACGCCAATGGCAACTACGAGAAGCGTAATAAAGGTAGCTCTAAACGAACGGAAAAAGAAGAAAAAGATAAGTGCTGTAATCAAGAGAGCCCCAAAAACGAAGATTCCCATTTCTTTCGTGATATTCAACGAATTTAGGGTTCTGATATAGGGCATTCCTGAAACACGTACCTGAATACCTTCTCTTTTATTAAAGGCTTCGATGCTCGGTTTTAGAATTTCCGTAATAAAATCGGCACGAGCAGGAGTGTTGATAATATCTTTTTTGAGGTAGATTGCGGTTTGCAATACGCCTTTTTCATTGTACAAAAGATTTTCGTAGAACGGAAGTTTTTCAAAGAGTTGTTCTTTGATGGCAGCGACTTCTTCGGGTGTTTTAGGTGGTTTACTAAAGAGCGGTTCTACGATGAATTTACGGTTTTTACGATCGGCTTTCAGTTGTTTAACATCGGCGATTGAAACGGTAAAATCAACTTGATCTACTTTTTCAAATGACTTGGTTAATTGGTTCCACGCATTAAATTTCTCAGGTGTAAAAATGGTACTGTCTTTCACCCCGAGGATAATGAGGTTCCCCTCTTCACCAAAGATTTCCAAAAACTTGTTGTACTCCACGTTGGCTTCGTGGTCTGTTGGTAGGAGGTTGGCTTCCGTATACGAAAACCTCATATATTTAGTTTGGGTGACTAAAAGTCCAGTGATCACAGCAATTAGAAGTAAAACAAAGTATCGATTTCGCAAAATGAATCCTGCGATCTTAGTCCAAAACGTCATTCAAAAAAATTTTAGCAAAGTTAGGTAAATGCAACCAATTAAAGCAAAAAAAAAGAGTGTTTAAAAACACTCTTAATAAGTTATGTTTTCCGTAATTATACAGTCATAATTTCCTTTTCTTTAACGGCGAATTTCTCGTCAATAGTCTTTACGTATTGATCCGTTAAAGTCTGAATATCTCCTTCTGCGTTTTTCTTCATATCGTCAGAAGCATCTGTTTTTTTAATGTCGTTATTCGCCTCTTTACGAGCGTTTCGAACACCAACTTTAGCGTGTTCCGCTTCAGCCTTAGCCTGTTTCGCTAAATCTTTACGGCGCTCTTCAGTTAAAGGCGGAACGTTGATGATGATATTTTCACCATTGTTCATGGGGTTAAATCCTAAATTGGCAATCATGATAGCCTTTTCAATTTCTTGGAGCATGTTTTTTTCCCAAGGTTGGATAGCGATCGTACGAGCGTCAGGAGTATTGACGTTTGCAACTTGCCCTAAAGGAGTAGCAGATCCGTAGTAGTCAACTTGTACATTGGCTAACATGGCTGGTGATGCTTTTCCTGCACGAATACTGCGTAACTCTTTTTCTAAATGCTCAATGGCTTTATTCATGGCCTCTTTGGCTGAATCTAAAATAAAATCAATCTCTTCGTTCATTTTTAATCTATTTAGAGGCCTCTATTGGGATAAGAGGCATCGTATTATCATTTTAATTATTATCAACAACGGTACCAATAGGTTCTCCAGAAACTAATTTTAATAAGTTTCCTTGGGTATTCATATCAAATACGATAATCGGTAACTTGTTTTCTTCACTCAAGGTAAAGGCGGTCATATCCATAACTTTGAGGCCTTTTTCGATAACGTCTTTAAAGGTGATGTTATTGAATTTTACAGCGTCTTTGTCTTTTTCAGGATCGGCAGTATAAATTCCGTCCACGCGAGTCCCTTTTAAAATGGCATCTGCATTGATTTCGATGGCGCGAAGTACTGCAGCGGTATCTGTAGTAAAATACGGATTTCCAGTTCCAGCACCAAAAATAACTACACGTCCTTTTTCTAAATGTCTGTTGGCGCGTCGTTTAATATAAGGCTCAGCAATTTCTTTGATTTCGATAGCGGTTTGCAAACGCGTTTGAATTCCGGCATCTTCGAGGGCACTTTGCAAGGCAAGTCCGTTAATACAGGTTGCCAACATTCCCATGTGATCACCTTGAACGCGATCCATTCCGTTACTAGCACCTGCGACACCGCGGAAAATATTCCCTCCACCGATAACAATTGCTACCTCAATACCTTTGTCTACGACTTGTTTTATTTCTTCAGCGTATTCTTTAAGTCTTTTAGGGTCAATTCCGTATTGACGTTCTCCCATTAAGGCTTCACCGCTCAATTTTAAAAGAATTCTTTTGTATTGCATAATTTTATTGAAAGTTGCGCAAAATTAATGAAATTTTTTCATTCTTTTTTGGGGGCATAAAAAAACCATCCTGAAAAGGATGGTTTTTATACTTTATAGAGTAGAATTACCCTAAAGTAACTCTTACGAAGTTTTGTACTTCTACTTCACCGTATGATTTAACGTACTCAGCAACAGTTTTCTTTTCGTCTTTAATGAATTTTTGATCCAATAAAGCTTGCTCTTGATCTAAAGTAGTGTTATCAGAAACGAATCTTTCCATTTTTCCTGGTAAGATTTTGTCCCAGATTTGCTCTGGTTTACCTTCTGACTTTAACTGTTCTTTAGCAGCCTCTTCAGCTTGCGCTAAAGCTTCGTCAGTTAACTGTAATCTTGAAACGAATTGAGGAACGTTCTTTAAGGTTTTCCCTAAACGACCTAATTCTTCGTTATCTTTGATGATAGCAGCAATTCTAGCTTCAGTTTCAGAAGCTACATAAGCAGGGTCGAAATCTTTGTAAGATAACGTAGTTGCACCCATAGAAGCTGCTTGCATCGCTAAGTCTTTAGTTAAAACATCAGCGTTGTCAACAGAAGAAGTTAATCCAACCATAGCAGCAATCTTACCTACGTGCGTGTAAGCACCTACGTAAGGAGCTTCAATTCTTTCGAAAGAAGTGATATCGATTTTTTCACCGATAACTCCAGTTTGCTCGATTAATTTCTCAGCAACAGTCATACCTCCAAAATCAGCAGCTAAAAACTCTTCTTTTGTTTTGCAGTTGAAAGCCACGTCAACAAACTCAGCAGCTAATTGCTTGTAAGAATCGTTTTTAGCAACGAAATCTGTTTCACAAGCTAATACGATGGCAACACCGAAAGTGTTATCCTCGCTGATTTTAGTAATAGCTACACCTTCACTTGACTCACGATCTGCTCTTTTAGCAGCGATTTTTTGTCCTTTTTTACGTAAAATCTCAATTGCTTTATCGAAATCACCTTCAGCCTCTACTAATGCTTTTTTACAATCCATCATACCGGCTCCGGTAGTTTCTCTTAATTTTTTTACGTCTGCAGCGCTAATTTTTACTGACATTTCTATCGTTATTTTTAGTGGTAAATATTTTGTTGTACAAGGTATAAAAATTTAAAGGCTCCAATGTGATGAAACCTTTAAATTAAAATTATTATGCTTCTTTTGCTGGTGCTTCAGTAGCTTCCTTTTCAGCTTTCGCTTTTTCTTTGTCAGCTTTTCTTTCAGCTAAACCTTCCGAAATAGACGCAGTAACATACGATAATACTTTGTCGATAGACTTAGAAGCATCGTCGTTCGCTGGGATTACGAAATCGATAGGTCTTGGGTCAGAGTTCGTATCAACCATCGCAAAAATTGGGATGTTTAATTTTTGAGCCTCTGCAACAGCAATGTGTTCTTTCTTAACGTCAATTACGAATAAAGCTCCTGGTAAACGAGTCATATCAGCAATTGAACCTAAGTTCTTTTCTAATTTCTCACGTTGACGGTTAATCTGTAACTTTTCTCTTTTCGATAAAGCGTCAAATGATCCATCTTGCTTCATTCTATCAATAGAAGTCATTTTCTTAACGGCTTTTCTGATAGTAACGAAGTTTGTTAACATACCACCTGGCCAACGCTCAGTAATATAAGGCATGTTTACAGCTTTCGCTTGTTCAGCTACGATGTCTTTAGCTTGCTTCTTAGTCGCAACGAATAAAATCTTACGTCCAGAGTTCGCTATTTTTTGTAAAGCTTGAGAAGCCTCGTCAATCTTAGCTGAAGTTTTATACAAATCGATGATGTGAACACCATTGCGCTCTGTATAGATGTATGGAGCCATGTTTGGGTTCCACTTTCTAGTCAAGTGTCCAAAGTGAACACCATTTTCTAATAATTCTTGAATGTTTGCCATTGTAATAATGTGTTTACGTTCTGTTTTCGCAATATTTCAGTAGGTAAATACGTCTGAAATATTTAGATACTAAACTGTTTAATAAAATTGTAAATTTTAAAAATAACAGTTCCGATAAACGATTAACGCTTAGAGAACTGGAATTTCTTACGTGCTTTCTTCTGACCAAATTTCTTACGCTCAACCATTCTTGGGTCACGAGTCAATAATCCTTCTGGCTTTAAGACTGCTTTGTTTTCTTCGTTGATTGCAACTAATGCTCTGGTAATAGCTAAACGAATTGCCTCAGCTTGTCCAGTAACACCACCTCCGTAAACGTTTACTTTGATGTCATACGCCTCTAAGTTTTCAGTTAACATTAAAGGTTGTTGAACTTTGTATTGTAAAGTTGGTGTAGTGAAATAGTTTTTAAACTCTCTCTTGTTGATAGTGATGTTTCCACTTCCTTGTGAAACATAAACACGAGCAACAGCTGTCTTTCTTCTACCTATTTTGTGTACAGTTTCCATTATTTAAGATCGTTAAGGTTAATAGCTTTTGGGTTTTGAGCTGATTGGTTGTGCTCAGTACCTGCGTAAACATATAAATTTCTGAATAACGCGCTACCTAATTTGTTCTTAGGTAACATTCCTTTTACTGCTTTCTCGATTAATCTCGTAGGATCTTTTTCGAACATTTCTGTAGCAGTAAGCGATCTTTGTCCTCCTGGGTAACCCGTGTGACGGATGTATGACTTATCAGTCCACTTTTTACCAGTTAAATTGATTTTTTCAGCGTTGATGATTACAACGTTGTCTCCACAATCTACGTGAGGAGTGAAATTTGGCTTGTACTTACCTCTAATAAGTTTTGCAACTTTAGAAGCTAAACGACCCAAAGTTTGTCCGTCCGCATCCACTAAAACCCACTCCTTGTTTACTGTAGCTTTGTTAGCTGATACTGTTTTGTAACTTAATGTGTTCATAATTACACGATTAGTTTTTGTCAAATGATTATTAAATATGTTTTTTCCTTTAAAAAGGACTGCAAAATTACAATTATTTATTTTATTGACAAATAGAACGTTAGTTTATTTACGAAAAAAGGGAATTACCACCGTAATTCCCTTTTTATTTGTCTGTATTGTTATCCTTATTCCACTTTTTGATCTAATAAATCAAAGAATTGATTTAAACGTGGAAGGATGATAATTTTTGTACGTCTGTTTTTCGCTCTGTTCGCTGGAGTATCATTTTTTACTAAAGGAACGAAACTACTTCTACCCGCTGCAATTAAACGGCTAGGCGCAACTTTGTACTTGTTTTGTAATTCGCGTACAATAGCTGTTGAACGCTTCACACTTAAGTCCCAGTTGTCTTTTAAACTAGAGTTCTTGCTAGTAGGAGTGTCATCCGTGTGTCCTTCAATCATAACGTCCATCTCTGGTTGCCCGTTTACAACAGTCGCTACTTTCTCTAATACCTTAGAGGCTTTGCTGTTGATAGTATAGCTACCGCTCTTGAATAATAATTTGTCAGAAATTGAGATGAATACTACTGTCTTTTCAACGTTTACTTCAATGTCTTCGTCGTCAATACCTTGTTGTAGTTCTTTCTTTAAGTGGAAGGCAACTACTAAGTTCAACGAGTCTTTTTTAGAAGCGGCTGCTCTAATTTTGTTGATGTACTTGTCTTTTTTGCTTAACTGTGATAAGGTTTCTTTAATGTTGTCGTTAGCACCTTGAGTCAAAACTGTTAAGTCACCTACTTGCTTTAACGTCTGCTTTTTGTCTTTGCGCAAATCGTCTACGGTAGTTTGTAACAAAGCAGATTTTTCTTCATAGCGCTCTTTTTCAACTAAACACTTGGTTAAGTTCGTTTTAGTAGCTACTAATTCTTCCTTTGTTTTTTGATGTTCAGCCTTTAACGCATCGAGCTCCTTGGTAGAAGCACATGACGCCATTAATAAGGTCACTGCAAATAATAAAAATGCTTTTTTCATGGTTAAAAAAAATTTATTCTGATAGAAAACTAAGGCAAATGTATAAAAATGCAGCAATAAAAAACAGAATTAACAATCTTTTATGATGTTTGAATACTGTAACTTTGAAGCAAAATTTTTTCGTTATGATGAATCGTTTTTTATATGCAACCTTGTTGTTGTTTGCAGGGTTGATTTTAGGGTGTACGCCTGAAAAGAAGCCCGTATTAACCGCTTTGGAAGGACAGGTGTTCGGTACTACTTACCACATCAAATACGCCGATAGTGAGTCGCATCAAATAGCTATTGATAGCCTGTTCGAGGCCATTAATAATTCGTTGTCAACCTATTTGCCAACTTCTGATATATCACGTGTGAACCGCGGGGACAGTACCGTGGTAGTCGATGCCTATTTCGAGGAGGTATTTGCGAAGGCCAAGCGTATTTATGAGGAAACCGATGGATATTTTGATCCGACTATTGGACGCCTAATAGATGCCTATGGTTTTGGTTCTGGTAAAGAACGCAAGAGTTTAAGCCCTGAGGAAATTAAGAGTTTAATGACTGGAGTTGGATTTGACAAGGTTCGATTAGCTAATAAAAGAGTGTATCGCGATAATGATAATATCGAGTTTAATGTCAATGCGTTTGCCAAAGGCTATGGTTTGGATATCATCGGACGATTTTTTGAAGGCAAGGGTATTCACGATTATTTGGTGGAAATAGGAGGAGAAATTCGCGCTCGTGGAACAAAGTTGGGAACTCCTTGGAAAGTAGCCATTGAGCAACCCAATGAAGACGGTACGCGATCAGTTCAAAAAATTATCCCTCTGGTGAACGAGTCTATGGCAACTTCTGGTAATTATCGAAAGTTTAAGGTCAATGAAAAGGGAGAGAAAATCGTCCATACCATCAATCCAAAAACTGGATTGGCTCAGGAGAGTAATTTGTTGAGTGTCTCTGTTCGCGCTCCAGGTGACTGTGCCGATGTGGATGCCTATGCAACAGCCTTTTTGGCCATGGGTATGAAGCGAACTAAGGAGTTTTTAAAGAAGCGTCCCGATTTAAAAGTGGTGTTGTTGTACAACGATGCCGATAATAATTTACAGGAGTTTACAAACTAGGTTTGGTACAAACCGGTAAAATTTCTCCGCGCATTAAAGCATATCGCTCCACTAATTCTGGGGCGATTTTTTTTGTGTAGTCTATTTCGGTTACTTCAAAGCCTATACTGCGCAATTTGTCAAAATAATCCCTTCCGTATACGCGAACGTGGTCGTACTGACCAAAAATTTTTGCACGCTCTACAGGGTCTGTAATGCTGTCATCTTCAAAGGTGTGCGCTCTATCCATTTCTTGCGGAACTTGGAAAATTCCCATTCCTCCTGGTTTGAGCACGCGATAGAGTTCGTGCATGGCCTTGGTGTCATCAGGGATGTGTTCGAGAACGTGGTTGCAAAAGACCAGGTCAAATTCGCCGTCTTTGAAGGGCAAGTCACAAATGTCTGCTTTGACGTCTGCGATTGGAGATTCTAAATCTGTGGTTGTGTATTTCCAGTGTGCTTGTTTTCTGAAAATATCTAAAAAACACTGCTCAGGTGCTACGTGTAATACCTTTAAATGTTTGGTGTTTTCAAAAATATGCGTGTCGTTTTTGAGGTAGAGCCAAAGCAGGCGATGACGCTCTAACGACAGGGTAGAAGGAGAAAGCGCATTAGGGCGCTGGGTTCCGTATCCGTACGGAAGAAACTTTTTAAAGGATCTTCCGTCAATAGGATCGGTATAAGTTGTTCCCTTTAGCCACCAAGCAATCACTGGGCGTACCCAATAGCTCGCTTTGATGAGTATCGGTCTGGGAATCGTATTTAATACGGCTTTAAAAATAGACACGATTTACAGTACTAAAGGTTGTTGTCTGAACTCGTCTTCTTCGTTGCTCTCAATACCTAAAGCTTCGTAAATGTATTGGAAGGTAGACAGTAATTCTGGCTTTCCGTCAACGATGGCAATATTGTGCTCAAAATGAGCGCTTGGCTTATTGTCTAGCGTAGTAATGGTCCAACCATCACGGTGTTGTTTGATGCGGTGCGTTCCGAGGTTGGTCATGGGTTCTATAGCAACTACCATTCCTTCCACGAATTTTTTACCTCGTCCTCTACGACCGTAATTAGGCATTTCAGGATCTTCGTGCATTTTTCTTCCCAATCCGTGTCCTACCAATTCACGAACGACGCCGTAGCCGTGTTTTTCGGTAAAGTTTTGAATAGCAAAACCTACATCTCCAACGCGATTTCCAGCTTTGAATTCACGGATTCCCACGTACAAACTCTCTTTGGTCACATCGAGAAGTTTTTGGGTTTCCGGTGCAATTTCACCTACGGGAAACGTATAGGCATGATCTCCGTAGAAGTCATTTTTTAGGGCTCCACAGTCAATAGAAATAATGTCTCCCTCAACAAGTGGTGTTTTGTTAGGAATACCGTGTACTACCTGCGAATTAGGACTCATACAAAGTGAGTTCGGAAAGTCGTAAAGACCCAAGAACCCAGGGATAGCTCCTTGTTCGCGAATAAATTCTTCAGCAAGTTTATCAAGTTGTAACGTAGTAACTCCTGGCTTTACTTCTTTGGCAAGCATTCCTAAAGTTCTCGATACTACTAAGGCGCTTTCGCGCATAATTTCAATTTCTTCTCTCGTTTTTGGTTTGATCATGCTAAAAATATTGAGGCGCAAATTTACGTTTATTTTTGATATGGATGCTTATAGGGAGCTCCAGAAATTATTTTTAAAATATCGGCTTCTATCGTCGAACCATCAACAGGGTGTTCTACAAAACGCCCGAGTTCTTTTCCGTCTTTGTAGAAAATAAAGGTCGGTACGCGTTCTAGGTCATATCCTTTTTCTAAGCCATTGGCTTTCTTCGATTTGTTTACGGTAACGAGTTCAAGGTTTTTATAGTCAAAGTTCGCCGCGTCTAACAATTTGTAAAAGTTAGGGATTTCTCGTTTGCTATCGTCGCACCAGGTTCCCATAAAACCTTTGATACGGATGCCCTTTAGTTTTGATTCTAAAGCTTTGGCGGTTGCAGCATCAATGTCGTAGTAGGAGTAAAAGTCGTTAAACCATTCACTGCCGTAAGGTTCTTGTTGGAAGTCTTTTTTGGTAGCGATTCCGACGAGGTTTCCTTTTTCGTTTTTAGCGGCTGGGAACTTTTGTACACTTCCACAGCTTAAGAGTAAAAGAACTCCGAGGAGATAAAAGGTGTTTTTCATGAGTTTGCTTATATTAGTGAATGTTGCGTCATTTCTTTGGGTTGTGCTACTCCCATTAATTTGAGTACGGTAGGAGCGATATCACCGAGAATTCCATTGTCGATGCTTTTTAATTCTTTGTCGATTAAAATCATCGGTACCGGATTCGTAGTATGTGCCGTGTGTGGACTACCATCTGGGTTAATCATCGTTTCACAATTTCCGTGATCGGCGATTAAAATAGTAGTGTAGTCGTTGTCAAGGGCAGCGGTAACCACGTCGTTCACGCAGTGATCTACAGCTTCACAAGCTTTCACCGCAGCTTCAAAAACTCCTGTATGTCCAACCATGTCTCCATTCGCGAAGTTTAAGCACACAAAGTCTACTTCTTTATTGTGTAACTCAGGAACGATGGCATCTCTTATTTCGTAGGCGCTCATTTCCGGTTTTAAATCGTACGTAGCTACCTTTGGTGACGGACATAATAGTCGTTTTTCTCCGTTGAATTGCGATTCTCTACCTCCTGAGAAAAAGAAGGTGACATGCGGGTATTTCTCGGTTTCAGCGATGCGTATTTGTTTTTTGTCAGCAGCTTCTAAAACTTCTCCTAAGGTGTTAACAATGTTTTTATTGTCATAGACCACGTGGATTTGCTCAAAATTGTCGTCGTAATTGGTAAGGGTAACGTAGTACAACGGTAATTTTTTCATTTGGAAGTCACTGAAATCCTTCTGGCTCAAAGCCTCAGTGAGTTGTCTACCTCTGTCGGTTCTGAAGTTAAAGAAAATCACGACATCGTCTTCTTTAATAGTTGCTACAGGCTGTTCTTGCTGGTCAACCATGACAATCGGTTTGATAAACTCATCTGTTATCCCGGCTTCGTAGCTTTGGGCGATACTGTCGAGTGCATGGGTACTCTTCGTTCCTTTTCCAGCACACATCGCCTCGTACGCCAATTGAATGCGTTCCCAACGCTTATCTCGGTCCATGGCGTAGTAACGTCCGGTAATACTAGCCAAGGTTCCGGTAGTTGCTTGCATGTGCTTTTGGATGTCTTCAATAAAGAATTTACCCGATTTAGGATCACAGTCGCGTCCGTCGGTAAAAGCGTGTAGGTATACATTGTCCAATCCTTGGTCCGCAGCAGCACTTAATAAAGCTTTTAGGTGATTGATATGCGAGTGTATTCCTCCGTTGGAAACCAGTCCTGCAAAGTGAATGTTTTTTCCGTTAGTTTTGGCGTATTCGAAAGCAGCGAGCAATGCTTGCTCCTGGGCTAAGCTTCCGTCTTCGACAGCTTTGTTGATTTTTGCGAGATTTTGATAAACAATTCGTCCGGCCCCTAAGTTCATATGTCCTACTTCGGAGTTCCCCATTTGGCCTTCCGGTAGGCCTACGTGCTCTCCGTCCGTTCGGAGTTCAGCATGCGGGAATTTATCGTATAAACTGTTGATAAAAGGAGTTTTTGCATTGTAGATAGCAGATACTTTTGGGTCTTGGGTAATTCCCCAACCATCGAGTATCATGAGTATTACTTTTTTGTTCATCGCTTTCAAATTATAGGGTAAAAGTACAAAAGATTTTCTTGGATTAAGAGAATAAAAAAACTGGAAAGCAATAACTTTCCAGTTTTTAGAAATACTCAGTTTTCTGAGACTAATGAGAACCTAGTTTTTATTTTGAGATCACAATTTTTTTTGTGAACGTTTGCCCGTTTTGAGTACCTGTAAGCAGGTAGATTCCGTTAGGGAGCTCTGCGACAGAAATACTAGTTTTTCCTGCTGTAGGTTGCACTGTCTTAGTTTTTACAACGCGATTTTGTAGAGTGCTAATGCGCAATACAATTGCTGAGTTTACCGTACTTTTTAGCGTTAAGAACTCAGTTGTTGGGTTTGGGTACACTTGCAGATCGATACCTGTAGCATCGGTATCTTCTCGCAGTTGAATGCTGTAATCTTCGACCTCTCCAAAATAGCTGTCTTCGCCACAGGCACTTGCTGCTTCGTTACTTCCGTAGGCATAGCGAATGCGCATGCGTAGTTTTTTGTCGCTAACCGCTGTTGTTGGAGGGGTGATACTCGCTGAATAAGGACCTGCTTGGTAAGCGCGGTATACTTCTTCTTCAAGTTCAAAGTTGCCGTTATTGTTCCAGTCAATCCAGATAGCCACATTATTGTAGCTCCAATGACCATTAGAAAGTTGTACTTGAACGGTAAAGGCACTATTTTTTGAGAAGGTAGCACTCAAGTGACTGTAGTCATTGTAAGGGGTGTGGGTACTCGTATTGTTAACAGCTCCATAACGAACATTGGTGATGTATGAGTCGTTTCGAGTGGTGCTGGCTTCACAGTAGTCCACAGTGCTAGTTTCATTGAGTTTGATGCTGTAGTCTTCCACTTCACCAAAGTAGCTGTCAGTACCACAAGGAGTGATTTTTGATTCACTACCATAGCTGTAACGCACGCGTAGGCGCAAGTTCTGATTCTTTACTGCCGTTGACGGAATGTCAATTTGAGCTTGGTAAGGACCTGCTTTATAGGCGTGGTATATTTTTTCATCGTCAGAAAAGGTTCCGTCGTTGTTCCAATCTACCCAGGCTCCCATTGCATTGTAGCTCCAGTGATCGTATGTTGTTTTCATGGCAAAAACGAAGCTTTCGTCGGCGTTTAGTGCGATGCTCTTGTTGGCATAGCTCGTATAGGCACTTCCTTCACTGGCTTGTACCGCTGTTCCGATAGTCACTTTTGTGATGTAAGAATCGTTACGGGTATTTTGCGCCGTACAGTAGGTGCTAGGGACACTGGTGTCGTTATCCTTGATAGTTCCTGTGGCAGTGCTACTTCCCGATTGGATAGTATAGGTTTCAGTATTTTCAACATCGCGGTCATCAATTGCGGCTACAAAAATGCTGAATTCACTGACACCTGCTGGAATACTAAGAGTGTTTTGTGAAAGTGAAACCCCTTTGTTAAAAGTTGGTGTTTCGAAGTCTTGCCCTTGAAGGGCCGTTTGGTTATTAATCGTAAACGGAACCGTTGTAGTAGTCGTTGTTTTAGCACTTAAACGCACGAGGTGTGTTAACGTGTTTCCTTCCGTTTCAGTTGCATTGGCAATGCTCACTACTGTTGGGGCAGGAGTGGTGATTCCTTTTTTGATGAGCAAGCCGTAGTCTGCTGTGTTTCCACTGTCGTAACTTCCGCAGGCCGTTTCTCCTCCATTGCCATCTACGAAGTGCCCCGTAACTCTCAATCCGATGCGTTTACCTACCGCAGCATTTTCAGGTACGGTTATGGCTTGGGTAAATTGATATTCTTTGGCGCTGTTGTAATCAGACGATTTTACTTCCTTACTAACGATGAGTTCATCACTGCTAAATTGACCGTCAAAATTCCAATCGGCCCATACGCGAACTCTGTTGATATCACTATCACCACCATTTCCTTTTTCCGCTTTTAGCGTAAGGTTGTACGAAGATCCAGTGGTGAGTTCTGTACTGACAGTATGGTAGTAGTTGTAATAATTACTCAGACCAGGTTGGTGGTCGATGGTGTTGATTTGAACTTTGTTAACGCTGAAATAGGTTCCGTATTTCGGATTGGTGGCACAATACTGTAGCCTCGAGGTTATATAGTCTTTTTTAGTTACGGTTTTGCGTTGTCCGTTTTTGGTGGTTACAATTAATGAAACGTCGTAGCTACCCGCTTCTGGGAAAAGAATTCCTTTGGGGTTTTTTGCTGTCGAGACGGCTGGGGTGGCTCCTTCAAAAGACCATGACCACGATTGAAGTTCGTCGTTGTTAGCGGCATTCGAGAAATCACTAAAGTTTACGGGTTCGGAGAAGTTTACGGTAGTAGGATGACCAAAAAAGTCTACTTCGAAAGGCGTGTTTTTATCGATCACTTGCAGTCCGTAATCTTCTGATTCGCCGCTGTCAACAGTTGAACAGGCAGTGTCTCCTTCGTTTCGTTGCACATAGTGGGCCAAAACTCGGAAGGCCGTAGCTTTTAGTGGCGTGTTTGCAGGGATACTTATAGTTCCGTTATAAGTGTAGTTTCCTTGGGCATCCGTTTGTGAGTTTTTGTAGCTGTGGCTAATCACGAGTTCATTGTCTTCAAAAATAAAGTTGGCATTGGCATCTAGCCAAACCTGAATTCTCAGATTGTCGTTGGCACCACCTGCTCCTTTGTTTGTCGTGATACTAATAGGATAAGATTGCTGTCTTTTAACCTTGTGCTTTACAGCATTTGTGTAGTCAGAAATTCCGTTGTATCCTGTAGGGTTGCTATTGTTGTTAAAGGTTACATCTGTAATATGGGTATAGGTTTTATAGCGTATATTCACATTACAGTATTCGGTATAGGGGTCTTTAAATTCCAATGAAATATTATCGATACGATCTTTGTACAGTTGACTAGTACCTCCCGTGATACTTGAGTTTTTAAAAGCTATAGCGATGGCTTTTGAATCACTTGCCTTGTGAGCAGCGGCAGTACCTGTAAGTTGAAAGGTCGCACTTGTAGTACTGTTTAAAGTGATCCTCGCGTTCAATCCTTGAGGTACATTACTCACTGTAAAATCAGTGCCATTATTCAAGGTTCCAGACCCTTTTGTAAAGGTACAGTCGTGGCAGTTGAGGGTAAGCGTTTGTTCAATGACTCCGTCATTTAGGTAACGTTCAGTAAGGCTACTCGAAGAAGCTGTAATTCTCGGTCCTAAATCGCCGGTCAATCCTGTCGCTGCTAGATTGCTAGCAGTCCAGAGCGTATTTCTAGTAGGAGAATTTTCTAAAGCATTAATCATCCGTGCTACCTGGCCTTGAGTGAACATTTTGTAGCAATCGGTATAATCCATAAAGTTTTCGTTATTGATTTCCTGATTTAAGCAGTTCTTGATAACGCGACATTGCGTTCCTCCGGAATTTTTTTTATGCGAGGGAGTATCAGCAACACCATCACCAGCATTGGGGTCGTTGGTACATACGCCACCGTTAAAGGTGTGGGGTAGGTCTAAATAATGACCAAACTCATGGGTGAGTACCGAACGGAAGTTTTCGTTGGTGTTACTGCCGAGGTAACTACCGTTGTAAACCACACGGGCTAGATTTTGGTCGGACATGGCTTTGTTGGGGTACCAAGCAACACCTGAATTGTAAAAGTCACCATCGCCATAAAGGTCACGTGTGATGTAAACATTACAGTATTTGTAATTGTCCCAAGCTACTCGTTTTACCTCGGCCGAGCTGTAATTTCCCATACCAGAAGCTTCGTTGTGGTATACAATTCCCGTAGTTGGATTTCCATTCGGATCGATTTTTGCCAATTTGAACGAAATGTTCAGAGGCTGTTTGATTTTGTCAAAGGGAGCATCAATAGTGGTGTAGTCCGGATTGAGTCCTTGAAAGTCTTCATTCGTTTTGCGAAGGGCTTCTTCAATGATGGCCTGTGTTACTGTGCTTCCGCCATTGTAAGTTTTACCAAATACGTGAAATACCACTGGAATAGTAAACGATTTTGCAGCAGTATTGCGTTGATGGAGGTGTTTGTGCACCTGTTTTCGCAATTGCTGGAGTTCTTGCTTAGCTCGTTTATTCATTTTGAATAAATTGTCCATGGCATGGTCCGTACCACAGCCAGTGTCTTGTGCTTGTGTGTAAAAACACGACAGTGTTAAAGAGCTAATTAACAGTAGCTTTTTAACACGTGAGAAGGGTTTTGTGTTTAGCATAATTTTTAAGTTAATACATTAGTTTCTGGCAAAGTTATTGGGCGATTTAAGTCACTTTTTTGCGAATACAACCCACTAATGGTATAATTTTAACTTAAAAATTGAGTATTTGTCAACTTATTAACATAGTTGTGTGGTATTGTTTAATGAATGGTGTTGATGAGGTAACAAATAAGTAGTACAAAGCAGCTACAGGCAACAAAACCTAAGACTAGTTCTCTTTTGTTTTCCTTTTGTAGTTGTTTTCGTATGGTATGTAATTGTTGTGGGCTAGCTTTCTTTTTAAACTTTAAGGGCGCCGAAGAACGCAGTGTTGAAACCGATTTTTTAAAGGTTGGTTTAGGTTTTCTTTGGTTGTTTTTGATAGAGGTAATCATAGCAGATACCGATCCTCCAAAGCTCATAAGCAATCGTTTTAGGTTAGGTGAATAAGAAATAAAATACAAGTAACAGCAGTCCTACAAAAGCAGCTACTTTTAAGAGAAGGTCACGTTGCTGTTCCCTTTGAAGACGCTCTCGAATGCAATCCAATGTTTCAGGTGTGGCAGTTCTCGGTGCCGTAGGAGTATCGTTGCAACCTTCGGAACGGGACGGGTTTGTGTGAGGAATTGTTTTTATCTTCTCTAGGGTGCTCGTACGCGATCGCCGCAAGCTCTGCACTTTTTTGTGCATATCTGTAGCTGGTCCAAATCCGAAACTCATAACTTTTTTCTTCAAAAATAACAAAAATCCCCACTGAATACAATGGGGAATACTATTTACTGGTATTTTTTGATAGCTGCTTTGATTTTTGCAATTCGATTTTCAGGATCCGGATGCGTACTCTGAAATTCAGGTATTCTATTGGGGCCTGCAGCTTGTTTTAGAATTTTCATGACGTTGATTAGGTATTTCGGATTGTATCCTGCATCGAGCATGAGTCGGACTCCTAATTCGTCGCTTTCCAATTCGTCACCGCGTCCATTTTTTAAAAGGGTTTGTTGGCCTATGCTATTAGCGAGTTCTCCGAGGTCTGCACCGACAGAGGCTCCCATGCTTAAAAGTTGCCAAAAGTTTGCTTCTGTAATACGTTCATTGGAGTGCTTTCCTAATACATGGCCGATTTCGTGTCCTAATACTCCGGCGACCATGTCGGGGTTGATTTGTCCATTGCTGTCGGTGAGCTTAGAAAAAAGCGCATAGGTAATAAAAATTTGTCCTCCTGGTAAAGCAAAGGCATTGATGGTTCTATCATCGCGTAAGAGGTGAAACTCGAATTGATACCCCGAGTTTTTAGCCACGGTATTGTTGACGAGCTGTTGCCCTATATGGGTAACGTATTGTTGGTATTGGGCATTGGAATGGAAACCGCCGTGTTGTTGTGCCATACTGGGTTTTTGTTGCAGACCGATAGCTATTTCCTGTGCGGGAGTTAAGCTAATGGATTGCGTTTTTCCTGTATAGGGATTTTCCGTTTGTTGACTGCATTTACGGAGGTAGGCAAAGGCAACGATGACGACGCCTAGGATTAAGCGAACTTTAAATCCACCTTTTCTCATGGTTGTTGGGTTTTGATTTGATTTTTTGTGTACTGCTAAAGGTACGATATATAATTTAACGAGAATGAATTTTTTGTGACCTATAAAAGGTGTAACTTTACCCAATAAATACACTAGGGTATGGGAGTTAACTTTGAATTTAATGAGGTAACCAAGAAGTTGCCAAAGCATTTACACAAGTTTATTGTAAAACAGCCATATGATGAATACACGGCTCAAAACCAGGCAGTGTGGCGTTATGTGATGCGAATGAATGTTGATTATCTGAGTAGAGTGGCGCATCATACCTATGTTAAGGGGCTTGAAAAAACAGGAATTTCTGTAGAGTCAATACCGCATATGGACGGAATGAATAGAATTTTAAAAGATATCGGATGGGCAGCAGTGTCTGTTGATGGATTTATTCCTCCGAATGCTTTTATGGAATTCCAGGCCTATAACGTACTCGTAATTGCATCAGATATGCGTACGATTGATCATATCGCATATACGCCAGCACCAGATATTATTCACGAAGCAGCCGGGCATGCCCCCATCATTGCTAACCCGGAATACGCAGAATATTTAAGACGATTTGGAGAGATAGGCGCAAAAGCGATCTCCTCATCCAAAGACTACGAAATGTACGAAGCCATCCGTTTACTTTCGATTCTGAAAGAAGATCCAAATTCTTCCGAGAAAGCGATAGCAGAAGCGCAAGAAAAAGTAGAGTGGTTGCAAGATAATTTAGGGGAAATGTCAGAAATGGCCAAAATTAGAAACTTGCATTGGTGGACAGTAGAGTACGGTTTAATCGGGAGTTTAGACGACCCTAAAATATACGGAGCTGGTTTGCTGTCGTCGATAGGAGAGAGCAAGTGGTGTATGCAACCCGAAGTAACAAAGTTACCCTATACTTTGGAGGCTTCAGAGGTGAGCTTTGACATTACCAAACCACAACCGCAGTTATTTGTAACACCTGATTTTGCCCACTTAAGCCTCGTTTTAGAACAGTTTGCCAATAAAATGGCACTCCGAACAGGAGGACTTAAGGGAGTTGAGAAATTGATAGATTCGAACAACTTAGGAACCGTTGAATTGAGTACAGGAATACAAATTTCAGGGGTATTTACCAATGTAATTTCCGACGAAAATAACAAACCGATATACATTCAAACTACCGGTCCTACGGCATTGGCAAACCGCGATAAAGAATTGATTAGCCACGGTGTTACATATCATGCGGAAGGATATGGTAGCCCTGTAGGAAAATTGAAGGGAATAAATATCCCGATAGAGAATATGAGTCCGAGAGATCTTGAAGCCTACGGTATCTACGAAGGTAAAAAGGTCGATTTGGAGTTCGAAGGAGGAGTAAAAGTTTCTGGAGAAGTCATCACTGGAACTCGTGATTTAAGAGGTCATATACTGTTAGTTTCGTTTAAGAATTGTACAGTGACCCATGGAGATACCTTGTTGTTTCATCCAGACTGGGGAATTTACGACATGGCCGTTGGGGTAGATATCGTTTCTGCTTATGCAGGTCCGGCAGATGTTAATTCGTTCGGTGATGTAGGAAAGGTGTCAGAAACAAAAACACATAAAATAAGCTACTCGGAAAGTGATAGGGCACTTTATGCTTTGTACGATGAGCTGCGAGTAATGCGCAGTTCGGGAACCATTGACGAAGAGCGCATAGGTCAAATTTTTGAGGAAGTCGTTAACAAGTATCAAGAAGATTGGTTACTTCCATTAGAACTTTACGAAGTAGCACAAAGCGAAGGGTTTAGCATAGCAACCCCAATTCGCAATTACTTGGAGGACTTGAAAAGTAACAAAAGCTACAAAACCTTATTGGAAAACGGGTTACATTTGTTGAGTAATGTCCAACAAGTATAATATGGGATTATTTAATTTATTTAGAAAGAACAATATGAGCAACGAAATCAAAGACTATTTAGAAAAAGGTGCTGTAGTACTTGATGTAAGAACTTTAGCGGAGTGGAATGACGGTCATTCTGACGGTGCAAAGCACATCGTGTTAGATACCATTCCTCAAAATGTAGAGGAAATCAAGGCTTGGGAAAAGCCGGTAATTGCAGTATGTAGAAGTGGAGGACGCAGTGGTCAAGCAACTCAGTTTTTAGCAGGACATGGTGTAGATATCATCAACGGTGGTCCTTGGCAAAATGTAGATCAGTATTTATAGTCTGTGAACTGACAAAATATTAGAAGGAACTATCCGCGGATAGTTCTTTTTTTTTGCGCTGTGATTAGAAATTGAGCTAAGTTCGTAGCAAAGTCATTTCTTGTTCATACCTATCTTGGGCCTGTTACATCATGTAACTAAAGGTGTCTTATAAGTTTAATTTTCGTGAGATACTAGTATTTTAGAACTGCATGTGAGGGTATTCTTTTTGCAGTTGTTCTCTTTTACGTGCCAAACTCGCTAGAAATTTCTGATGTTCTTGCCCATTAGGATTAAAAGGTCTATGTGCCATTCCTTTTCTGACGGTAGCAACGCGTTCGCGGACGCTGGCAGTAGTAGCATCGATCCATGCGTTCGCAAATTTTTCCCAGATATAATCAATGGCCAACTCGTTAGGGTGTACCATATCACGTTGATAAAAGCGATAGTCACGCAGTTCGTCCATTTGAATCTCATAAGAAGGAAAGTAATGACAATGGGCATATTCGTCGCAAAGTTGATGTACTGCATGCAGTAAATGAGCTTTACTGCGTTGGTTTTCGACCATACCATCTTTGATATGACGTACCGGAGATACTGTTAGGATGATTTGAATATTCGGATTGTAGGCTTTTACCAAAGCCTGAATGGCTGCTAGCGATTCATAAGTATCGTCACTGGTTAAGAGCTCCTTTAAAAATTTTTTTTGAGGTACTTTATGGCAGTTCGCAACGTGTTTGTCCGAAGCAATATGACGGTAAACCCATGCTGTCCCTAGTGTTATGATAAGGTGGCTGGCGTTGCGTAATTGTTCATTTCCGTTGTGGATTCCTGTATTTAAATTAGCTAATAAGCTTTCACTATCTGCTGAACTTAACGAGGAGTGCGCATCGAAATTATGCCAGCGCTCAAGGTGATAAAACAAGTCGTCTTCATGGTAAAGTTCTCGATTGATAGCTTTCTGAACCAGTGTTTCTATCGCTTTGGGATGAAAGGCGATGCCCAGTGGATTTTGATGGGTATAAAATTGAAAATACTGCAGTTTGTTACCGATATTTTCCGAAAAACAAGAGCCCAAAAGAAGTATTTTAGAGTGGTAGTTGATACGGTGAAATTTTTGTGGTGCTACTGGTACTTCAGTGATGAGGTTCATAAGGCTAGTGACTTAGTCTGATTTGAGTAATCTAATATTGCGTTGAATGAGCAGTAAAATTAAGCAATAATCTAATAGGTCAGGGTTGCTAAGGCTAACTTCAATCGTTTTTTTTGAAGAGAAGATATTTCCTTTTATAAGGAAGGTGCCTACGGCCCGTTGATTGGCGTAGAAGATGCGTGTTCGGCTAAACCACGATTTGTTTTTCACTGAGAGTGTTAGCTTGTCGTTGATAAGCATTTTTGAGTTACTGTCGTGGTATTGAATTGCTTGTATGCGATTACTAGTGTCGGTAAAAGAAATGTCGAAAACATAGGAAAAAAAACTGTGTTTTCTGCGAAAGTTAAACACAGTTTCCTCTGCAGCATCGCTAATGCGAAAGTTAGCAGGTTTGAACCAAGGTCTGATTAACTCTGATGACCATAGGAGCTGAGTTCCTCTCGTTATTGTGGCAGTTTTGTAACTGGTGTTGTAAAGCAACTTCATCGCGGTCAGATTTGTTCAAAAGGGAGGTGTGTAACAAGCCAGTTTTTTAATAAGCTCCTGTCCTCTTCTGAGATATGTAAAAAAAGAAGCTGGTATTTCTTTGTAGGGGTACTGACTACTATCATATTCGGGTAAATTTTTACACTACTCTCTGTATCGATTGGAATATGTTGCGTGCTATGACCATCTGAGTACTGTAAGGTGGTATCGGATACCCTGAGTATTCCTGATTTTTTTACCTGTAGACTTTGATGGATTTCTTTTAAGCAAAAACAAACAAATATCAAGCCGATAATTCTGTACGATGGATCAATATAGATGACGAAACCAATTATAGGAAGTAGGAGTATGTTAAAAGCTTTGCTGCTTTGGGCCATATCACGATCACGGACGGTTTCCAATTTAAATACTACTTCTTTTTTTTCAGAGGGTTTGGGTTTTAAGTACAGCGAATACAGGTTGTATAGGAGGAGTAGGCCATATACTACCTCGTAAAAGTACCTAGGAAGAGAAAACAGGAATGCTTTGCCATCGCTATCAAAAAAGAACTTGGCAATATGGTATAGGATGAAAATACCAAAGATCGTGTTGAATAGAATTTTTTTGTAGGAGTTTTTCATAACGTGACCAAAATAAAAAAAACCTCTGAATTTTTCAGAGGCTTTTTAATTTTTTAGACGAGGTAGTCAACGGCTTTTTCCAATACTTTTGGAATTCCTCCTGGATTTTTACCTCCTGCAGTAGCAAAGAAGTTTTGTCCACCACCACCTCCGTGGATGTATTTTCCTAGTTCTCGAACAACTTTACCAGCGTCGTAACCTCTTTCGTTGGCAAGGTCTTTGGAAATATAACAAGTGAGCATTGCCTTTTCAGCGCTTGGCGCAGTAGCGAATAAGATAAATAGCTTGTCAAATTCACCACCGAGTTCAAACATGAGGTTCTTGATGCTTCCTGGGTCTAGATCTACTTTAGTAGCTAAAAACTGAACGCCATTAACTTCTTTAATTTGATTTTTTAAATCTCCTTTTAAACTCTTGGCTTTATCTTTTAGTAATTGCTCAATTTGCTTCTTCAATTGAGCATTCTCTTCTTGTAAGCTCGTTACCGATTTGCTGAGGTCTTTTGGATTTTTTAAAAGTTGTTTTACGGCATTATAATTGCGCTCGATGTCTTCGAAATAATCACCTACCGCCATATTGGTAATCGCTTCGATACGGCGAATTCCTGCGGCTACAGCGGCTTCTGATTTAATTTTAAAATACCAAATATCACCAGTATTTTGAACGTGGGTACCTCCACATAATTCCATAGATTGACCGAAACGAATGGTGCGAACACTATCGCCGTATTTTTCGCCAAACAAGGCAATAGCCCCCTCTTGAACTGCTTGGTCCATTGGGATATTGCGCTTTTCCTCTAAAGGTAAGTTTTCGCGGATTCTCGCGTTGACAAACTCTTCAATTTCTTCGATTTGATCACTGGTTACTTTTGAGAAATGTGAGAAATCAAAACGCAAATAGTTAGGGTTTACCAATGATCCTTTTTGCTCAACGTGATCTCCTAAAATGGCTCTCAAAGCTTGGTGTAACAAGTGTGTTGCCGAGTGGTTGCTCGCCGATAAACGCCTGAACTCATCATTTACGACAGCTTTAAATGTCGCAGTTAAATCAGTAGGTAAGGTTTTAGTGAAGTGAATAATCACATTGTTTTCCTTTTTGGTGTTGGTAATATAAATAACATCACCGTTTGGCGCTTCTATAGCTCCTTTATCACCTACCTGACCACCACCTTCAGGGTAAAATGGTGTTAAATTGAATACTAGTTGATATTGATCTCCTTCCTTTTTAGAGCTCACCTTTCGATAGCGCGTAAGTTTTACGTTCGCAGTCAAGGTATCGTATCCTACAAATTCTTCAACTTCGTCTTGTTTTACCAGTATCCAATCACCAGTTTCACTTGATGAAGCTGCTCTCGATCTATCTTTTTGCGCTTGCATACCTGCTGCAAACTCTTCTTCGTTAATTTCGTATCCCTTTTCACGAGCGATGAGCTGGGTCAAATCTAAAGGAAAACCAAAAGTATCGTAAAGCTCAAAGGCTTTCTTACCAGATACTACTTTTCCTTCGGTACTTTCAATAACGCGATCTAATAGCAATAGACCTTGGTCAAGGGTACGTAAAAAAGACTGCTCTTCTTCCTTGATTACATTGTGTACCAATGATTCTTGCTTGCGGATTTCAGGAAAGGCATCTCCCATTTGGTGTGCCAAGGTATCTGCGAGTTTGTAAATAAAGGCTTCTTTTTGGTTTAAGAAAGTAAATCCGTAACGAATAGCTCTACGCAAAATTCGTCTGATTACATATCCAGCACCATTGTTACTCGGTAATTGTCCGTCTGCAATGGCAAAACCAACGGCTCTAACGTGGTCAGCAATAACGCGAATAGCGATGTCTACTTGTTCGTCTTTTCCGTAGCGTACTCCGGTAATGGTTTCAATCTCGCGGATTAGCGGTGTAAAACAATCTGTATCGTAGTTAGACTGCACTCCTTGTAATACCATACAAAGGCGCTCAAACCCCATTCCAGTATCGATGTGCTTTGAAGGTAATTCCACCAGTGATCCATTAGCCTTACGGTTGTACTGCATGAATACCAAGTTCCAGATTTCCACTACTTGTGGGTGGTCTTCGTTTACCAATGATTTACCATCTACTTTAGCTTTTTCTTCTGCAGAACGGATATCTACGTGGATTTCAGAGCAAGGACCACAAGGACCTTGTTCTCCCATTTCCCAGAAGTTATCTTTTTTGTTCCCCATTAAAATGCGATCTTCAGGGATGATTTCTTTCCAAAAATCATAAGCCTCCTGATCCATTTTGGTACCGTCTTTTTCATCGCCTTCAAAAACGGTTACGTATAATATGTCTTTGTCTATCTTGTAAACTTCGGTCAATAATTCCCAAGCCCAAGCAATCGCTTCTTTTTTAAAGTAATCACCAAAACTCCAGTTTCCTAACATTTCAAACATGGTGTGGTGATAGGTGTCGTATCCTACTTCTTCCAAATCGTTGTGCTTACCAGAAACGCGCAAGCACTTTTGAGAATCCGAAATACGTGTACTCTTTGGGGCGGCATTTCCTAAGAAGAACTCTTTGAACGGGGCCATACCTGAATTGGTGAACATTAAGGTAGGGTCATTTTTAAGTACCATCGGTGCTGACGGCACTATTTCGTGTTGCTTTGATTTAAAAAAATCTAAAAATTTAGCTCTAATTTCTTGAGATTTCATACCACTCCAGTATCTTATAGTTTGTTAATTTTTGCCTAAAAGTTCCTTAGTACAAGGAAGTTTTCAAACATTTTGTAAATTTGTGAGTTATTATTTGTAACCCTTAAATGAAGTTGCTCATTTAAAGAGCACAAAAATAGTATATTTAGCATTATGGCGAAAGTAAAATATTATTACGATCCTGAGACGCTTTCCTATAGGAAAATTGAGAGTAAAACCAGTGAAAAATACAAACGTGCTTTTCTCTGGATTACGGGTAGTTTACTTGTTGCATTTCTGGGCTTTATAGGTTTTAGTCAATTTCTATTAACTCCAGGAGAACGCGCTCAGAAACGAGAGCTGGAAAATTTGAAATTAAACTATGAACTCCTTTCGAAACGCTTGGATGAAAGTTCAGAACGCTTGTCGGAGTTACAAGATCGCGACAACAATATTTACCGTACCTATTTCGAGGCGGCCCCGATAGCGGAAGAGCAACGTAAAGCCGGTTTTGGCGGTGTAAATCGCTACAAGCACTTAGAAGGTTTTCAAAACAGTACCATCATTACCGATGCAACTAAGCAGTTGGATGTTTTAGCGAAACAAATAGCAGTGCAGTCAGAATCGCTTGATGAAATTGTAAACTTGGCAAAAGCCAAAGAAAAGATGTTGGCATCCATACCAGCCATTCAACCTGTGAAAAATGAAGATTTGAAACGCATGGCTTCTGGATTTGGAATGCGTTTGCACCCTATCCTAAAGAGTTGGCGTATGCACAATGGGATGGACTTTACCGCGCCTACAGGGACGCCTATTTTCGCATCTGGGAATGGAAAGGTAGTCAAAGCACACCGCAGTTCTACCTTTGGAAAAGTAGTGTACATAGAACACGGGTATGGTTATAAAACGATTTACGCTCATATGAGTAAAATCGTAGCAAAGAAAGGACAGAAAGTAAAACGTGGAGATTTAATTGGCTACGTCGGAAATACAGGAAGGTCTGCAGCTCCTCACTTGCATTATGAGGTGCATAAAAACGGACGTCCAGTAAATCCTATTTATTATTATTACGGCGATTTGACCCCAGAGGAGTTCCTCGCTATGCAAAAAGCTTCACAGCAAAAAGGACAATCGTATGATTAAGGAAAATCTATGCATGTAAATTTACCAGAAAAGAGATATTATAAAATAGGAGAAGTAGCTGATGCCTTTGGTGTCAATGCTTCTCTTATTCGTTTTTGGGAGAAAGAGTTTAAGGTGATAAAGCCCAAAAAAAATGCGAAAGGAAATCGTTTGTTTACCAAAGAAGATATCGAAAATTTTAAATTGATATACAACCTGGTAAAAGAACGTGGCTTTACCTTGGATGGCGCAAAGCAAAAACTCAAAAAAAATGCCCATGAGCTCGTAAGTAATCAAGAAATAATTACGAGATTAGAGTCAGTAAAGGCAGAGCTGTTGAAAATCAAAAATCAATTATAACAAATAAATTAAAAAATAATGAAGAAAGTATTGTTAGTTGTGGCGGTGTTAATTGGAATCGTCCTGTTCTTTTTTAGTCTGTTTATCAGCTTTAAAAACACAGCTGTTGAGTACGAAGAAAATGCCAAAACAAAATGGTCAAAAGTTGAAAGTGCCTATCAACGACGCAATGACTTGATTGGGAATTTAGTAAAGACGGTACAAGGAGCAGCAGATTTTGAGAAGTCTACCCTGACCGACGTGATTAATGCACGTGCAAAAGCAACAGCAGTTACCTTGAATACAGGCGATTTATCAGCAGCAAACTTAGCTAAGTTTCAACAAGCACAACAAGGGCTATCAGGAGCCTTGTCAAAGTTGATGGTGTCTGTAGAACGCTACCCTGACCTAAAAGCCAATCGTAATTTTTTAGAGTTACAAAGTCAATTAGAAGGTACTGAAAATAGAATTAGTGTGGCGAGAGACCGCTACAATGACGATGTAAATTTGTTTAACAAACACCTTAAAAAATTTCCAGGAAGTTTTTGGGTTGGTTTTACAGATTTCAAAGAAATGGATCGCTATAAGGCCGATAAAGGTTCGGAGAAAGCTCGAGATGTAAATTTTAAGTTCTAAGATGTCACAAGTTGAAGATTTTTTAAGCGCAGCGGAGGAACAGGAAATTGTCGCTGCCATCCGCACCGCTGAAAAGCATACTTCAGGAGAAATACGCGTGCACCTCGAAGCACATACTGATAAAGTACATTACGATAGGGCCTTGGAAGTATTTCAAGGCCTTAAAATGTATGCTACGGAACAGCGCAATGGCGTTTTGATTTACGTGGCAGTAGTTGATAAAACTTTTGTTATATACGGAGATCGAGGTATTGACGAAGTGGTTCCGGTAGATTTTTGGGAAAGTACGCGAAATGCCATGCTCGCTAAGTTTAAGCAAGGCAAGTTTACCCAAGGAATAATCGATGGTATTTTGAAAGCAGGAGAGGAATTGAAAGCCCATTTTCCTTGGCAGGAAGGTGATGTAGATGAATTGTCGAACGAAATCTCAAAAGGGTAGTCTATGAAAAAATGGATAGGTATTTTAATAGGTTGTTTTTGGATGCTAGGAGCGACATCGCTCATGGGACAATCCTTTAAAATCCCAGAGAAACCAACGGGTAAAAATAAATATGTTTACGATGAAGCAAAGGTTTTTTCTTCTGTAGAAAGACAGTTGCTAATCGAGAAATTAGGCTCCTATGAACAAGTTACTTCTACGCAAATTTCCGTTGCGAGTATCGCCTCTACTCAAGGTGAAAATATTAATTACTTAGCAACAAATTGGGCGCATAAATGGGGAATTGGACAAAAAGATAAGGATAACGGAGTTTTTATCTTACTCGCTGTTAATGATCGAAAAATGACCATTGCCACAGGGTATGGAGTGGAGCATTTGTTGACCGATTTTATGTCGAAACGTATTATTGAACGCGAAATAGTCCCAGAATTTAAAAAAGGAAGTTATTATGCTGGAGTTGTTCGCGGTGTAGATGCTATTGAAAAAGTACTCAAAGGAGAATACAAAGCAAGTCCAGCAAACAACAAAAAAGGCGGTGGCTACGGATGGCTGGTTTTTGTTTTGATAGTGATCGTGTTTTTCTTCCTGGCGTCACGAGGTGGTGGCGGAAGAGGAGGGCGTTATCGCGATACCGGTGGTAGTATTTTTGATATGATTATTCTCAGTAACATGGGACGTGGAAGCTCAGGAGGCTTCGGTGGTAGTGATTTTGGCGGCGGTGGATTTAGTGGAGGCTTCGGTGGAGGAGGCTTCGGCGGAGGTGGAGCTTCTGGAAGTTGGTAAGCTCACTTTTTGTTAAAGCTCTAGTAACACTCAGGCAATGTTGGCACCGTAAATATGCAATGTGAAACTCGTAATCGAAACTGGTTATTAGCAAAAATAGCTCAGTTTTTATTTTAGCATTACCGTATATAAAATCTATAAATAAAGAGAGTTATAACGCTGTAGGCGTTATCTTTTATTGTTGCCAAGGAGAAGCTACCAATATCGGTGGCTTTTCTTATTTTTGAAGAAAAACTACTATGAAATTTACAGGAATTTTTTTGATGTTAGGAGTGTTTGTTGGTTGTCAATCAAAAGTGGCACCTCCCCAACATAAGGAACCGGATACTGCGTTAGTCGTTGTTCCTAAAAAGGCAGCTTTGGATAGCCTACCTCCTAATCCCGTACATTTTGATTTTGCCTATGTTAAGTCACGCGCAATTCCGATATCGGTAATAGCTGTCACCAGTAATGTAGATACGATGGGGAACCCTATTGAACCAGCATTTGTTAGGAAGTATTTAGACAAACAAAAGGTCAGTGTTGGTTTTCCGGAAGTTTTAGATGGCAGTTATCCTAGATTTTTTTGGTTTAAAGGCTACAAAAGCCTCCCTATATTCGACGTTCTAACACTAGTTAACACTAATGAGTACTGTTGTCAAACGCTGTACGCAATTACTTTGAATAAGGAACCTTTTTCAGTTATTGACATTGCAGTATTGGCTTATACTGGAGGAGATGGGGGTTGGGTTGGTAGTAAGCAAGGAAGGTGGATAAACGATCGAGAATTAGATTTGTTGGAGGTGTCGGACTACGATGATGATTTAGATGAAACTACGAATAACAGTGAAATAGATAGTATTTGGACGCGTTTGCGTATTTCTGAGTCCGGGAAGTTTTCAGAAACCGTACTAAAGAAGGTATACTATCTCGGAAATGAGAAAATTGAAAAATAAAGGAATTACTGCGTAGGGGATTGGTATTGGTAACTGTTATAGCTGCTAATCTCTATTGAGAAGTTATTAGAATAAAAAATGAATTTTATGAGAAAAATGATGTGTGTATTGCTGATGGTGCTCGCCGTTCTTGCTTGCAATACGAATGAAGAAACAGTGTACAAATCGGATAATTTGAGTATTAAAAAGGTGGGGCCTCACAGTTATGTCCATACGAGCTTTTTAAATACGGAGCAATGGGGTAAAGTCCCTTGTAACGGTTTATTAGTGCTCTCTGAAGGAAAGGCTTTGGTATGTGATAGCCCTTCCGAACAAGCAGTGGCTGAAGAGTTGATTAACTGGATCGAAAATGAGAAAGAAGCAAAGATTCAGGCGATGGTACCAACTCATTTTCACGTAGATTGCATTGGTGGCGCGCAAGCCTTTATAAACAAAAGGATACCGGTGCTAGCCTATGAAAAAACTCAAGAGCTTTTGAAGGACAAAGATGTAGCTGTCCGTGCCGTTCCGGGTACCTTTGAGATGATTATTGGAGGACGAGAAGTGGAGTGTCGTTATTTTGGAGCCGGACACACAATAGACAATATTGTTGTGTCAGTGCCAGGTGACGAGGTGTTGTTTGGAGGGTGCCTAGTGAAGGCTGCTGGGGCGAAAAAAGGTAATTTGGAAGATGCCAATGAAGCGGCTTGGTCAGGTACTGTACAAAAAGTAGCTGAGGCTTACCCAACTGTGAAAACAGTAATTCCAGGACATGGAGCTACGGGAGGAAAAGAGCTATTGGACTATACCATTACCTTGTTCAAATAGTCGTAATTCATGCGTGATATACTGCGCTCATACTGTATTTTGAGGAGGTTAGGGAAAAAAAATGAAAGTAGCGGATTTTATCTGTAACTTAGAGTTGTTCTAATGAGCAAAAGAGGAATCAAATACCTTAACTAACCGAACTTGGTACGAAAGTACATTACTCATTTGATGACTAATGCAAGCTTATTGGAAACTAACTACTATAACCACGGATTTTCCGTGGTTTCTTTTTGTGAAAAAAAAGCCCTGAATAGGTTGTATTCAGGGCAGCTAACCAAACCTACATAAAATAAAAAAACTAATTTATTTCTAGTAGTAAAAAAACTTGTAAGCGCAAGTTTAACGCGTATTGTAAAAGCCGAAGCTTTTCAGCACATCTAAATTCAATAAGTAAAGTGAAAGTATAGCAATTGTACTTTCATAGCAGGTGCAAAATAGAAAAAAATATGGAAAAGTACCGCTTAAAAATGAAAAAATATCTGGTGAATTTTTTTGATGGATTTATTCGGTGTGTTTAAATATTTGATTATCTTAGGTATAGCAATAGCAGTAGGGGAAGCTGCTGTTGCGGATTACTAATATTAATAACTACTCCTGTTATACTACACAGTTTTTATAACAGGAGGACAGTAATCCGAAAGCAGCCTTTATTGACTTTAACACTTCTTTAAATACTAGGCAATTGATTTGTGCGTTTTTTCTTCACGGAAAAACCTACTAGGTACGCTGCGATTTGCTACTACTTGAAGTTTCCTTATTTTTAGTAAAATTTTGAATCATGAAAAAACTGATGTTCCTAACCGTACTCGGATTGAGTTTGAGTTGTTCACATTACGGGCAGTTAAAGTTGAAAGGGAATTTGCCAAAGCGTTTGGAAGAAGTTTCTGGCGTTGCCTTGGGGCCAAATGAAGGAGAGTTATGGATGCATAATGACAGTGGTAATGATGCTGTCTTATATTTGATAGATTCAAACGGAGCATTATTGCGTGAGATAGCACTTCCCTTTGCCAACAGAGATTGGGAAGATCTGTGTTCTGACGGTGATACCTTATATGTAGGAGATATGGGGAACAATAGGAATGATCGCACTAATTTGGTAATTTACAAAGTAAATACCGCCCAAGAGCTGATAGGAAGTACCTACGAAACCATACGTTTTCACTATCCCGATCAGAAGAAGTTTCCGCCTAAAAAGAAAAAGCGTTTTTTCGATGCTGAGGCCCTCATCTATAAAGACGGGTATTTGTACCTCTTTACAAAAAGTAGAGTCAAAGGAAACTACGGAAATACCAAGCTATATCGAATTCCAGCAACAGCAGGCTCTCACGAGGCCGAGCTATTAGGAACCTACGAGCATTGCAATAAAAAACTATCTTGTTGGATAACTGGCGCAGCGATTTCTCCTGACGGTACCAAGGTGGCCTTATTAACTCATACGGAAGTCCTCGTATTTAGTGACTTTAGCGGAGATCACTTTTTTGAAGGAACAGTACATAGTTATGCCTTTGAGCACAATTCACAAAAGGAAGGAATCGCGTTTAAAGACAATACAACCTTGTATATCACCGATGAATACGCACATGGGCAAGGAGGAAATTTGTATGAGTTTAGCTTGCCACTACGATAAAAAACGATAGGCTAAAAGTGCCCATCCAGCCACCAAGAGGAGGCCTCCCAAGGGAGTTATAGGACCTAAAAATTTCATTTTTTTACCCTTGCTGTCCGAGAGAACAAGTCCGTAAATACTAAAAGAGAACAAACAGGTACCAATAATAAACAGCCAAGCGATACTTTTTTGAATAGTAAGTGATGAACTACCTATGACTAAAAGTACTATAGCGTGGTACATTTGATACTTAACGCCAGTTTCAAAGGATTTGAGTTGTTCGTCGTTGAGAGTTTTTTTTAAGGCATGAGCACCGAAGGCTCCTAGAATAACTGCTAATAAGCCAAAAATAGCACCGGAAAGTAGGGCAAGTTGCATTATTTGTGATGATTTAATTTATCTGTAGTCAAAAATACATTCTTTTTTACAGATTTTTCTGGCTACAATAGTTAATTGTGAGTAGGCAACCAACCTCGTTTTTGAATGCATGGCTCGATTTACCAGTTTGTGATGTTATCATTCGTGGGAGGTATGGGTTAACGCTGTATTTGACCTGAGAAGTACGTACAGAAAGTAAATGAATACTAGAGGTTTGGTAAGATAAAACAAAAGGCTGAAGTAAAACTCCTGCCTTTTGTTTTGGTTTAAAATGAGAATCCGACACTAAACGAGAGTCGATCTTCTTCACTGTTTCCTTTAAAGTAAGAGAGATTTAAGGTAAACATATCGATACCACTTATCCAAAGTGAGCCTCCGTAACTGGTATGCCATAGTCCATTGTTGATCGCTCTAGGGCTCCATACTTTTCCGTAATCGAATCCGGCAGTCACCCCGGCTTCTAGAGGAAGGAAAGAGGTTTTAATTTCTCCAAATCGCAAACGTAAATCACTACTGTGGTAAAAGCTTTCGGTTCCTGTAAATCGCTGTCTGTTAAAACCTCTAAGATTGCGGTCGCCCCCAAGAGTAGCCGCCTGATAAAACTCAAATCGATTTCCAAAATTAATATGAGTTCCTACTTCCGAAGCAAATACTAACGATCTGTTCTGAACTAGATTTTGATAGATGGCCAGAGAGGTTTTGAGGTATCCGAATCGCCTGCTGATATCATCAATCTTTGTTTTTGCCCCCACAGAGAGTTCAAAATTCATCCCTTTGGTAGGGAAGCTCGGATCGTCAACGCGTTGGTGTCCTGCATTGACTTCACCACCTACAAAATAGTTAGTTTCAAAAATATTGATGGGGCTTTGTGCGTAGTTGTAAATGTTTCTGCCTCGGGTGTTTTGTACGCGAATTCCTTCGATAGACGAACGTACTTCGAGGGTGTTTCCACCTCTAAATCTTCTGAGGAGTCCTAAGTTGAAGTTGAGTTCACTGTGTTTTACACGATAATAGTCGAGGTCGAGGTCTTGCTGAAAAGTGCTGGTATTTCCCCAACCAAAGAAATTAATAGCATAGTTGTCACTGGTAGCCTTGGCGGCGAGTAATAAGCTCCAATTCCCTATGAATTCAGTAAACTCTCCACGGTAATTGACATCGAAACCGTTGATCCCTGAGTAGTAGTTTGCAGATAATTCATGTTCACTGGCAAAAGGACGTTTTTTAAATCCTTGTCTGGTATGCAGTACCGTTGCGCCAAAAAAGAATCCGTCGTCGGGGTTGCTCCCGAGGTTCGGAAGTACTACCGTTGTATTGTTTTCTATATCCCGATGGTTGTAGGTATTGCGGTAGTAGTTGTCCGAACGTAAATCGGCAGTTTCACTCGAGGGTGTTACCGTGTTTTTTTTCGATTTATAATCGTAGATTTTGGTCTTACGAGACCAACCAGCTACAGCAGAACGATCGGTATACACATCGTGATCTTGCCCACCGATTAATCGGAGGAGGATACCGTTGTTTACCTTACCGGTAATCGTAAATTGATCGTCACCATTTAATCCGTAGAGTTGTAATTCACGAGTTTCCTTTCTGTCAAAAGTTCGGTGGTATATCGTATCGTTTTTACGCACTACCCATACTTCGGTTTGACGGTCGTTTTTTCTGTTTATTACGAAGTTATCCTTTTTATCAGTACCGACGATGTAAACTATTTTGGCTTGTTTTTCGTAATAGCGTTTTGCAATAGCTTTGAGTTTATCTCTACGGGCTTTGATTTTTTGTATGGTTTCTTCTCCATCAATGGCAAAAATGGCTTCAGGTAGCTTTTTTATTGCCGTTTCGATTACGGCATCACTGAGGTGAGTTTGAATGTACTCGGCTTCGTTGAGCCAATCATTGAGTGTTAGCTCGTTTAAAAATTCAGCATCGAAAAATCGCGGATAGTTATTGTACCACTTCATATCTCTGATATCGTAATCAAAGCTCTGCATGTTTTTTACCAGCGGAGTAAACTGCTTAAATACCGGGATGATAACTCCGTCAAATTTTGAAAAGGGTTGATCTCTGTCACGAGGAATTGGGCGGTAATAGGTTTTTCCTGCCTCGGTTTTAAAGGAAGCCCAGCGCCATTGATCTTCATGTCGATCCCAATCTCCAATAACCATGTCAAACAAACGCGATCGGATGGCCCATTGTTGATCGACAGAGTGTTTTCCATTTTTTCTGATTTTTTCTAGTACATCAAAAGTACTGATGATCTTTTTAGAGTTTCCGAAGCTGTTTACATCTTCACGGTTACCAGCAGGGCGCTCTTCGAGCAGGTATAATTCTCCTCCAAAAATGTCGTTGTATTGACCTAGAGCCGGTTGTTTAGGCATGTAATACAAGGTAGGGTTGGTATGGTAAATATTTACTGCTTCAGCCATATCTGGAATCACAAAGGCTGCGTAAGGATGTGACATGGTAAAAATGTCTTGAACGACATCTATTAAAAAAGTACCTTTTAAAATACCTCCCATAATTCGACTTCCGTCTTTGAACATGGAACGCAGTACGTATTGTTTACCTTCTGGATTTTCCAGTCTTAATGAGTTTGTTTGATTTCCTCCTCCACGGCGGATTGGCTTTAGCCCTCCGTGAACTTTATCGAGTTCTAATACAGGTACCTGTACGGGCTTACCGTATTTTTCTCGGTGTAAATCGCCCCACATAAATTTATGAGCACCACTGACTTCCGTATCTTCTGGGTTGTAAATTGAAGTAGTTACAAAGGCTTTATGAGCTTCGTATTCGGAAAAGTCGGGAGTTTGTGGACGTTTTTTAGGAGCTATTATTTCGCGACTATACAAGAGTTTGTTTTGATCGGTAGTATTGGCTGCATAGTATTCAATAGCAGCGGAACCGTCTTTGTAAAATAGTAATTTGGCATATCCGTGATTACCGTAGGTAAAGGGAGCTCCATATCCTGCCAAGGCTGGAGATTGTTTGGAACCAGACCCGCTGACTACTTGTTTAAATCCATCATTTTCTAAGTATTGTAAATTGTGTTCATGCCCACTGACAAAAACGATATTGTTTTTGAAATCATCTGCAATCAGCTCTATTTGCTGTATGAAATTTTGATAGTTTATATTAAAATTGTCGGTTTGTATACCCACATGAGATCGGAGCATGTTTTTAAAAGTACCTAGTACTGGAGCGGGTTTCATATGGTCTTTCACAGAGAAGCTTCCTCCGTGAGGACCATTGCTGTACAAAGGGTGGTGCATGGCGACCACCACGTTTTTGTAGCGATTCTTTTTGAAGAGTCCCCAAAGTTCGTCGATAAAACGCTCTCTTGTTTTGATATCACAGTTTTCATTGATGGTGGGGTGGTTGTTCCAGTCTGTGATAAACCACTTGCTGTCTATGAGGATTAAGGTGAGGTTTTCGTTGATGTCAATTTTGTCCAAACCACAACCGTTTTCAGGTAAAAAAGTGTTTTTACCAAGTGCTTTCTCAACCATTTTCTCTTGACGTTTAAGTCCTTTTATGCCCTCGTACCAGTCGTGATTACCGGGAATAAAGATGGGAGCTCCTTTAAAATTTGTGAGTGCGTCGATTTGTATTTGTAATCGGTGTTCGGCCAGGGCTCTTTCAGGGCTTTTTTTCGGAGGCAT
The DNA here is from genome assembly GCF_964514025.1 of Tenacibaculum litopenaei. NCBI lineage: Bacteria > Pseudomonadati > Bacteroidota > Flavobacteriia > Flavobacteriales > Flavobacteriaceae > Tenacibaculum > Tenacibaculum litopenaei. The sequence goes on from NZ_CAZEQT010000002.1 coordinate 158,520, forward strand.
ACCTACGGGGTAGATATTGTCACCGAGAAATAAGGCGGTACTGTTTTTAGAGGCAGTTGCGAGGTCTTCCTTAAAGTAATCCAAGCTGGTGAGTGAAGCTCCTAACTGCGCATTTCCCGCGTCTCCAATAAGGAAAAAGGTATGGTCAATTTCTTTGGTTATCGAAACTGTTGTAGGAGCTTTCTTATCGGCGTACTGTGCTTTGTAAGTAGCACAGGCTGATAAAAAAGCGGCGAGAGTAATGAGAAGGTATTTTTTTTTCATGTTGTTAGTTGTCAGATTTGAATACTGAGTGATTGATGTATTTAGAAACGATAATTGCCGTGACAATCGTTAAATAGATTTGTCCGATTAAGCCCACTAATATCGCGGCTTTTTGGGCAACAGGTATCGCCGGAATTATTTCGCCATAGCCGATGGTGAGCAGTGTTATAAAGGAATAATACAGTAAACTATCGGCGTGAAATTTAAAGTTTTCACCGTTGTCAATTAAGAGACCTGTAAAGGCGTTCTCATGAGTTAGGTCAATGGATATAAATAAAAAGAATCCGAGAAACCCAAGGGCAATATAGCCTGATATCAAGCCTAAAATGACCTTGCGATCAACTTTTTGTTCATGCCAAACTTGTTTTATTATGCTGAGCGTTACGAAAATATTAATGATAAAGTAAACGCTAATTCGCGCTAAAAGATATTCGTTGGACCAACTGTCAGGACTTACCTGATCCCCACCAAATAGCAATAGAGAAAGGGAAAAAAGACCAATACAAAACCACATGATCTTTTTGTTCTTAGAAACGATTATGACCCCTAATCCTGTGCTGATGGAATAGAGTATGGGCAGTACAATGCTATCGAAAAAAGTGATGGGAATTACCAAAGATCCAAACAAGGTACACAGTTGTATACCCAGAAACAATTCAAAGCGGTGGTCGTAAAGTTTGGTATACCAGTTATTCATAGTTTTGATTAATCATCGTGAATTGAACGAGTTGTTCGCCGTCTTTGTTTTTGAACACCAAGGTAGTCCCTGCAATTTCGTAGTAACGGGTGTCAGGGAGTATCTTAAAAAAAGCATCTTCGAGTTGAATGTCTGGACAGTACATTTCTGTTCTGACAATATTTTGATTTAATTCAAAACGATGGTTGGTAACTTTTTCAATTTTACCAGAGAAACGGTTGCAAGCACCACGGCCGTGAAAACGATTGGTTTTTAGGTTGAAGTAAATTCGTGGATTGTGCTGTTCTCCATCGGTCCTTATTTTTTTGTCTTGGATATAGGTCAGCTCCCAGGAGTTTTCCAACAGGCTTGTATCTTCGAGTGTTTTCGATAAAACTTCTTGTAAATAATAAGATTTGGACGATCCGTCGGCAGGAACTTGATGTTTTTTGTGCTCTTTAACGCGGACTTTTAATTGGTAAAGTACCCTGGGTTGATAGGTAAAGCCGTAAATACTGTCATAAAATAATTCCCAGTTGGCTTTTTTATTTAAGGCACTCCCTCTTTTGATACGCAAGCAATTTGTTTTGATTACCCCTTCACATGGTTGCTTTGAACTACTTACCCAAATAATTTCTTCTTTAATGTTCTTGGAGCTCGAACAGGTGAGGTTTAACATAAGTAGTGTTAGTAGATAGATCGTTTTTTTCATGAATGCTTATTAAATGAGAGGTCTTAATACAAAGCGGAGGGTTGTACAAATTTAATAAAAATTCATCATAAATAGGCGTCTATACTAGAGAAGCTTCTATTTGTTGAGCACTTTTGTATATCGCTGTATTTTCTAGGAGTAACTGTCCCTTTTTTAGCAGTCCCAATTCAAAAAACACAGTGGCTAATTGTAGGGAGGTGATGCTGTATTTTGGTCCCAATAGCTTGATCAATGGATAGCACTTTTTGCTCAATGAGTAAAAGAGATTAGGTGCTTTTCTGGGGTGTACTGGATAAATATACCCCGGGCGGAAAATGAGAATATTGGGTAAGGTTTTAAGCAAGTAGTTTTCGGCAATTCCCTTACAGCGGGCAAAGAGAGTTTTGCTGGTTTCACTACTGTCGGCTCCCATTCCGCTCAGAAAGCAAAATGTTGCATTTGCAGCGTATTGCCGTGTGAGATCGGCAACTAATTTTGTGTAGTGGATGGTGATGGTTTCAAAAACGGGTTTAGGTACTTGACCGGTGTATACTCCTATACAGTAGTAAATACTAGTGGCCTGTTTGAAGTGCACAGCACAGGAGGCTAGGTCGTTAAAGTTCTCGAGCAGTACCTCTGAGAGTTTAGGGTGAGATTGCTGCAACTTCGTCCTTGTAATACAGATAACTTTAGTGATTTTGGGAGATGCCAGCGCCCGATTTAATACTTCTTTTCCGATCATTCCGGTGGCACCGAAAAGTAGACATGTATGCATTTAGTTTAATTGACGGTATTTTAAAGGACTGTGTCCCGTTTGTTTTTTAAATAGTTTACTGAAGTGTTGAGGATATTCGAATCCCAAGTCGTACGCAATTTCGCTGACACTTAGCCTTGAACCTAGTAATTTGTTTTTCGCTAGGTCAACGACAAAGTTGTAAATGTGATCTTTGGCGCTCATTCCTGTCTCTTTTTTGAGTACATCACTGAGGTAATTAGGGGACATGTTGAGCTGCTCACCACAGTATTTTACCGATGGGAGACCATTGGTACTCGGCGCTTCACTTTGAAAGTAATTTTTGAGCAGATTCTCAAAATCACTGACGTGGTCCAGATGCAAGTTCGTACGCACATAAAATTGACGGTCGTAGTATCGGTGGCAGTAATCGAGCATCAATTCAATAGTTGCAATAATTAACTTTTGGCTGTGCTTGTCGATATTTTGATTTATCTCAGCTTCAATTTTCTTTGCTAGGTCAATTAGGGTGCGTTTTTCTTCGTCCGATAAATGAAGAGCTTCGTGCACTTCGTAATCGAAAAAGTTATAGTTGTGGATTGCAGTTCCGAGAGGGGCTTTCCGAAGTAGATCAGGATGAAAGGCAAGGACCCAACCATTGGTGTCGTCTTCAATGTTTTTGTTTTCGAATGACATGGCTTGTTGGGGCTTAGTAAAAACCATGGTGCCTTCATTAAAATCATAGGTGTTACGGCCGTAGGCAATAGAGCCGGTAATGCCGTCTTTAAATGAAATTAGGTAGAGGTCTGTGGTAAATTTTAGGTCCTTGATTTCGTCGATATGCGGAAAATCTTTGGCCCATATCACAGCTACTAAAGGATGCTTGGGAGGCGGTACTCCAAACATTTTATTGGCTTGACTAAGTGAGTTGATATGTATGATATGTTGCATGCTTTTTAGCTGTGCTCCTCTCCATTTTTTATATTGCAGAAAGAGAGGAGGCGTGTTATTTAAAGATACTCAATATTAGTGAAAGTGTTGTTATTTGACTTCCTGCATGGTTCTGATTTGCTTGAGAAGAACCTTTTTAGGTGTTAGCGGAATCATCTTCATCATGATGTTTTGTGAGAAGGTCAACCCGGATACGACATCTAATTTTCCTTGAAGCATGCCTTTGTATCCTGCTTCGGCTACAGATCGAGCACTGACTGTTTTTTGAAAGAGGTCTGTTTTATCCATTCCTGAGGTCTGAGCGAATTCTGATTCAGTAGCACCGGGCATTAAGTTTGTAACCGTTACATCAGTGTCGTGCAGTTCTTCAGCAATGGCATTACTAAAGAAAGTGACATAGGCTTTAGTAGCAAAATACACGGCCTGTAAAGGGCCAGGCATAAGGCTAGCTGTAGAGGATACATTGAGTATTTTACCACTGTTTTTGGCAACAAAATCTGGTAAAAACAAGCGTGTAAGAGCGCTGAGCGCAATGATATTTAGTTGGATCATTGCTAAATCTAATTCCCAGGGGCGTTCGTAAAACTTACCGTGACCACCAAAACCAGCATTGTTGATGAGGTAGTCTATTTGAATACCCGCTTCGGTTACTTTTCGGTAAATTTCTGTGGGAGCTTCTTGCGCTGTTAAATCAATAGCAATGATGTATACTTGCGTATTGTATTTGATTTCTAAGGTTTCTTTTAACTCTTGAAGTTTAGCTATCCTTCTAGCTACCAGTACAATATCACCTCCTTTTTCGGCGTGGATTTGAGCAAATTCTTTGCCAATACCACTGCTAGCTCCAGTGATTAATGCTACATTTTTCATATGATGAGTATTGTTGTTTTGTTCTTTATATCAGTTAATTACGGGGTAAAATTATACCGAAATAAAGACAGGGACGTATACAGAATACAGTTTACTGTATATATTTTACTGATTGTTTAATAATGACTGATATTCTTCGGGAGTATCGATGTCTTTTAAGTGGTTTGAAGGAATTTTGATGAGCGGGGTGTTGGGGTTATTTAAAAGTGCACGTGCTCCAGCATCTCCTTTTAACTGCAGGAGTTCTGAAAAGTAGTTTTTAGGGAATAAGGCGGGAACACCAGTCTTTTTACCGTATTCAGAGGCTATTATAACATGCGGGTTTTTTATAGCGGCACTTCGCAGGCAGTTGATATCGTCGGTGGTGATCAGTGGTTGATCAGCGAGGAGTATGAGTACAGCATCGTAGGTCAATTGTTGTAGGACTTGTATTCCTGCGACGATGCTCGTACTTAATCCGTGGTTAAAATGGGTATTTTCAATGATGTTCACCTTACTGAGGTCGATAGACTTCTTAATTTCCTCTTTAAAAGCTCCAAGAACACAGTATACTTCACTATTGTGGGTAGCCGAAGCTTGTTCGATTACCTGTCCTAATAAATGTGTGTTTTTATAAGGAAGTAATTGTTTGGGAGTTCCCATTCGCGAAGAAGTTCCGCCTGCTAAAATGAGTATGGCGAGCTTCATGAGGATGTATGGATGTTACCCGTAGTTTTTTTAAGAGAATACACTTCAGTGTTTCTGATAACAGATAGTATCTCAGCAACAATGGATAAAGCTATTTCTTCCGGAGTAATAGCACCTAGGTGGAGCCCTGCAGGGGTGAAAATCCGATCTAAAAACTCGTCAGAAACATCGGGGATTAGGTTAAATAATTCATCGAATAAGCGTTCTCTTCTCTTGGCTGCTCCAAGAATTCCAAGATATGCCGGGGTGGTTCCATACAACTGGGTCAAATACCTCAAATCGTAGGTGAAATTGTGATTCATGAGCACAATAGCGGTGTTTTTGGATACTATTGAGAAATCAGCAAGTTCGGGTGTTATCGGGGTAACTGTAGTTGCTCCCGGAAAGTCTTTCACTGATTTTGGGTCTTTTATGGAACATAAAACAGAAACTTCCCATCCGAGCAATAGGGCTTGTTTACACAGTTTTACAGCGTCGTGTTCTCCCCCGATAATTACTAAGTGAAAAAGTGGAGCAAACTCTTGCTGAAACTGTTCATAGGAATCCGATGTTTTTGTAAAAGACGGGTAAAAAGAATAGCGCTTATCACCGAGGTGTATCTCAGATCCAAAGGTTCCCGTACAATTGTCTTTTCGGTGGAAATAACTGTGAATTTCAAACGTTTCTCGACGTTGGACGCTAGCTAAGAAGTGTTGTAATGCCTCTTGTGAGGGCGTAAAGGGCTCTAGTAGGATGTACAAGATTCCTTCACAGCCTAGGCGATACCTTCCGTCGTAGGTTATGAGTTTTGCTTTTTGCTCTTTAAAAACGGACTGGGCTCTGCGTTGGATTTCTTTTTCAACACAGCCACCACTTACGGCTCCGGTGATACTTCCGTCACTATTGATAAGCATTCGAACTCCTGGTTTTCTGTAGGAAGATCCTTCTAGTGCCACTACAGTTGCGAGTACACTTTGAATTCCACGTAGTTGATTTTTTAGTCCTTGTTCAAAAAGTGCTTTGAGTTCGTGCGTCATTTCATCGGTTTAGTAGACCTCAATATACAAATTTTAAGAACTACAGGAAAGCATCGAACAGCCTACTTTATGGCGTGCCCATTCTGGACGTTTGGCAAACCACTTTTCTTGGCTTGGTTGTTCGTCATAAGGCTTTTTTAACAGTCTAAACAGTTCGTCAATCAATTCATAGGACCCTGAACTTGCTTGTTCAATAGCCATTTGAGCCATGTAGTTTCGCAGTACGTACTTCGGGTTTACTCGGTCCATTGCAGCGGAACGTTCAGCGTCATTCTGAGTTTCTGTTTGTAGGCGTTTTAGATAACGCGTTAGCCAGTTATTCCAATGTTTGGCGGCTTCTTGATTGAGGTTGTTCCATTGGTAAAATGCCGTTTGCAGTTTGTTCAGCGCACGGGTAGGAGTGTCCTTTTTTTCTACGCGAGCGAGTAACCTAAAAAAGAGTGTCATATCAACTTCTACTAGTGTGAGCGTTTCCTCAAGGCGTTGGATGAGTTCGGCATCTTCGTGTGCCACTTGGGTAATCCCTAGTTTATTTTTCATCATTGCTAGGTAGGCTTCGTCGAATAAAGGATTATAAGCTTCGAGGATGCTTTGCAGTGGAGCTACTTCTTCGACTAGAGGAAACAGCGCATTGGCGAGCTTAAAAAGATTCCAAAGTCCAATATAGGGTTGGTTGCCAAAGCGATAGCGTCTGTGTTGGGCATCGGTCGTATTTGGAGTCCACGACGGATCGTAGTTTTCTAACCATCCGTAAGGACCGTAATCAATGGTCAATCCGAGTATAGACATGTTATCGGTATTCATTACGCCATGAACAAAGCCTACGCGTTGCCAATGTACAATCATGTCGATGGTTTTATCTCTTACGGCTTGGAAGAACTCGAGGTATTTTTCTTTACCACTGCTCTTAATTTCAGGATAGAAATGACGAATGCTGTGATCTGCTAGTTGTTGAAGCAAAGCCTTGTTTTCACGAGCGGTTTGGATTTCAAAATTTCCAAAACGAATAAAACTAGCCGCGGCTCTACATACGATGGCTCCTGGTTCATAAGCTGGATTTCCGTTGTAAAGGACATCTCTGAGTACCTTGTCACCTGTGAGACTTAAACTCAATGCTCGTGTTGTTGGGATTCCGAGGTGATGCATGGCTTCACTGCATAAATATTCTCTTATGGACGATCGCAGTACCGCCAAACCATCAGCAGTACGTGAGTAGGGAGTTTCACCAGCTCCTTTCAATTGCAGGGCCCATCGCTGTTGCTCGTGCACTACTTCACCGAGGTTAATGGCACGTCCATCGCCTAATTGGCCGGCCCAATTTCCGAACTGATGTCCGCCGTAACACATGGCATAGGGATGACTGTCTGGAATAAGTGCATTTCCGGTAACGATGTCTCGGAATTCCTTTGTACGTCCCATTTCTTCCGTTAATCCGATTGCGGCTAACATTTCTGGAGCAGCGTGAAGTAATTTGGGCTTACTGGTTTTTTGGGGACTAACGTATGAAAAACAGGCATCGAGTACTTGTCTACGCGAGTTTTCCATGTTTTTATCGGCTGTTACTTCCGTTCGAAAGCGATCGTCTAAGTGAAGTTCCATAGGCTGCATTTGCTGTTATGTCTACAAAGGTACTGAAGTTTCCTAGCAAAAAGAAACCGCCCTGAGAGGCGGTTGTTTTATTAAACAGCGGTTGTGATTTGCTTTTTTGCTTCTGAAATGAGGTGATTGTACCGCTTTATGAGTAGCTCACTTATAAAAGCGGGTCGTGCAAACTCGAAATAATCGAGGTACAGTAAGTTGGCAAAGTATCCTTGAGCGTTGGGTTCTTGCCCGGCCATGACTTCACCGAGGTGTCTGTTTGCTTCTTTGGCTGCAAACCAAACTCCCGTGGGAGGTGTCAGTGTCCAAGAAAGTAAAAATAAATCGCAGGGCACTTTAGAAAATGTTTGACATTGCCACGAATTGTCTTTTTGTTTGGCACAACACAGACCGTTAAAGAGTGCGAGCTTTTTCAGTTGGTCTTGCTTCATGGTATCAAAACTGACAGTATTGGAATAGATGTCAAATACGGTTAGGTCTCCTTTTTCAGCAGTTGATGACTGCCAATCGCGGTATACCCAGAATCCAGCTTCTTTTTGATTCAGCGCCCAATTGCCGTCAACGACGACTAGAATTTTTCCGGAATTGGCTAGAAATTCTCCCATAGTAATATCCGCAAGTCGTTGTTTGTTGGCAGGTTTTTGTGTATACAACCAAGGGCCGAGGGTTGATTTGATCAAAGTTTTCATTTTTTCATAAATCGCGGCGTCAAAATTATCGAAATGAGAGAATTTTAAAATAGCGAGTTCTCTGTGTCCTTCCTGGTAAAAACGCTTGATGTCATCTAAAACGCTTTGTAAAGAAGGACCAGTAATCGGACCGTGGTAAATGTCGAGATTTTCATTGGGCCGTAAATCGAAATAGCGAGCGCCACCACTCAGTTGCCCGTATAGGTTTTGATCTTGAGTTTTGGCAAGCGTGCTCAGTCCTTGCGTGTACATTCCGGTGTCATGGGTAGCGGGAAAGGTCATTTTTCTCAGGGGTAGTTCCTTAGTGATGGGAAGTAGATTTTCCATAAACTTAGAAGGGTTCATTAAACGAGAGGTGGAGAACCACATTCCAAACATGCTTCCTTCGTGAACTTGAATGGCAAGTTGCCCGTCTGAAGAGATGCCGCAACGAGGTTTTGAACCAGAGTCGTAATTAAAAGAAGTACTCCACTGGATTTCTGTTCCGTGAACTTCACCACTCAATTGCCACAGTCCTGTAAGTCCTTGTGATTGGTGAACCTCGACAAGCGTACCTTCATTGGTAATGGCTATACTCGGGTTTGCTCCGTCTTGATATTGTCGGGAAGGACCCCATTCAATTTTTGATCCTGCGAGAGTACCCACTCGATACCAAAGCTTGTCGTGTGATTGTGATTTGTGTACTGCGATTATTTGGCCGTGGTTGTTGATAGTTACCGAAGGAGTTACTCCCTTGTCATATTCATGGCTAGCAGACCACTCGATAGATTTTCCGTTTATTTTTCCTACGCGGTACCAGAGGGTATTGTAGGTCTGTGACTTGTGTACTTCTACTACATCACCGAAATCATTAATCGCGACAGAAGGTTGCACTCCACTGTCGTAATCGTCGTCTCCGCCCCAGTCAATAGTAGTACCATTTACCTGTCCTACTTTGTAGTACAGTTTGTGGTTCCAAGGCAGGGCGTTACTCGTTTCGTGTACTTCGACGATGGTTTGGTGGTTGTTAATTGCAATTGAAGGGTGGTAACCGTCGCTGTATTTATGGCTGGCCCCCCAATTAATTGTCGCTTCATTTACTTGTCCGATATGGTACCACATGCTTGCAGAAGCTTGTGAATTGTGGACTTCTACCGCTACTTTTCCGTTAGTGTCGACGTCATTAGAGCGGCCACTATCGTACTGAACGGCTAATCCGAATTGTATAGTTTGCATGGTTAGTTAATTTAAGTTTAACTAAAGTTACAAATTGGAATCGGTAAAAAATCTTATCAGAAGTTAATGTTTTAGGGGAAAAACCCTGTTTTTTAGTGAAAAATAATTTGTAGTAACTATTCTTCGTTCAGTTTTAATGACAGTGAATTTACGCAGTAGCGAAGTCCGCTGGGTTCAGGTCCGTCGGGAAATACATGTCCTAAATGGGCATCACAGGTGTTGCAGAGTATTTCTACTCGAATCATTCCATGCGTTTCGTCTTTGATGTATTTAATGGCGTTTTCTTTGATTGGTTGGGTAAAGCTAGGCCAGCCAGAATGAGATTCGTATTTGATAGTTGCGTCAAACAACGGAGTATTGCAACAGCTACAATTGTATTGCCCAGCGGCGTATGAGGAGCAGTGTTCACCGCTAAAGGGACGTTCGGTACCTTTGAGTCGCGTTATGGTATATACAGCAGGAGCGAGTATGGTTTTCCACTCTTGGGCGGTTTTTTCAATACGCATATCAGGCGTTGGGTTTTCGTTAACCGTAAAATGAATGATGTTTTTCCAAGTAAGCATACTAATAAATGGGTTTAGGAGTTAGTAGTCGTATACAGTATTGTAAAGTTACGATTATTAGAAATGCGAAACTTTGGTTATTTTTACCTTTTTAAAAGTACTTACAAATGAGTCAACTTATAGAGCAAGCAGAGCAGTACGCTATTGATTTTTTAACCAACGGTTTGGATAAGCAATTTGTTTATCACAATATTGCCCATACGCAACGGGTAGTAGAAAAATCAAAAGAACTCGCCGAAATGGAAAAGATAGCCCCGGAGGAGTTGGAAAAGTTAGTGGTAGCTGCTTGGTTTCACGATACTGGGTATGCTGTTGACGCTTCGCGACATGAAGAGGCGAGTACCGAGGTTTTAAAAACGTTTTTAGCAACTTGCGAAAAAGAGGATCTTTTTGATGAGGTAGCCAGCTTGATATTGGTAACGCAAATGAATCGAACTCCTGAAACGATTTTGGAGAAGGTTTTAAAAGATGCAGATTGCTCTCATTTGGGAAGTAAAAACTACAGTGAGTTTACAGAACTGCTTCGAAAGGAATTGGAGCTGACCAAAAATATTGAATTCACGGATGAAGAATGGATGAATAACAACATCAATTTCTTAACGGACGGTCATCAGTTTTATTCGGCAAGCGCCATTAAAAATTGGGGAAAGCAAAAGGGTAAAAATCTGGCACAATTGTTAAAGGCTGCCAAAAAGATGCGTCAAGAACAGTTGAAGTTCAAGCATAAAAAAGAAGAACTCGCACTTAAGAAAAACAAGATTGATTTACCTGAACGCGGTATCGAAACGATGTTTAGGGTGGCCTTGCGCAATCATATTACGTTAAGTGATATTGCCGATACCAAGGCCAATATCTTATTATCGGTCAATGCCATTATTATTTCCATGACCTTGTCAACCTTGATTCCGAAGTTAGACAATCCATCGAATAGTTACTTGGTAGTTCCTTCCATTATATTTTTAGTATTCACGGTGACATCGATTATTTTGTCCATTATTGCTACCAAACCGAATATAACACAAGGAAAATTTACCAAAGAGGATGTGGCACAGAAAAAAGTAAATTTGATCTTTTTTGGAAACTTCCATAAAATGAGTTTGCCAGAATTCGAATGGGCCATGGACGAAATGCTAAAAGACCGCGATTACTTGTACGGTTCTTTAACAAAGGACTTGTACTTTTTAGGATTGGTACTGAATAGGAAGTACAGCTTGTTACGAACGACTTATACGGTATTTATGATAGGAATTATCGTGAGTGTGATTTCGTTTGCAGTAGCGTTCTACATACAAAGCATCACTGCTGCCGCTGCGGTAGCAGTGTAATTAGCTCTGTTGTTATTTATTGTTTAAACTCGTGTATTAATTGGTCGATAGTAATGGTTTTTTCTTCGTCAAAAGCCCCTTCGTAAATAACTTCTACACGGAGTGCTTTTAAGCCAGAAACTCCTTGTAAATCTTCCAATTCGAGTTCTTCAAGTGTTCCTAATAGGTTTTTAGCTTGTAAAAACTTGATGTACTTTTTGTACTCAAAAGCGTCTTTATCTTGAGAGTAAACAATGGAGATTTTTCCAGGAACCGTCAGGCGTTCATCGGTGTTTTTGATGTGTGCTTTGTCTATGCGCTTTTTTATAATCTCGTAACGTATGTTATAGGCTCCGTCAACGTCAAACTGTTTTTCATCCATTCTGAACTTAATGGCCAAAGGATTGCTGTGAACGAGAATTAGGGAAGCCATTTCTAAATCATGACTTAGAGAGCCACGGGTATTCATGGCTAAATTTTCCAATTCACACATGGTTTGTAACTGCCATAAACGGAGGTTGTACAAATAGAGGTTGTCAAACTTTTTCTGTTTGGTCAGTGTCTCTCCGATGTACATATTGTACTCAACTCCATCCGTTTTGTAACGTTCAAAATAGTGTGGAAACATGGCTTGGGCTTCTTCTTGTTTTTTATCTAAAAACTTAGCCAAGCGATCGTTGAGTTTTGTAACGCTGTTTTCGTAAGATTTTCGTTTGTCATAAACAACGTGGAGCACTGGGTCTAAACTTTTTGTATAGTCGTTAACCAAGCTCTCTAAAGCTGAACTCACTTCTTTAATGTGATTAAATACAGGGTAAATGTCTTTCTTTAAGAAGTCTAAGATTCCGACTTCATCTCCTGCTTTTAGGCCTTTCTCTACTTCGTGTAAGTATTCTTTTACACGGAACATAAGCTCTTGGTAGATCGGTAGCTGTTCGGCTTTACACGCCTCATCTAGCACTTTGATAGCCAGGTTTAGTTGGGTAATTAAATCTTCTTTAATCGCTTGATTTCTGGCAATAGAAGATCCTTTTACATCAATTTGACCGTACAAGGGGTAGACGTCTTCAAAAACGATTTGTTCTATTTTGGCGTCTTCTTCTTGACGCAACAATGCGCTCTGATAGCTTTCGGCAGCCTCGTAGAACTTCCATTTAACAGTGGGGTGTATGGAAGTGTAGTGTTCTTGAATGGTAGCCTCCAGTATATTGGTGAATTCTTCCGCATTTCGTTCGGCAGCTGCCTCAAATACAGGAATGATATCTTTTAGTTTTTGCTTGTTTACCGAGTTTAATTCATAGGCTCTAGGAGAGGCTATTTCCAGGAGTACAAGATCTTTTTTATTCGAGGTAACTATGGGAATTAAGAGGATACTTCCTATCTCATTTTCCAATAATTTTTGGTAAAACGGATTGTCTTCTGAGTCGGCTTCGTAGGCTTTTACATCAGAAACAACTACGTCTTGATGTTCGTCAAAGATGTGTCGAACTACATGGCTACAGAAAAAATCTTTACAGCTGACACAAGATCCTTGGTCTATTAAAATGCTGTCGGAGTGTTTTACTCTCGGAGCTATGTTTTTATTGCTGATGTCAAAAACCGAATACCCAACGGTGAGGTCTTTGATAGCATAGAATTCTCGTAGGTTATGACGCAGTTTATTATTAATGCTTCCGTCGTCTATTTTTAATAAGTTTGTTTGAATGGCACTCAGCGTTTCGTCCGCGGTTACGTCAAACAAATTCATGATACCAAATCCTTTAAAAATATAAGAGTTTGGTGGAAATTTCTCTCGCCAAATATCGATGTTATCAAAATTGTCGAGTAACAGTTTAATATCTTCTTCGGTTATTTTTGGAGCTAATAGCGTCGGTGTGATTTCCATAAAGTCACCGTTAAAAGCAACGCGATAGTGTTTGGTTACCCCTAAGTTAACATCTGGAATATCAAAGAAAAAAGGTCTTTTTAGGTCTACTGGGTAGTTGTAAACCAGTGCCAAGATAAGTGTACACGAGTGAATGTACATAAGGTCTTCCTCGAAGTTTCGAACGGTGAGTTCGAAATTGTCACCTGCATTGTCTAAAATACTTTGAAAGCGCTCCGTAAACTTAAACGAAGTGAACGAAAAAGGTACGGTTGCGGCTTTAATTTCGTTTGTGGTAAGCATTTCAGGAAACAATCCATCCAGTAAAAAGTCGATGACTCTTTTGTGTTTGTTGAGTAAAGAGAAGTCTGAGAACCCTGTAATGAGCTCAGGGTACTGTTCCACTTCTTCGACCATAATTTTGGCTGCTGGGTGGAAGGGGTGATCTGCTTGTTCTTTACTCGCGTATTTTTGTATTACCTTAAAAACTCCTTCAAAGCTGATATTGAGTTGTAAAGGCAGTTCTATATTTTCTATATCTGGTGTCCTCTTAATTTTCATATGTACGTGTTTTCCCTAATGCAAATTTACGAAATCTATAATATAGTCGAAAATGTACTTGATTACTTGCAACTTGGTTGTACAAAAAAAGGTCGCAGTACTACTGCGACCTTTGATATGGTTAAGGATGTTAGAAATTATAATTGAATTCTCTAATTTTTCCTTTCTTACCGAGGCTGTTAAATTTCCAGCTAAATCCGAGCATAAAGTATTGTTGTAATACGGTGCTTTCTGCATCTTCGATATAGTTGCTGGTCGCCGTTCGGCGAACATTGTTATTTTGATTGAGCAAGTCATAGGCCTTTAAGGTAATTGTTCCTTGGTCTTTTAAGACAGAGTACGACAAGGTACTGTTCCAAAACCATGCTGACTGATTAAAGCCAACCACTTGTGGATTGTAGCTGTAGCGTATGTTGTTTCTCCATTCTAACTTTTTAGGGAAGTTAGTACGGGTATTAATATCCAGGTTGTGACGAACGAAATTTTGATCGTTGAAGTTTGCTAGATCGAAAGTCGATTTCCCGATATTGATGGTATACCTCGGTTCTATAGAGATGATTTTGTCGTAGGTATAGGTAAATCCTAGATTTGGTGAAACATTATTGTTAACAGAACGGTATTTTACATCGTTAAAGAAGTTAATACTTCTATTTCTGTTAAAGTATACTCCCACACGTAACTTAACGGCGCTTAACGAATCGAGTTTGAATTTTTTGTTGTAAAACGATCCTCCCCAAATATTGTAAGAACCATCTACATTTTCATAAGTAGTTCTCCTTATTAAGTTCGCGTCGATGGTACTTTTTGAAACTACCTGATTGTTGGTAAATCCACCTCCACCATAGAGGTAAATTCCAGTTCCTTTTTGCCAGTTGAACTTGTTGAAGTTCACGTAAAACCAATGACGTTGAATCGGTTTTAAGAACGGATTACCCGTGATGAGATTTAATGGGTTGCTCTCGTTGGTAAAAGGCTGTAATTGTTGAATGGTAGGAGCATCGTTACGGATTTCGTAATTGATACTGATACTCGCTTTAGAGTCAAAGCGATAGCGGAATCTCGAATCGAATTCAAATGCGTTAAAGTCCTTACTAAAGGTCAGGTTAGGACGTAGTTTATCTTTGTTTTCCAACGTTCTCATCATATATCCTGCATCGAAATTGAAACTCCATTTTTTTCCTTTGTAGTTCATTCCAATACGCGGTGTTTTGGTGATGTCGTTGGAGGTAAAATTAGAACTTAAGTTCGTGTTAAAGTTGCTATAGCTGTTGCTAACGGCATCAAAATCGTAGGTGTTGTTTACGTTTTCACGTTCGTTTTGATTGTAGCGATAGTCAAAGTCGATAAAGAGTTTCTTGGCAATTAAAGCATGACGATATTTTACACTCGAGCGGATGGCGTTGAGGTTATTTTGTACGGCACTGTGTTGATTTCTGTTGATGTCGGCTGTGGTAGCATCAAAAAATTCAGCGGTGGAGATATTAAAACTATTCGAGGTTGTTTTGTCTATTTGATTTGTCAAGCGCGCTCTAATAAAGGATCCTTTTGAAAATCGCTTGGTAAGTTCAATTTCATTTTCAAAGTTATTTGCTTTGGAATCTGAACGCGTATTCACACGAGAACGGTTGATGAGTTTACGGTCAGCGTCAAAAGAACTCTCATTTCTGTTAAAGAAATCCTCACGGGTATTACTGATAAAACGCGGCGTAATATTGATGAGAAAAGTCGAATCAATTTCAATATCAATTTCTGCGTCTACAGAGTGATTTTCATTATTGTTATTTGAGTTGGTTACAGATTCTGAGAAAAATTTACCGGTAGGTAGCGTCGTTTCCCTATTTCTTTTGGCATCGTTATTAGAATCACTACCCGAGTAGATGTAGTTTACATTGGTTTCAAGAGTTTTACCAAAAGAATCACCATAGGTAAAACCAGCAGTTGTAGAGCGAACAATACCCTGACCACCACCAAAACGCTGTCCTCCAACATTGATACTTCCATTACCACTTATCCACAGGCCACCTCCGAACATTTTTTCGAGTTCCCCAAAGCTAAATCCGGGAGAGTTGATATTGTTTTTACTGGCCAATACACTAATGCGTCGGTCATTGTTAAACCTGTTTACCATGGTAGCGGCTTCGTAACGTTTATCCGTTCCTGCTCCTGCCGAGACTCTACCAAACCATCCTTTATTGTTTTCTTTTTTGATGGTTAAATTGATGGTCTTGTTGTTGTTATCGCCTTTTTCCCCAGAAAAAGCTTCTGATTTGGTTTTGGTATCAGTTATTTGAACTTTTTCGATGATCTCTTTCGATAAGTTCTTCGTCGTGATAGAAGGATCGTTTCCGAAGAATGGTTTCCCATTCACCAAAATTTTATTCACAGGTTTCCCGTTGATGGTGATTTTCCCTTGTTCGTCAACTTCAACACCTGGAAGTTTTTTAAGTAAGTCCTCCACATTGGCATCTTTTTTCGTTTTAAACGATTTTACATTGAATTCCAAGGTGTCTTTTTTAACCGTGATAGGGGCTCTTGATTTGATGACTACCTCACTCAGCACATTGCCTTCTTCTTTGAGTGGGATTTTTCCTAAAGCGTAGTCCGATTTTTTAGAGAGGTCGATACTTTTCGTATAAGGATCCTTACCTACAAACGAAACGACCATTTTAAGTTTTTTGTAAAAAGATTTTCCTTCTAGTTTAAAATACCCTTTGTCATCGGAAATGGTATACGAAACGATGGAACTGTCTTTTAGTTTTTCTAAATGTATGGTGGCTGCCTCAATCGGCGTTTTCAGTTTTTCGTCTTGAAGGGTTCCTGTAATCTTAAAGGGATTAGACTGGGCATAGTTTTTTGAGGCCCACAGCAAGACCAAAACGATGAGTATTTTTTTCATAGTTTTAATGTATAATGTTAGTTTTAGTGCCGATCAAATAACGAAAAAAGAATACGAACGTTGCATTACTGATAAAAACAAAGTAATCTTATTGCGAATTTGAGTCTTTTTTATAATTGTTTTTGAAGACCCAAAACTCGTAATAAGATTACATATATATGAGTTAAAGATGTGTTAAAGTTATTTTTGCCTAAAGTATATACTTATCGGAACTCCAGTGAAATCGTAGTGTTCACGAAGCTGATTTTCAACGTAACGCTTGTACGGATCTTTGATGTACTGCGGCAAATTGGCGAAGAATGCAAACTGTGGCGTGTGCGTTGGCAGTTGCATACAATATTTTATTTTAATAAATTTTCCTTTTGTTGCTGGAGGTGGGTTGTGTTGCATGATCTCCAACATAGTTTCGTTGAGCTTGCTCGTTTGAATACGGCGCTTGCGATTTTCAAATACCTCTACAGCCGTTTCAATAGCTTTGAAAATACGCTGTTTGGTCAAGGCAGAGATAAAGATGATAGGCACATCTGTAAACGGTGCTATTTTTCTTCGTACTTCTGCTTCGAAATCACGCATGGTATTGGTCTCTTTGTCGATTAAATCCCACTTGTTTACCAAAATAACAACTCCTTTGCGGTTTTTTTCAGCAAGCCAAAAAATCTTTTCGTCTTGTCCTTCAAATCCACGGGTAGCGTCAATGACAACCACGGCAACATCAGAGTGTTCAATGGCTCTTACCGCTCGCATTACTGAGTAAAACTCTAAGTCTTCTTTTACTTTTGATTTTTTTCGAATCCCTGCTGTATCTACTAGGTTGAATTCAAATCCAAATCGATTGTATTTCGTATCGATAGAGTCACGGGTGGTTCCGGCTATATTTGTAACGATGTTTCTGTCTTCACCAATTAAGGCATTGATAAACGACGATTTTCCTGCATTCGGACGTCCTACGATAGCAAAACGCGGTAATTCGTCTACAGGTTCTTCATCGTCAAAAGGAGCGGGAATTTCATCGGCAATAGCGTCTAATAATTCTCCTGTTCCACTTCCGTTTATAGATGAAATGGTGTAGTAATCACCAAGTCCTAAATTGTAGAATTCAACGGCATCAGCATCACGCATGGCGTTGTCTACCTTATTTACAGCCATAAATAATGGCTTTTTAACTTGACGTAAAATTTTTGCAACGGCATCGTCCATAGGAGTGATTCCCTGTTCTACATCCACTACAAATACAATAATATCCGCCTCATCGATGGCGAGCTGTACTTGTTTTCTAATTTCTCCTTCAAAAATATCATCTGAACCGATCACGTATCCTCCTGTATCGATTACAGAGAATTCTTTCCCGTTCCACTCAGATTTTCCATAATGTCTATCTCTCGTAACTCCGCTTACTGAGTCTACAATAGCTTCACGACGCTTAACTAAACGATTAAATAAGGTCGATTTACCTACGTTAGGTCTCCCTACAATTGCAATAATACTACTCATGCTGCAAAGGTAGTGTTTCTGTAAAACAAAACAACTATTGAAAGCCTCCAATAGTTGTTAAGTTGTTAATTTGATGCGATGTTTTCGAAAATACTAACCGTACCGCTATCTTCATTAGCAATAATGACGAGTTCTTTACCAGAAGGACTTTCGTCGGCGGTTAGCGTTAGTATCCCCTCAGGTGCTTCATCGCCTGAATGCGATAAGATGTCTAAGAACTTTGGATTCGTAGGTGTTGTAAGGTCATAAACAAGTACTTGGTCGGTGCGTTCGAGACCGACGAACAGCAGGTAGCGTTGATCTTTAATATTTAAAACGGCTACACTTTCAGGTTCTGCTCCCTTGTCATCGCTGCGCTTGTCATTGTCATTAAACCTATCGGCACTGCGGGCCATGAGTTCTTTTGCTATGGAATTTCCACTGTCGTAAAGTAGGTTGCCGTTTTCTGACCAAACACTGAAGGAGCGGGCACCATACGAATACAATGCATCGTAATCTCCGTCATTATCGGTGTCTCCAAGGTCTTTAGCGATTTTTAGCCGACCGAGTTTCGCTTCGTTTTGCCAGTCTTCACTACTGGGAAATGCCGTAGGGTCTAAGCGTAGTTTTTTGACGCGTGTTTCCCCTACATAACCAGGAGTTCCTTCGTATTCACGGGAATCTCCTTCATTGGCTGATATGAGGTATTGGGTCCCTTTGATGGTTACCGTACAAATAGCATCGGGTTGGTACATACCAAAAACGGGGACTTTACGGAGTTCTTTTTTACCATCTTTATCGCTAGGATCGATATAATTCTTTTCCAAGCTATAATCTTTAAACCCTAAAGGATACAAGGCCTCTATGGTTTGACTCGTCAAATTTACCCTGGCGATGGCATTGTTCTCTTGTAAGGAAACCCACGCAGTTTTTCCGTTATCAGCTATGGCAATGTATTCCGGTTCAACATCTTGTGCTAAGGTTGCATTGGGGCCAAAAACACGAAGCCCTTTTGACTGTAAACTTGAAAGTTGCGAGTTAAAAGATTTAAAGTCGAGGGTTTTGACAGTTTTACTAGCTGTATTGATAATGCTCACGCTACCTTCGGGATCTTGTGTATAGTCTTTATTAGGTTCCCCTTCATTTGCACATAACAAGAGTTTACCGTCTTTACTAAAACTGAGCATGTCGGGAAGCGCACCTACGGTGTAACTCTGTTCTAAGTTTTGAGTAGCAGCATCGTAAATATGTACTTTCCCGTTGTTTTGTTTGACGGTATTTTCAATGGCCACGGCTAATTTTCCGTTGGCGCAACTGACGCTATTGGGAGCACCATTGCCTATAGGAATGCTGTTTTTTTGTTTAGGGGCGTTTAAATCGCTGATGTCGTAGACTGAAATTTCTTTTTTTTCCACGTTTACGATAAATAGTTTTTTGCTACGTGTATCGTAGGCGGTTATTTCAGCAGCTCCTTCACCACCGACTTTTAAGGTTGTTCGATGTTGAAAATTGACCGCTAAATTTACAGGGCTGTCTTGAGGCTGTTCGTCGTTGCATCCTAGGAAGGCTGCGAAGATAAGGGTACATAGCCCTTTGCGTAGGTAGTTCATTGTTTTGTTAGTTTTTACAAAACTTCACTTTCACTATTAGCTGAAGGTTAGACAAAAAGAAATGAAAAGTTATGATTGTGAACAGAATGTTTGTAAATTGTTATCATCAAACAATACTACCAATGGATGATCAAGTGTATAATCAGATTTTTCTTAAACCGCGATTTCAATTCGACTTTGCTATGAATGCCGCTGAGCTTTTAGCGCGTTTTGAAGTGCATAAAGGGTTAGAAAATACCTATAGAATTAAAGTAGTAGATGAGCACATTGTAATTGATGTTCCTGAAAAGGAAGCACATTATTGGTCACCGCAATTACAGTTGGAAATCGAAGGAGGTGAAGATGGACTCAGTAAAATTCGGGGATTGTTTGGTCCGAAACCTCAGGTGTGGACGCTATTTATGTTTATTCACTTTGCAGTAGGGACGGCTTTTGTCGTATTCGCCGTTTTGGCATATGCTAACTATCGATTAGAAAAGTCCTTGTTTTTACCTGTAACCATGCTGGTAGTACTCCCCCTAATATGGATTAGTTTATACTTTATTGGGAGTATTGGCAAAGCTACAGGTCAAAAACAGATGGACGATTTAAAAGCCTATACAAAAGGCTTGCTATTACAGCTCAAGTCGTCGGCTTAGTCTTTATAACCAAAGCGACGCAGCTGACGGTCGTTAGAACGCCAGTTTTTATTGACTTTAACGTGTAAGTCTAAAAATACTTTTTTATCAAAGAAGTGCTGTAGGTCTTTGCGGGCATCGGTTCCTACGCGTTTAATAGCGCTACCTTTGTGTCCGATAATGATTCCTTTTTGCGTATCGCGTTCAACCATGATCACCGAACGTATTTTGATGATGTTTTCTTCCTCGACAAAGCTTTCCGTTTCAACTTCTACAGAATACGGAATTTCTTTTTTGTACTGTTGTAAGATTTTTTCACGGATGGTTTCGTTTACAAAAAAACGTTCTGGTTTATCCGTCAGTTGATCTTTGGGGTAGAAGGGAGGCCCTTCTGGGAGCAATTCGATGATTTTATAAAATACGGTCTCCACATTAAATCGTTCAAGAGCAGAAATGACGAATACAAAAGAATTGGGAACTTTGGCTCTCCAATAGGCAATTTTTTCATCTACCTGTTCTTGTGTGGACTTATCTATTTTATTCAACAAGAGAATCACAGGGATTTTGCTGTGAATAATTTTATTAAAAAAAGCTT
This sequence comes from Tenacibaculum litopenaei, assembly GCF_964514025.1. Classification (NCBI taxonomy): domain Bacteria; kingdom Pseudomonadati; phylum Bacteroidota; class Flavobacteriia; order Flavobacteriales; family Flavobacteriaceae; genus Tenacibaculum; species Tenacibaculum litopenaei. The sequence goes on from NZ_CAZEQT010000002.1 coordinate 179,391, forward strand.
CGTTTTTTAGTTCTTTCTCTCCGACTTCTACCATATAGATGAGGACATCAGCATCTTCAAAAGCTGATTTTACAAAATCCATCATGGATTCTTGTAACTCATAGGCAGGTTTAATAATTCCTGGAGTATCTGAAAAGACAATTTGATAATCGTCGTCATTTACGATACCTAATATTCTATGACGTGTAGTTTGCGCCTTAGAGGTAATGATAGAAAGTTTTTCGCCAACAAGGGCGTTCATTAGGGTTGATTTACCAACATTGGGGTTTCCAATGATGTTAACAAATCCAGCTTTATGTGTCATGCTGCAAAGATACGCTCTTTTTTACAGAAGCGACTTTTTTTAATGGCTTGTTAATGATGGTTTTAAAAATAAATGTTTAGAAATTGTTAAGTTTATTTGGAAAATAGTAATAAAAAGTCCTATCTTTGCAACCGCAAATCGCGGGATAGAGCAGTAGGCAGCTCGTCGGGCTCATAACCCGAAGGTCGCAGGTTCGAGTCCTGCTCCCGCTACTGAGTAAAGAGTTTCAAGAGATTGGGGCTCTTTTTTTATTTGGGGTAAATAGCGCATGGAAAAGGTTCAGACGAGCCTCCTTTTCCAGGTCTATTTGAAGAAAGTAATTTATTTTATAAATAATGAATTTATAATCATTACCTATTCAAGACTTTTCTAAATTGATTGAAGAAACGTTCAATTAAGCGTAAATCTTCAGTGATAATTTCTGCTGTCCCGCGCATTTCGTGTTTAAAATTAATCTTCTTATTATAGGATGTAATTAAGTTTTTAGGAAGTAATACATCTATAGTGTAAAACCCTTCCTTACTGGGAATATTAGAAATATTATTAACGGTTCCTCTCAAAACACCAAACTCATAATCAGGATAGTTTTGCAATTTTACATTTACTTGTTGTCCAACTTTTATTTTTCCAGAATTTAGTAAAGGAGTTTTTAGTTTAGCGACATAGTCTGAATATTCAGAAGGAATAATTGTGAAAACCAAATCACCTTGTGTCACCGATTGGTTTTTGTTCCAATAATCCAAAAAAGATACTGTTCCGTTTATTTTAGAGATAAAAGCGTATTGTAATTCCCAATCTTTAATAGCTTTCTTAAGTAAATTAAAAGATTGAATCGTGTTTTTTAATAAAGTCATTTCTTCACGAATACGAGTAATTTCAGTTCCCCTAGACGTTTTATTACTATTAGCTATAGCTTCACGCAATTGAGAGATTGATGAACTCATATTTTGATAGTTACGTTCGGTCTGTAAATACTCTAGTTGTTTAGTCTCATAATCTTGTGCTGAAATAACACCTTTTTCAAACAAGGAATTACTTCTATCCAAATCTTTCTTTTTTAAGTCCAATTCGGTTTTGTTAATTCGCTTCTGAGACCTAAGATTTTGTAGTCTTCTTTTTAATTCAGATGTAGCAATACTATTAGCAATCGCTTCATTTGAATAAGGTTGTAACTTTTTATTTAAAATGTATTGTATATAATTGTTTTCAAAATTGGCATAAACATTTTCAATATCTCCAAGAAATAAAAGAGGTATTTTTTCAAGTGGATAAGAAAAGCTATCTTTTTTCAAGGTAATTGTATCTAAAACAGATTTTAAGAAAAATACATCTTCGTGGTTAGCGGTATTTTCAATGAGAGCAATAGGCGTATTTTCCGTAATTTGTTGGTTGTCTTTGACGAAGATAGTGTCTATTTTTCCAGTAACTCTGGCAAATGCTTTTTGAGGAGGATTTTTAGTGGTTACGATTGTTTCTGAAGTGATAATATCTGGATACTTGACAAACCAAGATAAAAGTAACAACATTAGGATTAATACTAATAATAAAGAGTTTCCCCAACGTATCATCCAATGGGGGACTTTAGTAAGTATTTCTTGTACTTCTTCGCTTCGTAGCTCTATATTATCTAAATGATTATTTTCTGGCATTTTATTTTCCTAATTCTAATTGATTTTTTACTAAGTGATAGTAGTTTCCTTTTTTCTGAATTAAAGTATTGTGATTTCCAACCTCCACAATTTTTCCTTTATCCAAGACAACAATTTGATGTGCATTTTTTACAGTACTTAACCTGTGGGCAATCACAACTACTGTTTTATCTTCAAAAAAAGTATTGAGTTTTTCCATAATTACTTTTTCATTATTGGCATCTAATGCACTTGTAGCTTCATCAAAAAATAAAAAGTTTGGATTTTTATACACCGCCCTTGCTATCAACAAACGTTGTTTTTGTCCTGTACTAAGGCCAACACCTTCCATACCTATTTTTGTATTATAGGAAAGAGGTAAAGATTCAATAAACTCTTGAATGTTGGCGACATCGACCGCATGTGCAAGTTTCTTTTTGTCCACATAATCCTCACCTACAGCGATATTATTAGCAATGGTATCATTAAAAATGTAGCCTTCTTGCATGACAACTCCAGATTGGTGTCTCCATGTTTTTTGAGATATATTTTGTAAATCGTGATTACCAATTTTTATTTGACCATTATTGGGGTCATAAAACTTTAAGAGTAATTTCATTAACGTAGTTTTACCACTTCCACTGACTCCAACTATTGCAGTTACTTTTTTTGCAGGAAAGGTTAAATCTAAATCCTGTAATATCATTTGGCTTGCCCCAATATATCGAAATGATACTTTAGAAAGTTTTATATCTACATTCAATGGGATATTTGTTGTTTTCTCAACATCTTGTTGTTCTTCATCCTCTTTGTTGTGAATTTCTGATAAACGGTCTAATGAGATTTTAGCATCTTGGACTTCTCTGACAAATTCAATGAGTTGCGCTATTGGTGAGTTTAATTGCCCTACAATATAACTGATGGATAACATCATTCCCAAAGTAATATCACCATCGATCACTAATTTTGCAGATAGTACAGTAATTAAAATATTCTTTAGTTCATTAATAAAGCCTGAACCTACACTTTGGTACTGCTCTAAAGCCAAAGTTTCAATAGAAACCTTAAATAAACGAGCTTGTACAAACTCCCATGACCAACGTTTTCTTTTTTCTGCATTGTGCAATTTTATTTCTTGCATACCATTAACAAGTTCAATCACTTTGCTTTGCTCTTGACTCATTTCAGAAAAAAGTTTATGATCTAAATCTCGTCGTTTTTTAAGGAAAATAACAACCCATAAAAAATATAGAAGACTTCCTGTCAGGAATATACCAAAAAGTAATATGTTGTAATACGCCAGTACAAAACTGAATACCAACAAATTCATCATGGAAAATAACACGTTTAATGATGACGTAGTTAGCATTTGTTCAATACGCTTATGATCGTTAATCCGTTGTAGAATATCTCCAGTCATGCGAGTATCAAAAAACGCAATAGGTAAATTCATCAGTTTTATAAAAAAATCTGAAACTAAAGATATATTAATCCTTGTACTCAGGTGCAATAATATCCAACTTCGTATAATCTCAATAGCTGTTCTACCAATGAATAGCGCTAATTGGGCAAATAGAACTAAATATATAAAATGTATATCTTGGTTTTTAACACCAATATCAACAATACTTTCGGTTAAAAATGGAAAAATTAGCTGCAATAAACTTGCAGTAACCAACCCAATAACTAACTGCCACAAGAACCGCTTGTATTTAAATAGGTATTTGGATAAAAAATTGAAGCCGAAACCTTGATTGTCTTTTTCAATATCTGAATCGTAGAATTTTGGAGTTGGTTCTATTAATAAGGCTATACCTTCCTCTGTTTGCTCTGTTGCATTATTACCAATCCAATGTTTTAAGAGTTCTTCTTTACTGTATTTAAGTACGCCGTGCGCTGCTGGGTCAGAAATAAAAAAAACATTCTTTTTAATTTTATAAAGAACTACATAATGTTTACTGTTCCAATGAAGGATGCAAGGTAAAGGAGCTTGCAATAAATCATGCATGTTAATTTTTACCCCTAAACTTCTTAATCCTATTTTTTCTGAAGCATTGCTCAACCCTAATAAACTACTTCCTTCTCTTGTAGTTTCACTTAATTCACGAAGGTATTGTATAGAGATTGTTTTGCCGTAATGCTTAGCAATTATCTTGACACAGGTTGAACCGCAATCCTTCTGATCGGGTTGTTTGTAATGAGGAAATGATTTAATCATTCTTATTATAAAATCTTAAATTCTAAGGTGCTTAATTGTCTTTTTCTTTAGGCTTACAGTAACGTTTTTATTTTGAGATTGATAGCAATCAATTTGCGCTTACCTTTACGGGCTCAAAATTTTCGCAGGAATTTAGTTTATACCATTTCTCATCAGAATAATGAAGGTCTGAATTTGAAAAACAACAATAGCGGAACTTACATGATTTGCATTTTTCAATTAGATCATTATGGATGTCCCACTTTTTCTGAAATTCGGAGCTTCGAAACACTTGGCTTATTGAAACATCAGTAGTTGATAAATTTCCAAAATGCTCTTGATGATTTATGTAATTTTTTATAAAACCAAATTCATCAATACAAATTTTACGATTAAGAGCAGTGTTGTATTTCTTTGATTCCATGAAGCTCTTCAAAGTAAAAGTGAAATTTGTAGGAACGATTTTTTCAGTCCAATTTAATTCTTCATCTTTTATTCTTTTTATTGATACATAATTCTCATTTGTCTCCGTCTTAAATTCTTCGGAACCTAAATAAGTTACAGAATTAACTCTGATATTTTGGTTGAAAAAATCCATAGAAAATACGTTTTCAAAAGAACTCGGAATAACTACATCAATACATTTCAAAAAAGAATTTGTTGTAGCATTAAAAATTTTTGAGATTTCTTCTGACGTTATATTACTATCTGATTTAATGGAAAGCAGTAACATTTGGCAGCCTAGTTGATTAAGTTCATTTATTACTTTAACATAATCATATTGAGACGAGGAACCAATTTCTAAGATTGCTGAATAGCATTCATTCTCAAAATATATATCTTCGCTAATCTTAGGGAAATTTTCAGGATGGTCAGTTAAAAAACATATTTCTTCAGTGAGAAAATAATCAATAATCTCAATTATATTATTTCCGAATTTTGAGATAATGAAATCGATACTTTTTCCGTCTATTTCTTTTAATACATCGTATGTTATTTTAGTGATAGAAATGAGTTTCAGTCTTGTTAAATCATATATTACACAACCATCATCCCCTTCAACTAAATAGCAATCTGTAAAAACTCTCAAAAATTTGCTTTTATCCATAATTCAAAATTATTGTTGTGTTTAATTTATAGTATTCTCTGACATGATATTGATTAGTATTTATCAAGGAATTTCGACCTAAAAAAAGTTGGCTTCCATTATTATCATCTGAATATTCAAATGAATCAATTAAAATAGTGTTAAGGGATAACTGTTCAAGTGAAATATCCGAATTAAGAAGTTTTTTCTTCATTTCTGGTTAAATATTTATATATATGATACTCTATATTATAATTACAAGGCTTGCTAACCATTCCAAATTGTCCAACTGAATTGATTTCTAAAAAGTAGTATTTTCCATCTGTACCTTTGATAATATCAATTGAACCCGTATTAAAATCGATCGCTTTTAACAGTTTTTTTATTTTAGCTTTTAATTCTTCAGGTAAAGTAAAGGGGATATTTCTGTTTGGCTTTTCTCGATCGTATTTTCTGAAATCTACAGCCGTTTTTTTGTTATTCTGAGAGAATATAGCCATGCTGTAAAAGTTTTCTCCCATCACAAAAGTTCTGATTTCAAAATCTTTTTCTACTTTTTCTTGCAATAAACTCGGAGAGAAGTAATTTGGTATTTTTTCTAGTATAGAATCTGTCAATTCATTCGTATAAGATATATGTCTTTGTTCTAAGTCATTGTCTATGGCAAATATTGGTTCAAAGATCGATTTCGTTATAAGGGAATTATTAACCTCTTTTTGGAATTCTAATATTTGACTCTTTTTAGTAACTACTTTGGTTCTAGGAATGCAAATGCCTAATCTGTTTGCCAGAGATAGAATTTCTAGTTTGTTTACTCTAGTTTTTAATCTATTTCCTAATACGACTGAGCCATGTAAAGAAGAATTGAAAATGTATTCATAAAGTTCTCTTAATTCCGATTTTTGATTCGATTTTATTTTATCAAAAAGAATTTTAGACAGATCTGATTCAGTCTGGTCTATTACCATGTTGTCAAAATTAGCCCTCGGTCTTCTATACCAAATTGAAGTATACTTTTTTGCAAGATTTTCATCGTTAACTTCTGTTTTACCAGGAATGCTGATGTCAACACTATCGAAATTAAAATAGTCAAAATACAGATCATTATTACGATCAATCATTTTGTATGAATCAAGATTCAATCTTTTGAAATGTACACCATGTCTATAAAACCAGCTACAAACTTCATCTGAAGATTTATCACTATCTTGAGTTACTATTAAATGCTTTTCCATTGATTTTTATTTTAAAATAAAATTATCTCTACGTTCAAATAATAATTTACTAATAGAGATAATCTTTGTAAGTTAACTTCTTACTCAATACTTATTGAGCAATGGTTTAATCGTCGTGAATATCACCAACTGATTTAGTTTTAACAATCCAACCTAAAAAGTTTACATATGAATGGGTCATTTCAGCACATTGACGTGGACGCCCCATTTCACCACCTTTGATTGTGTCTAAAGTCTCAATTTCTTTAATTTTAAAATCTTCTAATTTTAACATAATAAAATAATTTAAATATTAACTCTTCTTTTATAGGATGAAGAATATCTCCTACTGAGATAATCTGCAGCTTATCCCATCGATGGTGCTAATTTAAATTGCGTTTGTGCAAATATTTTGCACTCAGAAAAAATTATTAGAAATTTTATCTTCGTTTACTTAAGGATTATTTACTCTCAATAAACCCAAGGACGAAATCACATTGATAGGAGTAATAATATGTTCTTCTTATTTGACAATATTCTATAGGTGCCCCCATATTTTTCATTAGCTCAAGAATATTATATACACTTCGTTTAGAAACGCATAGACGTCGTGATAATTCATGAGCTGTTCCCGTTGATTTTAGCTTGATTAAGCTATCGACTCTTTCTATAACTTGTATTTTTTGAATAAACTGCAATTTTTTTCTTATTTTAATTAATACTTTTTCAATAACTTGGGTCACCTGTTTTTAGGACAGGTGGAATTTTTAATTCGGATTAAATTGAATGTTGAAGCGCTTTAAATATTCTTCTATCGTCCCCATTCCCATTTTTTTTCTTCTTTCGTTTACCGTTGCAGGATTTTCTAATTGATACAATTTGCCGTCTTTGATCTGTGAACCATATATTTGAGGTTTTCCCTCATCCATTAAAATTCTGTCTTTCATCAATGCATATTGCTGTTTAGATAAATCTCCATTTTTTACTGCTTTCTCTATCTGTGGGAAGTATTTTTTTCTATGCTTTTTAGTAGTATGTTGTAGCCCCAACCATATTGCAGTCATTTCTTTTTGAGTTACTTCATTTAATGTTGGGATACCACACTTTTCAATAATGCTAATTACTAATTCTTGATTTCTATGATCTTCTTTAGCATGTTTGATGAGATCATTGGCCTTTCTAATCTTTTGATCACTCTCATAAACCTCGCTCAAAATTTGAAGTTTTTTACTACAATCAACGTCAATAATGTCTACTGATCCTACATAGACAAAATTATCTCTTTTGATATAGAGAAAAATTGATACGGATACAATAAAAATAGTTAAGATACTCAAGAGTATTTTTTTCATTTGTTTGGTATTTATTTTGAAGGCCTACTCTTTTTTAGGTTTTTCGGCTTCCACCTATTTGTTCTACGATAAATATTTTTGATCTTTTAAGTTCATTTTGTAAAATGGAGCCTGAAAGAATTTTCAGACAGAAATCTTCGGAAAAAAATCTTCAGAGAATAATCTTCAGACAGCAATCTTTAAACAGTAATACTCAGATAGTAATTTTAAATAGTAATATTCAGGCAGCAATTTTCAGATAGTAATTTTAAATAGTAATATTCAGGCAGCAATTTTCAGATAGTAATTTTAAATAGTAATATTCAGGCAGCAATTTTCAGATAGTAATTTTAAATAGTAATATTCAGGCAGTAATTTTCAAATAGTAAATTTTAAATAGTAATATTCAGATAGCAATTCTTAAATATTTGACGAAAGTAAAAATTATTTGATAAAAAACAATGGTATTCGTAAACTTTTATTCTTTCTAAATATCTCAACAGGTGTACAACCACCGCACATCTGAATGCTTATCGAGAAAAAATATTGAGTCATTCTTAGTGGAAAGTCAACATAGCTACAATTTGATTAGGGATTTCGCCAATAATCCTGTGAGTGAGATTTTGTTGTCTTGATAGCAATACTTCTTTTAGAAGTTGAAGTTTTTTTTAATCAAATGGGCAGTTTTTCCACAGGTTGGATTTTCTAATTGTCAATCCCCAAAGGAAAAAATCAATAGTTGGTGTCATTGAAAATAGTACCTTCTAGTCTAGATCGATACGTGTAATTTTAAAGCTCTCTATCTCGCTGTATTCTTTTTGAAGAGTTCTCTATGGATCGTAACAGTATTAAAAAGGATAATTCCTATTTCAAAAACTAATTTAAAATATACTATGTTTCTTTCGAATTTGAGTAAACAGGTTCCCGTAAGAATAGATCTAATTCTTTTCTTTAGCCTTTTCCATTGGATCAAAACCGTACATAAATGTATTCAGTTGTCCATTCGAACTATTCAGTCCGACGATGTCCATGAGTTCCTCAAAATACGAACAAACTCGTTCTCGGTCTTCCGTATCCAATTTCATATAAACATCTGCAAATCTTGACAGTCCGATTTTAATTTTCTCTTGATATTTTTTGTCAGTCGGATTTCCGGATGTTGCAACACTTTGAAAGTCGGATGCGACCTTGTTAATTTTCTCTGTAAAAATTGAGCGCATTTTTTCATTTGCGACTCCGTTATAGTAATTTTCAGCTACGAACTTTTTCTTTGCGATAAATTGCGCAAATTTTTCATTCGCATTTTCTGGTGTTTTCATCTCAATAGCACTTTGTCCGTAACCAGTTAAGGTTAACAACAGGACAATTATGTTAATGTATTTCTTCATTTCTAAAATGTACGAAGGTATAAACCAACCTGCGTTTTACTTAGGTTTTGCCGTATTTAGTTTTTTCAATTTTTCAGCGTATAATTGATCTTCAGACGTTGGGCTGTTTTCTAAGGTACTTATAATTTGATTTCTAAGTCGGTCGTTTTTAGTGTTTTCATAAGGGACAACTAATTCCTTAATGTTTCCTTCATTTTGCATTGACAAAGCCGAAAGTAGATATCCTTGGTAGTCTTCCTCCCATTTAACTGTAAATTCTCTGATTTTCTGTAGTAGTTTTTCATCTCTACCGTAAGAGGCTAAAAACTGAATCGACAAAATTTGAGCTTTTTTGTTTTTGGAATCTATATTTTTCCAACAAGTTTGCTTTACGGCTACATCATCATATTTTACAAATATCCCACCCAATATTTGAATAGGTAAACTCGTGTCATTTACAAATTGTTCAAAAATTAAATCAGAAGTATTCGGAACTTTATTATCCATTAAAGCTATGATATTCCACTGTTTTAAAATAGTTTTTTCGCCTTCTGATAATCTTTTTATTAGTTTGTTATTGTATAGAGAATCTTTCATAAAACCAATTAATCTGTAAGATAATGCTCGCTTGTATACATTCTCAGATTGAAAAAAACTTTCTAAGGATTTAGCATATAGGTCACAACTCTTAATGTTTTTAAGACTGTCAGTTTTGTGATACTTTTTTTCTGCTTCTTTTGCAAAAAGATAATTATTGATATCATAAAAACCTTCCTCAGAATCAATTTTGTTGTTTAAGACATCCGTTATTTTATTCTTTAATGAGTTTGGAATTTTACAGGTGTTCTGAATCTTTTTGTTACACGAGGTAATTACTGAAATAGTAATAATTAATAATGCTCTTTTCATTTTATAAACAATTTATTTTCAATAAACACAACATGTTGTTGCACAATTTAATACGTAATTTAGTCAATAAAAACCGAATAGAAAATAGACGAAGCTGTTCATCAATAGGCTATCGGTAGTAATGAATGCTATACGCTGTTGGTGATAGTTATTTATTCAGTTGTTGTTTAGGATGTTTTTGAAGTCTATTAATCTTTCTACTATTCCCTTAGATATTTTGAAAATACGTTTGCGTAGCGGTCGTCAAAACTCAGTTTTGTTATATCCTTGAATTTGTGCTTTGTGTTTTTTTTATCCAAAACACCTTGAGCATTAAAATATCTGATTGAAATAGACTTTTTATTAATACGCTTTAATTGTCCAATGCAAAAAAAGTTTTGCTTCGGATGTTCACATTCCGATATTATTATTAATTCCGTTGCTTTAATGTCTTCTGCTATTGAATTCCAGTTGGTCAAATCAATTTTGTGTTTGGCTTTAACCTCATTTATTACCCCTTCTTCTTTTAAAATTCGATGGATAGTTTTGTCGTTCTTATTAAATCGAACGTGTTTAATTGTTTGAATGGGAATAATTTGATATCCTAAAACTCTGAAATCATCAGTTTCTTGTAGTAGTATAAAATCAGGCGACTTATCAAGGATAAATCCAGTAGAAATTCCTTGAAAACCACCTTTTTTCCTAGTCAGTCGTACGTATAGTTTTTCAGAACAATGTTTTTCTAATTTTGCTATAATTTTCTCTTTTTTCATGGCACTGTATTAGCGGTTATTTTTATTGTTTCGTATTCTGTATGTTCTAATTATATTTTCTAATTCTCTTTGTGTTATATTCAGTGAATCAATTGCTGTTTGTTCAAACTTGTCTTCGTCGTAATAGAAAGTTAGATAGGCTTTAGCTGAGTTGCCGAAACCTTCTTGAACAACTTCCTCACTTTTTATAGTTGACCAATTTTTAAATGCCAGGTTCTTAGTTTGGATTCCTTTCGAGTCGATTATTAGTATTGGTTTTGTATCGAGTACTTTTCGAAGTTCTTTTATGGTGCTGTAAATTCCAATCCCTATAGTAATTATGCTCAAAATATAGAGTTTGATTCCCCCTTTACTAAAAAGGTAAATTCCAACTCCAATTATTAAAATAGAAACTATGAGATTAACATAACAATCTACCTTAGAGTGGTATATTTCTGTTTTAGGTGGGAGAGAGTAGTCTTCTCTAAATTTATCTTTTTGTTCAAATTTCTTCTCAAGTATTTTAAGCTTAATTTTATCCTTGGCAGTCCTAATTTCCGTTTTTTCGAAAATATTTCCGTCATTCCAAATTAATTTTTCTTGGATAGCTCTTTTCTTTAATTCGTGAACGTTTCTCACATTTTCAAAAGCCCAAATTCTCCATTTGGTAATCATAAAACTCCAAATCAACCAAGCAAAAAGAAATCCTATTAAAAACCCTGCTCCAATTCCCCAGCTCGGAATTGAATACTGTACTGATAAGTACATAGCAAAAGCTGGACAACCAATAATTACAATAAACACGGGAGCATTTACGATTAAATGTCCTTTTTTTATTGCTTCTTCAACTGTAATTTGTTTTCTCATTTTTTTGATAAATCGCACTAATTTTTCGGTTAAGCAAAGACTTTAGCAATTTCGAGTGGATTCTGATATAGTTGAAACTACCATAATTGCTTTTATACCAGACTGGCAAGAGTTTTTTATATGGGTTCAAAGAAGGCGTCTTTGAAAGCAAAATCATTATTTGAGTCAATTTCTACAATAATTTCATGAGAGTCTAAAAAGTCTCTGTCTAAAAACCTCATAGTAATTTCACTTCGTTCAGAATAGATCGGTACATCTCCTTCTGTCAGATAGTCTAAGTATTTCTCGTACGAAAACACAATATCGTCGAGTTTAATGCTATTTCTTAATCGTTCAATTTCATTTTTCCTTTTATCTTTTTCGAAATTAGAAACCAATTTATTAATCATTTGTTAATTATTACTAGTAGTTTCATTTATGCATAGTTACATGGGGGTTTACTAAAGTTTTTAAGTGAATCCCCTAGCAGAAAATTTACTAGGATTCTTCAAGATAGTAGCAATGAACTGACTAGGTGGTTGTATAACGCTTTTGTCAGAACATATCGTTAATATTTTTGTCTGAATTCAATTCGATATTTTTCAAATCTATGTATTCAAATAAATTTCCTAATTCCTGAATGTCCTTTTTTAAGAAAGTTAAATATACTCTTTTAAAATTAGCTTTGTTAAGTTTTTCTTTTATTGAAAAAATTAACTCACCAGACACATTTTTATCTGAAATAAGTCTAAAACTAACAAAAGGTAAATTTTCATTTGTATAACATCCTTTTACTTTATCTAAGAACTTTTCAAGATTTTCAATATCTATATACTCATGTCTTACTTGAATTCTATCTCTGTCTATGAAAAAAACATTTTTTTTAGGTTTCGGACGTCCAATGATTATATTTTCTATCCCCGCTCCAATAGGTATTTCATCTATTTTGACGAGACTCTGATTAGCTATTTCAGGAAATCTAACATCAATGATTAGATTTTTTTTATAATCTTCTAAAATATGAGCGTTTGTTAATTCGTGTTTTTCTCCAATATAATCTCCATAATCTTGAACATTTTTAAGGAGAAGACTTTTGGGGCCTGCAGTGTAAGAGAAAAAACCTCCACAACCTCCAAAAATTAAATACTTTTCTTTTGGTTCATGTCTGATTTGATACGGTTCAAAAGTATATTTTTCAGAATATACTAGTGTGTCACTTTGGTTACTGATGTCCAAAGTGTGATATTCAAATTCAGCAAACTTCGGTTTTAAATGCCAATGTCCTTCTATATTTTTTGAATTATGACAGCCCCAAAAAAGCAATGTACTAAAAATTATAAAACAGATATTTTTCATTATTGTAGTTCTCTCGGGTTAAATGGAGTATGGTGGTCTCGTATAGCTTTTATTTATAGTTTTATGTGTTTTTTAATTTTCGATCAATTTTTACGACTCGTATTTCTGAGTAAATTCGGACGCAATAGGATCCACTCGGAATTTCGGTTAAGCATCGTTGTAAACTGTCCTATATTTCATTGTTTTGAGTTGCTAAGAATTCCTCCTTATTCTTTTCGTAATTCTCTTTTGAAATCTTCAGTTCTTGAATTTTACTCACAGCGTTATCAAGTAATAGTATAATAACAATTGCCATAATGTTCATATAGACAAAATCATTTTGTCCAGTGCTCATGATATTTAATTTAAATTCGCTTGAAATTATTCCTAATTTGAATTCAATAATCGATTTTGTGATATTGTAACCCAAAAAGAAATTTCCACCAGAAGTTAATAAATAAGTCGTTCCACCTGTTGAAATAGCAAATAGTTGGAAATATTGTAAGATTCTTGAGTGCAACACTCCATTCTCTTTATGTTTATACAACATTATTCCAGCATAAATAGAGTATGCGTAGAAGCCCATGGCGATTAATAAAATTAATAAGACATACAGGTTTATTTCCATTCGTTGTAATATCAACCAGAGAATCATTCCGATTCCTGATATTCCTCCAACTATTTCAAGTATCCCTATTCCTTTTAGAACATTTACGTTTGTTTTTAATTTTTTTTTGATCTCTTTTATCATTTTTAATTTTTTTATTTTGTTGTAAACGGTCTTGTATGACCTTGATTTAGGTGCTTTAATTTTTTATCAAACACGCACGCTCGCAATACCGAATGGATTCAAATACAGTGCTAACTACCGTGATTGCTTAGTGTTTGAGGTAAAATAAAATTCGTTAGAAATAGGGGCATAAATACCATTAGAGATATTGTAAAAATCCTCTCTATTTTTCAAGTTAAACTTTATTAATTTTTTGAAATCAGATGTTGCTTTAATCTCTGCATAGAACATCGAATAAAAGTTACTTTCTTTATCTAAAGCAGAAATGATTAATCCAACTTTATAAATTGAATTAGTATAAGTATCTAATTCGATATTAGTTTTTTTTAGATAATAAGTACCTTTACAAGAAACAATAACTAAAGTTACCAGTATAACATAGGTTATTTTTTTCATTTTCAATTTTTTGCTAACGTTTTGAGTAGCGTTATTTGCGATTTTTTGTTGTAAAGTTACGTAAAAATGATGAGCTTTTGGCTTTTAGAGATGAAGTAAGAAGGAATAAAATCTCCATGTAAATCTCCGTCATGACCTGCTAAGTACGTGTTTAAACGTAGAAAAATAAAAGCACGAATACTTAAAGACGACCTTAAATAATACATTGAGCTTCTTTTCATAGCAGGGATAACGTGATTGTGTATGAAATGTGGCCTGTGAAAAGACAGTAACTATTCTGATTAATACCGAGTCGAATATTGATGTTTTGTTTTTAGTTTGTCATTTCTTTTAAGCACATTAAGAATTTAGCTTCCTTTTTATCCTATACAACAAACCTCTTGGTTAACTATTTATTAGTTGTGTTTTATATATGTTTTTAGCGGCTGGCTTTTTTATTTGCGGTTTTCAATTCTCTTCAATGGTCATGAGTTGGTCCGAATTGAACATTGCTGCTGGAGAGATCACTAGTTCGTTCCAGGGAATATGGTCTCCGTAGCGTTCTTTCATTTTAGCCTTCACAATATCCTTGGTTAAGTTAAAGTCCGATAGCTTTTCCAGTTGTCCAATTGCTATATCGGTTGCCTGTTTATAGATTTTCCAAACGAGTTCAGAGCAATAGATCTTATCGTCTGACCATTCAAAGTAAAGGTCATAGGGCTTCCCTTTATATTGCTCCGCAATTTTCTTCATTTTACTCAAAGTAGCTCTGGACAACAGTCGATCGGCGTTTTTAAGTCGTTTTATAACGTAATGTCCATTTTTACCGCGATGTATCCAAACTGCTAGTGGTGTAAATTTTACGGGTTGCACCGCTTCGTAAACGAAAAACTGTCCATCCTTTTTGAAAATAATCCCCATATGACTGTATTGGGAGTTTGTAGCTAATTGAATGGCCTTACTTTGGGGAGATGTTGAGGTTTGAAAAATGATATCGCCCTCATTTATTTTAACTTTTTGCTCGGATCCCTGAAGTTGGATAACCTTTTTTTGTTCGAGTTGAACGAGTTCTTTAGCTCCTGTTGCAAACAAAGACATTTTCGTTCCGAAGTACGTCAGGAAAGCTAAACTTCCTGTTACTAGTAGTAGACTAATTTTTTTCATGCTGTTTTGACTGTTTTGACTGTTTTTCTGTACTCGCTCGAATTAGTTGTTCGAAACTCCAAAAGTTAGTTTTAGGTGGCTGCTGTTAACATCCACTCAGAAATAGTAACGACCAATATACTACTCTAGTACACTGGTTTAGAATATCCATTTAATAGTTGTAAAAAATCCTATCAGTATCATAGCGATGAGTAGCAGGATGCTACTAAAAATTAAGAATCCATAAAATTGGTCTTTCCATGTTTGTTTTTCTTCAGGAATGATCTGTTGATTAGCTGTTTTTAATTCTTTTGTAAGAATGATATTTTCAAAAAAGTAATTTGCATTCGGATCAGTCCAGTCAAGTTCTAAATCAATATAATCAACCGTGTCCTTTTTAATTTTTTGATTTCTAACCTTTAGAATTGCTTTTAACAGTTCAGACGAAAATAAGCTAAGTCCTTGTTCATTGGCCTTGATACAAGTATTATATTCATCTCCATCTTGATGATAAAATCCAAAAAGAGCAGTTTCCTTTTTATGATGTTCCTCTAAATAGGATATGATGTTTTCTAATTCTTTTTCGGTCATTTTTTTAGCAGTTTTTCTAAGTATGCTTGTTATTCCAAATGTAAAGTAAATGCTAGCATCATCAAAGGGCTGCGGGATTTTTGTTATTGATGTATTCGGCTGTGAGAGTACTCAAAGCGTTGGGCCAATTGGTGGTTTTTGATGATATTATGGTTAATTTCAAAGTATGGCAGTGGTATTTTTAAAGGCGTAGGGAGTTTCTTGCACTACAATTTGTACCCAATACTCAGTAGGAATATTCTGGGTAGGATATAGTTTTTTGTATCTGAAATAACATAACTTGAAAATCGATTGCTTTGCTTGAATTTTTCATTGTTAAGGTTTTGAAGGCGGAGTTCGAAGTTCCACGGGCTGTCTTTTTTTTGATAAGACAAAGAGGTGTTTACGATGGTATAATAGGTATGCTGACGGAGGTTTTGGTTTTGATAGTGGTAGTGATGATAATTTGCTTTTAAGCGGAGGTTTTTACATGGTGAATATGCGATACTCGCAGAAGGGTTGTGAACAACAAATGTGGTACTGTTAGCATCGGTAATGTATTTTCCGGTATTTCCCTTGTATCCAATTGCTATATTTTGGAAGTTGTGAAATGAGGTTTTCGCACTCAATTCATAAGAAAATTTCTTGTTGGTATTAACGACCAATGAGGAATTGAGTTGTTGTAAAAATTTAGCTTGTGTGTAGTTTAAACGCAGCTGATATTGAATTTTTTTAATCTTTTTTTTGATGCTTCCTCGAAGGTTCCAATGCTCAATAGCATTGTTTAAAAGTGCAATACTCGTAATTCGATTGATCGATTTAAAATTGACCGTAGTGCTAAATCCACGTATTTTTTTTTGGTAACTGGCACTCAATAGTAATAAGACATTTCGGTATAAGCTAAACCTACTGTAGTATGCTGTGAGGGAATGGTATAACTCATTTTCGAGATGTTCATTTCCTCTAAATACCGTATTGTAAGATTCTAGGTAATAGCGATTCGTTAGTTTGGAAACATTGGGGAAACGAGTTTTTAGCTTGTAGTTGAGTTGTATTTTTTTTGATTTATTGAATTCAATTTTGATTAAAAAATCGGGAAGTAGTACCCATTTATGATGGTCTATTTGTGAATTGGATTGATTAATTTGCCAATGGTAACTATGTAAGAATAGACCTTGTTTACAAGTGAATATACCTGCTTTGAATTTGTAATGCAGCCCAGAAAAGAAGTTGTTTAATGTGAATACGACACGATTATTAAAACCACCAGGGTCAAAGTTGTTCACGGATGCATCGTCTAATAGCTGGGCATCTCTATGGATAAACTTTTCACGTTGATACGTGTCACCTAGCGTATTGTAGATGTGATGGTTAGTACTCAAAAGCCAAAAGTCCTTCAACGTAGTTTGTAAAAGCTGTTGAGTCTCTTTTTTAATTTGGCGTATTGCCAATTGTGACTGATGTGGGTTGATAGGGGGAAGGATTGGCTTTATTCTAGCTAAGAAGGGCTGAGATGCATTCCAGTGTTTGGTGGCGGTGTTCTTCTCCACTATGGTTTGTAAAATAGCGGAGAATCGGTGTTTTTCTGATTGTTTTTTATGCCATTCAAAACTTTGATTTGCATAGCTGGTTTTGATGTTTTTTTGAGTTATAATGGAATTACTTTGTTGGTTTACGGCAGACAAAACATCCTTAAAATAGTCGTTGGTATTGAACTTAATTTGACTTCTGAGATAAAATTGTTCTTGAGGAGTCGGGGTAAATGAGAGGTTTAGCTTTGTGACACCAAAGCGTGTTTTTGACGATCCATGTACCTGCCTTAGTTCTGAAAATGCCGTGTATTCGCGTGAGCTTTCCTGAAAACTTCGCTCCTTGTTGTACGAGAGTACAGCGTAGCCCGAGAGTTCCAGTTTATCAGTTACAGTCCTAGTGAAGTTTACAGCCCCAAAATGTTGTGTATTGCTAAGGTTGTTTTTGTTTTTTAAAAATTGAGATAAAAGGCCCCCTGTCCAGTTAAAGTCTGAGTTGAAAACCGCGTTGATTCCTCCTTGAAAGTTGAGATAATCTTTAAAAGTAAGCGACTTTTCTCCGGTATTGTTGCTATTCCCTATTACGTTCACGGTTGTTTTTGGAGTATAGTAGTATAAGGAAGCCGTACTTTTATAAAAACCAGTATGCCCAGTACCTGCTTCCAGATTACCGAAAACAAAGTGTTTTTTGTCTTCTTTCAATTGGATGTTCATAGCCATATTGTCTGAATCTGAGATGTTTTTTAAAAAGGATACCTCGTTGTAGTTATCAATGACTTCAATCTTTTTAATGGCATCGGCGGGGATGTTTTCTATACCTAGTTTTGTGTTACCATCAAAGAATTTTTTCCCATCAACCAGAAGTCGAGTCACTCTTTTACCGAGTACTGTCACGCCGCCCTTGCCATCTAAATCAACACCTGGAAGCTTTTTTAGTAGGTTTTTAAGTTTTCGCTCTGTACCGTCAACAAAGGTTTGGGGATTATAGGTAATCGTATCTTTTTTTACTGTTACGGGTAGTTCAATAATCACAGTATTGAGCTTATGTATAGCTTCCTTTAAGATAATATCTTTCGATAGGTCGGAGTTTGGAGTAATGTCAAATTTATACTTTTGATATCCCAGATAGGACACGGAAATTGTGTAGCGATGGAGCTGCTTCAGTGGTAAATGGTACTGGCCTTCTTCATCGCTGAGTGTGTATGCCAATCGATTGTTGTTAGCTTTGGAACTGGCGATTATAGCAGCAAATTGCAAAATCTCGCCCTTGTCATTTTTCACTGTGCCTGATAAAGATACGGATTGTGTCAAGGCCTCGTTTGTCAAGAGCATGCAAAGCATCAAGATTAAACATTTTAAGAGTTTCAAATTTTAATGATATTTCTTTTTATAGGCTTGCATTGAATTTTTAACGAGCGTTTCAAATTCGTTATAGCTTACTGTGATTCCCGATGTTGGTTTTTTAATCTTATCGTGAATAGTCGTGTTCAATTCAATCTTTTTGGCTTTGAAATAGTAATGTGTTCCTGTCAGTTCTAATATCAAACCAGGTAAGCCCATATAGTCTAAAGGGGCGAAGCTAATGGGGATTTCAGGTGTAAACCAAGCTTCGATTTTAAACTTAAAAACTCCTTTACTATTGACGATTCTTTTGGTGCCTATGGCTTTTTTGCACAGGTAGTTTTGAATCCGTTTTTCTTCTTGAGTAAGTTTCCACTTAAACATGTCATGACTTACAATGAAGGTTTCTCCTAGCGCTTCCTTTTTACATAAAATAGTACTGTTTTTTAGGTTGGTATAGTAGTACTCATTGCCTAGCACGAGTTCTGCTAGGTTCTTTTTACTAGTTGGGATATCCATTTTATTTAGCATGAAAAAGCCCGATTCATTTGGAGTACAGACTAGCTTAAAAGTCAGTTTCTTACTCGAATTGAATAGTTTATTTAAATTTGTCGTGAGCACTTTGTTATTGTTGTTTTCCTTACTTAAGTACTTGGATATATCTATGGGTTTGGTACTTACCTCATAAAGTATCACATGATTTCCTGATTGCGAAACGAGTTGAGTGTAACTACAGAGAAGAAGAACAATTGTTATCCATGTTTTCATAGGTTTCTATTTAATTCACTGTCTATGAATAATTGTAGCGGTCTGTTAAGTTTACTTACTTGGGATCGTCACCATCGTCTATGTCATCTTCAGAGAATTCCTTAAAGGTTTCGAGTTGATAGGCAATACAACCATCATAAGAAGCACGCCATACTATAAGCGAAGTGCCGTAGTTTACTCCTGCCATTATCGCGATGCCTTGAGAAATATCTGCGTATTCTGCACAATTCATATACAAAACTCTAGTATATAAATTTTGCACTGAGCGCATTGGTGGTGATAAAAAGAAGAGCGAAGGCTATTAGTCGTTTTTTCATAATTCCTGATTTTTTTTGCAAGTTTTCAAACTACTTGGTTTTTTTGATTGCCTGCTTTAAATAGTGGTTACCTGTTTCGGTAATTACTCTTTCAAAGATATCCTCGTTGTTAAGGGGCATCGCTACTTACAGTAGTAAAGTATGCGCTACTGATTGCTTTGATGGAGGGACTTAGTAAAAATAGACTGAAAATTAGATAAGGAAGAGAGGTTTGTTCAAAACGCCACGAATTGTGTTATCGGCGGTAACTTTTTGTTGATAACTGGGAATAATTGTTAAAAAGGAGGGGCGTTTATACCAGTGAAGTACCAGTACCAGTGAGATTTCTAACTGTAAGCATTAATCTTTACGGGTTTTAGTAGCTGTAGTGATTGAAATAACAAATGCGATTAAGAGTACTGAATTTAAAATGGCACTATAGCACCATACGTCGGTCATAAATGGTGTTTGGCAGGGAGGACATGGAGTATGGGGAGCACAGGGTTCACACAGAATAAAGAAGGAATCGAATACGAATCGTAAGAGAAGTGCTCCATTACTCAGGAGAGCAAAGTATAATATATAGTGAGCGAAAGTGGTATTCAGTTTCATAGGGCAATGCATTTTGATACGTACTTTTTTAAAAAGTAACTGCATAAATATACATAAATCTCGTCAATTTATACCTAGTTAAAAATACGATGCTCGAGAAACGTGCGAATTAGTGTCCAAAAGAAAATCGATATCTAGTTCAGTAGTTCTGCTACACAGCGCAAAGCCGATTTTGCGGCAGCATGAACACTTCCCCAATCACTGCCATCTGTATAAGAAGTTCCAGCAAAATACAATCTGTTGTTCACGGACTGACCGAGTACTTTTACAGTTCTCCAACGCTCTTGGTCGTACACATAGGCACCTTCTATAAAAGGCTCACGACTCCAGTTTTGGGTAATGTGTTGAAGGTATTGCTCGGAAGCTTGGCCATCAAAAAGCGCATCTAGTTCCTTGAGCATGTATTGGAGCAGGGCCTGGTCTGATAACTCGGCGTAGGGTACAGTTGCGGTTCCAAGGGCTAGGAACCCGAGTACGTTTCTCTCAGAATGCTGTCCGTAGGAAGCGTCGTAATACAGTTTTTGTCCAGATTTTCGAGGACGAATTGAGGTTTCGATAACGGTGGGATAAAACTTTTCAGAGAACTCAATAAAAGCTTTAAAACCATCCCAAACGGTTACTTTTTCTATGGCTTTTAATTTTTTTTCTGGTAGTGCTGGGACAAAGCGGATGGCTTTTTTTTGGAGCATTTTTACCGGTACAGTTACGATAACCTTAGTTGCTTTAAATTCTTTAGTAGAGGTGGCAACGCTAACACCATCGGAATGGTAGGTTACGGATTCGACTATTTGGTTGTATTGTTTGTTACTCTCGATTGTTGGAACTACATAGGTTTTAAAAAAATCTAACCATGATGAATTGACAAATTTTTGGTCGATGTCAAAGCCCATGTCATCCATAGAAATTTCTTCACCATCATAGAGTCCATAATCGGAACTTTCATATCCTTTTGTCTCGATAGCTATGCTCGCCTCAGCATCGTTTACAATATCGTTAAAGACACTCTTTTCAACATGTAACCACTCTGCGCCTAAGGGAATGGGAAAATCGACGAAATCGTTGACAGTTTTCATTCGGCCTCCCAAATTTGGCGAGGCTTCCAAAATTTGAAAATCAATACCTAATTGGGCCAATCGGTAGGCCGCTGTCAGGCCAGCAGCTCCGGCTCCTATAATGAGTATTTTACCCTTAAAATTCACTGACTTTTTAGGGGAATCAATGAATTGTTCAGCACCGAATACCGATTGAAGGGGGAGGCTGATTCCGAGAATACTACAAATTTTAAGGAATTCTTTGCGTGTCATATCGGGTGTCTTTTAATGTCTGGTAATATTAGATTACTTTTTTTAAAATAGCAAAAGTTGCCTAGGGTTTTGTAAGCCAGTAGTATAGGGGCGTGTTTGTTAGGGCATACAAAGAGCGAACTAATACAGTACTATGAAAAAAGCAGCTCAAACCTTGGCCTGAGCTGCTTTTTCGTGGAAATGCGGTTTATTGATGTCAACAGGACTATACTAAGTTGAGTTCAACGGCTACATTACCCTTTAAGGCTAAAGAATAAGGACAAACGGCATGTGCTTTTTCGAGTAATGTCTTGGCAACCTCTTCGGAAACACCGGTTATAGCTACATCGATACGCGCTGTTAAGGAATAAGTCGATACATCTGTCATGGCGAGTCCGATAACCGCTGTTGTTTTCGATGTTATAGGTAACTTTTCTTTTCCGGCTACCATTTGCAGAGCGCTGTCGAAGCAAGCGGAATATCCCGCTGCAAATAATTGCTCTGGGTTGGTATAATTACCGCCGTCACCTCCTAATTGGATAGGCATTTTTAGATTAAAATCGAGCACACCATCGGCACTTTTTACGTGTCCTTTGCGTCCTCCTGTAGTTGTTGCTGCTGTTTCAAATAATATGTTCATGGGTTATAACTGTTTGTGTAATAAGCTTAATAATTTTACGAGGTTGTTTCGGAAATCCTTGAGCTCCTCGTCGCTAAAGGAATCATTGGCAAAGTGACGTTCAATTTCTTTAGGGATGGAAGCTGCTGCTACTTGAAGCTGCTTTCCTTTCGCTGTCAATGCAATATGTACTGTTCGTTCGTCGTCGGTAGCTCGCGTTCTGCTAACCAATTCTTTTTGTTCTAAACGTTTGAGGAGTGGGGTCAATGTATTACTTTCTAAAAATAGCAGGCTTCCAATATCTTTTACAGCCATGGTTTCGTATTCCCAGAGTACCAAGAGCACGAGGTATTGTGGATAGGTGATATCCAACTGTTTTAAATGGGGAGCGTATAATTTAGTCGTTAAGCGAGAAGCTGCATACAGCGGAAAACACAGTTGGTTTTCCAATTTTAGTTGTTCACAAGTTTTAGTCATGTTGCGTACTGTTTTTTTTAGTAAATGATCCTGTTGACCACAGTGCCCATACTATGAGCACGGGTTGGAAAAATAATCGAATCAGCCGCTTTTGATCTGTGTCGAGTCCGAAAGCACTAATTTCATTGGTGTATTGTGAAATATTTCCTGGAAAGATAAGCACGAAGAAGACTGCCAACAGAATACCTACTTTTTTCTGATGTTTCCATAAAAAGATCATGGCGATACCTAAGGCAATTTCCACAATTCCTGAGGTCAGGACAATGAGATCCATAAAGTCTGAGTGATGGGTTAGCCAGCGCGGTACTTGAGCTAGAAATTCCTGCCTGTGAAAGGTTAAATGACCAATACCTGCAAAGGTCATAAAGGCTCCCAAAACTATTCGGGCGATGCTTTGTAATGTTTTCATATCGTTAAAGATTAAATCGTGCACGATGCAAATGTACGAAGATTTCCTTGCAAATTGGAAAGCTATAATGGGTTTTATAAGGGTTTTGTTTTTAAGTATTTGTTAATGAATGTGTTGTTTTTTGTGGGTCTATTTGTAAATAACGGAGTAGTAGCTCTTTTTGGTGTTGGGAGTTTAGGTTTTTAGAAAAATGAGCTTGAATCCACTTAGCGGTTTCTTGTTCGTTATGTTGTTGATGGTAAAGAAATGCCAGTAGATACTCTTCCGTGAGCAAAGGAGTTCCTATGCGAAATGGAGGTTTTTGTAGGTTTTGATGTAGAGAAGCAATATTTTGATCTATCGATTGATGGTTGTCAAACCATTCTTTTATGATAGCAATATTTCTTCTAAGATTTTTCGTCAAGGTTTTTTGGAAAGAAGCTTTGTTGACGGTACTAATTTCATCCGAATTAACAATTTTTTTGCCTTCCATATATCCGTACCAATGTGGTGTATGGTTTAGATACATGAGTTTAGTCGTTTTGGCTGTTCGGTGATACCTTAGTGTATTTCCGGAATATGAAGGGATACAACGATAAGCATTCCCGAAGGTTAGCAAGCCTCTATATCCTTTACCTACGGAGTATTGTACTATATGTTGAATTCCCTGTTCGTTGAAGTCTGAGTACCATAAATATTTTCCATTCCAATGAGGCAGTCCAATATTTGCCAACTGGGGGCTTGCAATGTTGTTTAAAAGATGGAGTCGATCCGCCAACAGAACCTCATCGAGGTTTTGATAACGATAGTATATGTAGTATTGGCGGTACTTTTGTTTAAAGTAGTTATTTAGCTGCGTAATGATTTTCATAAAATCAGGATTTTCGTGTTAAGTTACGACGCTATGGATGTCGAGAGCTCATTTTATGTAGGAAATAACACTGTCTCTTGGGGTTAAGGGGGGCAGTACTATAACCGGATTTGTTGATGACAAATATGATATCAGGCATTCCAACACTCGCAGGAACAGAATAAAAGGAGTAGAGGATGGAAAAGTCTCATTTTTATTATAGAGTTTTAAAGTTTAGGAAAGAAAAAACGCTTCATTTGTTTCCAAATATAGTCCTTGTCATAAGGACCTTGATGATAATAGAATGCACCGTTAGGCTTGATGAGTAAAAAGCTTCCATGGGGAACTGCATAGGGAAAAAAGAGTCTGTTTAAGAGTCGTTCTTTATCGGGAATCCAGTGAATGTACTTTCGTTGGTAGTCCGAAGCTCTCTTTGAATTCGGGTCGTATATCCAAAAGAGGGAGATTGCATCGCGTTGAGCTAGACGATTACTAAAATTAGCGTCCAGCACGTTCCATTTGGAAGCAGCAAATTTTTTCTGATTAGAGGCCAAGGGGGAAAGATAATTAATAACGAGGTAACCGTTATCAGCTAGGCTGCTTTTGCCCATTTTTTGGAGGTATGCTTGTAATGCTTTCAGAGCACTAGGAGCCAATTGACCTACTTTTTCTTTAGGTACAAGAATGGTGATTTCTTGTTGGTCTCTTCGGAAATGTAAGTCTAGATACTGTGGTTCTTGTAGTCGTTTGTTATACAAGAAGTCTGATAGTTCTATTCCGTATTCGTTATAATGCTTGGCGTTTGCTTGCTGTGCAAAGCTGTGAACCGCAAAAAGTAATAGGAATAAAAATAAGAGGTAAGAATGTTTCATAGTATTAAGGTTCGAGAGGAGCAGTAGTGTGTACAGTGTTTTTATCCCAAGCAATAACCTGTACTCCTGGTGAGTAATGGGCGTGTACTGGTGGCGTATTGAGTAGCTCTTCAAATTTCGGAAATTTAAAATCCAAAGATGTTAATTTAATAGCATACAAGGGCCACTCCACATGGTGAATGTCAAATTGCAGCAGTTGACCAGAGGAGTTTTCTTGAAACAAAGCATAGCGTTCTGTAAGCCATAGGTCAAGGGTGGTTTTGTTCCGTATAAGCTTTTCTTTTGTGAAGGAAACCGAAAATTGAGTAGCTTTTTCGCTATTTTTTGAAGAGAATTTCCCTGTTTCGCGTTGCATGGCGGCATGAGTATACGGAAGTTCAGAAATTGCTTTAGCGATATAGCAAGCACATTTTTTAGAAGCTTCGATACTTAAAAAATAGACACCACTTTTACCATTGCTGCGCACATAGGTGCGCAGGTTGAGTTCATCGAAATTTGATATTGGTGGAAAGGATGGGACATAGCGAAACTTCATCTTTTCCATACTAAAAGCGACAAAACTTATCCATGCTGTTCCATCACAGGTGTTAAGCTGTACTAAGGAAGGGATATAGGGTTGTAAGAGTGTCTTAGGAACGGGCCAATGCAAAAAAATGGCACGGTTCCATTCTTGGTAAAATTTCCAAGGAGTGCTGGGTATAGAAAAGGGCCTGTGCGCCGTTTCTTTCGTAATATTCATAGCGTTGAGTTTAGCAGTGTTAAAATTACGAAATACCGAGAAAACTCCTCGGATAAATGATCCAAGGAGCCTATTTTATTGTAAAATTTTAAGAAAAGTGTCTTTTTTTCTCGTTGCCAAGGGGACTTTATAGCCATTTTTGAGTACTAGGAAGTCACCTTCGCGTTTATCGTATCGGATGAGGTGGTTTAAATTGACCAAAAAGGATTGGTGACAGCGAAAAAAAGTTTGATTAGGTAATAGGTTCTGGTACTCTTTTATCGACTTTGTTGCCATGAGCGAATGTTGGTCTTTGATAAAGAATTCTGTATAACTCCCATTGGCTTCCAGGTGAAAAATATCGTTTATAGTAATTATTTGGAGTCCGTGCTTGTCTTTTACGATGAGTTTATGCGGGCGTTCATAGGTCATGTTTTCACGAAGGGTATCTAGTTTTTGTGACGTAGCGTGGGTATGGCGTTCGGTCAAGGCCTTCTCAACCGCGGTGACGAGATCTTCGTAATCGAAAGGTTTTAACAAGTAGTCCAACGCGCTGTACTTAATAGCTTGTAAGGCGTACTGCTGAAAGGATGAGATAAAGATCAGCTGAAAGTTTTTGTCGGGCAAACTCTCCAGGATGTCAAAACCGTTCCCGTCGGGGAGTTCGACATCCAAAAATACGAGTTCTGGAGCCGTGGTTGTGATAAGTGCGATAGCAGTTTCTACCGTTTCAGCCACACCGCACAAATGTACGTTTGGACAGTGTTTTTCCAGTTGCCTTATCAGGCTTTTTTGGGCGGCTTTATTGTCTTCAATGATAACTGTTTGCATAGTAGTATAGTTCTGTAGATAGTAGACTTACATAGTAAAAGAGGGGAGTTGAAGTTGAACACGGGTACCCGTTGCTACGGAGTGTACTTTGAAGTAACTCTCTTTGTATCCTCGTTTTTTGAGGAGGTCTATTCGTTCTTTAGTGATGGCCATTGCATGAGAGGTGTGATTTGTCGGGATTTCTTGTTCGAGGGCGGTGATACCGATACCATTGTCTTCAATGGCTAAAATGATGAGATCGTCTTTTAGGCTAAAGCTGATGGTGATAGTCGCCTCAGCTCCCAGTGAGGCTATACCGTGTTCAATGGCATTTTCTACAAAGGGCTGTGCAAACATAGGTGGAATGGCAATTTCATCGGTGAATATGGCTTCATCAACGTCAATGTGATAGTTAAATGGTACAGCTCTGCGCAGGTTTTGGATAGCGAGGTAGTTATCGAGCATTTTTATTTCTTGTTCGAGGGGCACAAACTGATTGCGAGAATTGTCTAAAACTTGCCGTATAAGTTTGGCGAACTTAGCGAGGTACAATCCTGCTTTTTCTTTAGCACCACTATCAATATAGTCCTGAATGGCCGCCATGGCATTAAAAATAAAATGAGGATTCATTTGAACGCGTAACAAATTCTGTTCGATATCTCGATTTTTCTGCGTGAGTTTGAATTGTTTTTGCTGATAAATAAGCACGAGCACAATTCCTAAGAGCAGTAGTACAAGTACGGTAATGATCAGTGCGGTAGTTTTTAATTTTGACTCAGAGAGTTGAAGTTCTTTAATGGCAGCTTCTTGATTGAGGTTGACGATTTCTTGTTCTTTTAATTCAGTTTCGTGTTTAATTTTTAATCCTGCAATAGTGAGGTTTTTTTCTTTTCCCAGAAGTGAATCATAGAGCGTATGGAAGGTTTCAAGACGCTGTAGCGCTCCCTTGTAGTTGCCTTGTGCTTTGTGAATAGCAACTAAAATTTGAGCACCTAGTTTTATATTGGTGACATTTTGGATAGTATGGGCCAGGGCAATTCCGCGTTCGAGCAGTTGTTGTGCTTTGGTGAGGTTTTTTTGTCTCCAAGCAATTCTTCCTGCTAGGATGTAGGCTTCAGCAATATTGGATTTAAAATCTATTTGTTGGCTTAAGGCTAAGCCTTTTTCTGCGTGGCTAATGGCTTTTTCAAGTTGATTTGTGTCGAGGAAATGCTGTCCTAAATCGATTAAATTTACCGCGATGAATTCTTTGTTTTCTAGCTTTTCAGCAGCTTGCAAGGAGTACTGATAATTTTCCAATGCCTGGTCAAATTTTTTCATAGAGGCATAGGTGTTGGCAATATTGTTATACAGCAAGGGAGTTTGGCCTTTGTGTTCTGATTTTTTGGCCAGTTCAAGTCCTTTTTTAAAATAATGGAGCGCATCGGTAAAGAGCATTAATTCGTTGTAAATACTTCCAATATTGTTGTAGTTAATTGTCAATCCGCGAGTGTCTGGAATTGCCGAAAGAATTTTTGACGATTGAAGATAGTACTCAAGACCTTCAGGATAGCGACCGAGGTCGTAATAGGCCGCTCCTATGTTGTTCAAGTTTGCTGCAATCCCCTTTTTATTGTCCTGCTCTTTTTCGTAGGCAAGTGATGCACGGTAATATGCTATAGCTTTATTTTTATCACCGAGTTTGCTGTAGACGATTCCGATATTGGTATTGCACATGGCAATTTGACTGGCATTCTTAATGTCTTCTGCGTAGTTCAAGGCCTTTAAATAGGTGTCGAGAGCGAGCTGATAATCGCCTTTGTTCTGATGGATAACCCCGATGTTTAAATAGCTAAAACAGAGTCCTTTTTTGTCGTTGCGTAGTTTTTTTGTTTTGATGGACTGTTCGTAAAAGTACAAGGCTTTGTTGTGTTGTCCGAGTTCTTCGTATAAGAGGCCTATATTGTTTTGTGATTTGGCAATACCAATGGTGTCCTTAATCTGTTGTTTGATGGCCAAACTCTTTTTGTGGAATACCAAGGCACTGCTGTCTTTGTCTTGCAAGTAGGCTAAAATTCCGAGGTTGTTATAGGCCTTGGCTTTTTGCTGTAAGAGGCTATCTCCGGCCAGAGAGGTAATGTTGAGGTACTGTTTTGAAGCGAGCTGGTATTCCCCTTTTTTGATTCTGAAATAACCGAGTTCTAACAAGGCGCCAATGGTACCTGATATCAGCCCTGTTTCTTCAGAGAGCTTCATGGATTTTTGAATATACGCCAGTTTTTGCAATGAGTCTTTAGGGGGGTATAACTGCGCTATTTTATTGTAGAGTTTGATTTTGGCAGCGGCCGAAGTTTCTTCATGACTGCGTTGAATGAGCGAGTCTATTTTTGGGGTTTGCTGGGCGTTTAAGACCAGTACGTGAGTTAGAATTAAGAAAAATAATGTAATGGTGTGTTTGAGCCTCCTCTTAGAGGTTGCCATGGGCGAAGGATTGGGTAGCATATGTTCTCTGTTTTAGTTTGATAAAATACTAGATTACCAGAACAGAAAATTCTAACGATGAAAGTGAAAGGTTCAAAAAGAGAGGGCAAATCTATAAAAAAATAAGAATAAAGAGGTGTAAAATTTAGGAGAACTCACGATTTTTTGAATGTGTTTTTTCGCTTATCAAATTAGATGAAGCGCTTTTTGATAAAACTACAACACTTATGAAAATGACCATTTTGCGCTGTAATAAGCGGCTACTTTTGGCTTTGAACCTACCGAGCTATGCTTTGTGAATCAGAGGGTCAGGTAGCGAAAAAGAAACAAGATGGTATTGAATTCCTTTTTTAAGACTGTAAAAAGTCACATTGAAAGTCACTTGAAAAGTTCCGATGGAACACCGGTAAAACTATCGCTGTATAGTGATGCCTATTTCAGACAACAGGGCCCCTTGAAATCGCCCCGAGTTTTTTTCCGGTACAAAGATGTTTTGTGGGAGCAAGGAGCCTCTGGGTTTCGACAAGGTCAGGTGAGTTTTCAGATATCAATCGTCTTTCCACCCCAGTTGTATCAGCAGTTTTCAGGTGTTTTCTCCATGGCGAGTGAAATAGATAAAGCCTTGCGTGCTGTGTCTTCTGCTTCGACGAATGCTGTTGCCGTGAGTAATCCCATTCTTAAAATTAGAGAAGGTCAACGATTAGAGAGTCAGATGGTATGGGAAAAGATTGATTTTTCAATATGGGAAATGGAGTATACAACCACCCTGATTGATACAGGGCAGGTAAAACACTACAACCTACTTCTTAACAACGCGTTTAGTAAGGACGATTTAAAACAGCCCGCAAAGAAAGAGGCGCTGATAGAAAAGTTAGGGAAACAGGGAATTGATGTAACTGTATATACCGATGGTAAGGCGGAGCTCGTCGACAAAATCATCACCCATAAAATTGAACTAAACAAAGAACAAAACAGAAAATAAATAAATAAAAATTAGCACTATGGGCGCACTATTTAATGACGTTGTAATCAACAAGGTCTCGGGCGGATTAGGAAGGAGAATTCCCAATAGAGACATGGTCTCAGGGTTACTCTTTAACGGAGCTGATGCTACCGGTCCAAAAATTGGAGATACTGCATTACAGCTTAAAGATGAAACATTGTATCGTTTGGCATCCTTGAAGGATGCAGAAGGTTTGGGAATCATCCCAGCTTATGATAACGGCGGGGAATCTGCGTATTATCAAATAGCACAGTATTTTAGAATGAATCCTTCGGGTGATCTGTTTATTTACAAAAACAGCAAGGCGACTACCTATGCAAATTTGGTGAAAGATGCTGGAAAGATGCAAGAATTAGCATTGGGAGAAATCAGACAGTTAGCGATTGTTTTTAAAGGAGAAGATCAGTCGAAATCTAAAACAGCTCCAGAGTATTTTAGTCAAACTCTCAAGGCAGTGGCGGCAGCAAAAACGGCAACAGAACAGGCGTTTAAAAATCACCGCCCTATGGAAATTTTTTTAGAAGGTAAGGGATTTGATGCGACCAAAGCACCTGTGGCAATCAAAGGTATCGGGGCTTCAGGAGTTTCAGTCGTGGTTGCTATGGACTCCGCAAAGGCTAAAGAAGACAATTACAAAAATACAGCAGCGGTAGGCGTACTACTCGGCGCGGTATCAAAAGCGAAAGTATCCGAAAACATTGCTTGGATAGAAAAGTTTAACCTCAGTGGTGATGGTTTTCAAAAAGTAGGTTTTGTCGGAGGGAAAAATTTACCAACAGAAGGAGCACAAACGGTTTTAGACGAGGCGAAATACGTTTTTACTCGCACCCATGTCGGAATTGGAGGAGTGTATTTTAACGACAGTCATACCTGTATTGAAAAGACCTCGGATTATACGTTTATCGAAGCCAATAGAACTTTACATAAGGCATCGAGATTGGTACGTCAGGCCCTGTTGCCAAAAGTAAACTCTCCCGTACTTGTCGATCCGCAAAATGGGACACTGGCTCCCTCTGTAGTCAAAGGTATGGAAACACTTTGTAAGGCGGCACTAGAGGCCATGTTGGCCAATGGAGAAATATCAGCATTGGAAGTATTTGTTGATCCCTTGCAAAATATTTTAGCAACGAGCGAACTCAAAGTAGTGGTTTCTATTATTCCTACCGGAACGGCCAGAAAGATCACTGTAGACTTAGGATTTAAAAATCCTTTTGCAAAATCAAAATAACTTAAAGACTTAAAATCATGCCACATTTACCATTAGTAAATGGCCATCGTCACGGATGGTCGTCGGTTGAAGTAAATATATTAGATAGAATCGTTACCGGAATCACTGCCATTAGTTACGACGATGCACAAGTAAAAGAAAATCATTACGGAGCAGGAGACATGCCTGTTTTTAGAGGCAGAGGAAAATACGAGGCCAAAGCATCGATTACGCTGTACGCTTTTGAGGTAGAATCCATTCAACAAGCATTGCCAAAAGGAAAACGACTTCAAGATGTTCCTCTGTTTGATATCAAGGTTAGCTTTTTAGATAATTCTAGCAATGTGATAACACATGTTATCAGGAATTGTGAATTCAAAACCAACAAACGAGATATGAAACAAGGAGATTCTAAGGTAGAAGTTCAGCTAGACCTTATCGTCTCTCATATTGAATGGAACTAAGCGACAATTTACTATAAACTATCCGGGCAATAATTGCAGTTTGTTGCTCGGATTTAAAAAGAAAAAAGAAACAAAGAAACATGGAAACAACAAAAAACACAACCGTATTAGACGGTAACATTACTACAGCACAATTACAAACTTGGAAATCAAAATACGGAAAACTCATTAAAGTATCAGTAGATAACGACGAGTCAGAGAAGTGTTATGCCTATTTCAGGAAACCTACGATGGCTACGAGAGCAGCAGTGTTACAAACTTCAAAAGCCGATGAGTTTAAAGCCTTAGAGGTACTCTTTAAAAACTGTTTTCTCGGCGGAGATCAGGAAATAGAAATGGATGACGACTTGAAGCTGTCCGTAATTACCGCGTTTGCAGATGTGACACAACCCAAAGAGGCAACGGCAAAAAAGATTTAGATCCTTTCCTTATTTCTGAGCTAGCGGGAGAGGATGAAATACTGAAAGCAGCTGCACTGATTCGCTATTATTTTAAGGTAGACCCTTATCAACAGAACGATGAACAGTTTTTGAGGCTTATCGGTGAAGCGCTTTGGCTCCAAGAGTATTTAGATAAAAAACAAGAATACGTCACAGCGAAGGCTTTGGCTAAAATTTTTGGCGAAGATGATTAGTAATATTTCTATAGGGAAGGCCGTGGCCGCCCTGCATATTTTTAATAAACAGGCAGAATTGGCCTCGAGTGCAATTCACAAGTCCATAGCCACCGTGGCAAATGCGGGAGAAAATGTAATTCAAAACATCCGTGTCAACACGACCAAAAATCAAAAGGTAAATGTTAAGAATAATTTTTCGATCGACATCGTAAACAAGTTAGAAACGGTGCAACACATCATTGCTAAAACCAATGAAACCCTTGATAAAAGCTTTAAGTTATCGCTGGGCAAAATAAAAAATGTGTTCAAGGGAATTTCAGTAAAATTCAAAAATGTTTTTAAAGGGTTTACAACAAAGTTTGTTACGAATTTAAAGCAATCGTTTAAGGGCTTTAGCTTGAGCATTAAAAATTTAAAACTCGTTTTTAAAGGAATTACAAACAAACTCTCCCTTAGCTTTAAACAAGTAGTGAAAGGATTTCGCTTGGTTATTAAAAATCTTAAGCTCATTTTTAAGGGCATGACCAATAGGTTGAATCTCAGTTTTAAACAGGTAATCAACGGTTTTCAATTGACCATTAAGAATTTAAAGTTGGTTTTTAACGGTATCACCAATAAGTTGAGCCTCAGCTTTAAACAGGTAATCAACGGTTTTCAATTGACGATTAAGAATTTAAAGCTGGTTTTCAACAGTATTACCAATAAGCTGAGTCTTAATTTTAAGCAGGTAATCAACGGTTTCCAATTGACGATTAAAAACCTGAAACTCGTTTTTAATAGGATTACCAATAAACTGAGTCTTAGTTTTAGGCAGGTAATCAACGGTTTCCAATTGACGATTAAAAATCTGAAACTCGTTTTTAATAGGATTACCAATAAGCTGAGCCTTAGTTTTAAGCAGGTGATCAATGGGTTTCAATTGGTGATTAAAAATTTGAAATTCGTTTTTGTCAGCATTATCAATAAGCTGCGCTTAAGTTTTAAACAGGTGATTACTGAATTCCGTTTGAGTATTGAAAACCTGAAGTACGTGTTTCAAGGCTTTCAATTAACTGTTGTCAATTTTATTACCGCTTTTGTGAGTGTACAGCAGCAATGGAAGCTTATGCTGGCGCAGTTTTCCTTAAAGGTG
The DNA here is from genome assembly GCF_964514025.1 of Tenacibaculum litopenaei. Lineage (NCBI taxonomy): Bacteria > Pseudomonadati > Bacteroidota > Flavobacteriia > Flavobacteriales > Flavobacteriaceae > Tenacibaculum > Tenacibaculum litopenaei. The sequence goes on from NZ_CAZEQT010000002.1 coordinate 212,663, forward strand.
CAGAAGTTGTTTGTTAATTTGACAGTCTTTGTTCTTCAACTCGAGAACGTTGTATCTATTTGGATACAGAGTATTGCAACAATACAAGCGGTATTTGTGCAATTTTCACAGGTGGTGACGCGCTTAAAATTTGTTTTGGAGTCGAGTATCACCCTATTAACTGTGCATTGGAATCGCGTGACTACAGTATTTGTGCAACGCATAACACAGGTGTTTCAACTTTTTATAGCGCGTTTAACACAGGTAGTGATTCCGGTGAAGTTAACGGTAAATGTTCAAAAGATACAGCTCGTAGCCATAAACAAAGTAAAGCAGTACATCAATGTATTGGAGCAGGTATTTATCAGTATTCAAAAATTCAAGCTCGTTAGAAATACCCATCGAATTCTCCTTAAGCTCTTTAAGGTGATTCAGAAATTTAAGTTTTTGACAAAGATTATATCGCTTTGGCGAAGGCTTTCAGTGGCGGTAGTAAAAGCAGTACAGCTAATTATAAACAGTACTGTGGTGTTATTTCAGAAAATTTCCGAACAAATAGCGATGCTTATAGGCCAATTTAATGCGCTGTTTACCACGGTTAATCAGCAGGTAATTTCCTTGATAAGTGTATTTGAAAATTTAGCGGGTGTGATGGAGAATGTCCAAGCTCAGGTAGCGCTTTTTAGCGAGGAGTTTACAGCCGCTTTATCCTTGATGAGGTCACTGTTTTCAGAATTTTTCGAGTCCTTGGCTTCCGGTGTGTTTTCGGTAATTCAGGCGGTCAACAATCAGGGTACAGTCCATCGTGAAGCCCCCAAAAATGTATGGTCATTTTTAGAGAGCTTGGCAACCAACGCAGGAAGTGTGGTTAATACCGTAGTGAACAAGTCATCAGAGGTTATTACGACCGGATTTCACAGTGTTTTCGGAAAAGATGGAGATGGTGCTGAGGTCAAAGGTGCTGGAGTACAAATTACTGCGAAGCCAGGAACCGGTTTTTCTGGTCGAGCAAACCTAGCAGGAGAAGGGTTGCACATCGATACCTTAGTTGGAGAGTTGAATATTAATGTCACCCAGCTGAAAGAATCGATGCCCGAAGTAAAACGTATGATGACCAAAATATTAAAAGAAGCATTACAGGATGCTAAAATTTCAACTTACACCCAACGATAACCATGAGTTTTACGTATAACATACCCAATTTACTCAGTTCGCTGCGATTGAAGAACAGCAGAGGAATGGTGAGAAACGTCACAAATATTTTGACTACGACCAATGAGGGAGAGTACCTCGATAGTTTGAGAAACTTGACAGAAGAGTACTTTTTAGAGTCGGTAAAAGAGCTAACCGAAGTAGATGAGTTTATCATGGCTGGCGGTACGTTCAATTTGCCTGTTTTTGCTCCTTTAGTCATAGAAATCCCAGAAGGAGATGTCGTTGATATTAAGGTGCAAGGCAAAGGAGTCTTTGAAAAAAATGCCTTTGTAACAGAACTCTTTGGAGCCACTTTTGGTTTCCGGTTAGACGGAGTTGCATTGAATGTTCAAAGAAGTAAAAATATTGTAACTACAGCCATTCAAGGCCGAGATTATACGGTTAAAGAGTTTATTTCTAACGGAGATCACGAGATTACCGTGAACGGGGTACTCGCAACCCATGGTAAAGGATATCCAACTGCGCAGGTGGTCCAGTTAAGGAGGATTTTGGATGCTAATTATGCGCTAAAAGTCATTCACCCAGTGTTGCGTAAGCTGGGAGTCTTTGAATTGGTCGTAACAAATTATGATTTTCCGAGTAATAACGGTATGAAGAATATTCAGCCTTTTAGCTTTAACGCACTCTCTGAGGTTCCTTTGGAAATAAAGAAACGTTCACGCGATTTCTCAGCGAGCGGAATTGCGAAGAGTACAGCGAAGGAAATCTTTTCAAATTTTTAGCGGATGTTACGATTAGCATGTAAAATAGTAGTGCATGAAGTGGATAAACAGAAGCCTCTGATTATCAATTTCGTCAATGAAATCAAAATAGAAGAGTCCTGGCGATCTTTTACGGATACAGCAACAGTGCGTTTACCGCGATTTATTCAGGGAGAGTTGGAAGAGTTTGATGTGTTGGATAAAAAATTCCGTTCTCGTATGCTGCGTTGGTTGCAAACTCATCCGGATATCGAAATCTATTTAGGCTACGAAACACCGCGTGATTTGGCATTTAAAGGGGTGATCAGGGAAATACAAGGCAGGGTTCCTGTGGTGTTAGTTTGTGAGGATCACATGTTCTTTTTAAAGTCTAAACTCCTCAGTCAGTCCTATCCCATAAAAGTAGGGAAATCACTCGAGTACGTCAGTGTATTTGAGTTTGTGAGTCGTCACGTAGCAGTGTTTTTTGAGCAGCGAAAAATAGCCTTGAGGAGCTCGGCTATTGTCGATCTGTCCTTAGGGAGTTTGGTGTTAAAAAATCATACAGTTCTCGATTTTTTTGAGCTGTTAAAAGAGGAGTACGGTATTTATAGCTTTATGCGCTATGTACAAACATCGGTCACTACAGAGGGTGAGCGTACTTATATTCCTGTTTTGTGTATTGGAACAGAGTATGAAAAATTACCTGTGGTAAGTCCGGTGTTATCAGAGGCTGATTGGAAATCGAGACCTAGCTTTTCCAATATCAATTTCGCAGCACTGACAAGCGAAGAACCGTTGGGCTTTTTCCGATTCCACGACAATATTATTGATGATGATTTAGTGTATATCGATTATCACAACGTAAAAGTACGTGTGAAATACGTACTGCAAGGTAAAGCAGAGTCGGATAAGTTGAGTATTGTAATTCCCAGACCCAAACCGGGTGATGATGAAGATGATTTTGAAGAGTATACGTATAAATTTTATGACCCTAGTTTTAAGCTGACCAAGCAAACACTAGGAGGAAAAACAGCAAAGAAAATCTATGTCGGAGACCGCATGGAAATGTTAGATCCTGTGATTCGCAAGGTAATGAAACTCGCGGTAAAGAAATTTAAGCAGTTAAAATACAGTGGCTTCAGAGGAAGTTTTACAACGTTTGGCGAAACTATTTATACCACTAGTGAAGGAGAAAAAGTTGGTGACTTTATACGTCCTGGAGATATCATAGAACTGAGAGACCAGTCGAAACAAGGTACGATTGCTGATTTTCATTTGGAGAACCAAAAGTACTTTGTCGATGCTGTAGAGCATTCGTTTGGTGTCAATGGCTATAGAGAGGTCATATTTCTGGGAGCTAATGCCGATCCTGATCCAAGGATTCGCATGGAACAATCGGTATTGGAAACCATAGAAGTTGCCATTCTAGCGGAAGAAGGCGGAAGTTTGTTAACAGCCAATGTCAAACTCGAAGGTGTAGTAATGCAATCAATTACCAAAGGATAAGCTATGAATGAAATAGGATATTTAATAAAAGAACTCGTTCGAAAAAAGGAGTTGCCAAGCACTTTTCCGGCAATAGTAAGTCACAATGAATTTGATACCCAAAGTGATCCTGTTGATTATGTGATTTCGGTAAGAATATTACAAGATCACGAGTCTTTTCAGGAAGTGGTAAAAGAGGTGAAATCAGGTAAAAGCAATAGCGAGGGACTCGAGCTGCACAATGTGCGTTTAAAAGCTTCTTTGCAAAGTGAAGCAGGAGGCCTGATTTGTATTCCTAAGTTAGGGAGTTGGGTCATGGTTTCGACGGTTGACAACTTGGTAGGGAAGAACTTTGTAAGTCAGTATTCGGAGCTGGAAGGACTCTTGTTGAATGTACAAGAGGAAACTGCGCAACAAGAAGGTGAAAAGAAAGTGTCCTTTGTTGAGTTGAAGTTGAATCTACAGGCTTTTCAGCTGAATTTTAATAATGAGTTTAAAGCAGCTGTGACCAAGGAGCAAACTACGATACAATTTGTGAAACCTCCCACGAAAGATCAAGGAGAAGAAGAGGAAGTATTGAGCGATGTAATCCATACCAAAGACCGGGTGCAATACCGTTATTTCGAGGATAAGAAAGTACAGTCAACAGTGTGCTTTGAAAAAAAGAAGTTGGTGTTGAAAGCAAAGCAAGAGGCGCATGAAATTCGCATAAGTGAAGAGGAGGGCGTTCTGTTGAAAAGTGATACGAAGGTACGCTTGGAAGCAAAGCAGTTAGAGCTGGTTGCTGGTAATGATGGAGAAGTTCAAATTACTGGGAAATCGGTGGCTATTAAAGGAAGTGATAGCGTGAAAATAAATTGATGAATCATGCCAGTTAGTACCAAATTTTTATGTGAAGGAGCTCTATTGCGTTGCGACAAGTCAGCAGGAGTACAACCGCTGCAAGTCGCAAGTAATAAGAAGTTTTGGATACGGAATAAGAAAGTAGCCACGGTTGCGGATACCACTATTCAGCCTTTTGGGAATTGTGCCCTTTTAAATAATGCAGCCTGCTCACCACAAATACAAAAGTGGAAGGGGTTCCAATCAAATGTTTTTCAGGGATCCAATGAACTCTTACTTGAATCCTCCGAACTGCTCTGTGTTCCTGGAGGAGGTATCGGAAAAATTACAAAAACTTAAAAAATACAAACTATGATTGATTTTAGAATAGACCAAGACTTGCTGTTTTACCAAGGAGATTTGTACTTGGCAGAGGCGAGTCAGCAGAACATAGAACATCTCTTACTCGCTCAAAAGGGAAGTTATAAGGAGTATCCATTATTGGGGGTAGGAATAGAGAATTACCTGAGGGGAAATTCAGCGATAAACAAACTCCGTTTAGAAGCTGAAATTGAAAAGCAGCTAGAGTTTGACAACTTCAAAGTGCGGTTAATTGATGTGACGAATTTAAATGCTATTCAGATCGATGGAAACTACTAGACTTTTAGAAAATCAGAATGTACTGGATTTGGCCATTGTTCATTTTGGCAGTGTGGATCGCATTTTCGAAATCTTAGAGGCCAACAATTGGAATAGCCTCACTCAGTTGCCTTCGGAATACGAAGACATTAGCATCCCCTCTTCAGGGAAATACCGCGATGCCCTCCGAGAAAACCATAGGGGTTACCTAGCGCCAGCCACCTTACATACCGAGGAAGAACTCGAAATTTTACGTCGAATTAAGAATTTAAAAATCAAGTAAAATGGCAAGAACAATTGCTGAAATACAGCAGGAAATGTTTCGACAAAAAGAGTCGATACCCGAATTGAAAGCCCTGACCAATAGTTCTAAGACTTCCATTTGGAAGTTGTGGTCTTACATTACGGCGTCCGCAATATGGACACATGAGAAAATAGTGGAAAAAAATACCATGGTTTCCCGCCCACATACCCTGAGTTGGTATCGCGAGCAAGCATTGCAATTTGTATATGGACACCCCTTGAAGTGGGATCGAGGTTTTTTTCAGTTTGATACTTTAGGACTTGCGGCTAGCGAGCTGAACGCTAAAAAAGTCGTGAAATTTTGTGCAGTGGGAGAGGTTGATTTAGATACCATTCTCAAAGGAGATGTCAACCCGAAATCGCAAGATCAAATCAATGCCGCAGTGGCGAATTACTTTCACAATCAAGTAGGTGTGATCTTTATGAAAGTTGCAGGAGAGAGTAGTACCGGTCAAATTCGCAAGTTAAGTAAGGATGAGCTGGTTGTATTTCGTGAATACATGCGCCAAATCAAAGATGCCGGAAACCAGATTCAAATAAGCTCTATTGATGGAGATGTATTGCATTTGGAAGTCGATATGTACGTGGATCCACTAAAAGTATACATCAATCCGATAGATATTCCACACTATCTAAATCCCGAAACGCCAGCAGCAAAGAATCACCTTTTTGATGAGAACAATGGAGTGTTGATTGCAAAGCCGGAAGTCCATACCGCAAAAGTGGCTATTATGAATTTTTTAAAAGGCTTAGAGTTCAACGGCGGACTGGTTCGAACGTATTTGATAGACGCCCTTCAAAAAGCTGATGGCGTTGAAATTCCTATGATTAGAAAAATACAAACAGGGCCTGCAGGTGCTCCGTTAGTAACTGTTCCGGATAGGGAGGAGTACTTTATACCACGTTCTGGATATTTCGATTTGGCAAAGGTAAAATTATCGTTCCGATACCTACCCTATACATTTTATAGAGATCACCGTTAATCAGTACTATTATGAAGAATTATATGACCTTAGATTGGAATAAGCTGCTCTTGTGGCTATTTCCTCCGACACTTCGTAAAAAGAGGCATGTAGTATGGATGCATACGATGCTGAGCCCCTTGTTTAGTTTGTACCAAGAGAACCTGTATAAAATGCAACACAGCGGGCAGGTGATGTATTTAGAAAAAGTGTTGAATGAACAGTTTAATACAGCAATTTCATACAATCCGAATATAAGCCTACAAGATAAAATTCAGCAGAAATACATCTATATCGCTGAAAGCTTACAGCCCACCATTCAACATATTTATTTACACGAAGAACACCGTTTGGGCTACGAAGCCCCCTTGGTGTATCGAAGAAATGAGGTGACGGTATCATCAGGTAAAGGGTTGTATCTGGTAGAAACCAAAGACTATACTGAAATGGAGTATGCCGATTTTAGAATATTGATTCCGGAGGCACTGAATATTAAAGAGAAATTAACGGGGGTTTCAGGGGTCGAGAAAATTCAAAAATTAGTGAATGAACTCTACTTTGAAGATCGTCCAAATCCTCAAAATTCAGCCCTTGCTCCCGTAGCGGTCAAAACCTCTAAGTTTCATGAGTTGTTGAGGTTTTACAAATTGACAGGTAAAACTTATGAAACCTATAAATACTAGTGTTTTTCCCTTAAATTCTAGTTTCTAATTACTTAAAAAGCATTGTTATGCATCAAATTGATTTTTCGAAACCCGGAGGATTTCCTCTGGAACAAAATACATTAGCCAAAATGCAAACTGCCTATAAAGATCAGTTATTTATGGCTTTTAAAAAACATTTGGGAGTTGAAGAAACCAAAAACTATCTGTTGTTTCCAGGAAACGCCGTTGATCGGGGTTGGGCTATTATTCAAGGAGAACTCATTCCGATAACACCAACGGCGAATCCAACAGCATTTCTTCAAGTTAAAGAGTCGAAAAGAGCATTAATTTTTCGGTCAGGTGCTAAACACAAGGTGTTTGTCACTTGGGAAGGTAGTTATGTGGCGTCTATTCCCGCAAATCCGGTACCTGTAAAAAATACCTCGGAGGAAACGGTGCATACAACTTTTTATAAACTCGACGATTTACAGCGAATTACCAATATTCCTGATTTGGGAAATTTGTACCTAACACTCGATGGCTCAAATACCATGAAGGGGGATCTCAATTTAGGCGGACATAAGCTCAGTGCACTGAATGTAAAGGAGGGAGAAAAGGCTTTTATTCGAGCAAAAGAACTGTGGTTCGGCCACTCTGAACTGCGTGGAAAAGCGTATCCCAAAAAACCTTTAGGAAGGGCATTGGTAGATACAGGATCTAGTTTGAGTATCAATCACGAAGCCGATTGGGAAAATGTGCATTTGCACGGTGAGGTAAGCATGTCAGGGCTAGCGCAAAGCACACGAGCCGATCAACATCCCGTTTTATTGGATGCCGATGGAAAGTTAATGAAAAGTGGTGGGCGCTTTATAGGTAGTGTTGTACTTGGTATGATAGCACTTTGGCACCAAACGACTATTCCTGCAGGTTGGATACTTTGCGATGGATACCTAGGGAGATCGGTAAATGGATTTAATATTCCAGATTTGAGAAGTGAATTTATGGGACCGGTGCGTTACATCATGTATGTTGGGGTATATAACAAGTATCCTTTGGTACAGGCAGGAACTGACCAAAGTTTGGAGTTGCCTTGGAAACCTGGTATAGATTATGCCGTTTTAGAAGGTACGAGTACAGACGAAGACGGAACTATAGCCTCGACGAAATGGACCTATACCTCTGTTCCTCCCGGCTTGCCCTGCGTGTTTGAAACTCCCAATGCATTGAAAACCAAAATACGAGGACTACGCCCTGGAATTTATCAATTTAAGCTTACAGCAACGGATAATGAAGGACTGTCATGGTTTGATCAAATGACATTGACGGTAACCGAAAATCAAGCACCTATTATTGATCGAATTGATGGAACTAAGAGTTTAACCGTGGTGCGCGGAACGAGCAGTACCCGTTTAACTATAGTGGCTCGTGATCCAGAAAAAAGAACCTTGAGTTATCAATGGAAAAATGCTGCGGGCACAGTGATAGGTACTGAGGCTGCTATCCAGTTGACGGGCTTGGGCGTTCAAACGCATCGTTTTGTAGCCGTAGTTACAGATGATCGTGGGGCTCGCACGTCAAAAGAAGTGATCGTCACAGTAGCTAAGATAAAAAAGGCTCCAAAGGTAAGTGTGAATGCTAATCAGACCATTCAATTGCCAACAAATTCTGTGAATCTATCTGCAACTGTAAGTGATGAAAACCAAGATGCGCTGTCTGTGCGATGGACAAAAGTTTCGGGGGGTGGAGCAACGATTTCAAGTCCTACAAGTACAGCAACTTCAGTGACAAATTTACAGGAAGGATCCTATGTTTTTCGAGTTACCGTGACTGATGTTGATGGAATGCAGGCACAGGCAGATACTAATGTGTTGGTGAAAAAGGCTTTGGTAGCTCCTACGATTTCGGATATTTCAATCGCCCGAATTCCAGGTAGAAACGGTGCAATTCGCGTTACTGCCACAGGGAATGATGCCGATGGAGCCAATGGTAATTTAACCTATCATTGGACAGAGTCGACGATGTTGCCCAAGCCAATTCGCAGTGCTTCGTTTGATGTAGCTCCTAATCAGCTCGCTCCCGGATATCACAATTTCTCGGTGTTTGTAACCGATTCTGACGGTCTGCGCTCGCGAACTGCGATGTACAAGGAATACCCTCATTTAACCATACGCATAGTCCATGTTTCCAGTACAGATTCGAAGTATGTGTTTAGGGTAGTATTGAAAGGACCTCCAAATTATGGAGATGATAATATTACGCTCGGAGTACAATTTAAAGTTCTGGAAGGAAATGGTGTCTTAATTGACCGAAGTGGCTCAGGTTTAGGGATGTCATCGAATGGATCTCGAACAAAAACCTTTGCAGACATGAGCAGTACAGGAGAAATTTCATTGAATTTTGAATTGTCTGCCGATGTGGTTACCCGCTCGTCTATACGCGCCGAATTTACGTTGAGGGGCATGTCAACATCTGCTTCGGCGGTGAGTAAAGGAATCAAGTGTTTCGATGTTACCACTACCGTGCCGTTGTATGATGGAGGTGAAAAAAGGTTAGGTGATGTCGAGGTAGGGGATACATTAATAGGACTGGATTACCCGAATAGGATAGATGCCTCAGAGGGTGATTATATGAATTGGAAAGGAAGAATATCGGAAGGAACATTATGTCCGGTAACGGTATTGCGAAAATCGACGTTTGTGGTTGATGAATATTTACAAATTTCTTTAGCAAATGACCAGCATATTAGAGTTACAGCAGCGCATCCAGTACTAACTTGTACAGGAGGAGATGAGCTTGCTTGGATAAAACCTATGGATCTTCGAAAAGGAATGAGCTTATTAGCACCTTCAGGAAATACCATTGATATTACTGAGGTCCTGACGGTGGAAGAACCCATTGAAGTGGCCGTACTCGATGTAGAATCGGTTGATAATTTTAGTGTTGGAGGGATCGTTGCGCACAATGCAGAAATCAACGAACATACAGGTGATCCTAAAAAATAAAAGACCGATGAATAGTATTGATTTTACCAGAGCAGGTGGCTTTTTGTTAGAACAAGAAACGCTTGCGGATATGCAACAAATGTATGCTGGCAATTTGTTTGCTAGCTTTTCAAAACAACTGGGAATTGCAACTGGAAAGTACGTATTGCAAAACACCACACAGTCTCAAGGAGGCTGGGTGGTTATTGCCGGGGAGCTTATTTATGTTGCTCAGGGGGTAAGTACTCCTTTTTTAAGAGTGAAAACGATTGAAGAATTTTTGGAATTCGGAGATCGACAGAAAAGAAAGGTATACACTCATAAAATTGCAGCATTTGTCCAAGAAATTCCTCATCAAATTCCTGTTCCTGTGACCACTGAAGAGAAAAGGGTGTCTTTTTCGTATTTCGAGTTGTCTAGTTTTCAGTCGCTTGTGCATATCCCTGAGTTGCATACAAAATTGCTCTCCTTAAATGGAACTGGAGTGATGCAAGGAGATTTAAATCTTGGCAATCACGCAATTTCAGCGTTAGATGTGTCAGAACAAGAACGAGCTGTGGTAAGAACTAAGGAGCTTGACGGGCGATTTTTAGATACCGGTAAGATGTTGGAAATCAATAAAGGCTCGGTGCCAGCAAAGCTACATTTTGGAGGGGCTGTGACCCTTTATCAAAAGGCTAAGAGCAAAGAAATTCACGAACAGTGCTTGCTCATTGATGAGCAGGGAACTCTGCGAAAAAGTCAAGGAGGGTTTATTGGAGCGGTGCCACTAGGGCTCATCGTTGCCTGGAACGGTATCAAGTTACCTTATGGTTGGGTAGACTGTGATGGCAATGCAGGAGTTCCGATTCAAGGAATGAGTATTCCAGATCTCCGTAAGCAGGCAAAAGGCACAACGCGTTATATTATTTATGTACGCTACACAAACCGACCTCCTGAGGGACTCAAGGTGACAGGAAAAACTGTTTTAAGCTACACTGCGCAAGACGGAGGGGCTCAAACAGAACTCATAGCAGCGGCGACGGATCCGGATAAGGATGTTTTGAAATATACCTGGACCAAAACAGCGGGTACGCTAGCCAACTGGAAACCGGTGAATGCTCCTTCGTTGCAGTTAAACGGACTTCAAGCAGGAAATTATCAATTCAAAATTACCGCAAGAGACCCTCAGGGAGCTGAGATCAGTTCATTAGTAACCGTAGAAGTTCAGCAAACAGTGAGTTTACTCCTGAATCGTCAACTTACTGGACCGTGGAACAAAGTTGAATCGTACAGCGTTAAACTAGCGGGAGCTCCAAGTAGCGCGGTAACCATGATCGCTTCCATAAAAACAAATGTCTCCAAAGGAAACGTTTTTGTTCACCTTCCTCAGGTAGGGTTACTGCTGGGTGAAAAAGAATTTTTAGTCAATTTAAACAACGAAGGACGTGCAGAATTTGCCGTTTCTGTAGGGGCTGGAAATACAACTGGACGTACCGAGGCTCATATTCAAATCAAGAATACCGATCAGCTTGTCAAGTTACTAGCAGCCCAAAAATAAAGCAATCAATCATAATACATATCGATACAAGAGGAGAGCTCTTGAGGGCTACTCTTGCTTAAAAGTAAGTAATCAAATTAATTATAACCATGAAAAAACAACTACAAATTTACCGAAAGAGGAGGCTTATACTCTTGATAAGTCTCCTACAAACCTTGTGGGTAACAGCTCAGGTGGCTTTTAGCACTCCTGAAGTCGTTGCCAATGCCTCTGAATTGATAGAAATCCCGATTCGAGTTGACAAGTTTACCAATGCGGTAGGCTTTGAATTAAAAATGCAATTGCCAGAAGAGAAGTTTGAGTTTGTTGCACTGACGAAAGTACATGCGGCACTTAAAAATTTTTCAAACCTAAATTATAGGTATTCAGGTGGAGTGCTGAGTGTCGTTTGGGCTGATACGGGCTTTAAACCCCATACGCTTTCTGAGCAATCAGTATTGTTTTATGTAAAACTCAAGGTGATAACCAAATTAAGAGAGCGCTGGAAATTTACCTTTTTAACTAGTAAAGTAGCGAACGCTCAAGGAGCTCCCATGACGACAGAGACAGCAGGAGGAATGATGACTTTTGGTGCCTGTCAGTTGGCACTGAGTTCACAGGTGGTCGGAGTTGGAAGCAGCTTTAAAATTCCTGTGAGAGCAAAAAACTTTGCGGGAGTAGCAGGGTTTCAGGCAGTTTTTAAATATCCAAAAAATGCATTGAAATTTGAGTCAGTGACGAATTTTCACCGTGATTTAACGGGGATGAGCACTGCTAATTTTTTTGAATTGACACCAGGGGAAGTTCGCGTTGTTTGGGATCAACCACAACTGCTAAATACAGCGATTGACAATGATGAAATACTGTTTGAGTTGTCATTTCAGGCCCGACAATCGGTAGGGGAGTTTCCTTTGGAGGTAGTTGATTTAAAGGTTTTCAACAATCAGGCACAAGAAGAGTTGAGTGCTAACGCTAAGGCGATGATTAAAATCTTAGCATATTTGAAAATATCAGGAACTATCGTAAATGAAGATAATAAACCCTTGCCGAAGTCAACCGTAGTTCTTACTACCGATACTAAAGAAAAGAAGCAGCTCAACAATATTACCGGAACGTTTTTGTTTAACACCTTGCCCGAAAGTGGTGGGACACTTACGGTTCAAAGAGCCTTGGCAATGACCAATGGTATCAATGTGGCTGATATTTTACTGATAAGAAAGTACCTGCTAGGAAAATCTATTGCACTGTCACCCTATAAATTGATCGCAGCTGATACGGATGCTTCCAATGCCATTGATGTGGCAGATATTATCACTCTTCGAAAAGTAATACTGCAAAGACAAGCTGGATTTTCACAAAGTTGGAAGTTTGTTCCTAAAAACTTTGTATTTCCAAATCCCCAAAATCCTTTTGTATCCACCATTCCACATCGAATTGTTATGACACCACTTGATGCTAGTGTTAAGAATCAAGATTTTGTCGGAATTAAAGTGGGAGATGTTAATAACGACCATGTTGTTAACAATAGAGGTGTTGATAAGGTTGTTGAGTTAGGGTTTTTTGAATGTGAAAGTATTGTTGGTGAAGAGTTTAGTGTGTGTTTAAAAGTTGTTGATAACTATGTTGATATCTCTGCTTTTCAGGCTACGTTCTCTTATGATGCTAACGAATTTCACTTTTTGGGCTTAGAATCTGGAGTTTTAAATCGCAGTGATTTGGATTACGAATTGTTAGCGAAAGATCCGGGGAAAGTATCCCTGTTGTACACCGATAATCAGGCTGAGGGGCATAGTCATGGTCGCGGAGTTTCCTTGTTGGCCTTAAAGTTTAAAAGGAAAAGGCCTTTAATGAAAAGCTCTAGGATGGCAATGGAGGGTAGTATTGTTCCTATGATGGCTTTTGACGAGGGCTTGAATCGCCTTAAAATGGATGTTCAAAAGTTGGAAATTTCTCCTTCAAATTCCTCAACACTCCCCCAAATATATCCAAACCCAGGCTCGGTGTTTACCATTGAAGTAAAGGGAAGCACGGGAGAGCAGGTTCGACTAAAATTGATGGATCCTACAGGGAAAGTGGTACTGAACCAAACTTTTGTTTTGGAAATGACAAAAGGAGTAAAGCAATTAGATCTTCGTTTCTTACCGAAAGGCATGTATTTGCTCGAGAGTGAACAAGAAGGACGTAAATCCATACAAAAAATAATAGTGAATTAAGATGAAAAGATATCGAATAATCGTAGTTTTTATCGTGCTATTCTTCTCTTATGAAGGACGTGCACAGCTGGCTCAATGGGCCGTAAATACTGTCAGTGGTACTTCTGTTATCAACGGATTGGCCATGGATGGTAATGGAAATAGTTATACAACCGGACATTATTATTCGGGGATAGTTTTGGAGAAAACACATAGCGGATCTGGTTTTTTTATAGCGAAATACGATGATAAAGGGACGGTAATCTGGTCTCGAGTAGCAGGTAGTGGAAATTCAAGAGGATTGTCAGTAGCCGTAGATGCTACTGGAAATGTATACGCTTCGGGATATTTTCAGACCAGTATCGTTTTTGGAACTGGAAGTTCAAAGGTAAGCTTGAGTACTACCCAGCATTACCGAGCGGGTTTTATGGTTAAGTATGACAAACTCGGAAACTTTATCTGGGCAAAACAGTTTGGAGGTGCTGGAAATAATGAAGGGTTAACAGAACTTGTAGTAGATGCCAATGGAAATTGTTACGTAACTGGAACCAGTGGGAGTCAACCTTTTTTGGCTAAGATTAATCCGTTAAATGGAAGTGTCGTTTGGAGCCGTTCTGATATTCGACCTACAGACATTAGTTCTGACGGAAAGCATTTGTACATCGCTGGTAATTTTTACGCTACGTTGGAGTTAGGACCACATAAAATTGTTTCAGATTCTGGTTTTACCAATATTTATTATGCTAAGTTCACCAATGGAGCCAATTCCGTAGCGTATTTAAAGCATACTCGAATTAGAAGTTCTGGACCAGTGCGCTTGGCAAATGATACCAATGGAAATGGATACATCACTGCGCATCGTTATCATAAGGAATCTTTTTTTGCAGGAGCTGCAGTACCGATAGGGAGTGATTCAGATAATATTTTTATCGCTAAGTACGGGCCCAGTGGAAATGAATTGTGGATTCGAACTGCGGAGGGTGAAGGAAATCCACCTCCTTTTGCAACAGATATCGCTGCCGATACGCAAGGTGTCTATGCAACCGGCTATTTTCATACCAGTTTACGCTTTCCAGGAGGCACGGAATTGAAAGGTGTTAGAACTTCGGTAAACTTATCAAAATCTTATTTAGCAAAGTACAACACTCAAGGAGGTTTTCAATGGGCGAAAGCCTCGGCAGGAATCAGCTCGGAGAATACTTTCCGCTTAGGGACGAATAAAAAAGGGAAGGTGATCATGGCTGGTAGATCACAAGGTCGGGCATCTTTTGATTGTCCGGAGTACAGGTCCGGTGGGCTCTGGGGTTTTAGTGTACAGTATCACGATGCCACGCATCCTTTGGCGGGGAGTACGCCACCAGGATTAGGAACCAAACCTCCAACACCTGGAGCTATTAGTGGAGCTGTCAAGGTGTGTAAAGGGCAAAATGCGGTCACGTATACCGTAGCGGTTGTTGCAGGAGTTAGCAGTTACAAATGGGAATTACCAGCGGGAGCAAGCGTGATTTCAGGAGCGGGGTCAAATAGTATTACCGTTGCTTTTGGATCTGGAGCAACCAGTGGTAATGTGAAGGCGTATACCGTAAATCAGTACTGCCAATCCATACCAGCAACCCTTTTTGTAATCGTGCAAGGAGTTCCTAGTGGAACCGGAATTGTTTCGGGCCCCACCAGTGTGAGTGCAGGTCAATCTGGATTAAAATATGCAGTTACCGGTATTCAACAAGCAGTGAGTTATCAATGGACCTTACCTAGCGGAATGACTGCGGTACCTTCAACTCCTACAAATCAACGTGAGATTACCTTGGTGACAACAGCGGGTTTTACCGGAGGGATACTTAGTGTACAAGCCATCAATGCATGTGGTAAATCGACGCCCAGTAGCATCACTATAGCGGGGGCATCTTATACTATTTCCGGAACGATACGAACACCTAAAGGTACCGTATTGACGGGGGTTCAACTCCAATTACAGTCTTCTGGTTCAAATAGGAATACAACAACAGATGCCAGCGGTTATTCGTTTGCTGGCTTGCCGTCTGAAAAGTATACGGTGAAGCCCAATTACACCACGCCAGTAGCTGGTTGTATTGAGTTTTTCGATTACATCAGTTTGTTAAACCACATCAATAACGGCGGTGTTTTGACAAGTCCATATAAGTTGTTAGCTGCTGATGTAAACGGATCAAAAAGCATTGATATGACAGATGCTAACATTGTTTTACAAGTATTGAATGGCAATGATTTGATTACTAAAAAATGGCAATTTGTACCTGTCAATCACAGTTTTCCTGTGGCTTCAAATCCTTGGTCGGCAGCGATTCCTGAACAACTTGAGTTTAATCCATTGCAAAAGAATGAAACAAATCAATCTTTTATCGGAATTCTTATAGGAGATTTAAATGACTGTAAATAAACGATGATGACAGTACTACTAGACAATGGTCACGGCGGATTGATCAATGGACTTTATCAGACAAAGGGAAAGCAAGTAAGATGGAAGGATAACGAGGTGTTTTACGAGGGCGAATTTAATAGGGCCATCGTCAATGGAATTATGCAGGAGTTGACAAAACTCCAAATTCCCTACATCAATCTGGTACCAGAACATCAGGATATCAGCTTGCGAACACGTGTAAAGAGAGCTAATAACTATGCAGGAATTCCTTGTTTCTATCTCAGTATTCACGCCAATGCGGGGGGAGGTGCAGGAGCAGAGTTTTTTACTTCGCCAGGAGATACTAAAAGCGATGCTATTGCGAGTAGATTTGGTGAAGCTTTTCAACAAGAGTTCCCGAATGATCGCTTGCGAACTGATTATTCAGATGGAGATTTGGATAAAGAAGCGAGGTTCTACGTCCTAACCAAAACTAAGATGCCTGCTGTTTTAACCGAGAGTTTTTTTATGGATAATTATACAGAATACAAAAACTACTTGAGTACTTCGGCAGGAAGAATGCGAATTGTAGACTATCACGTGGCTGCCATTCAACGAATTAATAACGAACTATTTAAAAAAAGATAAACAACTTATGGAAAGAGTACTAAAATTATTAATAGGGCTGTGTTTGGTGTCACTGTTCTGCGCTTGTGACACTATGAAATCAGCGAGTTATGATGCCTATGCTCATAAACAGACCATCGCGATTAAAACCAGTTCTGAGGAATTGATCGATAAAGGAGTATATTCCTATGAATCCTATGAAACAGAAGTGCGAGCCTTGATGAACAAAATTGACAGTTTGATGGTTTATGAGCAACATAAAAAGCATCAAAAAATTTCCCTTTCTATGTGGAAGGTACTCATCGATAAAGATAGAAACCTATTGGGAGGTTATTTAGGACGCTGGAAAAGTAAAGGAAAATTACCAGCGGTCTTTGTCGCAGAGGCAAAAGTACAGATTATGGCAGCTTTTGATGCGTTGATCGCTTATGAAGCTCAAAAAGATGCGAGGAGTAAAGAAGGTGTATTACAGTTAATTTTAAATTGATAGGTAGATGGATTTTGATATGATTTTAAAGGAGTTAAGAGCGGAATTAACAGGTGTGTTGTCTGATAAGTGGAGCGATGTGCAGGAGGATACGCTCAAAGAACTCGACGTTTTTTTATTGGAGAGTAAACAAAAGCTCAAGCGTTGGACTGTGTTACTGGCGATGAAAGAATTGAGTTTGGAGGAGTATGCCTGGCTGGTAAAGAGTCAGAAAAATTTATTACAACTGAATAGCTTACAGCTTTTAGGAGTGCATAAAACCAGTATCGGTCACCTAAAGAATAAACTATTAGGAAAGCTGATTAAGGTGATACAAGCTCAGTTATTGAAAGTCTAGCAAATTGTTGGTCTAAGAAAAAAGGTTGCCAATTGGCAACCTTTTTATTTGATATTTATGAACCCAGCACTGGCTAGGGTTGAAAGTCTTCTTTGCCCAATTGCCAAAACGCAAAGGTGATAAAATCAACGAGTTCTTTATTTCGCTTTTGTTGAGCGGCATCAAAACTGTGCCCACCGTTAAAGTCAACTGACAACAAAGCGGTATTCTCGGGGTGAGCGTCTTGTAATCGAGCGATTAACTTTGATGAATGGCTAACCGGAACTCGGGCATCATTAATTCCAGCGGTTAAATACACAGCTGGGTATCGGGTATTGTTTTGTATTGCGTGATAACTATCCATAGCTCGTAAGGCTAAGAATTCCGTTGAGTCTTTAACACTTCCAAATTCTTTGATATTGTTTTTTCCATTGCGAGAAAATTCTGAACGAAGTGGATTCAATACTCCTGAGCGGATCATTACCGCTGAGTATAGTTCGGGAGCTTCAATAAAGGCACGTCCTACACAAACGCCACCGGCACTTGCCGTCCAAGCCGCTATTTTATTCGGACTGGTATATTTTTGATTGACGAGGTAGCGGGTACAATCAATAAAATCTCTCCACGAATTGGCTTTAGTAGTTTTATATCCGGCTCTTCGCCAAGCATCTCCTTTTTCGCCACCACCGCGCACGTGCGCTTCCGCATAGACGCCTCCTAGTTCTACCCAGTGTTTTAAAATAGGGTACATCAAAGGAGTTCCTGAAAGTCCGTAGGCCCCATAGGAACTGATAAGTACATTGTTTGCTGCGTTCTTTTTGATTCCCTTTTTGTAAATAATCGAAAGTGGTATCAGTGTACCGTCGCGTGCAGGTATTTCAATTTCCTCGATAACTACGTCTTCTATAGCTGTAGGACTGGTTTGTTTAATCAACTCAATTTTATTGAAAGAGTCGGTATTCGCATCGTAATTGTACAGTTCTTTCTTACTTGTCCATCCCTCTGTTTGTAGCCATAGCTTATCAAAACGAGCTCCTTTAGAAAAGATATTGATATAGCCGGAAGATCTAGGGAGATCAATTTTTTGTAAATGCGGAGCGGGCGCCACTACTTTGTACAAGTTGGCTTGCACCCCGTTTTTTGTTTTTACGATATAGAGGCCGTGTTTGGTGAGGGCCATATCAGTGATCGTTTGGTTAGGGTCTTCGGGTACAACAACTGTAGGATTCTCGAAATCGGGATTGCTGAGTGTTGTTTTGCAAAGTTTAAAATTCGAAGCATTTTTAGAACTCAGATAATATAAAGTATCCTCTTTGACTAGGATTTTTTTTATCAAATCGTCTTTAGAAAAAAGAGGTTTCCAACGGATGGTTTTGCCGTAGATGTCCTGAATTGCTGCGTAATAATAATCGTGATAACTGGTAGCGCCAGAGGTCGAGGCAAAAATGTATTGACATTTTTGATCTGGAAGTCTGGTAATGCAAAAATCTTCCTCTTTTATCGGGAAGTTCGAATTCGTTTGTTTTGAAAATATAGGTGTTACCTGATTAGCAGGCGTTCCTAGTTTGTACAATACTGAAGAGGTATTAAGTAGGTAGTTCTTTTCATTTTTGTCAACTACCGGAATGTGTACATAAATGAAGCCTGAGTTATCGGGTAACCAGTTGATTCCAGCTAACTCAGCGGGCCAGTTGTGGGTGAGTGTTTCGGGTGCAACGGTTTTACTTGGAACATCTACAATGACAATTTCTGAAATTTCTTTGTCGGATTCCGTCAATCCGACAGCTACTTTTTTACTATCCCAACTCGGTTTTATATAGTTTAATACGTACTCTTTTTTCTCATGAGTTTTGTAGGTAGCCGGATCAAATAACAGCGATTCATCGGCAGTTAAGGAAGGTCTGAAATAGAGTTTGGCAACAGCATTTTTAGCTTCTTTTTTTAAGTAAAAGAAGCTGCCATTATCACTGATTTTTAATTTGCTAATGCGTGTATTTCCAGCGGTTGAGTTTTCTATTTTTTGCAGTAGTGCTGCGCGTCCTTCAATAGTTTCTAATACAGAGGCTTCCTCTGTTTTTTCTTTGAGCCAAGCCAATAATACCGTATCCTTGAGGTTTTCCATGTACCGGTATGGGTCTTTCATTTGATGACCGTGATATTCATCGATAACCGTAATTTTAGGAGGTTTACTCGATGTGTTCACTGGGGTACAGGAATAAAATAAGAAGAATAAAATGAGGATAAGTAATACACGGGTCATGGGTTGTAGTTTTTCTTTTTTTTAGGGTAATAATAACGAATTAAAACCAATTGTCGTGAGACAATTGGTTTTTTTATGTTTAAGGACGTCGTCTACCGTTTCGAGAATCTCCTGTGTTAATTGGATCATCTTCGTCGTCAATGGTTCCTGAATTTGAACCGGTTCCTCCTTTAATAGCATGTAAGCTTTTGATCTCTGCAATTTGAAATTTTTTAAAGTCTAATACGCGTTTTGTGTTTTTCTGAATTTTCATATTCTAATTGTTTTTTACTGCTGCAAATCTAGGGGATACAAACAGCCTAAAAAAGACAAGTATCTATGAATTTATAAATTTCACGCGTATTTTTTAAGTTTAATCTTCTGGTTCAGAGTTTGTTATTTTTTTTATAAAGAAAGAGGGTTTCAACTTTGTTTTCTTGAAAAAAGCAGTCGAAAATGTCTGTTGACTGCTAAATCCGCACTCTTCTGAAATTGCTTTTATGGTGTATTTTCGAAATTTCGGATCTTGATTTAACCGCTGAATTGCGTAGTCAATTTTTAAGTTATTTAAGTAATTAGAGAAGTTAGAATTTTTTTCTAGGTTGATCACTTTTGACAAATACGAACTGTTTGTATTGAGTTCTTTTGCCAAAGTATTTAAGGTGTATTTTTTCTTAACGAATTTTAGTGAGCTTTCAAATTTCTCTAATTTGGTCAGTATTTGAGTAACGAGCTCTTCTGACAATCCAAGGCTTTCAACTTTTGATGCCGTAATTACAGGTGGAGTGACCTGAGTCTCTTTGTTGTTTTGTTCTTCCATTAATAGGTCGAAACGCTTGTTTAACACATAACTGCGTCGTGAGAAGAAAATAAATAGCCCAGAAAAAATAGTACAGAGCGCAATTAAAATAAAAATATTGTACTGTTTTGAACTGTTTTGTTCTTCCAGTGAGTTGATGAGTTCTTGCTTCGCCTTGAGTAATTCAGGAGTATCATAGTTCTTGACGATGTCAACGTATAAGTTACCGTCCTTGGCCTTGATGAGGCTGTCTACCTCTACGAGTTTGGTCAAGTAGGTCAACTGTTTCTTTTTATTCTTAGAATGCTTGTAATAATCATTCAAATGTCCATAGGCGATTCTTGAATACCTCCTAATAGAGTTGTCTTGCTTGTAAACAGAGTCGATACTGTTCAAGTAATGAATTCCTTGGTCAGGAGTCCCCATTCCTTTGTAAGCATCGTAAATATACAAGTACATGGCGGCGAGATTCGAAGGATCTTCCTTTAAGAGCTTGCAGCCTTTTTGTAAACTGTCAATCGATTGTTGATAAGCACCTTTTTCAAAACTACAAACTCCATGACCTGTTAAAAAATATGGGTAATAGAAATCAGGATTGTTTTTCGATTCTTTAAGTCCCTTATTATAGTACTGAATGGCTTGGTCAAAAAGTTTGTTTTTGGCATAACCATTGGCCAATGCAAAGAGGGATTTAAAGTACTGTTTTTTATAGGTGGTATCTAATTGATTTTCTTTTAGGTATTGATAGTTTTCTTTAAAGATGCTGAGGGCTTCTTCAATTTTATTATTCACACTTTTTAGAAGCCCTACGTAATGCTTGACAATAACTAATTGAATGCGGTTTTCATTTTTTACGGCGAGCTGGTTGGCCTGTAAAAAATTTTCTAGCGCCAACTCATTTTGGCCGTTGTAATAATAATGGATCCCTTTTTGAATGTATCCCAGGGCTGGATAGTTTTTGTTTTGTGTGTTTTTGGTTAATTGGATAATGCTGTCACTGTATTGAAGTGCTGCTTTTTTATGAATGTTAAGCTCTGATAATAAATAGTATCCATTGGCAATTTTAACGGTTGTATTTTCCAGTTTGGCTTTGGCTAAATAGGCTGTTGAAAAACGATTCTTCTGAATGCTATCCATTAGATAAAATTCATTTTTCAGAGTATTTAAATCTGAGTGATAGTGTTTTTGTACTTCCTGTCCTAAGGAAAAAAGAGTACAGTGAAATAGTAGTAAAACGAATAGATTACGCATTGGTGTTTTTTTGTAGGTTATAATAACGGTAAAGGCAACTGTAGCAAACGAGCTCGTGCAATCGTTGTTTATCTCTGAAAATTCGATTGATAAACATATGAATTTGACTACTTAGGTAGTCGTCTAAGGCGATGGCCTCTTCAGACAGCCCAATTTTTAATCGCTGTAGTATTTGTGAGTAGGGTTCATTGTATAATTCGTGCGTTTTTAGAAATTCGAAAGAAGAAATCGAGGCCTTTAGGGTCGAGTTAATATCCTCTTTTAGCTGTTGGTACTTTATGTTGAGTTGTTTTTTTAATTGCTTATCGGCGTTGAATTCATCTTTAAAAGCTTCGAAGTTTTCCTTTGATAAGTTAATCTTGTCGTCCAAAGTATAGCCAAAGGAATTGAGAAGCTCGTCAATCACTTTTAGGCTAATTAAAAATACATGTGTATCATTTGTGAGGTGTTCAAGTACGTTTAAACACAGCTGACTGTTCACAGAAAATACATATTCGGACAATTCAATAGTAGTAGTACCATAGCGTTCCAACTCTCTGTTATAAGTGTCCATCTGTACTTTCCAGATCAAGTCTTTTTGAAAGTAACTGGTGAGTGCTGCAGGAATGCGTTGTTGAAGGTAGTTCCTGTGTTCCGTATTAGGACTGAGAAATCGCAGTCGTAAATGAGGTTGAGGATCTGAATAGCGCAGGTAAAACCATTGGTCAATTCGCTCCTCTTGAGTCAATTCTTGCACCAGAGGTTGAATTTCTTCAACAAGCAATTGATCGGCAGTTCTTTTTCCACAATATATTTTGTAGTACAGCCAATCTTCTCCAGGAAGGTAACTTCTCTTAATCATCGATATCGCTTTTTTTCAAGGTGAATAAAAATTCGTTGGTAAAATGTTCTTTTTCATTTTTTACAGGAGAGCCCTCATGGAATAGGAACTCTTCCAATACAATAGGATTGTTTTTTTTGCCGCTTTCTATCAATATTGCAATACAATCAGGGTGTTCCAGATCGAGGTATAGCGCATGTGCGGGATGTTTCAGTGCTACGTGCTGAACGAGCTTGAGCTTTTTTCGCCAAGCCGCAAACTCAGCACTGAATTCCGTAGAATTTTTAAAAGAAGCTAGGGTTGTTAGTTCTTTGCTACTGATTTTCCATTGAGCCTTGGCTAGGATCGTATTCCTGTAGCTTACACGAGGAAGAAAATCGAAAGTATCACAAGACGATGGCCATTGAAAACCGATATAAGGTAATTTGTTTTGCAGCTCTAAGTCACTTAAGAAATGATAAATAGGCAGGGCTTTGTAGGAGTAATTATGGGCATTCGTGAGTTTGGGAATTACTTCTTTTTGATGTTTTTCAGACCACAGTACCAGCTCGTCATTTTTTAAAGATAACCACAAATCACCTATAGCAAGCTGCCCATCATAAGGAACGGATGGCTTTGCGAGGTAGGGAATTTCATAAGACCTTAGATTCTTTCTTCTCAGTATATTACCCGTTCTCGATTCAGGAAGGTGTACAATTTCTGCGATTATTTTATCTTGTGCAAGCTCCTGTTCTGATTGGTAGATAGCTGCCAATTGCGCATTGATAGCATCATTTGATTCTGAAAATCGGGCAATTAATTTTCCCGCTCCTGTATTGAACCCCTGCAAAAATAGGGTTTCGGTAGCGTTTACAGTGGTTAAGGAGGCAAATGCCGTTAGCGTATCGGGGAGGTACTCTTCTCGGCATTCAAAGTGGCTAAAATCTTTATCCGTTAAGGTAATCTCGTATGCATTTTGCTCCAATGCCTCTTTTAGTTTATTCTCTAATACTCGATCTTGTGGACTTAGGTGTTGATTTGTAAAGGTCTTATGACCTTTAGAAGCTGCCGTCAGATCATTTAAAAACGGAGTTGTCCCAGAAACAGCATCGTTTTGTAGGTATCCGATACCCGATTCGATATCCAGTGCTAGGGCTAGCGGAACCCGACGCGTTTCGTAACGTTCGTAAAAAGCTTTTTTAAAGCGTTGTAGATCTTGATTGGGCTGCCATGTTTCAAGTTTTAGTAATAGGCCTAGCGCTTTCTTTACTTCTTGAAGTTGAGACCTACTAATACTTGCCGATGGCGCTGAAAGTGTAAGGTTGTTTTGAAAGAGGTACTTGGGTTGAAAATTCAACTGCAAAGCACTCAGTGATTCCCGTATAGCGTTGTAAGCAGCGATGTCTGTTCCCATAGTTTTAGCTACAGAGGCAAGTCGGTTTTGAATCGACTTTAAGGCAGTTGTGATAGAGCTGACTCCAGTTAGGGAATCGAGTATTTGGATAATGTTCGCGAGGGGATCATCCCCTGTGATATTGATTTCTAAATTGCTTCTCAGAATTTGATGATCGATTAATAAGTTTAAGAAGGCATCAGATTCTGAAGTTTCAAATCCCCGCTCTGTCAAGAAATTGACGAGTTCGAATTTCTGTTTTCCATCGGCGGCATGACTCAAAATACTTTCTATATCTTCATTGTGACCAATGGCTTCAATGCTGTACTGTTTTTTTTGGTGGTTGCTATTGGTTTCAACATATCTGTAATAATCTCCTAAACGGTACAAGCTCGTATTCGGGTAAAAGGTCAGTTGATTTCTGACGGTCTTTTGTTGAGCAAGCTGTTTGCATAATTCGAATAGGAAATGACTGTCTAAGTTGGTCGATTTTTGATGCTGATGAGGAGGGGGGAGCTCAACGGAATTCTGCGTTCCAATAGTTCCTGTTCCTATGCCTGCAAAAAGACCAAACGGGGTACATCGCGTTGTTGCTCTGATGAGGTATTTTAAAAAGGAGCTTTTGATTTTTTCGAATTTCAAAGCATCTCTCGATTGTAAAATCGTTACAATTTCATTGTAAAATGGAACGGAAGCTAAATACATAGCTTCTTTAAAAATGGGGTCTGCCCATACTTTTTCTAGGTCCGCTATGGTAAAGGTGTGCTCTTGGAGATTTTTGTTTAAGAAATTGAATGGGTAGAGAGGGGTTCGAAAACAAAAGTCTTCCAAAAAATCATAGCGCTGAAAGGGTTTTTTCATGATGTTTTTTGTCTGATTCGATAAATATATAAGATTTAATTTTATTTCAAAAACGGTATGTTGCAAGCAGTTGTTACTAAGGTTTTTAACTTTTTTGGACGCTGTGCTGGATTTACAAATTCAGACTAGCTTTTTATAAAAACCGATTGTGAAAGTTTGAAAATTGCATTTTAAAAGAATTCCTTTGTACTGTGAAAAACAGTAAAAAACAGAAATGAAAAACAGCGAAAATTAAGGTTAGTCATTCAATGTTTTGAATGCAATTCCATCCTAGTTTGTAATCTTCTTTAGCAGAGAATTAATTGCGATGGAAAGTAAAGTGTCCTTGAGTTGTGGACAACTCGAAATGCTATAATTGTTAAGGGGATACAGCAATTCAGGAAAAGAAAGAGTACGTATGTTCTTTTTCGTAGCACACTTAAGGACATTAGATATCCATTGATTTCGCCAGAGGTAGCACTATTCGCTGTTTTTTACTATTTGAAATTTAATTTTCAGCTACTTCTGGCATTTGGATAAACAAACGTAAGTTATTGTTATGTGGTTTATAAACACGTCAACTGTATTTTTTAGAAGGGGGTACTGTGTTGACATTGAGTAAAAAAGTGATCTAGTTTTTAGATCACTTTTTTGTTGTTCCTATTTTGGATAAACTTCTACAGCCAAAGCTTACAACATGTAACAAAATTGCGGTGCTGCCGTCTGCAAGGTAATTGAAACTCCAAGAGGGAATAGGAAGAAATGTATGCTCGTTGCTATTGTGATAGTTAAATTCAATGGAAGTGGTAACGATCACCAAAAATGTATGTGTATTTTGGTAGAAGAGGAAAAGGAGGTAGGTTTTTTTTCTGTTCGGTTGTTATATAACTTCTCCTAGGACAAAACACCTAGTATTCCTCTTGAAAACATTGTAATTTATTGATTAATCACATCGTATGTTTAAAGTCGACATTGCTAATTTTTTAGACCTCCTAGGACTATCGTTTATCGTCCTATTCTGTTTTCTCATTTTTGATCGCAGGAACAAGTTTCAATCGCGCTTGGAAAAGTATTTGATATTCATGTACTTTTTGAGTTTTCTGTTTGAAACCATTGAGCCTTTTGCACCTAAGTACAGTATTTATAAGTATCAATTTTCGGTAGTAGACACCTTCTTGTTTCTCTATTTGATAAAGCTATTTCACTGTTCGCCTTGGCATGTCGCAGTAGTGATTTCCTATTTCTTTGGCATTAATTACTTTTATCAAGCCTCGTACGATTGGGAGTTTACTGTAATTGATTACCTATTTAATTTAGGGTATTTAATGTATTTTTCGCTGAGGTTCCGAGCCTTTATACAACGAGAATCCCTGCGTTTTTACAGTAAAAACAAGTACTTTATTCAGTTTATACAAATGTATTTACTCATTAGCTTCATATACTATGGTATCATTATACTAGGTGATATCGTTACGTATAGCTATGGTAAGCGATTTTCTATTTTTTACCTTATTGAGTCCCTTTTTCAAATCGCGGTATTTATTCTGTGTTTGCGCTACTTCGTATTCCATCGTCCTGTGTTTGCTTTTGTACCGGTAGCGGTTCCTGAAAAAAACAGAGAAATTAAAGGACAGAAAGAAGAAGCATATGCTTCGTCGAGCTTGGAAGAAAGAGAAGATTTCGAGACTTTGAAGCGCAGTGTAGTAGTCCAAGCAATGCACAGAAGTCCTAAATTGACCATCCAGGAGCTCGCAAGTTTGCTCGACAAACATCCCAAGCAGGTTTCTAGATTGATCAACACCTATACCGATGGAAATTTTAATGACTTTATTAATAAACTTCGCGTGGATGATTTTAAAGTACTGGTCCTTGAACCTGCATATCAAAATTATTCCATTTTAGGTATTGCAAAAGAAGTGGGCTTCAGCTCCAAGTCGACCTTCTATAAAGCCTTTAAAAAATTCGAAGGGATGAGTCCAAGTGAATATGTTGAAGGCACTCTTCAAAACTAATACCTAGTCAATTTGTAAGTATTCCAATTTTTCGCAAGAGCGTATATAGCGGCCTAGCTCAACATGGATTTGGTTCGTTGAGATTTCCGTATTCAAGGCTGTGAGTTTCGTTTTTGGAAAGTGCTTGATTTACAGGTTTTTGTAGGGGTCTTAAAATACGAATATAGGACGTCTGCTACTTGACACCACTGCCATAAGCTCCTATGTTTGCTACATGTTTTCACGCTCATGACAGGCATTGAGGAAAGTGAATTTTAAGACACTTTTTTGGGGTCATGGCACATAGGGAAAAGTTCCTATAAGAGAAAAAGAAGGCATTCTTAAGAATGCAAAAAATACCTCAGGTATTTCGGCTATAACTCGAAACTTTGTCGTTTTGAGAACACCTGTATTTGTAAAATAGTGATCCCGTAGTGGGATTAAATTTTTGTACGTTCCAATCGAGCGCATCAGCACTGTTGTATAACAATATTGTAAGCAATAACAAATCAGTAGGGGTTACTGATGAAGGTGCGCTCTGATTGGTAAGTAAACCTCCAAAAACTAATTTACAATTCGCAACTAACACGAGGTCTTTGTGTAGGCACTCCGTGTTATGAATGTAAGAACTTCATATTATTTAATTCAAAAATCAATCTGTATGAGTAAGAAAGATGTTTTTTTACTCCTTGTACTTCTTGTTGCCTTTCTTAAAATGGAAGGTCAAGTAGATGTAAAAAAGGATGTTAATGCGGCCACTTATGTTGGCTATGAGCGAGATATATACGTGTTAAAAGACGGGATGTACCTGCGTTATGACATTGGAACAGACCGGCCGAAATCGGGAGGTGTCTTTGAAGAGAATTTTGCCTTGCAAGGAAAAGAGGCATTTCATAAAGGCGTTCAAGCAGCGTCTTATGTAGGCGCAGGTAGAGATATGTACCTGTTTCAGGGTACAGCGTATTTGCGGTATGATGTTGGAGCCGATAAAGTAGTGTCAGGAGGTAATATTGCTAAGAGCTTTGCACTAAATGCTCATCCGAAATTCCACGCGAATATTGATGCCGCTTGCTATGTAGGTGCCGGACGTGATATGTATTTGTTTAAGGGAACCGACTATATCCGCTACGATATCGGTAAGGATAGGGTGGTTTCTGGAGGAAGTATTCAGCAGAACTTTGCACTTGCTGGCTATCCTGATTTTCACGCCAATATTGATGCGGCCTGTTATGTAGGTGCCGGTAGGGATATTTATTTGTTCAAAGGTGAAAAATACTTGCGTTACGATATCGGAAAGGACCGAGTAGTTTCGCAGGGAAGCATACGAACGAGTTTTAATTTGTTTTATACGGGGAGCTTTAATGCGGCTCGTTGGATGACCGACAGTTACTCGTATTTAAAAGACAAAAAGTTAAATGAAATCTTAATGACTGGGAGTCACAATGCCATGTATGTAAATAATGTAAACAATTTTTGTGACGTTCAGGCTATTCCTCTCAACCAACAGTTTAGTTGGGGTGGTGCTCGTTATTTTGATATCCGGGTCAAATTGGAGAAGTTGTCTGGCGGTCATGCCTTGAGTGGATTCCACGGGAACGAATTTATATGTAGGACGGAGCCTATTGATTTTCACGCTGTTTTTGGAGACTTAAAAAAGCAACTTAACAATTCTAAGGAACTCGTGATTTTGCACATTAAGCAAATGCGTCAAAAAGGTTTTTCGAATACAGATAAAGCCGCCGAATTTTTAGGACAGTTATTTGCCAATGGTCTTGGGTATGCAACAATTATCCGACCTTCAGAAGTACCTAAGGGGCTGTATGCCTATACGTATGAGGAATTGCTCCAACGAGGTAATGTTATTATTGTGTCGGAGTACGAGGATACCAAAGGATTGAGTTTTTACAACCGCCCTAGAGATGCTAATAACATAGGGAAATTTTTAGGTTTTCCTTTTGTGAGTGATACTTCTTCAGATGATGTGGCAGAAGAATACCAACGTAAATTTCTTCCACAAACCACCACACCTCAGGTTCCACTTGTTGTTGGACACAGCGGATCCGGAATTTTGTTAAAAACGGGTGCCATACGCTTTAATAAAAATTTCTATCAAAATTATATGACAAAGTGGGTCAATGCCGGATATCACTGGATTCATTCTATTGATTTTGTCGGTTGGGATCAAGGATGGTCAAGAAAAATCGCAGAAGGGCTCATGCAGGCTAATATTCAACGAGCGCGCACCGCTTCAAGAGGAGGGCAATCGATCCGAACTCTCGTGAAGAGCGCAGGTACTCCGGTGAGTTTTCGCGTGGGGAAATCGGCCCAAGGAAAGGGCGAATTGACAATTTACAACAGTAGAGGACAAGTGGTTTTTACGGAGGAAGTCACCGTCGATAAAGGAGAAGTTTCCTTGACCATGACTCAATGGCGTTCACTGAAGTCAGGCTTGTATTTTATACGCATACGTACGAACAAACACCTAAGCAATCACAAAATTTACATTTATTAGTTTATGAAAGATATCAAATTAACAACAGCACTTGGCGTGATGACCATGTGGTGTACAACGCTCAGTTATGGACAAATCTCATTTAAAGAATCACTAGATGCTTCTGCGTATATCGGAGTAGGAAGAGATATGTATGCATGGCAAAATGATACCTATTTAAGGTATGATATAGCTAAGGATAAAACAACCTCAGGCGGGGTGTTTTCCAAAAATTTTAGTGTAGCTACACATCCAGACTTTCACAAAAAGGCTGATGCTGCCACTTATGTAGGTAGTGGAAGAGATTTTTACTTATTTAAAGGTTCAGCGTATTTGCGCTATGACTTATCAAAGGAGCGCGTGGTTTCGGGAGGAAACATAGCCAAAAACTTCAGTTTGTCGTCAAAACCTTACTTCCATAAAGATATCGACGCTGCTTGTTACGTAGGGGCAGGACGCGATTTTTACCTGTTTAAAGGGAATCAATATTTGAGATATGATCTCGCTACTGAAAAAGTGGTTTCAGGGGGAAGTATTAAGGATAGTTTTGCATTAAACGATCATCCTGACTTTCACGAAAATTTGGATGCCGCTTGTTATGTCGGAGCCGGAAGAGACATCTATTTATTTAAAGGAACCAAATACCTGCGCTACGATATAGCGAAGGATAAGGTAGTATCGTCCGGTACGCTAGAAGGTGGATTTGCCATGAAATTACCCAAACCCTTATCGGAAATGACCCGATACGAAATTTTGCAGCGCTATGCTCCAGTATTTCATCATCAAATGGAATTATCAGATGATTTGTATGAAGGACAAGATTTAATCGTGGCGGTGGATCAGGATTTGAATTGGGGAACTTATGACGATGATAACGATGTTTGGGCCGCTGGGAGTCATTGGCCGAGAACCACCTTGGCGCGAAGTTTGGCAGCAGCAAAAAGCAGTTCGGAACACGATGTGACTCCAGTAATTTATGCGTCTTTTCAGGAGTTAAAAGATTTTTACCTATGTAAATACGCAGTGTACCATACGTATAATGAGTTGGTAGGTGCCGCTGGAGATCACCTGAACGATATGGAGGTTGTGGAAGTATTGATAGATAAAGGAGGAACGGTAAAAGGAGCCCTCTCTACGATTCACGGAACTACCGGATGGGCAACGCCTTGGGCCAGTGATGATGATATGGACGATTTTGACACGTATGCTAACGAAACGTACACATTGCACCTGTGGGATGGAACCCACCCAATTATGTGGATTTTAGGAAATAGTGCCAAGCTGTTTAATTTGAACCGTAAAGACTACGGTCATGCTATTTTTCCGCAAAATGAATGGAATGCCTTACACGGAAAGGGAATTTCTTATTATCCAGCAGGTACTGGTGGGCAAAAAGTACTGCGTGCAGAGGTTGCCTCGAGTATCGGGACGTTTTTATCCAACTGGCACTACAGTTCTGAAGCGAGGTATTTGTTAGTGCCTATTGAAGAATTATTGATCAAAAATCAGATGAGTACAGGGCTTGATAAAATGTATCAAACCGGGCAAAGTATGAGTACCTGGAGTGGACGTTTTTGGGGAACAGGATATTATAATTACGCAGATGTGGGTAGCGCATCCAAAGCAAATGACGTTCGTTATCGCTACAACGATTCGTACGGAGGTCCCGACTTAAACCCGAGCATCGTTTACGACCCCAGTGAAGCCAAGGGGGTAAACCATCCGCTTTTTAGTAAAGTTTCGTATGGCGGTTTGGGTAAAGGAATCAAGGATATTTCTGGATTTCACAGAGATCGTTATGCTAATATTATTGGAAGTGGAGCCTTTTCCAAGTCGGGAGGTCCTGATTTGCTGTCATTCCGTAAACTGAATGTCCCTTTTCAAGAAGGCTTGAGTTTAGCAACTAAAGTAACGCGCGTTGGTAAGTTACACTTGCGCAACAATTGGTTTTCGAATCCGTACAATGCCGTGTATGAGAACGGTACTGGGCCTACAGCAGGAGTTATGTTACGTGCATCAGACGCAGCCAATGCAAACTTCATATACATTGCCTTGGCGCCCGAAGAAAATCAGTTGGTACTGTTTACGAGGAAAAATGGGAAGCTCGAATTGACCAAAGAACGAGTGCTTGTACCGAGTAATAAGCAAACAGCGAGTTTGCACGAGCGCTTTATTTCTCTCTATGTAAAAAACAATCAGATTGAAGCGAAATTAGATACTGAGGTACTCAAGCGTTTCGATATTGCTGACTTTGGGTTTGGAGCTTCGGCCTTTATGGCGCTCGTGACGCAAAGTGATGTGAACAACGCTAAAAATTACTACTGGACCAACGCTGAATATCAAGATATTCAAGTTGTATACAACTCGAGACGTACGGCAACAACGAAGCGACCTAAATTAGAAAATCGTAGGAAATCGGTTACGAAATTGTATCCAAATCCGGCCTTTGAAGCTGTTGAACTGAGTTTTGAAAGTGCTTCAGAAGAGACCGTAACACTAGAAGTATTCAGTATTCAAGGGAAACGCGTAGTCACACAGAAGGTACAAACCAAACGTGGCGCTAATACCTTAAAGTTGAATATTAGTAGTTTAAAAAGTGGTATTTACCTCATTAAACTCAAAGGAAAGTGGTTGTCACAAAAATTACTCGTACCGTAACGGAGTGTTATATGCATCGAGTTTTAATGGATGAGAAAGCCGAACGATTTCGTTCGGCTTTTGTGGTTTAGGACTTTGTTTTTTTATAGATAAATTCGATGAGAAAGCATCCTGTAATTATCGAAAATGCCACGATAACCCCAGTGCTGTTAGTAGCCAACGATTGACTAATCAAAACGATTAACGCAATGGTACAGGCTATAAAACCGATCAGTGGAATTAGGCGATTCCCACCAACTTCCCTGTGTAATTTAAATCCTACTAAATTGACGATGGCAAATATTAAAAGAAAACCGACACTACCTGCCGTTGAAATGCTTTCCAATTGCAATAAATTAGCCAAGAGTAGGGTACTGATGGCTGTGATTAAGAGGCCTATGGGTTGTCCCCAAAGCTGGCTCGTTAACTGATGAGGTAACTCATCGTCTTCCGCAATTTCATAACTCACTTTGCTACCTCCGTATAGGGAAGCATTGATCGCTGAAAATGTAGAAATGAGCGCTGCGATGGTAATCACTGTAAAGCCCAATTTCCCTAACATGGGTTTTGCGGCTTCAGCCAATACGTAATCTTGTGCGGTAGCAATGCTGCTAAAAGGCAATGACCCTACAGTAACAACGGCGATGATTAGGTATAAGAGTATCACAAAAATTACCGAGTAGTAATAGGCTCGAGGGATGTTTTTTTCAGGGTTTTCAATGTCAGGAGCTGCATTTGCGATAAGCTCAAAGCCTTCGTAGGCAACAAATATCACCATTCCTCCAGTCAAGAGTTTAAGGGGGGATTCCCAATGGCTTACCGCTAACTGTGCTACATTCGGGTTGCCCAACAATCCATAGGCTCCAATACCGATAAAAGCGAGTAAAATAATCAATTTGATCACTACGGCATAAGCTTCTATAGCGCTGACAACCTTGATGCTGTAGTAGTTGATTGCGGTAGCAATGACTATGATAAGACTGGTATAAATGTGAAAATCTATTGTAGGGTTGAAGAGGGTAAACAGGTTGGGAGCATAGGAGCCAAAGGCAGAGGCATACAGTGCTAACATGATGATATAGCTGACCCACAGGAGGTTGTTAATTCCTCCGCTAAAGGTACTCCGTCCAAATCCTTGATTTACAAATCGAACGGTACCGCCTTGGTCAGGGTACCGTTGGGAGAGTTTTACATAACTGTAAGAGGTGAGCAAGGCTAGTAGTCCGGCAATTAAAAAGGCAATTGGAGTTCCTCCTTGAGCGAGTGAAACTGCCAAACCTAATACCGCGAAGATACCACCACCAACCATACCTCCAATACCGATAGACATGGCTTCTTTAAGTCCGATTTTTTTTCGCATATAGATGTTTTAGTGAATAGGTCTGTTTTTTTTCCATTTTCGTACACGAGTGCGCGCATTTTTGTAGGGAGAGGCCGTGTTAAGTTGAATCATCCTCCCTTGTGACCATTGTTTATACCAGCCCGGTTGATACAGTAATTCAGGATCGCTGTTGTTAATAAGAGCTATTAAAGCTGTAACCGTTTGCTGAAATTCGATTAATTGTTCGGAGTAAGAGCCCGTTTGGTGGTCAGCGTAAAATTTTTGAGCGAGCAGTCCCAATTCATTCCATTGAAAACCACTTTCAGGAAAATCTACAGGTTCGTTGTTTTCCTTTTTCCGATGCCATTTAAGTACGAGTTTTCCCCAGCCTATTAAATAGGCTACCAGATCGCGAATACTCATAACACTGTCTTTTCGGTGTCCTGGAAGTTCTGGTAAGTCCGCATCTTCAGGGGTAATTGATTCGAGATCGGAGAGAAGTTTCGAATAGCTGGTAGTAATAGCAGTTAGCAGTTCGTCTTTGTTGGTAGGAATGGGCATGCCGTTGTTTTTATCAGGGGATTTATTTTTCGTAAGTTTCTAAGGTAAGGAAAAAAAGAATGTAAAATAGTTGTATATACAAGTATTTTTGTAGCTTTGCAGTATGAGTGCGAAAAATCCATTTGAATGCTGCCTATACTTTACGGCAGGAAGATTTTTTAGGGAAATCAATGCGTTGGCAGAAGAGAGCTTTCAAGAGATAGGTCTCAGTCCTTCGTATGCCTATATTCTCATGGTCGTAGACAATGAAAGTCCGATTGCCACCTCTGCAGTAGCCAATAGGGTAGGGCTCAAACCGTCTACTGTAACGCGTTTGGTAGATAAGCTCGTAGGGAAAGGTTTGATACAACGAAGCCAAGAAGGGAGAAATGTATGGCTCCATAAAACCGATAAGCTGGAGGAAGAGATGCTACAAATAACTGCCTGTTGGAACAAGCTATACCACGCCTATAATGAAATTATAGGGACAAAAGAAGCTACGGAACTCAATGCTGCACTCTGCCAAGCAAATGAAAAATTGGAGTAAAAAAATTTAATCTTTAATAATTGTATGTACAAGCAATAAAAATGAAAATACTACTAATAACCACACACCCCAACTTTGAAAAATCGATAGCAAACAAAACGATAGTAGCGCAGTTGGAAACGGATTTTGCGGATATAGAAATTCGGAACTTAGATAAATTGTATCCAGATTATCAGATAGATATAGCGGCAGAGCAGGAGGCGCTGATAGCTGCAGATATTGTAGTGTTGCAATATCCTTTTTATTGGTATAGCGTTCCGGGAATGCTGAAATTATGGATGGATAAGGTATTGTCGTATGGATTTGCCTACGGTACTGGAGGTGATCAGCTAAAAGGAAAATTCCTATTGCAGTCACTCACCGTAGGAGGGGCAAAAGAGTCGTACCACCCCAACGGGTACAACCATTTTAAAGTGGAAGAATTTTTACGACCTATTGAGCAAACAGCTTATTTGGCACAAATGAAGTACCAAGAGCCTGTGTACACATTTCGAAACTTTCAGAAGGAAGGTGTTTGGAATTCTGAAAGTCAGGTTAGCGCTCAAGCAATGAAGCACGCCACGGTACTCAAAGAACGTATTAGAGCGATAACATCGAGTAAAAAAACGGCTGTAAAAGAGTTTGTGTCAGAATGGTTTCGTCATTTTGATACCTTGGATGGGAATGGCTATTTTGTTCAATACCTAGCTCCAGAAGTACAGATGAAGTTTCCGGATAGCGATGCGTTTACCGGACACGATGGATTTCACTCGTGGTATAACGAAACAAAATCTGGTTTTGAAGGAACGACAACACACGATGTACAAAACTTAAAAGTGCGAGAGGTAGCACGCCATCATTTTGAACTCGATATGGAAGTTGCTTTAAAAGGAACCATGACAACGGGAGCTATGGTGGATTTGACAGTAGCAGAATCGTGGACTTTACATTGGGATGAGTTAAGTGATCGCCCAGTGATTGACCGTTATTTAGTAAGCTTAAAAAAGTAAAATTTATGAAAAATACAGCGACATTATTCACACCATTTAGTGCAAATGGTTTTGAAGTAAGCAACAGAATTGTCATGGCACCGATGACGAGAGCTCGCTCTGAAGCAGGTGATGTAATTACGCCTTTGGCAGCAACCTATTACGGTCAGAGAGCTACAGCAGGATTGATTATATCGGAAGGAGTTCCGGTTTCGGAAGCGGCCAGAGGATATGTGAAAACTCCTGGACTCTATACAGAAGCTCAGGTTGCAGGGTGGAAGCCGGTGACAGCAGCGGTACATGCGAAAGGCGGTAAGATCTTTGCCCAACTCTGGCATGTAGGACGCCGAGCTACTACAGAAACTACGGGAGGTAGCACACCGTTGGCACCATCAGCTACAAAAATACCGGATAAGGTATACGGTACCTTGGCAGATGGAAGTTTGGGAATGGTAGAAACAGATATGCCAATAGCGATGAGCTTGGAAGCGATTACCAGTACCCAAGAAGATTTTGTACGAGCAGCTGAATTAGCACTCGAAGCCGGTTTTGACGGAGTTGAAATACACGGAGCTCACGGGTATTTATTTGATCAATTTATGCGTAGTGATGCTAACCACCGCAGCGATGATTACGGTGGTAACACAGCCAATAGAACTCGATTTACCCTCGAAACTGTTCAAAAAGTCGTGGCAGCCATTGGCGCTCATAGGGTGGGCTTGCGTATTTCCCCCTTTTTGTCGGAAGGCGACAGTGCCGACCCGACGATGCCAGAGACAGCCTTGTATTTGATGGAGCAATTAAATCCATTACAGTTAGCCTATGTACATTTATCAGAAAACGTAGCAAATTTTAGGGAGATTCCTGATAGCTATCGCGATAAACTACGAGCGCGTTACCAGCATCCAATTATCGTGTGCGGAAATTATACACAAGAAAAAGCCACGCGTATATTAGAGAAGAACTGGGCCGATATGGTAGCTTTTGGAAGGCCGTTTATCGTTAATCCAGATTTGGTACTCAGAATGAAAAATGGGTATCCATTGCGAGAGGTATCGGAGACGGCTTCTAGTAGTTTTTATGGAGGAGGTGCGCAAGGGTATATTGATTATGATACCTATAATGAGTAACTTTAAGGAGAAAAACATCAATTTAGACCAGAAAATATATGAGAATAACGAAATTGTATAGCATTTTGACCGCGTTGATAGTGCTATTGGTAAGTGCCTGTAATACTAAGGATACTAAGAAAAAAGGAATCGCAAAAAAAGCAACGGAAACACCCGTGAAAGTTGCAGAAGTGAGCGGACAACAGCTTACGGGAATTACCGTTAGCGATGGTCGGGTTTTTGTAAATTTCCCGCGTTGGCGCTCGAATGTAGCCATGTCTGTCGCAGCCCTACAACCCGATGGTAGGTTTACACCCTATCCCGACGCTGCATGGAATCAATGGACCTTAGAAAGCGATTTGAGTGATACCGCTTTTGTTGCAGTGCAGTCAGTAGTGGCTTTTAAAGGTAAAATGTTTGTACTAGATACTCGAAATCCATTATTTCAAGGAGTGTTAGATGCCCCGAGAGTATTGGTGTTCAATTTGGCCACCGACAAGCTAACAGCGATATATAAACTGCCTACGGAGGCGTATCATAAAGACAGTTATATCAACGATATCCGTGTGAATAACAGTGGTACCCGTGCGTATATTACAGATTCAGGGCACGCCGGATTAATCGTGCTGAATTTGGAAACTGGAACTGCTAAGCGCGTTTTGGACGAGCATTCATCTACCAGCAGTGAACAAAATCAATTAATGATTGACGGTAAAGCTTGGAAAAATTCGGTACACAGTGATGGTATTGCTCTTGATACTGTAAGCAATACCTTGTACTATCACGCATTAACAGGGTATCAACTCTATGCAATACCTACGGAAATCCTTGAAAACGGCACAGCGGAAGCTGTGGAGAAAGCCGTTGTTAAGGTGGCAAAAACAGCGGCTCCTGATGGAATGATTTGGTATAAAGGAAACTTGTTCTACGCCGATCTTGAACAGCATCGCATAGATCAGCTAA
Organism: Tenacibaculum litopenaei; assembly: GCF_964514025.1. Classification (NCBI taxonomy): domain Bacteria; kingdom Pseudomonadati; phylum Bacteroidota; class Flavobacteriia; order Flavobacteriales; family Flavobacteriaceae; genus Tenacibaculum; species Tenacibaculum litopenaei. Next base: position 249,782 of record NZ_CAZEQT010000002.1, read on the forward strand.
ATCTGACGACAAAGGAAATAAGGCCTTTTACTTCTGGAGCTCACGTCCGTTGGGCAGATACCTTCAGTATCGATCAGGGATATCTGTACTATACCAATTCCAGAATTCACGAAGCAGGAGCGGATGTAAGCGGATTGGATTTCAGTATTTACAAGCTGAAACTTGAATAGTGAGGTGTTTTTATGATTATTCATTATAGAGAAATAAACGAGTATTTGCTGGCAACGGGGTTTGAACAACCTTCGGAGCTAGCAGATTTCTTTGTGTTGAGTTTTGATGAAATTACTGACAGTTCAGTGGAATTTATGCCTCCTTACCAGAAGGATTTTTATCAAATTACGCTATTGATTTCAGGCGTTTCGGATACGAGTATAGAAATTGATACCGAACGTGTTGATCGTTTGGAAAACAGTCTGTTTTTTTTGTCGCCGACACATGTTTATGCTTGGAGGCGCAGTGGAGCTACTAAGGGGTATATTGTGTATTTTAAAAGAGAGTTTCTAGATTTTTATCAGGGAGCTTTACAAACAGATTTTCCTTTTTTCGATATTACGAATCAAGGAATACTCTCCTTGTCGGACACAGAGGTAGCGCAATTGACACTCGATTTTCAAAAATTACATCGAGAGTATCACAGTCCATCACTGTATCGCTATCAAATACTACAATCGTCACTGCTAGCTTTTTTGTTTAAAATAAAAAGTTTAGACGAATTAGCGCAGCAAAAACTTCCAGTGCTATCCAGAAAACAAGAGTTGTTTGCTAAATTTAAATCCCTGCTCCAGCACAGAATTCAAGCAGATACACAGGTAACTATTTATGCCAGTTATTTGGGAATTTCAGAAAGCTACCTAAACAGCATTACCAAAGCCATAGCAATGATAACTGCCAAGGAGTACATTGCGCAGTATCGCTTAAAATTAGCCAAGAGCGCCTTGAAGTACAGTTCTCGAACTATTGCCGAAGTCGGCTATTGTATCGGTTTTGAAGAGCCTACTCATTTTTCTCGTTTTTTTAAAAAGTATGAGGGAGTTACGCCGAGTGCGTATCGAAAAAAGTACACTTGATTTTGGTCAGTATTGAGGGGTAATGGGTTATTTCTGCAGTGTTAGCATGTCTAATTTTGTTGCAGATAATCATAACATAGAATCACATGGAGAAAATTATTGTCCTGGGCGCTACAGGAACCATAGGAAAAGCGGTATTGGCAGCGCTACAACCCACCCAAACAGAAGTTTATGCAGGAGTCCGAAATCCTGAAAATGTATCAGCGAGTACACTGTCGGGAGCTGTTCCAATTCAACTTGATTTTACGAAAGCGGAAGACTTGAATAGGGGATTGCAAGGAATGGATCGCGTATTTTTGGTTACACCGCTCATGCAACAACCTGAGTGGGTAACGCAACTGGTACTTGAGGCTGCAAAGAAAAATAATATCAAGCACATTGTTCGCAGTACTGCATTAGGAGCGGATGTTGATGGAGCGATAGAGATGTCGCGTTGGGCAGGAAGGAGTGAAGAGCGAATTAAAGCAGCAGGAATTCCCTATACTTTTATTCGTCCGAATAACTTTTTAGAGAATTTTATTAATTTTCACGCTCAAACGATTCGAGAATACAAAGGGTTTTACGTACCCAATGGCACTGCTAAGGTCGGTATGGTATCGGTAGCAGATATTGCTGAAGTTGCTGTGCATGCCTTGACGAGTGATGCACATATGAACAAAGCGTATGACTTAAGTGGCTTGGCGTTGACCAATGCTGAGTATGCTGCAGCATTGAGTGAGGTGTTGGCAGAGAAAATTAGCTATATTGATGTTCCTGAAGCCAAGGCGAAAGAAAGTATGTTGAGCAATGGAATGCCAGAGTGGCTCGTTTCGGCGATGATGGAATTGTACAGTATTATGAAACAAGGATGGACAGCTGCCTATAGTGACGATTTTAAAAATGTAACAGGGAGAGAATACACCACTGCGAGCTCCTTTTTTGAAAAAAACAAGCAGGTGTTTCAATCTGTGTAAGATAATGATAAAACGAATAGAAGATATCGGTACATTGTACGAGTGGGGAGGGCTTGACAGAACTCCTGTAACTCCGCAGTTTGATGTGCTCAAGCATCAAGAAACCTATCCTTTCATGAAAGCTGTACTTCCACCTCATAGAAGGAACTTTTATTCATTGATATTTTTGGAAGACCAGCAAGCCGGGAGCATGATCATTAATAATACACAGTACCAGCAGCGCAGGGATGTATTGTTTTGTCAGTCGCCTGACCATGTTTTTAGTTTTGTAAGAGGCGATGCTTTGGAAGGCTACCTCGTTTTCTTTAGTGCTGAGTTTTTACTTCCTATGGTTAAGGATCTACGTACGGAGTATTCCTTTTTTGCTTTGCTAAACACGAACCTGTTTCAGTTATCACCCGATGAAAAATCAGGGATTTTAAAGCTGTTAACGCTTTTGTATCAAGAACGAGACAATCTCGCTGTTGCGAGGTATGTACTGTTGGGCTTGCTCGAAAAGGTGAGAGGGATTCAACAGCGAAACCTACAGGCCGCTGCTAATTTGTCAAAGCCTGATCGGCTTGTACAGCAGTTTCATCGATTGGTGAATGTGTATTACATAGAAAAAAGACAGGTCGCTGCCTATGCTGCTCTGTTGGGCGTGACCGCTAATTACCTCAATGAACTGGTAAAAAAGACCACTGGGATTTCCGCAAAAAAGCATTTGCAAAACAGGTTGTGTTTGGAGGCCAAGAATTTATTGAGGGCTTCCTCTTCAGATATTGCAGAAATCGCTTATTTCTTAGGGTTTTCGGAACCGACGAATTTCGGAAAGTTTTTTAAGCAACAAGAAGGGTGTTCACCGAAGTACTATCGTGAAAATCGATAATTCGTATCAGGATGACCCCGATTTGGATTGGCCAAGCGTGCCGAGACTGAGCTAATTTTGTAGACAATTACAACAGTGTATGCATGGAGTATTAATCTAATTCAGAAGTGATGAAAGCAATACAAATGAATGCTACCGGTGAGGTAGCAGTTTTGGAAATACAAGAGGTAGCAGTTCCGCAACCCAAGCCGGGTGAATTACTTATAAAAATAGCAGCTGCTCCTGTTAATTACATCGATACGATTATTAGAAGAGGGGATATGCCCCCTGGGATGATGCCTGAAGTTCCTTTTATTCCTGGAGTTGAGGGGACGGGTGTTGTTGAAACTGCCAATGCTACAGGGTTTCACAAAGGAGACAAAGTAGGTTTTTTGGGAGTAATAGGAAGTGCTGTTTATGCGGAGTATGCTGTGGTACCTGCGGACAAGGTCGTTTTGTTAGACTCGAAGGTCGATCTACACGCTGCAGCCGTAATCCCAGTAAACTACGTAACGGCATATCACATGATGAAAAACGTAGTAGGAGTAACCAAAGGGACAACAGCTTTGGTATACGCAGCTTCAGGAGGTGTTGGTACTGCCTTGATTCAATTAGCAAAGCTCTTCGGGTTAAAAATTGTAGCATTGGAGCGCAGAGCTGAAAAAGTGTCGAATGCCTTGGCCTTAGGAGCGGACTACGCTTTTAATACCACTGACGAAAATTGGGTGTCGCAAGTGGAGAACGCGATAGGAGAAAATGCGGTAGATTACGTATTTAACCCAGTAGCAGGCGATAGTCTACAACAGGATTTGCAATTGCTAGCACCTTTGGGACATATCGTCGTCTTTGGTTTCTTGGGAGGAAAAGGATCTGTAGATATTATGGACTTGGGAATGCAGTATTTTAGTAAAGCACCGACACTTTCCTTCTCAGAAATTTACGCCACCTATTTTAATGATTACGAACTCATAGCAACAGCTTTAAAGCAATTGTACCTCTGGTTAGCATCAGGAGCGATAACTCCGGTCTACGAAACACTCCCGTTATCGAAAGCACAGGAGGCGCACCAAAAACTTGAAGCTGGAAAGGTTCGTGGAAAACTCATCTTGATCAACGATTTTTAAGAAATGTCTCTCCCCTTGATACGCAAAAGCACCGTAATGATGAGGTTACGGTGCTTTTCTATGATGATCAATGTTTTTATTTGGTAGTAAATTCTATTAGCAGCGGTTGTAAAGGGCGTTCATCAGTAGTTCTGAAATTTTCAGAGATCAGAATTTGATACTGCTTTTTAGGTTTTAAATCGAGGGTAAAGCTCCAACTTAGTCCCTTGTCATCCCATGTTCGTTCACGCGACATCTTAGGAAATGCCGAGCGGCCACGGGGGCCAAAATCCACTCCAGTGGTTTGTCCGTTTAGCGGCTCAGAGAAATGAAGCGTTACTTTGGTTCTCCCGGGAGCAACATCTGTAGCCTTATTGGTGATTCCGGTAATACGGGCAATGCTGGGGCGTTTGGCATCGAAATGTTCCTTGAGGGTGGCCATGGGCGTGTCAAAATATCCAGAAGCATCGACCAAATTAAATACAGCTGAGGTATCTGAAAAATCTAACTCAATGAGGTTTTTTAATGCTCGGTTTTTGTCAGTTGCCTTGTCATAATAGGCTTTGGCGATAAAAAATCCGATAGCATAGGCCATGTCTTTATGACCGTGAATTTTGTGCGTGCTCCAAATCCAATGAAAGCGTTTACTCGGATAAAAGACATCGTTGAGATACTCTTTTTTTAGGCTATCTCCGTGTTCTTTAACGTATTTATACGATGTAACATAGGGTTCCTTACCCGTAGCGAGATAGCTAACATATTCGGCAATTCCTTCGTAGAGGGTATATACGAGTAGGCTGTTGGCCAGTGCTTGCTGTTGCGTGTGCACGTATTCATGTACACACAAAAACGGTAAATCTTCGATGGGTGTATACTCTTCAAAATATTCGCGATCGGCTTCTGAAAGTTCACTAACGTTGACCGTTTTATCTGCTAAGGCCATATTTGCAGCAATAAAAATGGAATCGTTTCTAATGGTTCCGTTGGTACGAAACAATCCGATATCGAAATGTATGCTCGACGGTTTCAGTGCCGGATACAGCGATTTTAATTTAGCGATATCTTTTTGAATGGTTTCGTACTGCGCTTCGGTAGCTAGGGTATTTTTTCTTACCGAGTTCCAATAGGCCGTTTGGGTGGTCATGGAATGCAGGTAATCTTCGGGTTGATAATTTCTCAGCGCTCTTAAGGTATGTAAAGAATTCGATGATGGTTTGAGGAACAGACTATCCAGGTATTTGCGTTGGAGCAGGCTGTCTTGGGTTTGCTGAATGGCATCATAGGCAGCCCAGAAATGAGGAATATTCGTGTTAAAGGCAGCAAGGGTAGCAGAGGTAGTAGCGGTTTCTTTTTTGGTGGTAGTACAGCTCAAGCACAGTGTAGAGAGCAAGAGTCCGAGGACTATTTTTTTCATGGTTCGGTTAATTTTTGCCCCTAATATAAGAAAAGCACAGTTGGTACTGTGCTTTTTTAGTGGTCTTAATAAGGACCAAAACGTTCAAAATGACAGGTATATCCATTGGGGTTCTTAACCAAATAATCTTGATGATACGCTTCGGCTGGCCAAAACTTAGTAAAGGGCTCCAGGGTTGTAACTACTTTTGATGGCCATCGTTCCGAGGCATCTACTGTTTCAATAAAAGCAATGGCGGTAGCTCGTTCTTCTTCGTTCTGAAAAAAGATAGCTGATCGGTAGCTAGCACCGCGATCGTTTCCCTGGCGATCAACAGTTGTCGGATCGTGCACTCGGTAAAAATAGTCCAAGATTTCTTCAAAATTCGTTAGACTACTGTCATAGGTTAGCTCGATTCCTTCGGCATGCCCTGGGTGGTTTTGATAGGTGGGGAACTCATTTTCTCCTCCAAGGTATCCAACTTCGGTATCTAGGATTCCGTTTCTCGTTCTAAAGAGGTCTTCCATTCCCCAAAAACAACCTCCGGCGATATAGGCTTTTTTTATGGTATTCATAAGTAGTTGATGCTAGATATATACTTTGTTGTAAAAATACAAAACAGCTTACAAAGGGAAAAGCAGCTTAGGGAGGGAAAAGGTTTGAAAAAAGTAAAAAAAAATAGTATTCATGTGTTTGAACCTAAGAGTGTTAGTTTTTTTTAATAATTTTTCTGTGTGATAATCCAATAAAACCCTTGTATAACCTAAAAAAAGTCCTATCTTTGCAATCGCAAATCGCGGGATAGAGCAGTAGGCAGCTCGTCGGGCTCATAACCCGAAGGTCGCAGGTTCGAGTCCTGCTCCCGCTACTGAGCAAGGCACGTTAGAAATAACGTGTCTTTTTTTATGCCTAAAAACTTCTTTCTACATAAAAATATTCAGAGTTGTTGCAGTCAAGAGTTTCGGCTATGCGGAGTTCTGAAGTTCAAAGCAGTGAAGTTTCGGACTTCGCACGACCCTTAGTGAGCCTTTTGTTTAGGGGGTGAATTTCTGCTTATTATTAAATAAGTTGATTGAGGGAGCTTGTAATGATCTTGCGGATTTTCCCATTAGCCCCCATTATGTATAGCCATTGTTAGCTTTAGTTTTTCGTCGTATTTTGAAATCAATTCCTCCTTAATCAAATTATTTTTAGTCAGATGCTCATATAGCTCTTTTAAATATCCATGTACAGATTTTAAATATTCAGAACTTATTGACTCCTTTTTATTTTCTTCTAGAAAATCATATGTCCGTTTAATAAACATAAAAGTAGCATCATAATGATTGCCTTTAAAAAGTATAATGGAGTGATTAATATAGGTTACAAACCTATATTGGGGAACATTTCTTTTAAAATACCTGATAGGAATATTCTCATTTAATTGTTCAATCCAGTATTCTATATCAAACTTCATTGTTTTAATACGGTAAAATTTCTATTTCGGGGTTGTCTAAAAGTTCTTGTTTAATAATACCGTAAATTTTACTTACCGTTTCTTTTGTAGATATTTTTTTGAATAATTTTCTTTTGAATTCTTCCTTGGGACTTATTGATATTAAAAATTCATTTTTTTCTCCATCAATATTTCCTGTCGAGATGTAGACACTAAATTTAAATTGATCTAACCTCAGTTCATAGCTGTAATCGGTAGCGTATAGGTCTGCCACTTCAATTTTGTTCGCTAATAATGTGTTTTTCGTAAACTCAGCAAGTCTTTTACCAAATCTACCAGGATTAATATGATTTTCTTCTCCAGGATATGAAGGGAATAATTCAGATTTTATATAAAGTTCAGTTTCCATTTTTTTATGAAGTCAGTAGTTACGGGTTTAAAGTTTTTGTTTTTCGTTTTAGCATAGAGGTCAGCAATTCCGAGTGGATTCGAACCTAGTGGTTGCGGTTATACATTGTTGTAGGCAGTTTTTTATTCCTCCACAATATCAACCCCATAAATTCCATTTTTATTTTCTGGATAAATTCTTCTCATTGTATCGTAATAATCGGCCAGAAATCTATTTAAATCCCCAAGTCCATCCGTCGAATATCCTATCGTGTCTTTTCTATCTGTTAACATTAAAACTCTTCGTTTGTTTTGGTCAGAATTTTTCCTCTTTTCGTTTCGTTTTAGAAACTGTTCAAATTTCCAAACTGTATCCTTCTCGGATATTTTTTTAGTATAAATTCTTTCCCATTTTGGATTTTCGTGAAAAGTCAGTTCTTTAAAATTACTAACAATACTGATTGAGTCAGCATGTTTTGTTATTTCAATTCGTTCATATCCTCTATAAGTACAAACAGAATGGTTAAACAAAATGGTCAAAGTGTCCAATTCAGTCATTTTTTGTCGGAAGTTGCTCAAATCCGCAATCAAGTTAAATTCTGATGAAAGCTTTTCTTTTTCCGCTTTTGATTTTTCTTGACAAGACACGAAAATTAATAGTCCGATTAATATGTAGATTGCTTTTCTCAAATTGGGTACAACGGTCTTGTGTATGGCTCGTTGCGTGCAAATTAGCCATTTTTTTTCGGTTGAGCCACAAGCTAGATTTTTAAATTTCACTATTTATATTTTTGTTTGAAAATCGTCAAATTTAAAAATTTGGCGACTTTCCAAATACGCCTTAACTTTGATTTAATTAAATAAATAGCAATGAGCTATACGCGTTGTTGCGCAACGTTATTCTTTCCATATTAAATTTTCTGCAACACTTTCTGTTCCATATTCCAAATTGAAAGTATCAAGTCTTTTTGATATTTCTTCTAATTCAGTGCAAACATTGTTTATAGCAGAAATCAAAGATTCCTGATTTACTTTTATCACTCTTTTTGTTTCAGGATAAAAGTCTTCGTAAGTTGATTCACATTCAATGACAACTTCTTTTCCGACTTTTGTAAATTTAGGTGATGGATGGCATTCTGGTAAATAAAATGGTTCAAAATTCACATTCAGTATTTTTTTCCAATCATTTATTTCGCTTAACAATCCGCAACATTGGGGAAACAGAACAAACTCGTCATTTATTTTCAATCCATATCCGCCAAAAAAAGCACAGGATTCAGTTATTGGTAAATCTGAAACGTGTAATTCGATTGCTTTTTTCAAATCAGCATCGCTAATTTCTGATAGCTTGTATTGATGCTCATTAAATGGTTTATGATTTCTAACATCTGAATAATTCCGTTCAATTAGAAGTCGATTTTTTTCATCAATATCCGTTATCTCATTTAAGTCTGGAAACTTAAAAGTAGGTAGTTCAATTAAAGGGACTAATTCGATTTTCACGGTTTTCTCTAATGTTGCATAACGGTTTTGTGTATGAATTGTGGTGGATTTTTCCAACGGAAATAATCCACCTAACTCTGATTTAAATTTATAATTTAATTTTCAATTTGACTTCGAATACCGCCATTATTTATACACGTTGTTGTAAATAGTGCCTTTTTCAATTCAGTTCAAGTATTGATTTGTCAATTCCTCTACTATAATAGACATATTTGTTAATATTCAAATCGCTAAATATTTCGTTTTTATGTATTTCATTCAGCAATTCAATTCCGATATTGTCCAATTTCTCTGTATGTTCTCGATGAGATTCAAGTTCTTT
>NZ_CAZEQT010000002.1:258796-399427 GCF_964514025.1 Tenacibaculum litopenaei
TCTAAATATTTCGTTTTTATGTATTTCATTCAGCAATTCAATTCCGATATTGTCCAATTTCTCTGTATGTTCTCGATGAGATTTAAGTTCTTTTAAACTCATTGTTACATAAGGATAATATTCTTCGTACCATTTTTCCAGTCGAGAAAGAAAGTCAGTTGGAATTTTTGATTGGTCAACTTCAATCATATAATCTCCATTTTCAAGAATCAGAATACCATAACATTTGGCGAATGGTTCTGCCGCTAAAGTCAGTTTAATTTCTTCTTTCATTTTGCAGCCATTAATTTTTCATATATTCTTTTTCGTTCTGATTCGTTTTTTGTGTTGTCGAACAAGTCAAGAGCTCCAAACCAATATAATCTCTCGTTCATTGTCATTCCACCAATTCCGTCAATTGCAGAGTATTTAAATTCAGACCAAATTCCATAAATTTTATCGAAGTCAGTTTGCTTTTCAAACCAGGTGTTTCCAAGAAATCGTTCAATATTCTCCCTTAATTCAAACACATTCCCTTCATCAGTTTTCCAGCTCTCTAAATTGTTAAGTAATTTTTGAATTGAATCGTCTTTTGAAATTTTCTGAATATTACTTGTTAACTCGTCTAAGTTCATTTTCTGCGGTCGGTTTGGGCATTATTTACAACGGTCTCGTATAACCGTCAGTTACGGGTTAAATTAGTTGTTTCTTTCTTTTGATCACTAGCGTTAGCAATTCCGAGTGGATTCGGAAGTAGTCGAATCCGCCGTAATTGTGGTTATACATTGTTGTAAGCAGTTTTTTATTGTCCATATATCGCTGCTAAAATCAAAGGAATGGTTATTAAAACGGAAATAATAGCTGGTTTTATCCAACTTCTTTTTCTGTGCTGAAGTTCTTTTCCGATAAATTTATTCCAGAAATATTCTGTCAAAATCCCACCACCTGCAATATTAAAAATCAAAGCAATGTTGCCTCCAATTTTTAATGAGTTCACAACGACAAGGGTAATAATCGTATATAAAATTCCAAAAATCAAAACTTGGATTCTTCCAGTTTGATTTTCGGTTTGCTTCATATTATACATTAGTAATACAGCTCCGAAAATCGTCGAAAATAACCCAGAAAACACCATAATTACTTTTTTTGAATGAAGTTCAGGTGCATTTGGGACGTCAGTTATATTGTTTTTCTTTTTGTGTTCCTCGATAGTTTTTTCACGAGTAATTTCTTTTTTCTCTTTTTCTATTTTGATTTCGCTTTCAACAGATTCCAATTCAGGTGTATTTCCGTTTCTTTCTTTCAGAATATGAATAGAAGCTGCGACAGCTTGTTCATTGTAACTTTTTTTGTTCTCTAAAATATATTCTAATTCCGAGTCAGTTTTATGTTGGAACTTTTCAATAAATCTATTTTCGCTCATTATTTGATTTGGTTCGATTTTGTTGGATCAAATTGCTTACGGTCTCGTATAACCGTCAGTTACTGTTTTTAAGTTAGGGTTTTCGGTTAAGCACCGTGTTTAGCAATTCCGAGTGGATTCGGACGTAGTCGAATCCGCCGTAATTGCGGTTATACATTGTTACCAAACGGTTTTTATAATCCGACATAATCAGTTTCTTTTATTTCCAATTTTCCAAGTCGGTTATTATTTATTTTAATCAAATACCAAACTCTCCATTGATTGTCCGTATCAGGAACAGCCAAGTCGGAAGTCAGATAAATATTATTTCCTACAATGCTGTCAATTTCGGTTGAGAAAAGATTGCATTCTGTATAAAATTCAGGAATCAGTGATTTTTCAAAGTCAGTTCTGTCGATTTGTTTTTTATCCACAATTGAGTCGGTCAAAAGTTTAAAATCAGTTACCATTTTGTGAGAATGGTCTAAATAGAGTTTTTCTCCGTTTTGAGATAAATTTCTAACAATAGAACTATCGTTTAAACTATAAGTTTTTAATTCAAGAGTGTGTTTTAAGTCAGATATTTTAAATTCTTTTTTACTAGAAATAGTGTCAAGAATTAAAGCCCAATAATTATTAATTGTATCCTTTTTCTTTTTTGACCAGATATTTTCCGCTTCTTTTATTGGTTCAGATTTTGTTTCTGCTTTTAATTCCGTTTTGGGCATAAATTCTGGTTGGGTTTTGTCCGACTTTTTTCGGTCGCAACTTGATAGAATTGAAATTGTTAATATTAAAATCAAAATTTGTTTCATCGGTTTTCAACTGTTTTGTAACGGTTGGGCTATGGTTTCGTTACGGAATGGTACGCGAGTATCATTCCGCTGTAACCATAAATTTAGCAAAAAGGCTTGAAATTCCGATTAGGAATTTCAGCCGCAATGAACTATAGCCGTTGTTGCCCATAGTTATTTATTATTCTCAATAGCATAGTCTTCCTTAAAAGCCAGGTTTTGATTATAATCAGTTAAATTCGATGTCGTTTTTTCTGTCGAAACAATTTTTAATTTGTCTGCTTTTACAATCGCTTTTGTGGTACGGTAAACTATTTCCTTTTTAGGAACTTCGATTATTGTTATTTCTGCGAAATTTGGCAGTTCATTTTCTTTAACATTGACAGTATTACTTTTTGTAATATAACCATACCTTTTGTCGCCATCTGTTAGTAAATATTCATAACAGAAAGAGGCTAATTGATTTCGGTCAGGAATTTTATTGAATGGAATTATTAAGAAATTTTCGTCATTCAGTTCCAAATCCAGCTTTTTGCTCTTGAGTCCAGAATCATAATCATAAACCAATTCAATGACAATCTCTTTATTTCTTAAATCAGAGCTTTTATCGGTTTTAAAATTCAATGTGTAGTAATTGTTACTGGGCTTATTTACAAACTTGAGTCGAGTATCATTTTCGATTAGTTCATATTGGTCGGAAAACACAAGAGTATCATTTTTCCTTTCCCAAGTTCCATAATATTCTCTCCAAGTTAAGCAACTTGACCTTGATGGAAAACTCCGAAATTCAAATTCCGTTTTTGATGTTAGAGTAATTTCGCTTATTCTTTCATCCCAATCTAACACAAAGTCTCCAATTGTATCCTTTGCTCTTTCATTATTCACAAATGATATTGGTGTATTCTGTCCAAAAACAGGATATCCAATCAGAAGTGAAATAATTATTGCAAAGATGTTCTTCATAATTGTGGGCAACGGTTCACGTATAAGATTTGTAACGGCAAAGTACGCGAGTACTTTCCGTAGTTACTCAAAAATAATAAAAAAGCATGATTTTCCGTTTAGGAAAATCTGCTGTTATGAATTTTATACTTTGTTGGCAAACGTTTTTTAGAATTTTCCTTGGTTGTAAATTTCAAATTCAAAAGTTTCACTTAATTTGTGATTATAAACTTTTTGAAGAATTTCTAATGTAACTTCTTTAGCTTCTTGTTGGTTTGTTCCAAAATTTATCGAGTAACAAGGTATTCCATTAGCATCATAATATTTAAATTTCTTAAAAATATCAAGGCTTTTAAATTTCTCTAATTTGTTTTTTTCAGATTCATCGAAAGGTAAATTGAGTGAAAAGTTAAAGGCTCTATCAGAATTTTCAATTTCGTTTATAGGTTTTCCTAAACTCATTGGAATTAACATTCCGTGAATTAATTGAATAATGACAACATTGTCTTTAGCAACATTTATTAAAAATGCGTGATTTTTTCTTTCAAATTTTTTAGAGGTCAATTCTATAGTTTTTTTTAAACCAATATCTAATTTTTCCATTGTTTGAGCTTTTCCTCCTATGTTTATTCCTAATAAAGTTAAAATTGAAAGTATTATTTTATTCATTAATCTTGTTCTAAATGTTTGCACAACGGTTTTGTGTATGATTTTTTGTGGGAAAAAGACGCGAGTCATTTTCTGATATTGCTGAAAGATAATTAATAAGATTGAATTTCCGCCAAGGAAATTCAGCCGCAATTAACTATGCGCCTTGTTGTACGCTGGTTTTTCATTCAGTCAATTTATTTTTAATCAAGTAATCTAATTCAGTTTGATATTTTTTTCTCCAATCTTTTCCGTTTCGCTTATTCAGATATTTTTCAATTTCAGTATGATAAGATTCGATTCCACGTAACTGAGCTCTAGTCACAATACATCCAGTATTTGATTGGTGAAATCCATATTTTTCATTTAGAGAAATAATTGGAACTCCATAATTAAAATCAGGTATTCCAACTTGAGCAATTCTAGGTTTATCTCGCCAAGAATCAATTTTAGCCGTTAAGTAGTTATATCTAGTCAAGAATCCGAATTGCCACAGTAATACTACTATGAATAAAATTCCGAAGCCGACTTTTATTTTTCCGTTTCATTTTTTCAAATTGCGTAGAACGGTTTTGGGTATGGTTTCGTTGCGTCTCCACTAAGTTAGCAGATAATCAGAGCCCCATTGTTCATTGTTGGCAATAGTTATTTTTTATTCAGTTTGTTTGTTATTTGTTCTATAAATAATTGCTCAAAATCTTTTAGTTCCAATTCCTTAACATAATCAACGTTTTTTTTCTGAACTCCAAAAAAGCCTCGTGCTTCGGTAACAAAAAATAATATACTGTCAAGTTGAACTTTTGTTTTGCCATTTTCGGTTTCTGAAATTATGGTAGATAAAACTATTCTCGTTCTCTTTTCTGGCAATTCGATTACTGCCTCATATTTTGGGTCATTATCACTTTGATAATATTTAAACATCTTTCTTAATAGAGAGTCTTTTTTTATTTCAAATTCTGTTTCGTAAGTCGATTTTAAATTTATTTCTCCTCTTTCTTTTGGTAGAGTAGTTGCTATAAATGCAAACGAGCAAATTCCAATTATAAACTCTTTTGGCAGGAAGTTTATTTTTTTAATTCCACTTTTATTTTTAATTCTATAACGATAAGAAAGTGGTAAAACTAAAAGAGCAATTAAATCGGAATAATCTACTACACGATTTATTCCGATTCCGATATTGTTTATAAAGTCAATGGTAAATTGAGAATAACTGCTTTTCCAAAAAATGAACAAAATTCCAGTCAGAATGTAAACAGTTTTGACTTTGTTTTTAAATAATAGACTAACAAAATAAGGGAAGGCAAAAAGTCCAACGAAATCAGATAGTTTTCCAGTTAGGTAATTATGATATTCGTATTTTAAGTAAAAGTCGTTTACAAGTAGTAAAACAACAGAAATCAAAAATAATTTTCCGTAAAATAGTTTGTCGTTTTGCACTTCGTTTTAATTACTGCCAACGTTCTTGTGTATGATTAGTTGCGGGAAAATCAGCAAGATTTTTCCGCCGTAGCACTAAAGTAATTAATTCGAGTGAATTTCCGTTGAGGAAATTCCGCCGCAATTAATTATACACTTTGTTGCCATTAGTTATTTTATATCTGTTGTTAGCTTTTTAATTCGTTCAATTAATTCAGTTTTTAATTCTACTGTTTCTCCTTCATTAGTATCATTTGCTAAACTAATAAGTGAATATCCAATTTTTTTAAGTCTGTCCATTTTGCTTCCAGATTTTGGTGACCATACCGTTCCTGTTTTTAATGGTCTATCCGCTACTGAAAAATAGTAATTAACTCCGTCAGGTCCCATTAATTCTTTGTCTGGATACTTTCGATGAGCTATTGCTTTTTTAAAAAGCTCCTTATATAGTTTCATATCAGATTCTGATATTTCAACTTTCTTCTTATTAACTTTTATAATTTCCTTATTTTTTTCTGTGTACCATATACTTTTTGTCATTTTATGATGCACTATAAAATACTTTTGTTTTTCCTTTTCTATTGCTACGACTTCTTCTACAGAAAAGGAAGGGATTATCAAAAATCGAACTTCAGGATAATCAGACATTCCATTCATTAACACTTTTCTCACGAGAGAATAGTATTCAAATTGAAAATTATAATCATCAAATATACTTTCAACTGGTTCTAAATTGTCATTTTGAGCATTGAGATTTGGAATACAGAATAAAAGTCCAAATAGTATTATCAGAAGTTTGTTTTTCATAATTAATGGCAACGTTTTGGCTAAGCTGCGTTTTAATTCAGTTTAGGTGTTGTTGTAACACGTTTTAATTTATAGGTTCTTTTTCCAGTTCTTTTATCAGGTTCAATATCTTTTCGTTGATTTTAATATTGTCTAACTGGTCTATTTCTCCTTTTTCAGTATGTATATGGACTCTCTCACTTCTGAACTCAAAAGCTAAAAATGGCTGATGCTCAGATAATCCATGTCTTCTTGATTTCGAAAGCATTAATGTGGTTAAAGATTGACCGGCACGAATAGTTTTGTCAAATCCTTGATTTACTAGAGCATTAATCAGCTCAATTATTTTATTCTTGTTAGGAAGGCTATGCTCTGGAAAGCCAGAGTAGAATCGTTTGATAGATTTCCAACTCTCTATAAATTCTCCTTTTATACCTTCTCCTTTCTCGTAGCTTTTAGTTAAATCATTTACCGGAACCCATGAAAACTCTTTGTTTAAAGAGGATGGAGCCTCTTGGTCAATTAAATATCTCTTAAGAACTTCCGCTGTCTCGTTTCTTTTGGTTTCTGTTTCAAACAAGGTACACCCATCCCAAGTGAATCCAAAATATACTTCACCATGGTTGCCAACACCAGTAGACCAACAGGATCTACTATCGGTTGATATTTCGTATCTGACTATCCCACTTCCCTGGTTTTCCAAGACTTTTCTAGTATTAGCTAAATCTGGAAACTCATTTATCCATTCTCTCTCTAATTTTTGAAATTTTCTAAGATTAAGATCAACAAAATCAAACTTATATAAATGTTCCTTGGATTTATTGCCTAGCCATTCTTTTGTCGACTCAATTAATTCTTTTCTATTGCTGGTTCTGCCGCAGGAAATTTCTTGGTCATTAGCAAAATAGGTAACTATAAATTCTTCAGTTCTTCCTTTCTCATCAGGATGATATGAGATGTCACAACTATAAATTGAAACCTTGTGGTTTTCAAGTTTTAAATTGCAATACCAATGGACACCAGCTCCTTCCAGATCTATCACTGGCTTAATCTCAGAATCACCAAAATATTGCTTAACCTCTCCCAGAAGTGTTTTTGCTATTTTCTCTTCTTTAAACAATGTTTCGTCTAATGTGTTACAACGGTTTTGTGTATGATTTTTTGCGTGAAAAGGACGCGAGTAATTTTCCGATGTTGCGGAAAGATAATTAATAAGATTGAATTTCCGATGAGGAAATTCAGCCGCAATTAATTATATACGGTGTTAGGATACGTTTATATTCCATATTTTATTTCTCTTGTTTTAATCATTTTTATCTTTTTCTTTTTTAATTTTCCATTCTTGGTTTTAATTTGACTAAATTTTTTTTTTGAAATCCAATTTTTTCTTTTGTCATACTTATATTCAATTGTATAACAAACATTATCGTTTTCATTCAGCCTTCTCTCCCAAAAGATTAAATCTCCATATTCATTGTATTCATATTGAGTCTTATGTTTAAAATCTTTTGAATAATCAATAGAGTGAGATTGTGTTATTATTAATTTTCCTTTGTTATTGAATTGCGATATTTCTACTGTATTTTCATCTACATAATACTTTGCTTTTTCGTAACCAATTAAATTCCCACTTCCATTATAGTTTGCTAATTGTACTAAATTGCGATTGGTGTCAAACTCATATTTTGTAATGTTCAATATTTTATTATTTGAGTTAAATTGAATTTCTAGACAATTTCCAATGGAATCATATTCATATGTTGTATGTTTTTTTTGATAGCCAATTACATTAATCCAATGTTTATTGTCTAATCTGATTCTTCTTCGTAAACTATCATATTTATAGATATTCAGCCAGATCAGTTTGTTCTCACTATTAAACCTTTTTAAACTAATGAGATCCATATATTTATTGAATGTTTTATATTCAATTTCTCTTTTTACACCATTTTTATTATAAAATTTAGTTTCCTCTTTTATTTCGATAAAATTAGAGTTCTTGTCATATTTGTAAAAGTTTGACAAATAACTTCCAATTGATTGAGAGTAAATTTTAGAAATAGAAATTAATAAAAGAAATGTAATTAGCTTTTTCATAATTCAAATGTGCCCTAACGGTCTCGTATAACCGTCAGTTACGGGTTTAAAGTTTTTGTTTTTCGTTTTAGCATAGAGGTCAGCAATTCCGAGTGGATTCGAACGTAGTCGAATCCGTTGTAATTGCGTTTATACATTGTTAGCGGTAGTTTTTATTATTTCTAATTCTGTATGTCCTGAGCAAATTTTCTAGTTTTTTAGGGCTTATATTATAGTCGTCAATTTTCAATTTTTCAAATCCGTTTTTATAGTCATAGATAAGATAAAATTCTTTGTTTTTTCCAGAACCCTCCATTACAACTTCCTCATTCTTTATTTCATTCCAACTTTTGAATTCAGTATTAATGGTTTTAATTCCATTACTATCTAAGGTTATTTGTGGATTTGTGTCTAAAACTTGTTTTAATTCTTTAAATCCGAAATAACCTCCAATTAAAGCTAGTAATGTTCCCATAATATAGCTGTCAGAGTTCATTAATAAATAAATTCCACCTACTAAACATAAAAGCATAATAATAAACTCATACGTGTTTTTTATTTTTGAATAGTAAATCACAGATTGACTTGAAACAGAACGGTCTTCTTTGAAAATGTCTTTTTTATCAAATTTTTTCTCCAATTCAGCCCATTTTTGTTTGTCAGAATTTGTTTTTATTTCTGTTTTATTAAACCAACTTTTATCTTTCCAAATTAGGCCTTGCTGAATTGCTTTCTTTTTCAATTCGTGGACATTTCTAACATTTTCAAACGCCCAAATCCGCCATTTAGTAATTCCATAACTCCAGTATAACCAAGCAAATAAAAATCCAATTAGAAAACTAACAGCTATTCCCCAGTCGGGAATTAATTTTTCACTAAAAAGATACATTGCGAGACAAGGTGTTCCCATCATTAAAAAGAACACTGGAACATTAATCACTAAATGTCCTCTTTTTATAGCTTTATCAACTGTTATTTGTTTTCTCATTAATTTTGGTTCAAATTACCGCTAACGGTCTCGTATAACCGTCAGTTGCGGGTTAAATTAGTTGTTTCTTTCTTTTGATCACTAGCGTTAGCAATTCCGAGTGGATTCGAACCTAGTGGAATCCGTTGTAATTGCGGTTATACATGGTTTGGCTTTAGTACTTTTATTTTCATTCGTTAAGCAATTTGTTAAATCTCCATTTCTCAACCTTTTTAATTCTAAGTATCCTGTCAGCAATCTCAGAATTATATGAACATCTTGAATTATTAAATCCAATCCAGTTTGGAAAGAACTTTTTCGCCATTTTAAAAATCGATTCATCAAATTTTTTAGAACGCATAACTCCGACATTATTATTAGGTCCGACAATTAAATTCATCCTATGGTTAAGAACGTACTTAAAGGCGTCCTGTAAATGATGATTCCGACAATCCCATAATCCTTCATCTTCCCAAATAAAGGCTCCTGACATTGTTTCGTATTCCATTTTTGGGTTGTCAATTCTAGACTCCGTTGGTAAGGTTTCCTTATTTCTAATGAATGTAATCCAAATCCATATTTTTAAAATAATATTCATTAATAGTTATGAGTTGTGTCTTAAGGCAACGGCTTCGGTTATGATTCGTGTAGCATAGGGAAGCAGAAGCTTTCCGATAAAGCACTAAGGCGAAGCATTTTGTTTACTGTTAATTTTTTTTTTGTTCATAAGTCAAATCAAAATGATTTAACGACCTCATAAAAATACATTAACTTCTGAATTAAATACTAAAACACCGTATTAATTATAGCCAATGTTGGTAGCTTTACTTTTTCAATAGTTTTATTAGAGGTTCACGATATTCTTCATCTTTTTCATTCAGATAAATTATTTCTTTTGTAAAATTGAAATTAACAAATAACGCAGCATAATCTTCTTCTCCTTCTAAGAAAATTTTAAAGCTACTTTCTCCACTTTTATAATTAGGTTTTTCTTGATTTAGATTGGCACAAGTAAATATTTGAGAATCCTTGAGAGAAAGGTTGTTATTTTTAAGAGCATATTTTTCTGATAAAAAACGTAGCAAATTATCACTTTCCTTTCCCTTAGAAATAAATATAATACCTTCTTTAAGAAATATGTTTTTAGGTTCTCCATTAACAAAACCTGGAGGAATCCCTTTCTTCAATTTTACAATCACTCCAATAGTATCATTATTTACAGTTGCACTTGTGTTATATTCAATATATCCATCAGATTCTTTGCTATTAATAATGGAGAGAGGGACATCAACAAATCCGTCAACTGATTTTAGATTTGTTAAGTCAATCATTGTAGGTGTATCATTTTTACATGCTAATAAGCCAAATGTAAGTATTGATAAAAGAAGTCGCTTTTTCATTTTAATTGTTTTTTTTGGTATTGCTACTAACGGTAAAGTATAAGGTCAGTTGCGGGTTAAATTAGTTGTTATTTTCTTTTGTTGACTAGCGTTAGTAATTTCGAGTGACTTCGAACCTAGTTGAATCTGCCGTAATTGCGGTTATACATTGTTACACAGTGTTATTAATTTTCATTTCGTATTTCTTTTACTCTTTTCTCAATCCATTCAATATCATTCTTATTTTCAGGGATAAACCCATGGATTTCACCATTTTCCATGTTAACGCTTACAAAAATCCGATCAGAATCATAACTCCATTTTTTACTTAGTAGCTCATATGTCCAAATTAATGTTTTTTTAGTCTCTTTATCTGTTTCTATTTTTGTTCGTTCAAGTAATTTGTAGGCTAGTTTCTCTTTGTTTAATCTGAGTAATACATCACAAGCTTTTAATCTTACTTTTTTACTCTTATCATTCAATGCTTCTAACAATAAATTATCTATCAATTTTTTGGGTTTATCATAAAGACAATTTGTTATGATATTTAATCTTACTTTTGAAGAAGAATGTTTAGATAATTCTTTAATAAGGTTCATAAGTATTTCATTACTTTCAGCAAACCTATTAACATGTTCACCCAATCCCCAACAAATTGTATGATTAAGCTCTAATCCTTTTTTTAAATTCTGTAGATCGGTAGAGTCAAATTGATTGTAATAGATATTGTAAATTGCGTCTATCGCATTAGAAATAATAGGTTTACGGTTTTCTTGGTTTTTATTCAACCACGAGAAGTATTCCTTTTTTAACTCTTTTTTTTCTTTTGGTAGATTCATTTAGTTGTTTTATGACAGTCAAAATTTCTATGCATTTACTTATTGTAAAGTTCCGATTGTGTTCGTTTTGTACAGGTCAAAGTCAACTTCAGTTCCAGTTTTGGCCAAAAAGTCAATCACTTTTTTGTTCAGTCCGAAATATGGTGTTGAAGATTCTGGATTGACATCAATGTCGATTACAAACTGAATTCTTGTTGTTAAATCAAATTGATTTTTCAGCCTATTTATGATTTCCGTTTTAGGTTCTAACATATCAATCAGTTCTTGAAGATATTTTTCCAAATCAATTTCGTTTCCTGCGTCAAGTTGATACTTCCAAGCAGTTGATTTTGGAATAGGTTCATTTTTTATCATCACAGAATTTGGAGCCATATTCATTTCATCCGTTATTTTTTTGGTGTCAAAATAGTCGGCATCAAAAGAGAAATACAAGTAGTTCTTGCATTCATGTCCGCTATAAGTTAATTTCTCGTGCATCTGTTTGTGTATGGTCAGTTAAGTGTTTTGCAACTAATTTAGTAATCATTCAGGAGTCAGAGAAAATCCCAAAGAAATTTCCCAAATTAACAACGACCAAAGTGATTCATTATACACGTTGTTGGTGATAGTTTCTTTTCTTGCAAATAATATAACATTCTTTAAAAGAAATGACTAGACCACAGTGTTTTAGTATGCTGTTGAGACAATTAATATAATTAGAGTTTCGTTTAATGTCATGAAATTTTACTAAATACTCAAATACTGCGATTTCGTACACTAGTTTAAAGTCTGTTCCAATAAAAAAAACTTCTGATGAAGATTCTTGACTAGTTTCCTCTAATAAAGAATCAAAATAATCTTCAATATGGCTAGCATCATAAAGTTCATCGATTTCGGAATCCAAAAGATTAAATAAAGGCTGTAGTTCCAATAGTTTTTTATACTCAGTCCACATTTCTTTTAAAAGTTCTTTAGATACATCATTTGTTCCTTCAAAGAGTATTTGAAGGTTTGATTTGTTTGGTCCTAAAGATCTTTTATGTGCTAAGTGAAATCTACTTTCTATCATGTAAAGCATCCAAAACCCTGGACTTGTCATAGGGAATTGCCAATCCCAAGAGTTAACAGCTGTAAACTCTTTAGAAGACCAATGGTTGAACTTTTGAATAACTTCATTAGCATTTTCATAAATAAAGTGTTTTGGGGGTATGTTAAATCCAAATTCCGTATAAAAATTCTCAACTGAAGATAAAGCTTTTCGTTCATTAAAATCACTATTGTCGAACAATGCTATATTCAATTTTTCTTGTAAAATTTCTTTAAAATCGTTTTTTCTTAACATTTATTCTAATTATCGGTAACGGTTTCGTATAAAAATAGTGGATACTTGGTATTGCACTCACGTATTATTTTATTCTTTTTACCAGCTTTTTTAATTTCACATTTTTTTTAGTGTTGACCAAAGTCCATTAGTATCATTATCTTTTAATTTGGTCTCATTTTCGCCATTGCTTTTATACTTAGTTGTAGGTCGTTTTTTTCCGATTATTAATTTGTCTTCAAAATTAGGAATGGCGTCTAAATCATAATTCCAACTAGTAAACATCAGCTCTTCTAATTCTCTTAAATCGTCAATACTCTCGGTATTTTCTAGTTTGTCCAAAATAGCTCTCGACGCGGCAAAAGCTAAAATGGTCGGGTTCGTGTCTGTAATCAAGCCAGTTGCTTGAATAACTGTTACTTTCAGTCCACAATGATTTTTTAGTTTATTGTAAGCGTAACTAATTCCATTCTCAATTCCTTTTTTCCATTGATCATAGCCTTTATCAGGAACAATTTCTTCATATCCTTGACAAATCCATCCACTTCCTTGGTAATTTTCAATTAATTCAAGTCTATTTGTTTGTGTCAATTCAAAATTTAATACCACTTCACCATAATGAGGTAGTCCATTTTTATATTTTGCTACTTTATATCTCGATTCAATTTTTGGCATTTCAATTTCATGTTTAAGTTCAACTTACTATAATTTAATAACTTCAAATCTGAGGATTTTTGTTGCAATTTTTTCGAATTCAGTTTTTCATTCTGTCCATGAGTTCAATTCCATTTTAGCTAAACCCGTATGGAATTCCATTACATCCTTTTTATCTATTATTAATCCTTATCAATCGCATACAATTTGTTTATTTGAGGTTAAAATACATACAGTATACTAGCAATGGTGTGTTGGCATTGTAATCTAGCATTGATTTAGCTGCATTCGTTGTGGTTTTTGCCGTCTAGCGCTACGATCATTTTTATCTTCTGTGCCCAATCGTTGTCAGTAGGTTTGATGCTCCTCCTTTTAAAATTTATGAATGTCGTTTATTTGGTTTTTTGTCAGTGTTTTAGCGAAGCTGTGTTTTAATACATTTTCGATGGTGTTACAGGGAGTTTTATCCTATTATTTGTTGATGTCTGTTATTTAAGTTTTTCCAATTCATGTTAGTTGTTGGATACTTAAAGTTTCTGTAAGCAAGAGACATCTGTCTAGCCGCCTCTTTTGGGGGCATTCTACCCGTTGCTGTTCCCATCCCAGGACAAAGAACCTTTTCTATTCTAGCTTTTCCAGCCTTGTTATGATTAGCGATAGCAGTTAGCATAGCAAAAAAAGCATTATAAACATTATCTGTTTTTGAAATATCCGTTGGAACACGCATAGTTGGAGTATGAGCTAAAAATGGATGATGCTCATTTTCCGTAAAAACAATAATTGAAGTTCCAACAGGTTGCTCTCCATAAAACTCTTTTTGAATTCTTTTTTGAACATTGTATTGAACCTTCATACCGAAGTAGTTTCGGATTGCTAAGTCAATTCCTCCATCCATTAGACCAAATGAATTTGCTGGGCTGACTAGACAGTCAAATTCTCTTTCTAGCTCAAATTTTCCATTCACTATACTGACTTCAGAAAACTCATCAAAGGAGCTCTTCCATTCTTTACATAATTCATTTTGAACATCTATTAAGGTTATTTCAAACAGTTTTGGGGATATAGACATTATTTTGTTTTTTGCGATTTTTATTATAAAGTTAATTAAAAGAAAGGAACTTTTGGCTTAATGAGGTTTGTCCAATGCATATATCTACAAGTAGCGATACATTTTGTTAGGTAACGTTTTTCATTTAAATAGATTTTTAACTCTTATCCAAAATCCTTTGTTCTCAGTGAGAACTGTTGTTTCTGTATTCTGATTCTGTTTCGCGTACTTTTTTTGTTTTTCCAGTTCTTTTATAAAATCAGGCGTGTCTGCTAATAACATTTCTTTAGAGTAAGCTACCTCGTCATCCAAGTAATAAATTAGCGCATTACATTTTTCAATTAACACAACAGAAATAAGCCCGATAGACGCTCCGGCCGCAAAGTCCGCACCCCAATTAAAAGAAACTACAGTATCTTGGTCAGTCAAATCCTTTTTGATAAAATCAAAATCAGTTGTTATTTCTTTCGGTTCTTGAAAATAGATATCAAAAAAGGTTTTCTGTTTATTGATTTTGCATTCAAGTCCGTCAACGTCATAAAAGTTTTCAAAATCATCAAGAATTTCGAATTCATATCCGAGTTCACGAATGGTTTTTTCTATTTCAATTTTGTTTGGTAAATCAGCTTTCTTTAAAAAAGCTACTTGTGTCATTGACATATGTGTTTTGTTTAATGTTGTCTAAGTTTAACTGTGTGGCAAGTAGGGCAGTAGAAAACGATAAGCTTTCAAGTCAGCTCTGAGTCACATTTTTAGTCTTTCTGAAATTTGGTCAAATTTTTTTTCTCCGAGTTTCGATAAAATTTCTTCTTTATTAGATTCTAAAAGGCTTATAAATCTTAGAAATTCGGTTGAATTTTTGTTCCAAAATTTCATTGGTATTTTTGATACGGACTCTAATACATCGCCTTCATATAATTCTCCTTCGATAAGTACATTCTGTTCAAGTTTATCCAATGCTATAGGAATCAAATATGCAAGTCCAATTTTTTGTGAAATCAGAAGACGGATTTGTGCTATTGTCAATTCTGAAACTTTAATTTTTCTGTATTCAAAACATTTTTTAACCAAGGCGGTTGGGAATTCTGAAGGTTTTTTCCAATAGTCGTTTTCTAGTTGCTCAATTGATTTTGAACTCATTTTAAGCTGTTCTTTGTGTTAATTCTAAATCTGTAATAGGTTGATTCTCTAGCGTAATTAATTTCAGCACGAAGTAAATACTTGATGAGATCTCTGGTTTTTAATTTTTCAGTTCGTCACGATATAGTTGCGCTAATGCAGATCGTTTTGTTTTGTTATTGAGTACATGCTGTAACCATATTTGAGGTTGCTCTGTAGCACTTTTAAATACTTTGTATTTGGAATCATTGAATTCAGAAAAATCATACCAATTTTTACCGTGGATATGTTGAAGAGCATAGATCGCCATTTCTTCATGAGTAGTACTAAAAAAGGGACAAGTATGTACCTTAGTCTTTGCGGTATCAGAAAGTTTAGTGATTAGAAATTCAGTCAAAGCTGTTTTCTCATTTTTCGCAAATTGTTTCCATTCCTTTTCACTAAAAACCATAGTCGGAATTTCTCTCTTTTTTTCAGAGATGTACTGAGTACCACCCAGACAGCCTCCTTTTTCAAAAACCATATAATTCCACTGTTCAGCAATTGATTCGGTATGCTGCGATACCGTTAGAGGAGTCTCTTGGATCATTTTAGCCGTTTCAATATTCGATTCACATTTAATTTTGGTTTGTCCTTTAAAAGAAATCAAAGTGAAGAACAGTAGCAGTATTTTTAACTGATTTTTCATTTTTTTTTGGTTTGTGTACAATGGTTAAGTTATTAATATGAACAAGGGGTTGTGGTAAGTTTAGCAAAGACAAACCGAGTAGAACAACCGACTCGATTTACGGAGTCGGGCAAGAAGGAGCAATGCTTCATAGTATTGCTGCAGTGCATCCTTAATTTTTACCAAATTGTTTACTTTTCTTCTTTATAAATTCAACTATTTCATTAAACTTTTCTTTACCAACTTCTTTTTCTCCCAGAATATACGAAGGTTTGTATCCAATTTCGAGATCAAGAAAAAGGTTTTTATCAATTACCTGATAATTTTTGAAGGCATTCCATTTAATTTTTGTGTCATATTTATAATTCTTGTAGCGGAAGTATTCTTCATTAAACTCCAAAATTGTACTTTGTCCTGCAGATTTTTGTCCATCGATTTCAGAATTGGTTAGTTCAAAATGTTTAGTTTTAATCGTTTTATAATGGCGATAATAAGTATAAAAGTTTATTAGGTAGTGTATTCCGATTCCTAGCGAAAAGAAGCCTAAATTATTTTCTTTCTTAACTAAGAATATTCCGACAATTGTTAAAGGAATTGCCCAATAAATTCGTTCCTTATTTTTCTTCAGATTTTTATTCCAGAATTGGTTAAAGTACAGTGTAGTTTGTTCTGAATAGATGTTTTCGTCAAATGGTATTTCTAATTTCATTACGTTTTCTAAATTATATACAACGGTTTGGTAGGATCTTTAGTTAGTTGTTCTGTCTTTATTCATTGGCGGTTTGTAATTTTGGTAAATATAGTTTCCTATTATTACTTCAAATCCTTTTTTATCCATAGCATCGGTGATATATTTCTTTTATTCTGTTTGGTATATTTCAATTAACCTTATCGTATTATCAAATTCTTCAAGTTCTTGATCGATATTTACCAAATTTTCAAATTGAGCTATATAGGTATATCGGAACCTACTTTTTTGAACGGTTGTTGCTAGGTTAAGATATGTTTGATAGAAATCTAATTCAAAAGGTTTATTATAATCTGTAAAAGTCTTACAAAGGTTCTTGTTGATGTTTAGTCTCGCTTTAATACTTTTACCCTTATGTATAACCTCTTCTAAAGCCAACTAAATACTCAGCCTTATAAGCTTTCGTTTTCAAACCTTTGTTGTTTTTTATATCATTATTTGATTTAATACCAGCTTTTATTCCAGAAAACTCTTCACAAATAACGTGTGTTAATTTGTTCGTTTGAAGTGTTGTTTTAGGGAGCTCTTTTGTAAACAAAACGCTTAGAGGATTCCGTTAGTCTTTGTACATCTCTAAAACGACTTTCACATTATCGTTATTGAGTTCTTTAAGTCTTCTAATTGCATTTTTTGATTTTTCTGAGTCAATCATTTTTAAAGCGTGGACACATTTTCTTAAAGTGGCTTCTAATTCATCATCAAAGGGTCTGAAAATTTCTCCTTTCAGAGCAATGTCCATAATTGGTTCAACGAATCGATCGTCTTTTAAACCTCCGAAAGAAATGGCACTTATTAGGTCTTCGTGTTGAGTATGCCATTTTCCATAAAGAGCTTTTTCAATCAATTCATATTGACTAGGATCAAAATTTTTATAATTTTCGAAATTTAAACATTTAATTAAGGTTTTTTCGTTTTCTTTTTCGACTGCTATTTTTAATCTATTTTTCGTTCTTATCAATCGCATACAATTTGTTTATTTGAGGTTAAAATACATACAGTATACTAGCAATGGTGTGTTGGCATTGTAATCTAGCATTTATTTGGAGCTCCTACCATTTTTCTTTTTTAGAAAATCTATATTGAATACCGACCAGATAAACAATAGTAAAAAAATGAGTAGGAAGTAATTGATGTAAACTTTTCCATTTAAAAAATACCCGAGCAGTACCAGTAGTATTGGAACTCCAACTGAGGTGATGCATAAAGCGTAATGGATAATTAGCGCTTGTTTCAGTTCTTTTTTAGTTAGGTTGGTGTATATTTTGTCTAACATGATTGCTGTTTTTTTTTCAGTTATTATTAGTAGCTGCTAGCAAACGAACAGCTCAACTTTACTCTTATTCGCTGTAGAAATGTTTGTTGATTTTTTTTATTCGACTATGGTTGCAAATTTATCCATGTTGCGTTCGATGCGCTCAGTAATTTTTTGGTATAGCTTCTTTTTAAACGCTTTTTCGTAGTAATAAAGTTCGATTTTTTGAGCTGATATTAACTCTTTATACCCTTCAGAGAATGCCTTCCATCTTTTACTCCAATTTTTTGAATCGTCATTAAAGACCGTTTTTAGGTCACCGATTTTCGAAGATTTTCCACTTAATTCGTCCAGAACGTTGTGGTAATCTTTAGTGAGTGTTGTCATACCTAATTCTTCAAAAGTCTCAGCAACGGAAATGATAAACTCAGGACGGTTGAAAATAAATTGAAAAACTCCACCATTGTCAGTATCTCCGTTAAATGCTAAAAAAGCCCAAAATATCTTTTGTTCGCGATTTAGGGTATTCCACAACTCCTTTTCATCTGCTATTCCGCTTTTTTCTATGGATTCATCAAAGAGTTTATACATGTATTCCCACAATCTATTATCGTATTCGTCAAACTCATTCCAGTCAAAGTTTGATTTTATCGAATCCAGCCATTTTTGTGAAATTTGGATGGATATGATCCGATCATTTTGGTTTCCATCATTCAATGAATAAAAATTAGGTTTCATTTTTTCAGATGTAGATGTAATTGCGGATTGATTTTTGTTTTGTCGGTAATAAATTAGGAAAAGGAGGGCAATGATTGTCCCACAGACTATTTTTAGTAGTGCTTTGTCAAAAGGTATCACGTCAGTGTAGTTTATTAGCTTTTTTTTTGTAAAGTTACTTAAAAGGATGGAACTTTTAGAGATTTATAGGTTTTTCTGAAGGACAAAACTTTTTTGAAATTGCTAGGCGAGAGCAGTATGGATACCGAATGATTTGTAGTATTCAACAACTCGTTACTAGCCTTACTACTTTTAGTTGGCAGGTGGTCTCCTTAGCTTCGATTGCATTTAGGATTTTAGTTTTATTGTTCAGGTTTCCGTTATCGCAAATTCATTCGAATTGAGGAGTTGGTTGTAAAGTAGGACAGTTTATTCGTTTGCATCATCCTAATCATCCTCGCCAAGCTGTAGTCGTATATTCTTTTCTCTAGCGAAACTTATGATAGAGATTATTGTTAACACGATCGATCGAAGGCTACTAGGGTTGGACTGGCAAAGTAAATTGCGTATCCTTATTACAGGCCTATTGCTTTACAATGACCCTCCATCTGGCCAATGTTTCCAATGAGAATTTGGCTTATGTGTAGGGTTGTAAAATACTGTTTCTCCAGTTTCTAATACTTTGGCGAGTTGTTGAAAGGTTTCGTTAGTACTCGGAAGTTCCGAATTCGCACAATCTGGATGATACCATTCGGTAAGTTCCATGATTTTTGGTAAATCTGATGGAATGCGTTCTCTTATTTCCAGGTCTGTAGCTTCGAGTTTCTTATTGTATTCAGGTACTAGGCCTCTCATAAATTCCCAAACATAAATTTCGTTTTCTTCTTCGAGTTCGATTCCTTTCTTCAGATAAAATTCTCTGTTGTGATTAATTCGAAATTCTTCTCCGCGCAAAAGCATGGTTTTGGCCTGTGGGTTTAGGCTTTCCATATATTCTTCGTCGAAAGTCAGGCTCTCTGGACTGTTATCCGTTAGGTACAAAAAGTTAGCATTGTCTGTTCCGGGGATAGTAGCGATACTGTTTCCAAAAATGTGTAGGCAGTTAGTAATTCCATTGTGTCCTCCTCCACGATAACTAAATCCGATTACCTCGATGAGTAAAACCCATCGTTTTTCATCTCTGTAGGCACTCAATTTGGAGTGAATAGGATAAATATATCCATTGTCTAACATTGGAAAGGTGAAATTTTCAGCGCATTGATCGAGCTGTTTTAAAATTTCCTGTGCTGAATATTCTTGTTTTTTTTCAGAGCTATAGTGGTTCATTGATGCTTCTTTTTTTTTTCGGAAAAATAGTAAATATTTTTTATGGCTTGCAGTGGAAAATCAGTTGAAATAAAAAAAGTGAAATAGTTTAATGGTATTTACGGGGCTTTTAATTTTTATTGTCTAAATCATTTGGTAGTTGACGAAGCGACCTTCAGACATGTCTGTTCATGTATAATGTTGTAGGTATCGTTGTTTTGAGTATTTTAAAGGGTAGCCTTACTGAACAGTTTTGGTTCTTTAGAACAGTGAGATTTAGTTGCATTCGTTGTGGTTTTTGCCGTCTAGCGCTAAGATCATTTTTATCTTCTGTGCCCAATCGTTGTCAGTAGGTTTGATGCGTATCATTTTAAAATTATAGTTTTTGGCTTCTCGTTCAACACCTTCTAAATCATCAATATGTATGTCAAAATTAAAAGCAGGCGGGAATTTGGAGGAATGAATAGCACGATTTTTTTAAACACGTCGGTTTTCTGTCTCATTTACGATTCGATTTATCGTTATTCCATAGTATCTAAAAGTGCGTTTGATACTTCTTTTTGACCGAAACGAGGTTGTGTATCTATGAATTAGATGTCCTTGGAGTTGTAAATCCGACATCAATGCTACAGTTCCTTTTCGTATTTCTTCAATCCCAAGAAATTTAGCAAAACGACTTACTTTTTCCGTTTCAAATTCTTTTCCATTTGGAATAAGCGTACTGTCAAGATCAAAACTTATATTCATACTAGTTTCTATGGCTATCGTGTTTTCTTATTTAGTTTTCCTTTCTTTTTTCTCTTGAATGGCCCATTTTTTTAATTTTTAGTTTAAGGAGTAGTGACCGACTAATCCAAGAAACATTCCAAGTGGCATCCCAATTAAAGTTCGAATAAATTCTGTTGGATTTCTTCTATAATCTGGTAAATAGGCCCAATATAGGAAACCACCAACTCCTATAATTAGGAGCGCTGTAAGTATTGTTGAATTCATAGGTTAAATTTTTTTACTTGTATTCTTAAATTATTCAATTTTTTTGTTTCAAAGTTATTGAATTTACCTGGTTTATGTTTGTTAGCTGTTGTTTTTTAGCAAGAAGAGCAACTCCCAACTCTGTGTTTAACAAATAGTTTTTTCTCTGTTTTGTCTGACAAATAGAGGATCAATTCTATACCAGCATAATGAACAGAAGTCCCAATTAACATATCAAGTCGGTTATCTCCATTCAAATCTCCAATCCAATAAAGATAAATTCCACCTTCAAATCCACCCGCTGACCAAGAGCCAATATTTATTTTAACTAAACTCTCATTCCTTTTTTCAGAAGCGACTCTCAATTCATAATCTTTAATTCCTTTAAAGTATGGAAATACATTGTTTTTAGTTTCTATGACCTTCCCTTTTATATATATCGAATAGTAGGTACTATGCTCCTCATTCGCTACATTGGGAACTTTGAAGATTATGGTTTCTCCAGGATACATTTTACGATCAATCCATCGACCATTGGTTGAATCCTTTATAAAATCCAATCCTTTGATTAGAAATTTCGGGGTAACAGTATTACTGGCATGGTGTTTTTTTATTTTGAAATTGGTTATTCCCTGCTTTTCCTTTGCATAGACAGCGAAATAGTCAGAAAAATCAATTTTTGTTTCTTCCCGATCACTGCCTTCGTAGCAGTTCATCAATACTACTCGAATAGGGTTTTTATTGTCTAAATTTTGTGAATAGCAATTGAAATATATGAACAGTGAAAAAAATAGGATTCTTAGGTTCATAGCTTGTTTTTACGTTTTAGTGTGTTTGGAGTTTATGTCGAGGCCGTTTATGTTGTCAACATGCGTTTTTAGGTAGCGCTCTTTTATAACTTTTATATGGTTCAGCTCATGGCCAGCAATATGATAAACCATAGCGCGCACTGTTCGTTCATTCGAAGGATTTCCGTTGGCATCGAGCAGCTTCCCTTTACGCAGTAAAGCGGCTTCTGGCAAGTATTGAAACAGTTTTAGGGTAGCGAGTCTTACTTGCCAGTACTCGTCAAAGATGCTGTCTAAACTTCGCTCGTTGGCAGCTGCGTACGCGGCATACTGTTTTTCTTCAAAGCCAGGAAGTACTGTTTGATCATTACGAGCATAACACAAAGCACGGTAAGTGAAAATTCGTTCATCGTCAATATTGTGCACTAATATTTCCTTAATCGTCCATTTATCTTTGGCGTATACATAGCGAAGTTGTTCCTCGTTTAAAGAAAAGATGAGTTCTTTTAGGGCAATGAAGTTGTCGTGGAGTACCCGAAGTATGTCATCATTTGTTTCAATAAGATCGAAATAAGGTTGAGAATAGGAGGGGTACTCCGTTGGTTCAGGTCTTTTTATTTTTCTAAATGCTGTCATCATAGCAAAGTAATTTGGGAATGAGTTAGTTGCGGAATTTGTAGAGAAAGATAAATCCTCCGGTAGCTCCTCGGTTTTTAGGAGAGTCAATCCATAAATTCAAATCGTCATAGCGATTTAGGTAGATGTCAACTACATCTTTGTACTGCTCCTTGTCAATACTACTTTGGGTTTGCGTAATTAATTGGTAGTAATTATCGAGTATAACCAATTGTTGCAAATCGATAGTTTTACCGTAGTCCACGATGCCTTTTTTACTTGCGCTTTTGACAGCGAGGTAATTACGCGAGATTTCTTTGCGTTCTTGCATGAGGTTGTTTTTGTTGAGGGTAAAAATAATATCACTTTCGATGCGGTCCTTGTCGAGGCTGTATCGAGTTATGTGATAGGAGTTGTTGTCTATAGTTAGACGGACGTAGTTTTTATAGGTCGCCGCATTTTTTTCCTTCTTGGTCACTAGCACAGCGTTCTTCGTATAGGTGAATTTTAACGCATAGGTATGAGTATCCCATTTAGGATCTATTTGTACAATTTCTCTTAGAACGTCATTAGCATCGTAGATGTAAGTTTTGGAAAAGAGAAGTTTTCCGTCTTCATAGTGAGAGGTGAATTTTTTAAGTAGGTCTCCTTTAAAGTATTCATAGGTTTGTTTTGAGTACAGCTTATCTCGTTCGTAATAATCACATTCATAGGTATTAGTACCTGTTTGACGAAAGAGGTACTTGGTAACCCCGGCTTTAATTTTTGCTACCTCTTGTTTATCGTTATAGTGAAATTCTTTTTTACCCCTGTATTTGGTACGCTTCTGAATACTATCCCAGTTTTTTTCTTCGACTAATGCCAACGCTTTACGACTGGTATGTTTTTCAATATCGCGTAATTCTAAAATATAAAGCGTTTCAAGCGCAGGGTTTTTTGAAAGCTTTTTTCGAGGATGAACTCTGTGCGTGGTAATCATAGGAGAGTATTTGCTACCGTAAAAGTAATGTTCATCAATGTATTCTAAGATTTCTTTGCTTAGGATGCTTTTTGAAGTTTGAGCATATCCGCTGCCGAAGAGTAATAAGAAAAAGATGATTATAAGTTTATCCATAAGACTAGGGTTTGTAGTTATTGAAAAATACGAATATTTTGGTTGATGTACTAGCTTCATTTTAATAGCTATTTATGGTGGTATCTATTCTTTCATGTAAGAGAATTGTAGACTTGTCGTAACTAGATTTCTCGGCTTATTTCACCATGCCGACCATAGTACGTAGCTTGTCATTGATAAAATCAGCGTTATGTTTTTGAGTTAGGATAGTTCCGTGGGTGGCATCCATAATAAATTGTTGTCCTCGGGTGGAACGTTCTTTTAGCTCCTTTTGCATTTGAAACCATAGTGCAATCTCCTGTTCTGGTTGGATACCCTGATTGCGGTATTTTACTTTTTGTGCCTCCCGATATTGTTCCTTAGCCGTAAAAACGAGTAGTGGTAAAGAGTCTAAATCACGAACTTGGGCAGCTCTTTGGAGTAGCTGTGAATTGAAAGTATTTTCTTGTAAGTATCGGTGGTAAATTTTACCGGAATATTTTCTTAACAGCTGTTCGCGCAGTCCACAAAGTTTAGGGAGTCCATCCTTGCGAGGTGCAGGGGTGGTGATGGCGCTGTAGGCTCCTGAAATTCCCATATCAGCAAGCAATGCAGCAAATTTTAGTAAGGGTACCTGTGCTTTTGGTACCAATTCTTTTTGAGCGAGACGTTTCCATTGTTCGGGATGACTAGCATCAATGTAAATCATACCTTTGACTTCATCGGGAAACAACTCTCTAAAAATACTGATATACGGGCCTCCCATGGAGTGTCCTACCATAATATAAGGGGGCGCTTCACCATTTTTCTTGAGGAGGTCGTGCAGTTGCTGGGCGTAGTCTTCTGGAGTCATGCTTTCGGTACAGGCTTCGCTAAAACCTTTACCTTCTCGGTCATAACGAACCACTCTCATCTGTTGTTTCATTCCCTCAGCGATCCAGTGGAACATATCAGTGTTTCCCCCAGCACCACTCTCTAAAACCAGTGTTGGTAATGTATTGCGAGGACCTTCTGCTCGAATATGGAGGTTAGTGCCTTTTATATCAACTAGTTTTCCAGGTGGAATGGGTGGAGTACTGGCCAAACGATAACACAGGCCTACGATCATGATAAAAAGTATAGTTCCCGAGATTATTTTACCTGTCCACTTGAGGATTTTTACGAGTATTTTCACAGCGATTTGTTTTAGTGGTCTAGGAGTACCAGAACCGATTTTGAAGGATGAAAGGTAGTTAAAAAAACGTTTTTAGCTGTTGTTTTTATTGATAAACAAGTCGTGGGATTTTCTAGTGGATGGGGCGTTTGGGCTACTATAAGGTTCTTGTTTTTTGTTAAAAGTAGGAGGTGTATGTGTTTGATAATTAGTGGTTTTTTTTATCCGCTGTTTGGTTTTTGATCTCATTATTAGTACTTTTAAGCGTCTACAAAACGATCTGACCATTGATTTATCCAATCAATAAAACAATATTATAAATTCTGAGTCAGCAATTGATAGCTCACAGGTATTTTGGAATAGAAATTACAATGGCATTGTATAGCAGGATTAGGATTGCTGTTTTATAAGCATATCAAAGATCAAATAAAGCAAATAAATTAAAATTACTTACAAATCCTGTACTTAGAATTGGTACTACTATTTATTACTTCTCAACGTATTAAAATCTTAAATTATGAAAAATTCAAGATTACTAATTTTTATCTTATTGACGTCAGTTTTGATAGGTGCTATGTTTATCAGCTGTGATAAAAATGAACAAATTCCTAATGAATTAAAGTCTGTCGATTTTTCTTCGAAAGGTTTTGTAGGAACAAAAGTGGCTTACAAAAGTGACAACTCTGTTAAATTAGCAATATCGAATGATGAGCTCATCAATTCTTTTACTGCGTATTCATCTAAATATGATCTTAATAAGAAAGGTAAATCCTTTGATATTTTAGAAATAGAAGGAAAGTATTACATAAGATTTACTAATACAGATGATTCTATATCAACTGTAGCTTTATTAAATGACTCTTCTAAATTTAAAAAAGAAAAGAATAAAATAGGAAATTTTAATTTAATGTACATCGGTGAAACTGTTTGTACAACAGAAGCTTGTGCTGTTTGTTCTGGGTGTATTCCGGATGGGAATTATTGCTCGAATGGTACCTTAGATGCAAGAGATTGTACGAGAACAACTTCTGGGGGATAAAAAATAGGATGAATTAACCATCCTATTTTTCCAGTATCATCAGTTATTCGCAAGACGTGACAAGCATTAAATTTCACGCCTTGCGAGAAGACTTAATTGCGGTCCATATTTGATTTTCCTATGAAAGTAGTGGCTAACCCACCGACAATAGGACCATAAGCAATGATTCCGATACCCTTTGAGTCAAAAAGACCAAAGAGGGATCCCAGTGTGATTACGAGTCCAATAACACTGAGAACTAGACCGCTGTAAAATATATTTTTTCCAATTTTGTGAGCTGCCTGTACTTGGGCAACTCTAAGGAGTTTTCTGTCTATATACGGAACGAGAAAGTCAATTTCTTCCTTTTCAATATCTTCGTTTTCTAGGGTTTTTCTCAGTTTAGAAAATTCTAAACTCCCAGAGGCTACTTTTTCAAAATAAAAGTCAGCGGTTTTTGCGCGATTGTAGGTTTTCATAACAGGTATTATATTGTTTTTAGTGTTTGTGAAGCCATTGAAGTATGAACTTGTTTAAGGCAAGGCGTTTGTCTGAAAATGAGTGGTCAGAGGGTATAATATGATGTTCACTGTGTTGCATGTTCTGTATCCATTGGGTATTGCGGCTGTTTTCATCGATAAACAATAAGGCCGGACGATGTTGTGTGCTTGTCATGCGAGATACATCCCATTGCTGTTTGTGTTGCAGTAGTTCTTTCAGAAAGTCAGTAGGATTGATATTTAACATGAATTGAGCACGCAGATAGTTTTGGAATTCCTGGAGTTCTGCAACAGAATTGTTGTTCTTTAATACCGCTCCAACATTAAATGCCGATATTGCAATGATGCGTTGAACACGGGAATCTTTCATTCCGTGCAGGACAGCGATCCCTCCTCCTAAGCTGTGTCCGATAAGTGTAAAGGCATTTCTTTTAATTCTGAGTTGCTCAGCTATTGTTTGAGAGTTCAGATAATCAAGTACGTTGGCAATGTCTTCCAAGCAGTGTGTATAACGAAACTGACCTTGACTTCCCCATGATCCTCGGTAGTTAAAATAAATGACGTTTTTTCCTCGTTGGCGCAAGAACTCAGCTAAATCCAGATTTTTTTCATTCCCAGGAAGTCCGTGCAGTAATACTACCGTTTCTTTTAAATTCGTTCCCTTGGCAATTAGTGCATTCGCCGCGATGGAGTCACCTTGGATTGAAATGACTAAGTCTTTAGTAAAGGCTTTTTCTGTCGTTTGTGCATGTACCGATAGCACACAAAGAAACAGCAAAGCAGTAAAACTGTAGGTGTTGATCACGGTGCTTTTGCTTGGTAGTAAACGATGTTGAAGCTGATAAAGGATAGCCATTTATAAGGATGTTAGCGATTTTGGGAACCGAAGATAGCTCAAATTAAGCAATGCGCAAATTTAATGCGAGGAGATAAAGGTGTTATTGAATACGACTTCGTTGTACTTTGTTGTGTTTAACAGAGCGGATAAATATGTACAAAGGAGATAGAAACAGAATTTTCATTGCCCTTTTGGTGCCGTTATTTTTTATATTTTTACCCGAATCAGATATCGAGGTACTAACCGAACTCCTCGCATTAAATTAATCGTATAATTAGTATTGTTGTTATTTATGAGATGTATTGCATTTATGTTGCTGAGTATATTTTGGGTCCATCACAGCGTCGCTCAAAAAGAAATAGACTCTTTACAGCGTGTTGTTGAGACAACTTCAGGGAAGCCAGCGAAATTAAAGGTTCTTGATCAACTTACGAGAGCGATGATTCGAGGAAATCACAAAAACTTGATTCCGAGGTTACAGGAATATGTAGCGTTGGCAAAAGAACTAAAGGAATACGACCTGATGGCATCGAAGTCGAGGTTTATTATTCAACAGTACATCATAGTAGGAGAAATCAAAAAAGGGAAGGAGTTGTGCGAAGCCATGCTCGCCTTTAAGCCACATTTTAAAAAGAAAAATTCAGAAGCACACCTATTGCTCAAAAGGGCAGGACTCAAGTCGTCAGAGCTAGATTACCATAATGCTATTGGAGATTTTGATAAGGCTGCCGCCCTGTTTTTAGAGGCCAAAGATTCAATATTTTCAGCCGATGCCTATTTCTTTTCTGGGCAGGCAAGTTCCAATTCTGGTGACTTTATTACGGCCATAGAAAAATACGAAAAGGCGAAAGATCTCTATGAGATTTTAAAAGATTACAATTATATGTTTAGCGTGGCTGGTGAGAGTTTACTGTTGTATCGAAGAATTGGTTTACGCGATATAGCGAATGAAAAAACAAGCGTTGAATTGGAGAAGGCCAAGGCGTTAAAGGCCAATTTTTTTGTGGGATTTTGTTATTTATCTCTGGCAGAAGAGGCCTTGAAAGATCAGCAACTACAGGTGGCTAAGCAATATCTCGATTCTTCAGAAGCCTATAATAAATACAACAAAGACATCACTACGGTGAGTAGTAGAGGAATGCAATATAAGGCGGTATTACTACGGTCGCTATTGGCAGAAAAGAATATGAAAGCTGCTGATAGTGTTTATCGAGAATTATTGGAAGTAGAAAAAAAGATTCGTAACAAGTACTTGTTAAGCAGTGTGAAACCAGATAAGGTAAAGTACTTGCTTGAAAAAAAACGATATAGGGAGGCTTTATCACTACTCGGAGATTACAAAGGGGTTTCATCGAATTCAGGGGTTGAAAATCTCTATGGCATAGAAGTAGAAAAATTATTGGGAGAGATTTATGAAAAGCTAAACAATCCCAATAAGGCCTTAGAACACCAAAAAAACTACAATCAACTAAGAGATTCTGTGAATAAACAGACCTTGTTAAACGCTTTTGCTTTTCACCAAACGAGGTTTGAAACTGCCGAAAAAGAAAAGGAACTAATTAAGAAGGAGGCCGCAATTACCGAGCTTGAAAAGGACAAAGAGCTGGCCAGTAGTAAGAGAAATACACTTGTGGCCATACTATTTTCAGTAATCCTTGTAGCTGTTGGAATCTTTTGGAGGGAACGCAGGAAAAAGAAAGAACTGAAGCGAGCACTTGATCGCAATACCAAAGAACTGACCACCTATACACAGCAGTTACTAGAGCGAAGTAAAGAACAGCAGTCGTTAAAAAATCAGTTAGAAGAACTCAAAGAACAGGTTACGGAAAAAAATATAGTGGATACCGTTCAGGAGCTGTTGAGCTCCAAGATATTGACGAAAGATGATTGGTATGTTTTTAAGGATAAATTTGTAAAAGTGCATCCGAGTTTTTTCGGAAATATTAAGAGTAAAGGTTATAAACTTACCAAGGCAGAAGAACGCCTGGTAGCCCTTGAGAAATTGGGACTTGATAATCAGGAAATCGCCAATATATTAGGGATTTCTGTAGAGAGTATTTTTATTAGCAGATACAGACTTCGTAAAAAAATTAAGGCACCCAAAGAAATAAGCCTCGTCGAATACCTCGATTAAGAAGCTCTTTTTTCTAGAACACAGAAAAAGTCTAAGGTGCCTTCCGAACAGGTGTCGAGTTGATAATCGTCTGAGGTAATCGACTGTATGTGCGTTGGATTCTTTTTTAGTAGGTAGAGTCGGTTGATGCGATTGAGTAGCTCGTAGGGCACTTTTAGCAAAGTGTCAGGAAGTATTCGATGCAATTTGAGTAGGTCGAACTGAAGTATCCTGGTAACAGAAGCCTTGTTGTTAGCGTAGTAGGCATCAGTGATGGCATTCCCTTTAATTCCTTTGATGTCGAACTTGCCAAAAGTACCAGCCAACAAGCTGTTGAGCTCATTTAAGTTGTATTCTCTGTAGTGCCAAGGATTTGAAACAATTGTTTTTGATTTGTTGGGAGTGGTGATATAGGCTTTTCCTCCTGGTTTTAGCACTCGGTGAATTTCGTTTAAGAATAAGCGATCATTGTCGAGGTGCTCAATTACTTGAAATGCAATAATTGAATCAAAACTATTGTCTGGAATCCCCGTAAGTTCAGGAACCCTTTTCTTGATAACGCATGCCTTAGGATGTTTTTGTCGAAGTAGCGATACCGCCTGTGACGATTTGTCGATAAGCGTTAACGAGCTCGTGTTTTCTTTGTATATGTCAATGCCATAGCCTTCACCACAACCTATTTCTAGCGTATTGCCAGCGATCCAGGGTTGTACTATTTCGTAAGCTTTTCTGGTACGGGCATACAGTGGTGTGTCCGAGATAATTTTAGAGGAGGTGACTTCGGTAGAGTATAGCATGGTGAAAATTTAATAAGGCCAATGAACTTGGTGCCACGATTGAAAAGTAGCAGTTACTTGATGATATTCCTTTTTTAGCTGCCCCGATGCTTGAGGTACTAAAGAGGTATATTGTTGTAGCATTTGTTCATACATACCGTGTAATCTTGTGGCGTATTGTACATTGATAATAGGATGCTCAGGATGTACTGCTGTAATCCAAATCAATTCTTCTTTGATATTTCGGATCGCTTGGGTACAAATGTCTTTTCCCTGTGTTAATTTTCCTGCTTTGATATACAGTTTCCCTAAAGCAAAGGCATATTGCTTAAAGGGGACAGTGCTATTCGGAAATACCTGTGAACAATAATCTAGGGTACGTAAAGCCGCTTCGTTTTTACCTTCTTCCAATAGTGCTTGCGCTAGAAAATAATAATTACGCCTCAGTATTTGCTGTGTGTAGTTCAGTTGCTCGAAACCAATAACCGGATGTTCGGAACTCGGAGCTTTATAGTTGGCCTTGTTTACCATCACAGAAAGTGAATTGTCCGTATCTACGAGTTTGGGATTGTATCCGGGAGCTTTGGTTTGAATAGGTGCGAGTAAGGCTACCATTCCGTGTTGAATGGTGTGCGCTTGTAGGCCTACAAAATGTGAAGTAGCTCCGTTGAGTGCAAAGGCAATTGGCATTTTGTGCAGGTTGTTCTGAATGATGTTGAGTATGCTCAAGTCATTGATTGCATAAAACGCTTTACTGTATTTCCAAGTGATGGTTTTTAGGTGTTTGAACTTGTCATATTGGGGTTGATAGCTATCAGAAAATGCAGCGCTGTCAATAGCAATGGAAAAAACATCTGAAGGAAGGTAGTGTTGCTGTTTGCCATTCCAAGAAATCGCAGTGTTAGGACTCGATAAAAAATCAAATAGCGTGGTGAGGTCAACGGCCTTGTTAGTTTCTTTTTGAAGCGGTAATAGGTGTTGTGGACCTTTTTGATAAAGCTGCTTTGGAAGTGTAAAAGCCAGCTTTTTCGCCTTGTTTTGTGTGGATTTTAGTTTCTCTAAGTACCAAGCGAGAGTGAGCTGATCGTAATTGATAACGCGCACATCGGTTCGGTAATTTTCAACCTCTTGTAAATACCACAGCGGAAAAGTCATATTATCACCATTCGTTATCAGGATGCTATTTGCAGGGCAGGAGTCAAGATAGCTTTTTGCAAAGGTTCTAGGAAAATTGATTTCAGTTCTATTGTGATTGTCCCACCCTTTGAGTAATAGCTGTAAAGGAACGACAAGTGCGAACAGCAGGGTGAGTGCTCCTAAACGAATGCTGTGTTTTTTTATGAGTGACAATTGCAAATAACACGGAATAATGGCAAGACCAATCCAAATACAAAAAGGAATAAAGGATCCTATAAAAATATAGTCGCGTTCTCGGATCAGTATACTAGTGGGTGTTGGATTCACATAGAGTGTGATGCCTAAACCAAAAGTAAAAAAGAAGAGTAAGGAACTGTAAAAATGAATCGGGGTTTTACGCAGTGATAGCAATCCTAAAAAACCGATAATTAAAGGAATACCGTAGTAAACATCGTTACTCGGGTCGTTTTTAAAATGTTGAGGCCTTGCCGAAGCATTTCCCAATCGCTGTGCATCTATAAAAGTAATACCACTGCTCCAGTTACCGTAGAGTATCGTCCCATTTCCTTTAAAGCTGTTTTGTTGCCCAATAAAGTTCCAGAATAAATACCGTAGATACAGCCAGTTTACTTGATAGTTGTAGAAAAAACTAAGATTTTCAGAAAAGGTAGGTTTCCGTAAGCTTTCTGTTTTTCCCTGTATGGTATAGCTTACAGGAGTGCCTTTTATCGCAGTCCACGAATTGTATCCGGTTATGTCAGCAGGTTTACGGCTGTACATTCTAGGAAAATAACTAGAAAATTCAGGGGCGTAGTTTTCACGGTTGAAGCTACCATTGTCAACTTCGATGTATTTTTTGGTTGCTACATCGTAAATAACTCGAGGCTTCCCGTGCAGTAGCGGTTGGTTTTTATCGAGCGGAGCATTGAAATAAGCACCTTTGATCAAGGGGACTGCACTGATTCCAAATTGTTCTGCTCTGAGATAACGCAACAAAGCAATACTGTTAGCAGGATTGTTGGAAATGGGGGTTTTTGCAGCTGACCTTAGTATACTACTACCATAAGGACTAATACCTACGTAAAAAAAGAACAAGCAAGTACTAATTAATAAGGTAGTTCGATATTGTTTTTTTAAGCTGTACCAAGAAGTAAAAAGCAGTATAGCAAGCGTGCTGAGGTAGAGTACTACCAACCCGGAATTGACACTCCATGTTTGTTGATTTACCAAGTAGCTGTCAACTTTGATGGCCAAGGTCAGAAATCCTTGAATCAAGAATCCGTAGATAAATACAAACAAGGCAATACCAATAACAAGACTTAGTAGTAAGTTTTTTAGCGAAATAGTTCGTCGTTTTGTAATAAACAGTACCGATAAAGGGATACTTATAGAGATGTTAATAAGGTGTACGCAGGAAGAAAGGCCTATTAAAAACGACATGAGTACCAATAGACGTTGCGCTTTTAACGGATTTTCGGTTTCTGTCCAGATAATGGCCGTATACCATAATACTACCATAAACAAAAAGGATAAGGTATATACTTCTGCTTCGGTTGCGGCTACCCAAAAACTGTGAATAAAGGCCAGTGTTAAACTGGCCACTATGCCACAAGCTTCTGGTAACCATTGGGGGGGATTTGATATTTTTTTAGTGAGCTGTCGATATGCGATTTTACGGCTAATCAGATAAACGACTGCAACTGTTATAGCGCCAAAGAAGGCCGAAATAAGATTACATACAAGAGCAATGGAATTGATAGGGCTTATTGAAATGATAACATTGGCAAGTAACATATACAAAGGAGCTCCTGGCGGATGGGTGACTTGTAGTTTGTAGTTGCTAGCAATAAACTCTGGACTGTCCCAAAAAGTGATTGAATTGGGAGCACAGATCGCATAGACTACAAAGCTAAAAACGAACAAAATCCACGGTATAAAATTCCTGTTTTTCATTGGATTCAAAGATACGGTATTAATCAAGTCAAAATTTGAAATTGGGAGTCGGTTTAGATTAGGTAGTGTGTTAATGTGTTGATAATCAGTGGTTGTTTTGTTTTTGTATAGCCGTTTGTATAGGTGTAAAACAGGAAAAACACCTTTTCTCGAACTAGTTTTGTCGGACACAAGTGAAGCATTCCCGGTTTCTCGTTTGTAAATCGCGCTTAAAGTTGCGCATGAGACGATTCGGAAAGTTCACCGATAAATTTATTACCCATGAAAACCTCTTTAAATAATAGCCTATTTATTTTGCTATTACTGTTGGCCAATGTAGTTGTACAGGCACAACTTTTAAATGAAACTTCCGGGCAGGGGTCTGGAGTCAAATTAACCTCTGGTAACTTT
The DNA here is from genome assembly GCF_964514025.1 of Tenacibaculum litopenaei. NCBI lineage: Bacteria > Pseudomonadati > Bacteroidota > Flavobacteriia > Flavobacteriales > Flavobacteriaceae > Tenacibaculum > Tenacibaculum litopenaei. The sequence continues at coordinate 292,181 of NZ_CAZEQT010000002.1, forward strand.
AATACGCTGTATGGAGATAGTACAGGATCTGCTCTGACCACTGCGAGATTTTCAACCTTTTTAGGATTTGCAGCCGGTAAGAATACCACGACTAGTGAAAGTACTTTTATCGGGTACTACGCAGGTCACTTAAATACCACTGGATTTGATAATACATTTATAGGTTTTGAGTCTGGACGTCATACGACAACAGGGGGGGATAATACCTTCATAGGAACTGAATCAGGAGAATACAATACCACAGGATATGATAATACCTTCGTGGGGGAAGAGTCAGGAACTCGAAATACTACTGGATATGAAAATGTGTTTATAGGAGAAGATGCTGGGATGTCAAATACTACCGGTTATAAACAAGTTTTTATTGGAAACGAAGCTGGAATATCGGCAGAGACAGGATATCGAAATACCGCTGTCGGTAGTGAAGCGATGAGTGATGTACGAACAGGACATCACAATACTTCGATCGGAGATTCTTCAGCAATTGATATTGGAGCAGGAAAGTACAATACCATGTTAGGAGCCGCTGCAGGAGTAGCAACGGAACATGCTGATTACAATACCTTTGTAGGGGCACGATCAGGTTGGGATAACAATCGTACCAACTCGATACACAACGCAAACAGAAATACCTATGTAGGGTACCAGTCAGGAGCGGAGAACAGAGAAGGAGAAGACAATGTTGGATTGGGAGCCATGAGTGGTTTTACCCAACAATCAGCAACAGGATGGGGATCGAATAATTTTGACGGTTCGCCAAGTACCCGAAGAAATAGAACGATTTTTATAGGATCGGCAACTGTGGCAGCGAACAACGATGTCGTAATCATGGGATATCATGCCTATAACAGAGGACGCTATTCCGTAGGAATCGGTAATGAAAGTGATTTATTGTCTGCTGATGGAGCCGTGATGATGGGATACAAGTTTCAAGCAAGTGATAATGCAGATTATTCGGTAGGAATCGGACATCAGGCAAACATCAAACAAACAAACTCAGTAGGAATAGGGCCTTCAGTGACTGTAGATAATAGTGAGTCCGTAGCCATAGGAGCCAATACCGTGGTAAAAAATAATCGAGCCATAGTAATTGGTGCAGGAGCACAATCAAATGATGAGATTGATAATTCAGGAGGAGCTCCCGATGCCACGAGTAATATTGCTATCGGTTACGGAGCTACTGTAAGTGGTAATAATTCGGTGGCTATCGGAAATGCTGCAGTAGCGAGTACAGCAAATACGATGGTTTTAGGGGGAGCTACCAATCCGTTAAGTGTGGGGATAGGAACCAATAGTCCAAATACCAAAGCTGCCTTGGAGTTGTCCGGAACTAATAAAGGATTACAATTAAACAGACTAACCACAGCACAGCGTACCACGCTTGCCAGTAGTTTAGTAAGCTCCGATATAGGGATGGTAGTATACGATGCGGAAATCAAACAACTATTTGCTTGGGATGGTAGCGCTTGGAAAGGTTCAAGTGCTAGTAGTGTTGCCCTGCCCGCCGCCGATGGAAAAGCCAATCAGGTTATGGTTACCGATGGAGCAGGAACCATTAGTTGGGTAAATCAAACAGATGCTCAAGATTTGACCTTGTCAGGGAATACTTTAAGTTTGACCAACGATGCAACGAGTATCGATTTGTCAAAATACGCGGATAATACAGATGCTCAAGATTTGACCTTGTCAGGGAATACTTTGAGTTTGACCAACGATGCAACGAGTATCGACTTGTCAAAATACGAGGATAATACCGATAATCAAAATTTGAGTTTGTCAGGGAATACCTTGAGTTTGACCAATGATGCTACCACGGTCAGTTTAACAAAGTACTTGGATAATACAGATAGTCAAGAATTAAAATTAACAACTAATACGTTAAGCATTTCAGGGAACGCGAAGACGATTAATTTGGCAAAGTATTTAGATAATACGGATGCACAAACACTCGGGTTGGCCGGAACGAAGTTGAGCATAGCCAACGGAAATATTATCGATTTGGCAAGTTTGCAAGACGGAACAGGAACCGATAACCAAGATTTAAGATTGACGGAGAATACTTTGAGTTTAACCAACGATGCTACGAGTATTAGTTTAGCTAAATATTTGGACAATACCGATAACCAGGCATTGAGTTTAGCAACAAACACGTTGAGTATTTCAGGGAACACAAAGACTATTGACTTAGCGAAGTATTTGGATAATACGGATAACCAAGATTTGACTTTAAGCGGAAACACTTTGAGTTTGACCAACGATGCCACGAGTATTGATTTATCAAAATATGCGGACAATACCGATAACCAAGATTTGACTTTAAGCGGAAATACTTTGAGTTTGACCAATGACGCTACGAGTATTGATTTATCAAAATACGCGGACAATACCGATAACCAGGCATTGAGTTTAGCAACAAACACCTTGAGCATTTCAGGGAATGCTAAGACTGTTGACTTAGCGAAGTATTTAGACAATACGGATGCACAAACACTTGGGTTCACCGGAACTAAATTGAGCATAGCCAACGGAAACACCATCGATTTGGCAGGTCTCCAAGACGGAACAGGAACCGATAATCAAGATTTGACTTTAAGCGGAAACACTTTGAGTTTGACCAACGATGCTACGAGTATTGATTTATCAAAATATGCGGACAATACAGATAACCAGGAGTTGAGTTTAGCAACAAACACGTTGAGCATCTCAGGAAACGCAAAAACTGTTGACTTAGCGAAGTATCTAGATAATACGGATAACCAAGATTTGACCTTAAGCGGACATACCTTGAGTTTGACCAACGATGCGACGAGTATTGATTTATCAAAATACGCGGACAATACCGATAATCAGGAGTTGAGTTTGGCAACAAACACGTTGAGCATTTCAGGGAACACAAAGACTATTGACTTAGCGAAGTATTTAGATAATACGGATGCACAAACACTTGGGTTCACCGGAACAAAATTGAGTATTGCTAACGGAAACACCATCGATTTGGCAAGTCTCCAAGACGGAACAGGAACCGATAACCAAGACTTGACTTTAAGCGGAAACACTTTGAGTTTGACCAACGATGCGACGAGTATTGATTTATCAAAATACGCGGACAATACCGATAACCAGGAGTTGAGTTTGGCAACAAATACGTTGAGCATTTCAGGGAACACAAAAACTGTTGACTTAGCGAAGTATCTAGATAATACGGATAACCAAGATTTGACTTTAAGCGGAAACACTTTGAGTTTGACCAACGACGCTACGAGTATTGATTTATCAAAATATGCCGACAATACCGATAATCAGGAGTTGAGTTTGGCAACAAATACGTTGAGCATTTCAGGGAATGCTAAGACTGTTGATTTAGCGAAGTATTTAGACAATACGGATGCACAAACACTTGGGTTCACTGGAACAAAATTGAGTATAGCTAATGGAAATACCATCGATTTGGCAAGTCTCCAAGACGGAACAGGAACCGATAACCAAGATTTGACTTTAAGCGGAAACACTTTGAGTTTGACCAACGATGCGACGAGTATTGATTTATCAAAATATGCCGACAATACCGATAACCAGGAGTTGAGTTTAGCAACAAACACGTTGAGCATTTCAGGGAATGCTAAGACTGTTGATTTAGCGAAGTATTTAGACAATACGGATGCACAAACACTTGGGTTCACCGGAACTAAATTGAGCATAGCCAACGGAAACACCATCGATTTGGCAAGTCTCCAAGACGGAACCGGAACCGATAACCAAGACTTGACTTTAAGCGGAAATACCTTGAGTTTGACCAACGATGCGACGAGTATTGATTTATCAAAATACGCGGACAATACCGATAACCAGGCATTGAGTTTAGCAACAAACACGTTGAGCATTTCAGGGAATGCAAAGACTGTTGATTTAGCGAAGTATTTAGATAATACGGATAACCAAGATTTGACTTTAAGCGGAAACACTTTGAGTTTGACCAACGATGCGACAAGTATTGATTTATCAAAATACGCGGACAATACCGATAATCAGGAGTTGAGTTTGGCAACAAACACGTTGAGCATCTCAGGAAACGCAAAGACTGTTGATTTAGCGAAGTATCTAGATAATACGGATAACCAAGATTTGACTTTAAGCGGAAATACTTTGAGTTTGACCAACGACGCTACGAGTATTGATTTATCAAAATATGCCGACAATACCGATAATCAGGAGTTGAGTTTGGCAACAAATACGCTGAGTATTTCAGGGAACGCAAAAACTGTTGATTTAGCGAAGTATTTAGATAATACAGATAATCAAAACCTTACTTCGGCGAGCCTATCGGGTACAGAGTTGACCATCTCGATAGAAAACGGAAAATCGGTATCGGTAAACTTGGCACCTTTGGTAACAAAACTGCAATCAGATTTGACGGCAGCCCAAGACCGAGTAACCAGCTTAGAAACTCAGATGGCTGCTATTTTATCAAGAGTAAAGGCATTAGAGAATTGTGCGTGTAATGGAACCTTGTCTAACGATAACTCCGTAACTACGCGAAAAAGAGAAGCAACGTTGTATCAAAACATACCTAATCCTTTCGGAAGCAATTCGTCTATAAAATATTATTTACCCTATGAAACAGCATCAGCTTATATGATTTTTACTGACTCAGCTGGAAAAGTAGTTTCAAAGATAAAATTAGAAGATAGAGGAGAAGCATCTTTAGATATCAATGCTGATGGATTAGCTTCAGGAATGTATATGTATACCTTAATCATCGGAAACAAGCAAATAGCTACCAAGCGTATGCTAATTAAATAAAAGGGAGAATTAGAAACGAATCACGGGTTTTTTAGAGGCGTAATAAAGGTTGGGGGACTTTTAGTACTGTATTCACCTCAGAAAAATTTTAGTTTTTAATCTTTTGTGAGAGTACCTTTCTGCAGAGAAAGGTACTCTTCTTTTTTGCTGTATACTAACAGTACTTTTGTGATACTTAATGAGTTTAACATTTATTTAATAAAGAGAACGCAAAGAAAAAAGAACAGTTTCGACTAAGGGGGTATCAAAATTCAAAAACACAACTACCCATGAAAAATATCGTTATGTTACTGTTTGTCATTTTAGGCATGACCACGAGTACGGCTCAGATAAAGAAGGCGAGTTTGAGTCCTAGAGTAATGATTAAACAACAAGTAGGGCTGGCAAACATCAGCTTAAACTACGGACAGCCAAATGCCAAAGGGCGCCCTGTTTTCGGAAAATTAATTCCTTTTGGAAAGCTATGGCGAACCGGAGCAAACAGCGCTACTAAAATAACATTTGATCAAGAGGTTTTGATAGACAAACAATTGATTCCTGCAGGTACTTACGCCTTATATACGATACCACAGAAAAAAGAATGGACCATTATTATCCATAAAAATAGCAAACTCTGGGGAACGGCAGGTTATAACAAAACCAACGATTTACTCCGTTTTAAGGTTCCTGCAATGCCACTTAAAGAGTACAGTGAGACGCTTTCCATAAATTTTGAGAATTTTCATGCCAACGGAGGAGATTTGGTAATAAAGTGGGAAAAAACTCAGGTGCGTATTCCTGTATTTGTCGATAGCGATGCACTTGTTTTTAAGCAAATTGAGGAGAAATTGATGCAGAATGCTAAAATCGCGAATGCGCAAACCTATTTTGATGCAGCGATGTTTTACTATGAAAAGAATAAAGACCTACCTAAGGCGCTAAGTTGGTTTGATAAAGCCATAGAATTGCGCCCTCAAGCTTTTTGGTATCGATACTACAGAGCAGAGCTGGCGTTTGTTTTAGGCAATTTTACAGCAGCAAAACAGGATGCTGAACTCAGCTTAAAAGCAGCTAAAGCGAATACCGCAAGTGATTATGGGTATATTGCTAAGTGTAATTTGTTACTTGCGAAGATTGCGGATAAATTGTAATCTACTTTGCTAATGCCCTTGATTTATAGGGCTGTATAGCGAGTGAATAAATTTTGGTAATTATTGTCTTTCATCAGTAAGTTTAGTGCCGTGTAATACGATAGGTTTTGAGAGTATCATTCGCGAAGTACTCTGATCCTTTGGTAGCAATTCGTGAAATTAACGTGATATCCTTACCAATTTTTATGAGGAAAGGGAGGTCTGAGTAAAGCTCGTCAGAATTACCCTCATAGGAACGCAGGCGTTGTCCGAAAGGATCGAGTTCAAAAAGATAAGGAATGGCTGGGCTTCCTAGGTCTTTTTGTATGCTACTCAAAAAAAGGTAACGGTCTTTGTCGATAATAAAATTACTGGCATTGGCAGTATAATGATCTTTGGGCGACAGTTCCCAAACTAGTTTTCCGATACTATCAAACTTCTGTACCCGTATGTTTTGACGCGTTGATGAAAGGTAGCGATCACCAAAGAGTAAGATGTCTCCTTTTTGGGTCTGGGCGATTTGTGCAGGATAAAAATCTTCGTTCAAGGCTCTTTTCCATAACAAAGTACCATTTGCGTGTATTTTGGCGAGAAAAGATTGTGAATTGAACCTGTCGTAGCCTATAATAACAAAGGTAGTTGCTGAGGTCTGAATGAGTTCGTAAATAGTGTTGAAGTCTGGAATTAAAGTTTCTGAAATGCGTTTTCCTTCTGTATCGAAGGTCGTAATTGAAATGCTGGAATTTACAGAGCCGACGGAATCAGAGATAAGTAGAAAACGATGGTTACTTATTGCTCGGATATAACTGTTTCCTGCAGGGTGTTTTTCCGTTGTCAACTCTTTGGTCCAGAGTAGTTTCCAGTTGCTGTCATACTTGCTTAAAAAATCGTGTGATCGTTCTTTACCCATGGTTACCCTAAGGGTATTAACGGTATAATAGTGCGTTTTAGTTTCCAAATAATCAGTCAAACCATGTTCGAACTTAAGCGTTCCTTTCTTTAAAAAATTGCCGTTAGCTGTTAGCGTAATGCGTTTATAGGTATAGTCACTTGAAAGCTGCTCTGGGTCATTATCATAGAAAAAGAGGTTTAGCTGTTCTGCATTGCTTTTTTTTATGTAGTCCATTTGTTCTAGCCCACTAAGGTCAATAGTATCCTGTAGCGTTAACTTAAAATGAGGAGGAAGCGGTTCTTCAGGGGGTGAGCTGTTTAGCCACCAGCCTATAAAAATAAGGCAACAGAAAAGGAAGATACTTACAAGGTGTTTTTTACGCATAGTATTCCAAATAGCAAGCTCCATAGCAACGTTCTTTCGGGTAAAACTACTGATTAAATAGTGTTGTTTCAAATAAATTTTCGAAGAATTTGGTGGGTTTTAATAGTAATTAAGAGCGGAAAGTTACTGTGTTTTTGATGGTTGATTCACGTAATTAGCACCGAGAGACTGTCTAATAATTAGCTGTACTGACTCTCTAAAAAATGGAGTTTTCGGAAGCAGAGGTAAAGGCTTCAAGAAAGTGAATGCCTTTTACAGAGTTGCCTTTGCTGTTTAACCGAGGGCTCCAAGTAGCAATGCTGTACTGATTGGGTAAAATAGCAATGATACCTCCTCCTACACCACTTTTACCAGGCAAACCAACTTTAAAAGCAAACTCTCCTGATTCGTCATAAAACCCACACGTTTGCATGAGCGCATTGATTCTCTTTGTCTGACTTTTGCTAAGGATCGTCTTATGGTTATGAGGAGAAATCCCGTTGTTGGCTAAAAACAAAAACAACTGAGAAAGTTCTTGGCAACTCATTTCAATAGAGCATAAAAGAAAGTAAAAATCTAAAACAGCTTCTGGTTCGTTGTCGATGTTTCCAAATGATTTCATCAGGTTGCACAAAGCAATATTGCGGTACCCAACCGCTTTTTCAGAGGCAGTAATTACTGGAGAATAATCCAAATGGTCGAGGTTGTTGATACCTCGGATAAAGTTTAAGAAATCTTCTTGTGGTTGTGGTAGTTTACTGAGTAGTATATCGGCAACTACGATGGCGCCTGCGTTGATAAAAGGATTTCGGGGAATTCCACGCTCAATCTCAATTTGAATGAGTGAGTTAAAAGCCGTTCCTGAGGGTTCTACACCGATACGAGTCCAAATGGCCTCACCAACTAGGGTATAGGCAAGTGCAAAACTCAATACTTTCGAAATGCTTTGTATGGAGAATTTTTCAGTACTGTCACCAACGCTATACGAGTTTCCCGAAACCTCACAGAGGTGTATTCCAAATTTTTCTGGAGCAACCTCAGCGAGTTGAGGAATGTAATTGGCTACGCTACCTGAATTGCAGTGGGTGTTGCTTTGCGCGTAGAGTTGGTGTACGATGTTTTCAAGGGTAGAACCTGTCATATTGCTTGAATTGAATAAAGTGATATTGGGGCTAAACTACGTGGAATTTTATGCTGAATAAAAACGAGGGAAGAAGAGTGCTTACATTTTTAGCTTAGTTTACGGGTTCCGGTTATGAATTCTAATGCTAGTGCACTCATAAAAGTTAAATGACCTTACATGCTGGTGTCAAAAAGAGTACTACAGGGAGGGGGGTAAATTTTAAGTGTTAAAGAAATGTGAAAGGATTGGTTGGAAAACGCTATATTCGGCTGTGAAACAAATAGAATAATGAATATTAAGAAATTACTAGTAGGATGTTTATTGGTAACGTCCTTCGTGAAAGCACAGGAAAAGTTTGAATTTTTTGATGCGACAAAAGCAACAGAAATTCCCCGAGCAATGAAGAAGAAGTTTAAAAGAAAAGATGCGTTGTACTATTGTAATAATTACCTCCAGGTATATGATAACAAACGGTATTTTTTCGTGAATTCGAGCTTAAAGAAAACAAAAAAATACGATTTTGCAACTAAAATGCTACGAGGAGGATTTTTCCTTACGGGGGAAAGAAAAGAAGGACGTAATGATTACGGAAAGAGGGAAACTCAGCGAGTTTTGTCTTTAAAGGCCTTAAATTTTCAAGGAAAAGAAATCACTACCGAGCTTTCAAAATATCCCAATGCCTACCTAGCAACCAATCAAGTACGAGTTTATGATTTTGAGACTACTGATGAGGGAGATTACATCGTGTTTCAAAATACGATCAACAATCAAATGTGCGATGGGTTGTTGAACGATCAAGGAAAGGTGATCATAGCACCCGATAAAAAAGAAATCATCCAATTGTCAGGGAATTATTTTCTTGTAAAAGAACAAAATGGAAGTACTTCAATTTTTGATGCTCAGTCTAAAACAGCAATCTTAGAAGCGATAGAAGGGGTTGTTGTAAAAAACAAAATATCGTATGCAGCCAACTTTTTGGCTTATGGATCAAAAGTATGGGTTAAAAAAGAAGGCGCAATAGGTTTGTACGACCTGCAAAAGAAAACCTGGGATATTCCAAATGTTTATTTAGATGTAAAACCGTTTTTAGGATGGAAGTCTTTTCCAGGAACCTATAGCAGCCGCAGAGTTGTATATACAGCTTCATATGCCGTGAAAAATAAGGATGGAAAATGGGGCGTAATTAGTGAGCGCAATATGGAGATGGTTCCTTTCGGAGCTGCCGGATTTGAGAAACAAGGTAATGGAGATTTTATCGTGATTGATAAAGAGGGGAAAAAGAATTATTACAGTAAAAAAAGGCAGGGACTAGTATTGCCTAGGAGTTATAAGAATGTCGATAGCTATTCTCCAAATTTTGTGGTGGTAAAAAATGCTGCTAATGAGTTGGCTGTTTTTAATGGAGATAACGGAGAGCCCTATATAGACTTTACTAGTGAGTACGCAAGCTTTACTAATTCGGTAGGTGATTTTGGCTTTGTTTTAAAGTCAAAAGCAAATCACCACAGTGGAGGAGCGTCTCTTTCTGTGTATTCTACTGTCTTAAAGAAGATGATTCTAACGGGGTTGAAAAGAGTAGAGAGCGTATCAAGAGAAGACAATTCCTATTATGCCTACGATTTTGAAGGAAAAATAACCGTATTTAACTTAGAGCAAGGGAAAATCATAATCCCTTTTGTGAAGCCGAAGCAATTTTCAAGTGTTTGGAGGTATGGTAATTATTATCAGCTGCGAAATTTTATGGGAAAGAGTAAGCTTCACCAGTGTTTTAATACAGAGGGAAAAGAAGTGACCATCTCAGAGTGCATGAAAAAATAGCAATCGTGAGCGTATGGAAAAAAGAGTTATAGTGATATAACTCTTTTTTTTTGCTTCGTTTTGGTAATTGAGCTAATCTTTCGCCAAAATGTATACGTTTCATACCAAAATGTTTAGTTCGAACTCGTACTTCAAAAATACCTTTGTACTCAGTTAAAGTTGAAAGGAATTCAGAACAAAATGACATTAAAAGAGTTGAAAAAGCTGGTGAATTCAAGATGGGTACACCAAATCCGAGCCGGAGAACGACATCGCTTTATAGATATATCAGTAATAGAAGTATCAGGACGCTTTTTTGTGAGGCAGTATAAGTTTTCAAAAAGAAGTTGGTACCAAGCATTTTTAGAGTATTCAGAAGGTGCGTTAAAAATAGGAGAAGTGGAGGTTCCGGTGGTAGCTGTGGTTCCTAGTGACCTGTCAACAGTAAATCCGATGATTAATCGTCAGTATTTTAAGAAAATGTGGATTTTTTATCCACTCATGCGATTGACTTATGATCGTGCAAAACACGAAGCATCGACCCTTGAGTTAATCCCAAAATTCAGCTTGGAATAGCTTGTTTAGATGTTGTTTGTATGGTAAGGGTAAAAAGGAGAAATATTATAAAACGAGTATTGATGGGTATTGGATTAACTTGTGTATTGCTACTAGGAGCCGTGCTTGTTTTTTTGAAAACGAGTCCTCAGTTTGGAGGAAAAATATCAAAAAATGACGTGAGGATATTTGAAATGTCTAAAAATTTTAAAGCCGGGAAGTTTGTCAATGAGTCTCCTACCAAAGCTACTCCGTCTTTAAAAGATGCGTATAGAATTTTAAAATTGTTAAGTCAAAAGCAGGAAAATACGGTTCCTACTAAAGAGATCTCCGTGAATAAATTGTCGGACGAGAGTTTTGCAAAACGCGAGAAGGTGACGAGATTTACTTGGACAGGACATTCGAGTTTTTTATTGCAAATGGCGGAGAAAAACATCTTGCTGGATCCCATGTTTAGCGAGGTGCCAGCTCCTCATCCGTGGTTAGGAACAAAAAGGTTTTCATCTGAACTTCCCATAGAAGTAGCTAACTTACCGTACATAGATGCCGTTATTTATTCACATGACCATTACGATCATTTGGATTACGAAACCGTGCAAACTCTTAAAAATCGCGTTGGCAAGTTTTACGTACCGCTGGGGGTAGGAAAGCACTTACGAGCTTGGGGAGTGGCCAAAGCAGCCATAGTAGAGTTAGATTGGTGGCAAGAGGCGGTTTTAGGAACGATAACCTTGGTGGCTACACCGGCAAGGCATTTCTCGGGTCGCAGTGTCGATGATACCAATACCACTTTGTGGGCTTCTTGGGTACTTTTTACAGAACAGGAACGCATTTTTTTTAGTGGCGACAGTGGATATGATTCACATTTTAAGCGTATCGGAGCAGCCTATGGACCGTTTGATTTAGCCCTGATAGAGTGCGGTCAATACAATGATGATCTCCCAGATTTCCCTATTCATATGTATCCCGAGCAAACTGTGCAGGCGAGTTTAGATGTACGCGCAAAATACCTAATGCCTATTCATTGGGCCGCGTTTAAATTAAATCAGCATCCGTGGAAAGAGCCCATACTTCGTCTGGAAAAGAGCGCAGCTAAGGATTCTTTGAGGCTCGTTACTCCTGAAATAGGGGCGATGGTGTCAATGGATGCCTTGGATTCCCATCGAACGCACTGGTGGGAAGTATATGAATAAATCGTATCTTTAAGAAACTCAATAATAAGAAATGCCAAAGATCCACTTTCAACATATTGAAGCAATGCATGAGTATTATCAGTTAGCGGCACCTGAACATCCGTTGTTTAGTATTATGCACACGGTTGCAGATTCGGCCGAAACAGTAAACTGTGATACACACGAGTATACAGAACCTATTGAAATGAGCTGTGATTTTTATGCAATTAGTCTAAAACGAATCCTATCGGGTGAGCTGACCTACGGCCGAACAAAATACGATTGTACAAAAGGAACCTTACTTTTTACAGCGCCCAATCAGGTATTGACCTTCAGAGAAATGGTGTTGAGTGAAGAGAGCTATCACATAGCATTTCACAAAGACTATATTCGGAACTGTGCGATTTATGACAAGATCAGAAGTTGTAGCTTTTTTGATTATCACGTAAATGAGGCTTTGCACTTAGCTCCACGTGAAGAACAAATTATCAAGGACATTTTTAAAAACATGACCTTGGAGTATCAGAATAATCAAGATGAGTTTAGCAAGGAAATATTATTGAGGCAACTCGAAACCCTATTAACTTATGCCGATCGTTTTTACAAACGTCAGTTTTTGAATAGAACAGTGGTAAACAAAGAGGTGATTTCTCGATTTAGAGAGGTCTTAACAGCGTATTTTGATCGAGGGTTGTTTGCTGAAGAAGGAATTCCTAGTGTTGAATGGATGGCCAGAGAATTAAAGTTAAGTCATCGGTATATGAGTGATACAATTAAAGCCGAAACAGGAAAAACAGCAGTAGATCAAATTAATTTATTCTTAGTAGAAGAAGCAAAGAACCTGTTGCTCAATCCGAAGTTGTCTATAGCCGAAACTGCTTATCAATTGGGGTTTGAGTACCCGCAGTATTTTACGAGAATTTTTAAGAAAAAGGTAGGGGTAAGCCCCAGCCAATACATCAAAACTTTTAGAGAAAACTAGTCCTCTATATCCGTTTGTACCTGCTGCAAGGTTTTCAATTCTAAGTATACTAAGCCGCCTATGATGAGCGCTTCTAGTAGGAGGTAGCTCCAGCCGATTAGGGTGAGCTCATATCGATGGTAGCCCGCGAGAATAAAGGAGCAGATACAGTACAGACAATTGATAATGGGGATCACCAATAATCCTGTTTTTAGTAGTTTTTTTTCAGTTCGATAAAAATACACATCCAGTCCTAATAGGAGTAAGGGCCAAGGGAGAAGTAGCGTGTTCATGGCATTCGGTATTCCTGTAATAGCAGTGATTTCCGGAAGTAAAAAAGCGGTCAGCGAAAAGGATAATAATGCGCCTATACCGTCGAGGATAAAGAGTTTTTTGGGACGGCTTTTTATGTAGTGAATAAGGTTGTTAATCATGAGGTTACGCAAAATGATTCCACAGAATTGGATATTTTTGAGGGAGTTCTTCTTCTTCCCATTCTTCTCCTAGTACCTCGGTGTTTTCTGGATATCCCAAAGGCAGTTTATCCTGCGTTTTTGCTTCAAAAACTTCCATGGCAATGTACTGTAAGCCTTCCCAGTCTCCATCATTAGTTTCCATGAGCTGTACTAGTGAATCGATGTTCTTTACAGCGTCTTCATAATATCGCTGTCCTTGGCCTATCAGCCAACTGCGAAAATCGATAAAAGTATCATCTGAGCAGCCTCCATTTATAATGTAGGCAGCTGCCCAAAAATCCCAGTGGCAGCATTCTCCTCTCAATTTTCTGAATTGATTGTCAAAAGCAATAATGGCTTGTGGATTTAGCTTTCTTAAGGCTTTTTTTAGGTGAAGCTGTTGCAAGTCGTAATTGTGCTCACTCACCGTTTTTGAGGTTTCAATGAGCTGCCAAAATTGCGTTAAGTCCATAAGTTCTTCACTGTTGTACACAGGTGCTGTTTTCTTTTTCCTTCTAAAAAAAATCATAGGTTTTACTGAGTAAGATATTGCTGCAATTGTTTTTCAAATTTTTCGCTGTCTTTAAAGGCACATAAATTGCCATCAGGGTCATAAAACTTGGCCACCGTTCCCCATGCATGCTCTTGGTAGTCCACATCAATACCTTGGGCGCTGAGTTTGTCAGCAAGTAATTTGACCTCGGGAACATTCATTCGCAAGCAAGTTTTAATACGACTGTTAACAGCGGCAGTATTTAAGGCGTCATCATCGAGTTCTACCATGAGATAAGCATCGCCAAAAGCAAAACACGTCAAGGAGTCTGTGGTAAACATGATGTCGAGTTGTAATTTATTTTGATAAAAATCTACACAAGCTTCATAGTTAATGGTGTACAATATAATACCGGTTCTGTCTAATCTCATAGTCGTTCCTTTTAAGGATTGTCAAGGTACGGAAATAGGAGTAATAGAAGGAGGAATAGCAAAAAAAAAGCCATCCTAAAAGTAATGGATGGCTTTGTAAATTAGTCTTTTTTAAGTTTTTTTTCAATGTTGGCAATGCGCGCAACAAGTGATGTAAGCAGTTTGTTTTGTCTTTTTAACGCTTCAATTTCACGTTGTTGTCGTTCATTTTGCTTTCGTTGAGCGCTCAATTGTTGTTCTTGTGCTATGGTATACAAGGTGAGTTCTTCAATTTTTTGTAACAATTTAGCATCCATCTGTGCCAAGAAGAAACCATTTTCTCCAACTTCTTTAGCACTTGGAATATTTTTTAAGTGTCCTTTCTCTTTGATATGCAAGGCTACTTCCTCGAGTTTTGGGAGTTCGTAGTTTTTGCTGAAAACGAAGTCAGGCCAATTGGCTTGCTTGGCTACCTTTACTTCGAGTGCGGCAATTTTTCCATTGACCCCTAATTTGTAACCATGAGTCTGCTCGGTTCCTATTCCTATATTTCCATGAACAAAAAACGAAGCTTGGTTGTTGGTACTTCCGACGTATACATTTTTACGCGAGCTGTAGTTGAGGTAGAGGTGATCGAGGGCTGAGGAGCTCGATGACTTTCCGTATAGATTACGCACGCGCAACGAAGCGTTACCATCAGCTCCGATGTTGACATTTCCGGCAATGGTTAATTTTTCTGTTGGGGAGCTAGTTCCCAATCCGAGCTTTCCATCTGCTGTCAGTAACATTTTGCGGTTTCCGTTGTTATCCCAAGCAAATAAAGGACGAATCTGTGCAGTACTTCCATCAATGCGCGAATCAAAAGTCATAATAGGTACGGTTCCTGAATCATTTCCCGAGCCGATACGACCACTGATATAAAGGGCTTCACGGTTGTCAGAAATATGTTTACCAATGAGGTTGGGAATAAACTGATTATTGGCTCCTGTGGCATTTTTAATCGAAAATGAATCTCCACTAGCGTCTTCTAATTCCAAGTGAAGCGGTGTTTCAAAGGTAGTTTTAGAGGTACGGATGTCTAAGGTGGCTTGCGGATTGTCTGTATTAATACCCAATAAACCCTGGTGATTAAAAGTGAGTTGCCCCAATCCAGTTTTCATATACAAACCGTAATATCCGGCTAATTGAACGGCCTGAAAGGTAGTTCCGGGGAGTACTTTGCTACTTCTTCCCAATCCGTACCAAGGACTGTCATTTACGGTATGCGCACTTGTTGATACCGGATAAGAAGTCTGTGCTTGGAGTTGACCACCCAAAGCCATGGCCGCTATAGCAGCAATTTTTAACGAACGTTTCATAAAAATGTAGTTTAATTTAGCAATTATTCAAACAGGGATTTCCCTGCAGTAACAAAGGTAGTTATTAGAATGAAAGAATCTGTGAATTAAAAGAAAAATCTCATTTTTTGTAACAACGGAGTTTTTGAGTCGTTGTTAGGGTATAGTATAGAGTAATTCTCCATCACTGAAGAAGAAATTGGGAGAATTATCCATGTTATTGTGTTGATCAAGACGCATACTTCAGTTCCTATTAAGGGCGGAGTATGCGTTTTTTGTTGGTTAGTATCAGGCGACTCTTTATTAAGAAGTTCATGAGTACGTATTCACTAATAAAACCATAATCATGAAAAGAATGTATTTTTTAATTGCAATTTGTTGCTGTCAGTTTTTAATGGCACAAGAGTATCCTTTTTTACCCAAAGGACTCAAAGAACTACCTTTTGAAGAGGTTATGAGCCGACCCTTACCTAAAAAACTAGGCTTAGTATTTTTTGAGGATGGCACAAAAACGGACCTTTCGCATGCCTTATCGCTGATTACGAGTGGTACGTTGGTACCAAAAGTATTTGTAAATGCTGAAGGAGCCAATGCGGCTCTGGTACTCGAAGGAGGTCGTTACAGTTTTGTCCCTGATGATCTGAAGTTACTTCCGTTAGATCAAGTACAGAAAAAGGGAATCCCAACGAAGGTATCGGACGTATTTTATGAAAACGGTACGCGATTGTCGTTGCAAAAAGCCATTGATTTAGTACAAACCGGAAAGGCAATGCCCCTCCTTTTTGTCAATGCTAAAGGAGATTACAAAGCCATGGTAGTAGTGACCTATAAGGATGATGGAAATCCCTATGACGATATTCCCAACCCAACGGGTGAACAGGCCAAAGCGTTTACCGTAGAAACCGTTACAGGCAAACGCTATACATTGAGTGAATTGAAAGGTAAAACCGTAGTACTTAACTTCTGGTTTATCGAGTGCCCGCCTTGTGTTAAAGAAATTCCTTTACTAAATGCGCTTCGTGCGGAGTACAAAGGAAATGACAAGGTGGTGTTTTTGGGGATAGCGATGAATTCAAAGCGACAGCTGACTTCCTTTTTACGAGAAACTCCTTTTAATTACGAAATAGTACCGCGCGGTACCCAGCTGAGTGCGCTGTATGGCGTTCAGGTGTTTCCAACGCATTTCGTAATCGATCCTACAGGTAAAATTAGCTACTTCGCAGTTGGGGGAGGGAAGGACGTTACTGCGGAACTTCGCAAGCAACTCCCCAAAAAGTAATTTGTTAATGAAGATAGAATTTCTGACAGTTTATTAGCAATAAGGAATAGTATATACACTACTTTCTCGAGTTTGGTAGGGAAAGTAGTGTTGTTCTTGTAGTATACATCAAGGAGAAAAAATAGATATCATGAAATATGTAAGTATACTTGTTATTTGGTGCTGTAGTTTAGTTCAGTTAACAGCTCAGATAACCTTAACAGGCCGTGTTTTAGATGCGAATACACAAACGGGAATAGAAGGAGTTAATATTTTTATAGCTCGGGCTTCCGTAGGAACGATTACGAATGAAAACGGAAGTTTTCGGCTGAGAATTCCCAAAGCGCTGACAGCACAAAAGCACGAATTGGTAGCCTCTCATATAGGGTACAGTCTTTGGAAGACTGAGGTAAATAGCGCAATCAATAAAGCGTTAGAAATCCATTTAGAAGAGTTTTTAAACCCCTTGGAGGGGGTAGAAATATTGTCAGAAAAGCCTGAAAAGGTGATTTCGGAGGCCATAAAAAAAATACCAGAAAACTATCCCAGTAAAGCTTGGCAACTAAATGGCTATTATCAGGAATTGGTGAAAACCAATGGTGATTATACCATGTATAGTGATGCCATCTGTAAAATAGACTATAGTTCTTATAAAAAGAAGTTCAAATTTCGAAAGTCTATGGATAGGTATGTAAACTATACAGAAGAGGTTGATGAGTCAAATGCTTTAAATAGAAGTAACTTTTTTAAAATAAGTTTTCCCATTGTAACGTATCAGGTTGCTGATTATAGAGACAAGTGCAGTTTGCTTGCCACCAGAAATACGATAAATACACAACAGGTACGATATGGATTGTTTCAACGTGGCTTAGGATTACCTCAAGGATCAAAAGCTTCAAAATTAGTAGCAGATTTGGAGGCTTCTTCTATTTCAGGGGGCCCTTTAGGAGTGTTGGCATGCGATAAAGTGAAGAGAAGAGCCGATTTTTTAAAGTTAGAAAACCTAGAGAAATACAGTTTCATTTTTAAAGAGTCGAGTAGCTATTTAGGACGAGCAGTGTACGTTTTTGAGTTTGAACCTAAACAAGTGCAGGCAGAAACACCTTATAGTGGGTCGATACTCATCGATAAGGCTTCAAAAGCGATTGTGGGTTTTGATTATGTACTAGATGAAAAGCTATTGGAAGACAAAAAAATACGCGCACGTCGCAATGTGACCATGGGAAAAGGACTGGCCGGTTTAGAGATGGACGTTAAGAGTATTCAAATGATTCTTAGGCATAAAGTAAAAGTTCGCTATGCTTTGCTAAAAGGTAAATGGTATCCTCAACAAGTCAAGTATGAGAACGAGTATCGAAATACGATTAATTCGTTGCCTCCCTTGCATCAAAGCGCAGTAGTGAACTTACTCATTACAGAAGTGAAAACAGCGGATGATAATTTTACACCTATCAAGCGTTCGGAATTGTTTAAAAGTACCATGGCTAATTATGTATCTTTAGTTCAAAAACCCGATGTACTTGGTTTGTATACCAAGGCAAATCTCGTGCTTCCGGCTAGCTTGACCCAAAAAGCCATTAACGATTATGCGATGAAGCAAAAAATTACAGATGCCACAAGCGATCAAGAGGAATTTATTGACTATGGTGGATACGTTGTTGGAGTGGCTAATGGGAAAGGAAATTATACGGTAAGAGCTTATGGGAATTCAGAAAAAGAGGTTCCAGTTACAGAAGAAATGAGCTTCGGTATCGGAAGTAATACGAAAACATTTACAGCCGTTTTGGTGTATAAGTGTATGGAAAAGGGCCTGTTGTCATCAAATCAGACTATTGGGGAGCTACTGCCTGAATTTGAAGTGAATCACATTGATAAAAACATTACCGTAAATCAATTATTACACCATGCTAGCGGTATTTATGATCCTTTGAATGAATCCGATGATTTGATCAATAGGGCTTTGAGTGAGCCAGAAAAAGCTATTTCGAATTCTACCTATTTTTCAGCACTTAAACAACCGTATTTTGCTCCTGGTACACAATACAAATACTCCAATATCAATTATACGATACTCGGATTAATTCTAGAACGTGTCACTAAAAAAAGCTATGCTGAGTTATTGAATGAGGAAATTCTGATTCCTTTGGATTTAAAACATACCTTTTACTGGGGTATGCCCTCAAAAAATACACCTTTGGCCTATTCTTGGCTGTCTAAAGGGAAGAGTTTAAAAGAATTTTCAAGAAATGGAATTAAGAGTCTTGCAGGACCTGCGGGAAGTATTTTTTCAAATGCCTTTGATATGCTGCGTTGGTACGAAGCGCTGTTTGGAGGCAAAGTACTCTCCGAAGCCTCGATGAAAGCCATGCTCAAAACCGGAAAAGGAGACGACGGACTAAATTATGGCGCTGGAATTTTTGTTGAAGAATTGATAAATGGCCCTCGTTATTTTCATTCAGGAGAAACCATTGCATATAGTTCGTATATACTCTATAAGCCGTTTGGCCAGAGATGCGTAGTTGTTTTGGTCAACCAAATAGAAGCAGATCCGGAAACAATAGCTCTTAAAGTATTGGAAAAGCTTCGTTAGTTACCGTGTAAAAAACGAAGGTAATTGGTTAATAAGCCTCTTATTTGTTCTGCTGCTACCGGGTTGGCCGAGTGGACTGCAAAAGTTAAGTTTTTTAAATCGAACCCTGATTCGTATACGAGCCATTTGGCGGCTGCCAGGCCATCAGGGGCGATTTCACCGCGCTCATCCAGTCCTAGATCGTTATCGAAACTGATAAAATCAGGCAAACCGTATTGTTTGATATGGGCTACAAAAGCTGAATACGAACGAATGATGTCAAATTCGTCTTCCGAACTGTTAGGATACACCATATCAATGGTTCTTACATCATCTAGAAATAACTTTTTCATGCAAATACGAGTTTTTTAAGGCGTACTACAAAGGTACTCAAATAGCTAGCAGACATTCCTACAAAAAGGTAAAAAACAACTAGATTATGGTCCGTAAGGTTCAATAAAGATTTTCCATTAATGAGGAAAAAAATGGCACTGGTACTGATAACAATACAGTTTAAAAGTAATGCGCGTCGGTTTTTTGAGGTACACCCAAAAAGAAGGTCCTTTGCAAACAGGTATAATACGTAGTAAAATAAATAACTGTTTAGTATGGTACTCCAATTTTCGGTAAACATGATGAGCAAATTGTACCAAAATACGATATAGGCTAAGATGGTAATTCCAACAATAAATACGATTCGGAGTAACATACCAGACAACTTTTTGATGCAAAATAAGAATACTTTGAAAATTCACAAACCCAAATTCATAGTAAAAAGGTAGTTTTTAATACGTGTGGCGATTGGGTGTCTTTTAATTTTGTTGTAACCTAAAAACTAAAGATTATGGAATTGAGTTTAGTTGTTTCGTTTCTTATTGCGGCTGTCAGCTTAGCGCTTATGCCGGGACCCGACAATTTATTAGTGGTCACTGAAAGCGTAACCAAAGGAAAAAGGCAAGGTATAGGCCTATCCGCAGGCTTGGCATCGGGAGTACTTGTGCATACACTAGGTATTGCTACGGGTGTAGCATTGATCTTGCAAACCTCTCCCAAAATTTTGTTAGGTATAAAAGTATTGGGCGCACTGTATATGTTGTACCTCGCTTATACAGCTTTTCGAGAAAAAACAGCAGTAACTGTTCAATGGGAATCCGATGACGCTGTGAACGAGTCGTTTGGGAAACTCTTTCAAAAAGGAGTTGTCATGAATGTACTCAATCCGAAAGTGACCTTGTTTTTTATTGCATTTTTACCGCAATTTGTTTCGGAAGAAGGATGGTCGTATGCCGTACAAATAACTGTACTGGGAGCTTTGTTTATGGTACAGGCATTTTTAGTGTTTTCTGGAATGGCATTAACTGCCGACAAGCTTCGCCATTACATTACCTCAGCGCTATTTTGGCAGCGAGTAAAATGGGTGAAAATTGGAGTGCTGGTCGCACTGTCACTCGTATTAGTACTGTTGTAAATATGATGAATTCCTTGATTTTGAATTCCTAAATCCCGTTTGAAAAATTAATTATTTTTTTAACTAGTATAGTTTCTTTTTGGTATGTTTTTTGATGCTAAAAGAGCGAATTAAAAATTGAAACTATGAAAAAATTACAAGGGGTGACCCTAGTGGCATTTGCTGCCCTGCTTACGAGTTGTTCAGATACTCCAGAAAGTTTAAAACAAGCTTCGACAATTGCTGTAAGTCCAAAAATTGTGAAAAAAGGAGAAGAAGTTGTCGTGACCGGAACGGGTCTAAATGAAATTACCAAAATTACCTGGAATGAAGCTGCGCTTTCTTTGAGTTCGCAAACGCCTTTAGAAATTAAGTTTGCTTCTGCTGGCAAAGGAAGTGGAACTATCAAGTATTATATTGGAGCTAAGTTGGTGTCGGCCACCGATATCAAGGTCCAAGACGATGCTTGGACTAAGGTAGCTTTTGATAAAATGTTTAAGAAAGTTTCGTTTGTGTCACCGACAGAAGCTTACGCTATTACGGAAAAGTCAATTTCACAAAAAACAGCCTTGTTTAAAACCAATGACGGAGGTAAGAGTTGGAAGGAGCTTCCGGTGCTGTTAACGGATACAGCAAATTTTTATTTACAACCCGATAAAAGTATCGTCGTTAGTTTAGAAGAAGATCAATCTAATTGCACTCGTAGTGTTGATGGGGGAGCTTCGTGGAAACCTTTTCAGTTAACAGGAGGATTAAAATCGGGGTATAATTTTATGGATGCTCGAGAAGGATGGGTAATCGTTTCAGAAGGCGCTGCAAAAAGTAAATTGATGAAAACGACCAACGGTGGACAAACATGGAATGCCGTTTATGAATTTGCAGCCTTTATGCCAGAAGGTAAACTGGTACACGTTGCTGGTAATACCATGTATTTATATGCTAAAAAAACAGGAGCTTTACACCTCAGTACCGATGCAGGGAAGCATTGGAAAACGATAGATCTTCCTGTAGCGCACGGTAAAGAAGCTATTTTTCAATATGTAAATAATCAGGAGTTTTACCTTGGGGATGCTTTTTCAAGAAGAATTTATAAAACTATCGATGGGGGAACTACGTTTAGCTTAGTCGGGAAACTGCCTTTTGAGGCGCTGATGCAATCGTTTAAAGTGGTGGATGCCGGTTTGATACATGTTGTAGGAGCAGGAGGAGAATCGTGTTATTCATCTGATGGCGGGGCTACTTGGCAATGGTATCACGTGAATGATGAAGGAGATTTGCAGAGTCCTAATTATACGGATTCAAATATACAGGTGCTGATTAAAGGGACCCTTTGGATGAAGAAATTAAAGTAATAAAAAAACCACTGAGCTGCTCAGTGGTTTTTTTTGTTTCCGAGTTTTTTAAAAAATAGTATCCATATTACACAAGAGCATCAATTCATGACTACCGCTTTGATAACTGCTTATTTCATTGGTGTAATGGGTATACCCATAGCCCATTTTTAACCATTTTGAAATGCCGATAAGGCCGTTTAGTTGCAGGGAATTATTCCATGAATACGAAAGTCCTACTTGGTGTTTGTCGTTGATTTTTAAGGTGTTGTTTAGGTCGAATGCCAAAGGAGCTCCTGGAGCAATGTTAACTAATATTGATGGGACTAAGGTAAAGCGGTCATTGATGGGTAAATTGTACAATCCTCCGAAGGCAATATCGAG
Source organism: Tenacibaculum litopenaei (assembly GCF_964514025.1). Classification (NCBI taxonomy): domain Bacteria; kingdom Pseudomonadati; phylum Bacteroidota; class Flavobacteriia; order Flavobacteriales; family Flavobacteriaceae; genus Tenacibaculum; species Tenacibaculum litopenaei. The sequence goes on from NZ_CAZEQT010000002.1 coordinate 314,637, forward strand.
TCTGTTTTTCTTTTTAAGTCCTTGCATGTCTTTGTAGCGATTGTCAAATAATACTCCTTTGATAACGGCATGTAACGTATAATCTTCATGTACTATGGCCGCTCCAACGGAGAAGTTTGGACTGAATTTGTTTACAGCTTCAGCAAAAAAGGCATCGTTTTGGGTAGCGATTTTAATTTGATCGATAGCACCACTATAGATGTTTCCTTGTGCTTTTATACCAAATAGTAATTGTTGTTCATCCGATAATTGGAGTTGGTAGGAAATGTCTAAGGACACTTGGGTTTGATTAAAAACAAAAATCTTATCGCTGATTACGTTGAGTCCTATACCGAGGTTGTTTTTAAAGGGAATAGTAAGGGCAAACGTATTCGTTCTGGGCGCATCGGGAACTCCAGTCCATTGCATCCTAGAGTTGATTAGTAATTGTGTATTGCGCTCTCGTCCAGCAAAAGCTGGGTTAATGAGGTTGAGACTGTAATTGTACAAGTTGTAGTTAACGGTGTTTTGAGCTACTACCTCAGCGCTGATGATTAAGAGTAATAGCGTACCGAGAATTTTAATATTCATAACGTCTTTTTTTAGTAGTTTAAGTATACCCATCCTTTAAAAATTTGATTGTTTTCACCAGTGTTAAAAATGAAGTAGTACGGACCTACAGGGAGTTTTCGGTCACTACCGATGGTTATTTTTCCGGTTGATTTTCCATTCCATTCATTGTTGTAAGGAGCCGCTTCGTATACCTTGTTTCCCTGTCTGTTGAATATCAGAAGTTCATTGTTGGGGTATTTAGATAGTACATTCGGGAGTATTTCCCAATAATCATTGACTCCATCGCCATCAGGTGAAAACCCTTGAACTAGATCTTTGGGTAAACCGTTATTCGGTGTGCTAGGTGAGGTCGGGTCGGTAGGATCAGTAGGGTTACCTGAACCGTCTTTTACAAATCGAACCTTTTCAGTGTCGGTTATGGGATTACCGTTTAAGGTTCCAGTAATCGTCGCTGTTTCTTCTAGAGTACTACTCGTAAGGTAAGCGGTATAACTCCCATTCTTTTTGTCGGTGACACTGCTGAGTTTTCCTGCTGTAGTTTGCAACGTAACCCGCTGATTGGCATGATTGAGTATACTACCGTTTTTATTGTAAAGTTGTACGGTAATCAAACTCGAAGCCACACCATTGGCTTTGATCGATGTTGGGTTTGCTGTGATGAGCGATTTTTCCGCTGACGGACTATGGTCGTCTGTGTTAATATCACCGAAATAAAATCGAAGCATGGGCAATTGGGTGTCTAAGCGCCCATTTTTAGTCTTTCCACCTTTTTTGTAAAACTCATAACTCACGGTGTTAGCACCTGAATAGTTCCAAAGAAAAGCAGGTGAACTACCGCAGCCTATTGGGCTTCCAAGGGGTTCGTCATTTTCGTTACTGAAATAGATCGCTAAATTTTTAGATCCTCCGTAGTTGAAAGGACTGTCTAAAATAATTTGTGTTTTCGAGTTTTCTACAGTACCGCCTCGTCTCCAGGTAATGTCACCACTATAAACAAGTGTATACGTGCTCAAGTCAGGTTCGGTGGCCGAAGGAAGCTCGGAATAGTCTACTTCTTTGATGTAGATTTTTTGATTTTTAGCAGTTTGAAAATTACAGGCGGAGCCTACTTTACAATCCACAAAAAAGGCGAGGGCTTTAATTTTTCCGGAAGCACCTATTTGGGCTGAGGTATACAGCATGGTAACCCAACTGTTTTCCTTTTCAAGTACGTAATCATAACGAGCAGGTGCCGTTTTGGTAATAGAGGTGCCGCAAATCGGATTGCCCACAGTAACCTCACCGTCTTGAGCAAAGCTGGTTTGAATACCGATAAATAAGAGGAGTAAGTAAGTAATTGGTTTCATAAACGTAATCGTTTTATGAAGAAATAGTAAGTGTCTTTTCATGTTTGTGATAGTTTAAAAGCAATTGGGGTGCCAGGAAAATCGCGAGGATCTTTTTTGAAGTAAAAAAAATCTCATGAAAAATTCATGACTGCCCGATGTATGTGTGTATAAAGTATTCGTAGGAATACCATATGAGTATCCTAGTTGAAGCCATGGATTGGCATCGATTAGCGCATTGATAGAAACGCTGCTATTCCAGCGATATCCGAAACCAAAATGATACTTGCTGAGGTAAGATACCATACTCGTGATGTCGGCATTCATAGGAGTTCCGGGTTCCATCCGCAGCAAGAAACTGTTGGTGAGGTATACCGAGTCATTGAGGTCGGTAAAGAGCCCTCCTCCAGCATTGATTCGATACGTATTTCGGTGGAGGTTGCTAAGATTGAATCCCACGGCATGTAGGTAGTAATCCGAGTTGCGTAAGGAAATTCCTATGGTTAAGGAGGCTCGGCTAGTGCGCTGTGCATTTATAAATTCTGGATCATTGGGAGTATGAGTGCGTATACCCGAAAAATCAGGCACAAATTGTTCCCCAGTGATCCCCATGCCAAATAGTAAATCATGGGATTGATTGAGTTGAATGGCATAGGAGATGTTTGCGGTAATACTGTGGTTATTGAAAAACTGAAAATTGTCGTTCACTAACTGAATCCCTAATCCCCAGTTTCCGCCCACAGGGGCACTAATTCCCAAAAGACTAGAGTGAATGGGGTATTGCATTCCAGACCAGACTTTGCGATGATGGGCAACAAGTTGCGTAGCGCCGTTTTTACCACTGAACGCCGGATTTATGACCTGTAAATTGGAACTAAATGCAGAGAAATCGGGCTGGTTTTGCGCTGCGCAAAATGCAGGAGTAAGTAAGCTTGTAATCATGCCTAGCAAACAAAACGTCCTTCGATAGTGTATCAATATTTTATGTAGACCCATCCTTTTAATACAGTTTTTGATTTGTCGTTTAGAGCTAATAGGTAATAGTAAGGACCTTCAGGTAGTGTAACTTGTGCCTTAAAAACCCTACTATTTGTCGCTTTACCATTCCAATCATTTTTATAAGGCCTTGCCTGGTATACGATTTCATTTCTTCGGTTAAATACTAGGAGTTCATTTTGAGGGTATTGAGTGCTAATGTTGGGGAGCGTAACCCATACGTCATTAATGGCATCACCATTGGGTGAAAATCCATTGGGAATTCGAAAGGTGTTAGTGATGTGTACGCGTGCTGAAGCATTCGTATTGCACGGGGCTTTTCCGGTAACTGTATAGGTGTAGTATTGCCCCTTATGCGTCCATGTACCTCCCAAATCAGGTTGCCCTCCAAGAGCGCTAAACAGCATAGATTCACTAGGAGTTTGACCTTCTAACAATACCAAGGTGCCATCGGACCCCGCGTTGGGCTTGGGAATAATGTTTACCTGTACCTTAGCTGTAGCTGTACAACCGTTCAAGAGCACGCTCAAAGTATAGGTTCCTTGCATAGCCGGAGTTACTTTATGCCGAATTAGATCGCGATTTGCAATCATTTTACTGTCGGCTGTTTCCCAGGTATATCGAGCGCCAGCCTGAAACTCCGCAGTGAGTTTCAGGTCGTCACCCTCACAAAGCGTGAGTTCTCGAAGACTACTTGTTAAGGAGTGACTTTGGCCTAAGGTCGTTAGCGCTCTTGCCATACAAGGCTGGGAGTAGCTATTTACGACTAGCAAAAGACATACTAGTTGCCGATACACCCTGGCAACAAAGCCCTTTTTATTGATGTTATGACATGACATAATCGCTTGGTTCCAACTTATTTTTTCTTAATAATCGCTTTAGGTGCGGGTAACTGTCCAGTATTGCTAAATGCTGAGGAAGCATTTGATTGACAGGTGCTTTTTTGAGCAATGACGGTATAACTGGTTCCCACAGTCATTCCGGATATCGCTCCAGATGCCCCTACACTAGGCCCAGTTGGACTGAAAATATAGGTAGTTCCAGCATCGAAGTTTTGTATGCTACTAGTACCATCATGGCTACACGTGGCAGCAGTGCTGTTGATGATTGGTATGGCTGGAGTTGTGAGTTGAGCAGCCTGATCAAATGCGGTTGAAGTACCTGAAGAACAGCCTGATTTTACTGCTTTTACAGTATAGTTAGTACCAATGGTCATACCCGATACCTCTCCTGTGGCACTTACAGTAGGGCCTGCAGGATTAAAGGTATAGCTCAGGCTGGCATCGTAGTTCGTAATTTTGATAATTTCATTACGAGTACAAGTGGCTGCCGTACTCGCCAGTAGTGGAGTTGCTGGCGTTGGAAGTTGTGCTGCAATCGAGAACGTACTAGAAGCAACTGAACTACAGGTCAATTTTTGAGCTTTTACAGTATAATTCGTTCCTGTAGCCATTCCGGAAATCGCACCTCCCGTGGCAACACTAGGCCCAGCAGGGCTAAAGATATAGGTTACCGTAGCATCGTAATTAGTGATTGCACTGCTTCCTTTACTACTACAGGTTGCCGAATTGGTAGTAACCAAAGGGATTGCTGGGGTAACTAATTTGCTACTCGCACTAAAGCTACTAGAGTTTGATGATTCGCAAGTGTTTTTAGTGGCTTTCACGGTATAATTTGTCCCGGCAACCATTCCAGTGATGTTTCCACCTGCGTTGACAGTAGGCCCAGCAGGGCTAAAGGTATAACTTACACTAGCATCGTAGTTGCTAATCCTATGCGAACTGGCATTGGCACAAGTTGCGGCGGTATGGGTTAAGGTAGGAGTAGCTGGGGCAGTATTGATTTTTACTTCAATTTGAGCGGTATTGGTACAGGTATTTTTAGTGACAGTTAAGGTATAGATACCCGCGTGACTGAGTGTTACATTGTTGATGACGAGATCTTGTGTATTCGACACTGTACTACTCCCTTTTTTCCATAGGTAGCTCGCTCCTGAACCAGCGTCTTCTGCTGTTAAAGCGAGTTTTTCACCGACGCATAAACTAATTTCACTTAAACTAGTAAAGGAGTAGTTTGTCGTAGTCTGTGTTATTTTACTCTTAGGAAGTTTGGGTAGGTCAATAGCGAAAGCTGTGATGCCGTGCAATATAAGTAGCACGAGCATAGGTAGTAAAGTAAAGTTTTTCATGGGTTATTTTTTGATAATTTTAGCAGTGGGAATTTGGTTGATATCTAGTGTGTAATTTGCGGTTGTGGTACCGTGAGTATTGGAGGCATGTAGTGTCAGAACAACACTTCCATTACTGACATCCACAGCGCTGGGGGTGTACATAGGGTTTAATAGTGTGGCATCATTAAAGGAACCTCCTGTAGCTGTACTCCAAGAGAGGCTGGTATAGTTGGTTGCTGTTACGCCTGTAAATTGGAAAGCAACGGCACCGCAAATAGCGGCCTTACTCTGCAGGGTAATGTTTGGCGGTGTGCCTGAGTTTTCAAAGGTAAAAGAAGTTACAGGCAGGGTTTTGTCAAAACTCCCCGTACTACTAGTTTTGTTAGAGGCTTTGTATTGGGTATGAACCACGGTATTGTTTCCCTGATGATCCCAGAGAAAAGGAATACTGGAAAACATGGACACGCCAATTCCTGATTCGTTTTCGAAATAAATTAATAAGGATTTAGTTCCGGAATACTGAAATGGCGTTTGAAGCCTAATCACATTTTTTGAATTCGTTAAACTGTTGCCGCGCTTCCAAGTAATGCTTCCATCATAAACTTTGGTAAAGCTGCTTAGATCAGGATGGCTATTAGAACTTAGTGCCGTTAACGTTGTTTCTTTAATATAAATTCTTTGATTACTCACAGTGGTATAACTTTTACTGCTGCCGCAGTCGATAAAAAAACTAAGTGAGACTAATTTTTTAGCACTGTTAACTAAGGAGCCTTGTTTGTATAATAGCAATGACCAACTGTTGTTCTTACCACCATTCCACGAACCGTCGTCGTAACGAGCTGGTACGTTGGTGTTAATAGATGAACCGCATACCGTACTACCCACCTGAACTTCTTGCGCCATTAAGGTTGGACTGGGCATCATTAGGTAAAGACCAATACAGAAGAGGTGAAGTGTATGAAAATACTTTACAGAGCATTCAGGCAGGATTTCTGATAGAGGGAAGAGCCTTGCATATTCGCAAAACTCTTCCTTCAAAATTCTCAGAAAACAAAGTGTGTTTTTCATAGCAAACAGGTTAGAAATTAGTTCCTGGATCTTCAGGACTTGTTGCTTGTGCTTTTTGAGGACTCAATAAGGTATAGGTGCCTAATGCTGTTAATGCTGCGTATTTACTGTAGTGTCCTAGTTTTTTTAAGGCAGCTTTTCGGGAAATGTTATTAGGGGAATTTTCCATTAGTTGATTTGTATTTTCTTTGTAATATTTCGTGAGTTTGAGTGTACCTTACACAGGTAAATTCCAGGAGTTAGTTGTGGTAGAGGAAGGCTATCGTCACCACTACCAATAATTTTCTCATTGAAAACAGAGGCACCAGCAGTTGTAAAAAGAGTAATTTGACAGTTCCCTTCAAAACCTTTGAGTACCAATTGGCCGTTGCTGTAGTAGGTTAGTACTTCGCGAACTGGAACTTCTGTAGTACTTAATACCTTTGAACTTTTGGTATGTAAGTAAAAACGTCCTGTCCCGTTATCTGCTGAACTCAGGTTTTTAACAAGCTGTTTCCCATCCGATAGTTTTTCAATTTCTCCGGTCTTTTTGTCTTCCAAATAGCATGTGATATCCTGCGGGAATTTGTTGAGTTGTACGCCAATAGAAACACGAGTATTGTTGTTATGGATATAGGTGCCAATAGGAACGACCATCGTTTCATAATCGCTATTCGGTAGTGCTTGAATGGCGAAGTCTTCTGTGTATTCACCAGAGACAAGTTGGGTGTAGATACCTATTTTTTGCTGGGTAGCTGTAAAGGTGGCAATGTCTGAACCAATGTCTAATCCCGTAGTTTTACCGTGAATATATCTGACTTTTGTCGTATTCCTGCTGTTTGTATCGTCAATGCTAAGCTGGATTTCCGTAAGGGCGTTGGAAGCAGTTCTCATAAGACTTAGGTTGTTTTGATGGGTCAACATGGTTCTGTTGAATACGACCTGTGAAGCTCCTCCATCTTTGGCATGCACAAAAAAGGCTTGTCCAGGGGCCAGGTAAAACGCAGCATCATCTACAGATTTTTCTTGGTAGCGACTCCCATTCCATACAAAAATTCCCGATCGAAGCGGATCAAGAGAGGCGGCTTGTATATTGACTTTTAAAAAGTTTTTGTTCGGATCCGTACTGTTGGTTACCTGGAGAGCTGCGGTATATGGATTTCCAATAAGATTCCATCGATTGCCACTGTGGGCACTTCCATCTGTAAGCACTTTGGTTAGGTCAGCATGCAAAGTTCCGGTCAATGAAAGTTTGGTAGCGGCTTTTACTTTTACTGAATATCCTTCTAAAGGAACCAGTTCTTGCCCGTTAATGGTGGTCGTTGTCAGGTATTCCCAGCGAGTTGCAGCTGCTCGATTGTTCTTGTACTGAGCAAAAGCGTACTTTGTAGCTTTGGTTAACAATTCATCTTTGAAATCACTGATCAGTTGTCCTTTTACGGGACTTGAAAGCAAGTGCCAACCTTTGTCGCTAGCTGGGTCTGTAGTAATATAGCGTTGATATTTTACATTTCCTGTGCTGGTTCCGAGGACGATTAATGAACCGCTATGGCTGCTATTTGAGTCAATAGTTAAACTGCCATTATTGGTTAAGTTTCCTTGGATGCTGAGGTTGTTCGTACTTGGAATTGTCACGACTGCCCCTGCAGTAATCGTTAAGTCTTTAACACTACTATTTACATTGATAGTTGCGTTTTGAGCGACAATTACATTGTCTTGACTACTAGGGATTTTACCTGTACTCCAATTACCTGCATCTCCCCAATTGTTGGTCAATGTGGCGTTAAAGGTATTTGTCTGTTTTAGTGGCGCTAGTTTAAAATAGGTACTTGGAAATGAATTGCTCAGCGTCCCAGTAGTCGTGCTCTGATCTGTTCCGACAGTAAATTTTTTATACACCAATCTTTTTTCGGAAGCAGGGGTGTTACTACGAACAAAACTTGGAGTTTTGGTAAAGCCTGAGTTGATGATATTATCACCGTGTTCGTTTAGAAAGTATACCAATAGGTTTTTAGTCCCACTCAATGTAAACGGTGTATTCAATGCAATGGTTGTTTGAGCCTTGGTACCGGAGCTCCAAGTGATACTTCCACTATATACTTCGGTAAATTCTGAAAGATCTGGATGGGCTGCATTGGTGATACTAGTGTCCGTTACCTCTTTCATAAAAATACGCTGTTTGTTGGCAGGATTGATGGTTCCTGTAGTACAGGTATAGTAACCTATGTGGGTTATATTTATCGAAGAAGTGGAAATTTCTTCTTTTTTATAAAGCGTCATACTCCAGCTATTGTTTTTGGTTCCGCTAAAATTTTCTTCGTAGTTAGCTGGGACATCACGTGTAGTTCCATTACCGCAATTGCTGTCTTTAACTGTAGTTTCCGTATTGGGTAGTGCCGTAATACTGATCGTTTTTGTCAATACAACTGCTGGTTTCCCAGGTTGTGTTACCGTTGCTGTCAACGCGTAGTTACCAGCTTGAGACGTACTGAATTGAGCGCTGTAAGTTCCGTCTGCATTATCAGTGATGGTAGTCACGGCAGGTGATGAAAAAGTAAGTACACCTCCCGATTTACTCAGCGGATTTCCGAGAGCATCTTTTAAGGTCACTCGTATGGTAGCTTTTTCGGTTCCATTGGCAACCACCGCTGCCTTGTCAATGCTGATGTCTGATTTATTTGCATCAGCAGGTGTCGTGGAATAGGAGGGTTGAAACCCAATAACAACTTGCGGTACTTTTTTTTCTGTGTTACTGACACTGGTAAAGCTAGTTGGGTCAATGGTACTGGATCCGAAGGACACGTATTTGTAAAGTGCTCTCGTATGTGTAGTGGCATAACTCAAAAATTTTGGAGCGCTCCACGAGCCGCTTCCTGCTGTGTTTTCCAAGACTTCCACTACTAAATTATTTGTACTTACGAAATCGAAGTTTTGAGTAAATGGAATGCGTATATAACCGGTGGCCTCATCGTAAGTTATAGGGCCTTTATACACGGTTGTCATTCCGTCAATCGTAGTGGCGTTGTATGGCCATGATGCCGCTTGTGTAAATTGAGTAGCAGCGATCATTTTTACCTTAACTGTCCAGTTTTTGAAATTTTCAATATCGAGATTTCCCGATTTGGAGAGTTTAAAGGTCAAACTCGTGATGGGACCTGAGTGGTTAATTTCGGCACCGAAGTAAATAAATTGACTATAGTTGTATTTGTTGGAAATTCCTATAGGTGTATAACTGCTTGTTCCTGTACCAGTTCCGAGGGTTTTGTTCTGAGCTGGTAGGTTAATAGTACAAACTAGTAGGGTTATGAGAGCGCGTAGTAGATTCTTCATCTATATTTAGACTAAATTTAAATTAGGGGTAAAAAAACACCAAAATTATATTTATTTATTCTAAATAAAAATTATTTTTGCGTGAAATTTTACGAAAATGAACAAAAAAATTACCCCTATCTTATTATTTTTTGCAGTATTTCAAATGCATGCTCAGATCTCCAAAGCTGGAGTATGGCTTACCAATGTTGAAGAAGCTTTAACACTAGCGAAAAGTCAAAACAAAAAAGTGTTACTGTATTTTTCTGGATCCGATTGGTGTAAACCTTGTAAAGAGCTTAAAAACGAAGTATTCGAAACTACGGTGTTTCAGCAAAAAGCAACTGCTGATTACATATTGGTGAATATTGACTTTCCACGTAATCGAAAACCCTTAACCAAAGAGCAAATCCGTTACCGAGAATCCATGGCAGAGCAATACAATAAAATGGGTTCTTTTCCCCTGGTAGTGATTTTAAACTCAGAGCGTCAGTTACTGACTTCCATTGATGGTTACAAAAGCGAGTCGGCAGCTTATTATGTCGATAATTACCTAAAGTAAACAACAGTGAATTGTAAGTATTTGGTAGTACTCATGGTAACTACCTACACGACGTTTGCCCAGCAGGTATTCAAAAAGAAAGCCTTGTTGATGGGCGTAGATTTCGAATTTTCTGTAGTAGCAAATAGTGAAAAGAAAGCCGAGGAGCTGTTTAAGATAGCCCTTTCCGAAACAATGAGAGTAGAAAACTTAATTTCTTCCTGGAAATCAAGTTCTCAAACTTCTGAAGTCAATAGGATGGCAGGGATTCGACCGGTAAAGGTCGATGCCGAATTACTCGATTTGATCGTGCGCAGCAAGCGCATTAGTCAGTTGACAGCAGGCTACTTTGATATCAGTTTCGCCTCCTTAGATAAACTTTGGTATTTCAATGAACCGATGAAAGTATTGCCCGATAGTTTGGCAGTAGCAAAATCAGTAGCTAAGATTAATTACCGAGATATTTTGATCGATAAGAAAAAATCAACCGTGTTCTTAAAGAAAAAAGGCATGCGAATTGGTTTTGGCTCTATCGGCAAAGGCTATGTCGCGGAAAAAGTAAAACAAGTGTTAATCAAAGCAAAGGTTTCTGCCGGATTGGTCAATGCAGGGGGGGATTTAACCACCTGGGGAGCACATCCTTTTACCCAAAAATGGCTAATCCAACTTGCTGACCCGAATAAGGTACTTAAAAATGCAGCCACTTTTAAGTTGATGAATAGCGCAGTGGTAACTTCTGGAAACTACGCGAAATACATCGAATTTAATGGGAAACGCTATTCCCATATCATTAACCCCAAAACAGGATGGCCGGTAACTGGTTTAAAGAGCGTTTCTGTTTTTTGTACCAATACCGAATTGGCCGATGCCTTGGCAACGGCTGTATTTGTCATGGGAAAAGAACGAGGATTGGCACTAATAAATCAATTGAACGGCATTGAGTGTTTATTAATTGACGATAAAAACGAACTACACACTTCTGAAAACCTAAAAATAAACTAAATAAAATCATGAAAAAACTATGGATCATAGGAGCTGTAGCCTTGCTAATGGCGCAGTGTTCTAGTGTAAAACCCTACCAAAAAATGTACCTTAATGATGAGGATATGGCTTTGTCATCAAGGAAAATAGAACAGTATGAAATCAATTCTCAAAATTATAGAGAAGGTGCTTCAGGAGCCAATGGAAGCAAAGCGGGAGGAGGTTGTGGATGCAATTAAAAAGGACAATTGCCCTACTTTTATTTTTGAATGTCTCCTCGCTGTTTAGTCAAACTAAAATAAAACAACTCGACAAGGTACAGGTTGATATCTTGTATAATTACTATGAACAAGATGGAAACAACGGTGCCGTTACGGGAGGTTTAGGAACGGAGAAATTGGATAATAATGCACCGCAAATTTCCGTATCTATCCCGGTGAATAAAGTGTCGACCTTCGGAATTACTTTAGGTCTTGATCACTATACCTCGGCCAGTACGGCAAACATCGATAAATACGGAGCTGTCACTTCGGCGAGTACCGCTACAACAACTACTGCAAATACGAGTAGTTTAGCAGCTGCTGATACTCGGAAATACGCCTCGCTAAATTTTAGTCGACTCATTCCTGAAAAGAATACAGCCGTTTCGGTAATGTACGGATTTTCAAAGGAGTTTGATGTGACATCGAATTACGGTAAAATTACCTGGCAGAAAGATGCTGAAGACGGGAATAAGTTTTTGAGTATCAGTGCGGGTATTTTTATCGATAAATGGCTGTTGATCTACCCTGGTGAAATTAGAGACGGAAGAAATACCGGTGCTGGAGGTGGTGGCGGATATGATGACGACGACGATGACGACGACGACGATGATGATGATGACGACGATGATGATGACAGGCCTGGGATGGGAATGTACGCTAAGGTAAAAGATGACGATGACGATTATCACACTCCGAAGCAAAACAATGCGAACAATCAGGGCTATGAAACCGATACTCGATTTACCTATAATATTGGGGTGACCTATGGAGGGAATATCAATCAAAGGTTAAATGCTTCCATTACGGGGGAAATGATATTTCAAAAAGGAATCTTAAATACACCCTTTCACCGTGTGTATTTTAGAGATGGTATTGTTCAAGAGCAGTATAAACTAGTAAAATCAGAGCGATTGCCGCGATCAAGAGTGAAACGTGCCCTAGGATTACGCGCAAATTACTTTGTGAATAATTTTGCGATTCTACGTTTGTATTACCGCTTGTACAATGACGACTTCGATATTACGGCACATACTTTTGAGATAGAAGCACCGCTCAAAGTAGGTAGCGGATTTACGCTGTATCCTTTTTACAGGTATCATACGCAAACAAAAGCCAAGTATTTTCAGCCTTACGGGCAGCATGAGCTAGGAGCGGAGTATTATACCTCCGATTTTGATTTATCAGCCTTTAATGCCAACAAATACGGAGTGGGATTAAAATTTTCCCCAGGTAATGGAGTGCTTAGTTTTAAACTGAACAAACGAAGAGAATTTCAGTTTAAATCCCTAGAATTTAGAATCGCTAATTACGAACGCAGTACAGGTTTGACGGCAACGTCATTTACCTTACAGAATGTGTTTACGTTTTAAAAGTAACCTCTTATGAAAAGATTTTTATACTTAATACTGCTAATTACCCTGTCTTGTTCGAAGTCTGTAGACATTAGTTACGGAGATGAGGAGAACACGAGTAGTTTTTTAGTGGGGGTTTGGGATGGTCCCATGACCTGTTCTGTTTGTTGTTCGGACGACTATCGTTACACCCTAACAATTAGCAAGCACCGCGGAAACACTATTGAAGGAGAGCTTCGATTAGCGAATATTCCAGATCAACAGTACTATGCAAAGTTTAAGCTGTTGTTCAATTTAGACGGTTCAATATTAACGGTTAAGACCAACGGAAAATACGAAGAAAACGGACCCAAGCCTGGTTGTGGAAACTACTGTACGAAAAATACTTATGTCTTGAATATCAACGATGCTAAAAACGCCATGAAAGGTGCCTGGGTGAGTTCTGATTTTTGTTCCACAGGTTCCGATATAACTTCTATTAATCTAAAAAAACAATAATATGAATGCATTGAAGTATTTGATGTTGCTAGGGTGTTTTTTTAGCACTGTAGTTTACGGACAGGAAAACAAAGAAAACAATCAATTCCAATTGCGAATGGGGTATGAGTTTGGACTGTTAGAGGCCGATTTGTTAGAGCGAAGTTCGGTATTTACCAATGCTAGTATGCAAACGAGTTTCGGCCATGGTTTGGTTGCTTCTCTTAATTTTAAACCAGTAGCGTACATCGATGTTCGTTTAGGGTATAAAATAGGCTATAACCAAACGGATTTTTCGGCGAGTATTTCGAGAAAGGAATTAACGGTGTCGAATACATTTTTAACCCATACGGCCTTACTAGGAGCGGCTTATGTGTTGCGCCTGCCAAAGCAATTTGAGTTGAATTTAGGACTGGGGGCTGCATTGAGTTTTGTACACAAAGATGCTGCAACCGCTGAGGCCGGTAACGCTGACGATCAGGTAACCAGTCGCTTTATAACTAAGAATGCTGGGAATGTGTACATCGTATCAGAAGTAAACCTAGTCAAACATTTACAAAGTGGAAATGTGCTCGTTTTCGGATTAAAGTATTATCATTCCGCAAATGATGCACAGCTTGAAGGAGAAGTGCTACACCGCACCGCTGCTGCTGATACTAGGGCAAAATTTAGTACAACTAGCAATCAATTTGCATTGAGCGTCAGTTACGGATTTACCTGGTAGTCCCGTTTTAAGATCAAAAAAACCACTGAAATATTCAGTGGTTTTTTTTAGTTGTAACGATCAGGTGAAAATGGTTTGAGATCTAAGCTACTACTTTTTTCAGAGATGATTTCTGAAAGGAGTTTCCCGGTAGCGGGGCCTAAGCTCCAACCCATCATCGCATGACCAGTACCGACGTGTAGGTTGTCAAAGTTTTTAGTTGTTCCTATATACGGAAGACCATCTGGTGAACATGGGCGTAGGCCACAGGCAGCACTGTCAACTGCTGATTGTTCTAGTTGTAGTCCGTTGTAATACTTCGAAGCTGCGCTGGCTATGGTTTGCACGCGCTTTGTTGAAATGGTATCGTTAATTCCTCCAATTTCCATGGTACCGGCAAATCGGGTGAATCCATGCATAGGAGTCACAGCGACTTTGGCTTCCATTAAAATAGCTGGGATTTGTATGCCCGTTTTCTGGGGGGCATTTATTCGATATCCTTTACCCGCTTGAACAGGAATGTTAATACCGAGTTTTTTGGCTAATAAAGGTGTCCATGAGCCGGCAGCCAAAACAAATTCATCGGCGTGTAATTCTTGGGTGTCCGTTGAGATTCCAGTGATTTTTTTACCCGTATACTTGAAGTCATTAACGGCTTCTTGGGTAAATATTTTAACACCCTGTGCACTCAAATAGGTTTTCAGTTGTTTCATGTATTCACAAGGAGTCATATGAGCATCAGAATGGTAGTATACCGCTCCTTTAGCATTCACATCAACCTCAGGTTCGTACTGTTGAATTCCTTTGCTATCTAACAACTCCACGCGCAAACCTTCTTGGATGGCGCGTTGTCCAACACTCCATTCCTCTTCACCTGCTTTGTCTGTTTGATAATACATCATGAGCCCTTTGGGCTGAAAGTGAAAATCAAAATCAGCGGTAGTTTTGAGTTCTTGATACAATTCTTTACTAAAAACATTGATGTCTTTAATAATCGGAATCGACTGTGTAACCTTTTGATGGGTGGCAGCTTTTTTAAACAGCCAGGTCCATTTGAAAAAATCGATGTCAAATCGAGGCTTTATAGCAAAAGGGCTCGTACTACTGAGCATCCATTTTATTCCTTTGTTAATCATACCTGGGGCAGCCAACGAAATAATATGGCTCGGGGTGATGATCCCTGCATTGACATACGAGGCTCCGCTGTTACCATCCGATTGATCAACGATACTCACTTCGTGACCTTCTTTATGTAGGTAATAGGCGGTACTCAACCCAATGATACCTCCTCCAATAATGATAATTTTTTTACTCATAGGTTAAATCACTTGAAATCCTAGTGCATACGGATCGTCTTCGTCATCAATGACGATATTATTGTAACCGTATACTTTTGCCCAGCCTTGAATACTGGGGATAATGGCTTTTTTACCCGCAAGGGTTACTTCGTCTTCTATACGTCCAATAAAGGTACTCCCAATAAAACTTTCATGGACAAATTCTTCTCCTTTTTTGAGAGCTCCCTTGGCGTATAATTGAGCCATTCTTGCAGAAGTACCTGTTCCACAGGGACTGCGATCGATGGCCTTGTCACCATAGAAAACGGCGTTTCGACCGCTGGATGCAGGGTTAATTGGTGTTCCTGTCCAAAGCATGTGCGACACGTCGCGGATCGTTTCGTTTTCCGGATGAATAAACTGATTAGGATACTTCTCATTGATTCGCTTGCGAACTTCTTGAGAATATTGAATTATTTTTGAGGCTGTAAAATCTTGGATGCCGCTAAAATTTTTTTGCGGATCCACAATAGCGTAGTAGTTTCCACCATACGCTACATCAAATGTTAATTCGCCCAATTCAGGGCAGTCAATACTCAAATTTTCAGCAGCCAAATAACTTTTTACATTGGTGAGGCGAACCCAGTCTACTTTGGTACCGGTTTGTTGGTATTCGATAGCAACCAATCCTGCCGGTGCTTCCATCAGCACTTTACCGGGGGTTTTGGGTTGTATCAACCCTTCTTCAATAGCGATGGTAATAGTTCCGATAGTTCCGTGTCCACACATCGGTAAACAACCGGAAGTTTCAATAAATAATATAGCTACATCGTTATTGGGATTGTGAGGAGGGTACAGGATGGCACCACTCATCATATCGTGACCTCTGGGTTCGAACATTAATCCTTTTCGAATCCAATCGTACTCTTTTAAAAAATGCTGGCGTTTTTCGCTCATTGTCGCCCCTTGTAAGTTAGGGCCTCCACCTGCTACCACTCGAACTGGATTTCCACAGGTATGTGCATCGACACAAAAAAATGTTTTTCTCATGGTATATTTTTTTACTCCAACCTAACCTCCCTTAAGGAAAAACACCCTTCTAAACTTTTCCTTTCAGGAGAGGCATAGGTCAGTAATTTATATATGATCGTTTGTTAATACATTATTAACTAAACGTAATATACCTAATGAATTTTCATTTTTTAATTCAATCGGTAACAACTCATTTGGCCAATTTTGATAGCTAAATGGTCTTACCCATCGTTTTATAGAACTTGTTCCAACAGCCGAAAATCTCGCATCTGTTGAAGAAGGATAGGGACCTCCGTGTACCATAGACGGACACACTTCTACCCCCGTTGGAACGCCGTTAAAAATGATACGTCCCACCTTATTACTTAAGAGCGAAAGTAAATAATTATACTCATTTATTTCTAAATTATTTCCTAAAATTGTTCCTGTGAGTTGACCTTCTAGGTTAGCAACCACACTTTCAAGTTCTTGTTTATCTTTACAAACAACAATTAGAGAACTCGGTCCAAATACCTCGTGATGTAGCGTAGGATTTGCGATGAATTGACTTCCAGTAACTTTTGAAATTACCTGCCCTGCGTAGTTCGTTTGTAAAGATTCAGTGTACTCCGCAATTACCGTAACTTCTGATTGACTTGTGAGTCGTTCTTTGTTGGTATCGTAAGCTTTTTTGATGTTCGGGTGCAGCATGCAACTCGGAGCTATTTCTAAAAGCTCACTAGCCAAGGTATTGATAAAGGCATCTAAACTCGGATCCTCTATTGCCAATAAAAGTCCTGGATTTGTACAAAATTGTCCCGTTCCGAGCGTAATAGAATTAGCATAGGTTTTTGCGAGTTCAATACCTCTTGTTTTCAGGGCATCAGGGAGTAAAATTACCGGGTTAATACTTCCCATTTCCGCGAAAACTGGAATAGGTTCTGGTCGTTTGGCTGCTAAATCAAGCAGTGCTCTACCACCTTTGATACTTCCGGTAAATCCAACGGCCTTTACCTGTGCATGTTGTACCAATTGCTGTCCAACTTCAATACCGCTGGAATTGAGATTCGAAAACACTCCCTCAGGCATTTCCGTTCGTTGTGCAGCTTTGCTAATTGCTGAGGCTACCAACTCACCAGTTCCGGCGTGCATCGGATGCGATTTTACGATCACAGGACAACCTGCAGCTAATGCAGCGGCAGTATCTCCACCAGCTGTAGAATAGGCGAGTGGGAAATTACTGGCTCCAAAGACCACAACCGGACCAATAGGGACATTCATTCTTCTCAAATCGGGTTTAGGTGCTGGAGTCCTATCCGGAATAGCCGTATCGATCGTAGCTTCTACCCAAGCTCCTTCCGCAACCAAATCAGCAAAAGACTGTAATTGAAAAACTGTGCGTCCTCGTTCGCCTTTGGCTCGACCTTCAGGCAAGCCTGTTTCCGAACAATAGGTGTCAATTAAATCATCTCCTAGATTCATAATTTCCTCAGCGATAGCTCTTAAAAAAGCCGCTTTTCGAGCTCCGTCAATGGTTTTGAATTGTTCAAAAGCGCTGCTTGCCAAAGCTACGGCGCGGTTGATTTCTTCTGAAGAAGCTTCGTGGAAAACAGTAGGATTGTTGCTATTGGTTTGTGGATTAAACGTTTGAAAAGTAGTACTCCCTTTTGCTGAAGGGGTAGTACCGATATAGTTGTGCCCTGTCAAGGTGATGGTCTTTGAAATCATATAATTGGTATAAGCAATGGGTTAAACAGTTACACTTGCATTTTTGTAATCAGGAAGTGTTGGTCGGTTGGCAACTCCTTCGGTAATAATGGCCAAAACTTCTTCGCGTTCTGCACCTATTAATGGTAATCTCGGAGCTCTTACCGTTTCCGTACCTAATCCTGTCGCTACTTCTGCAAGCTTAATATTTTGTACTAATTTAGCATTAATATCTAATTCTAACAACGGTAAAAACCAGCGATAGATAGCCACGGCTTCGTCAATTCTATTGGCTTTTACCAATTCGTAAATGGCTACGGTTTCTGCTGGAAAAGCACAAACAAGTCCTGCTACCCATCCGTCAGCACCGAGTACTAAACTTTCAAGAGCTAGGGTATCTACACCACTTAAAATGGCTAAGCGATCACCAAACCTGTTTTTGATACGTGTAATATTTGAAATATCACGTGTCGATTCTTTTACTGCTTGAATGTTTGGACAGTTGCGAAGCAGTGTTTCAAACATGTCTAAGGTAACTTCAATACCGTAATCTACAGGATTGTTGTACACCATGATAGGTAAATCTGTAGCATTCGCAGTTTGCGTAAAAAATTCGACAGTTTCACGAGCGTCCGCTTTATAACGCATTGGCGGTAACATCATTAACCCAGCAGCGCCGTCTTCTTTTGCTTTTTTAGCAGCGGCAATAGCTCCTTTGGTGGTTTGTTCTGCAATATTGATAATTACGGGCACACGACCGTCAACGATGCGCACGGCTTCTTTGACTAAGGTGCTTTTTTCTTCATCGGTTAAAGTAGAAGCTTCTCCCAAGGTTCCACCTAAAATAATTCCATGTACTCCAGCTGCCAACTGTGCTTGGATGTTTACCTCAAACATAGCGAGGTCTAAAGTGTCTTGATCTGTGAACTTGGTAGTCACGGCGGGCATAACCCCTTTCCATTGTATGCTCATTGTGATTGATTTTTTTTACAAAGTTAGAGGCATTTATAGATGTATTTACCAGGCTTTTTATCCATAACTAATACTATATTAGCATCTTTTGTGTTAATTTATGGTTAATAGGTGTATATTTAATAAATTTGAGAAAAACCCATTATGAAAGTATTACCCTTTAAAATTCCGAAATCAAAGAACATAGGTCTCATTTATCAAGAGGATAAAGGTCCTTATTTTTACGACAAGTTACATCAGCACGATGAAATTCAAATTTGTTATGTGGTGCGGGGGGAAGGTGCTATTTTGGTGGGAGATATGGTGAATGAATATCGGGAGCGCGATATTTTAGTTATCGGAGGAAACCAACCACACGTATTTAAGAGTGATGTATCCGTGGTGAAAGAGTCATTTATGATTTCGTTGTTTTTTACAAAGGAGTCTTTTGGTGATCATTTTTTTGAATTGGAAGACGTGAAGGAAATTCGACCGTTTTTTGATGTAGCCAAAACCAGTTTTAAGGTGATTTCTAATAAAGACCTACTCGTTGGTTACTTTGATAGCTTGCGCGATAGTGATGATTTTGAGCGTTTTATTTATTTTATGAAAATAATAAAGGAATTATTACGTTCGGATATTCAGCGCCTCTCTACTTTTCTGTACAATAAGAAGTATACGGATAATGAAGGGAAACGCATGGGGAAGGTAATGGATTATACGTTAAATAACTACGAGCAAAAAATAGACCTCGAGGAGGTGGCAGAAGTTGCTAACATGACTCCCAATGCCTTTTGTCGCTATTTTAAGCAGCGAACGAATAAGACTTATTTTACCTTTTTGAATGAGATTCGCGTGGAACGTGCGTGTAAATTATTACAGAATAAGGAATTTTTAATTACGGAAATATCTGAAAAATCTGGATTCAAAAATATCTCAAATTTTAATAGAAAGTTTAAAGAATTGAAAAATGTAACACCATCAGAATACCGCTCAAACTACTAAAAATAAGGAAAAAAGACGTCCTTTTTACAAAAATTAACATTTATTTAGTTCGGGTTGTTTATATTTGGAGTCCTATTGCATAATTTATGAAACTTAATGTAACACCCTTACTATTACTATTCGTTTTGATGGGCTATACTGCCAAAGCTCAAGAAACGCTACCTATTTATTTCGATTATTTATCGGATAATGTTTTTTTAATCCACCCAGCTGCGGCAGGTATTGGCGAGTGTGGAAAGGTGCGATTAACGGCACGTCAACAGTGGGTAGGAATTCCGAATGCCCCGCAATTACAAACCTTGAGTTTTCACGCAAAAGTAAGTGATTATTCCAAAGCAGGGTATGGATTTGTGTTGTACAATGATAAGAACGGATATCACTCGCAAAAGGCTGTACAAGGTACCTATGCCTATCATTTAGATATGGGGAATGAAAGCTTTTTTAATCAGCTATCTTTCGGATTGTCGATGAGTGTGGTTCAAAATCAGGTAGACCAACGTACCTTTTTTAACGATCCTGCGGTAAGTCAGGTTGTGGAAAGTAGTATGTATTTTAATGCCGATTTTGGAATGGCGTATCACTACCAAGGGTTCTCTTCTTATTTTACGGTTAAAAATTTATTGCTGTCGGCAAAGAACAGCTTAAACGATAATTTTGAGTCTCTTAATTTGCGAAATTATATACTCGGTGCAGGGTACTTTTTTGGAGACGAAGAGCAACTGCAATACGAGCCTTCTTTCATGTTTCAGTTTAAAGAACAAACTGGCGAGAAAATAGCGGATATCAATTTAAAGGTGTACAAAAAATTTCGCAATACCCAGTTATGGGCTGCGCTCTCTTTTAGAAGGAGTTTTGACGGACGAATTTTTGGAGATTCAGAATATATTACACCGATAGTAGGTGTGAATTACAAGCAGTTTATGATTGCGTATACTTATACCAAACAAACTGGAGATCTCACGTTTGCAAACGGAAATTTCCATCAGTTATCGCTAGGAATCGATATCTTGTGTCGAAAACCTAGAGCTTCTGCTTGTCCTAATATTAACGGTAGTTTTTAAGGGAGAACACAAGCGTATTATTGCGTTTGCAAACGCAATGGATACCTACAGAAATAACGACTATAAAGGCACTGGTTGCCAAATAATAAGATACTTAAAGTACTAAATGTTCCTTCAGGGAATGTCTGGTACTTTTTTTATGAATACTACAGTATTTAAGCACTTTTACGTCGATCCGTACAGAGGCTAGGGGTGTTTAGAAATCGCGCAGCTCGATGTTTATAGGAACGGTTACATCGTTTAAGATAGTTCGTAATACCTCGAGATTTTTATTGGTATAGAAGTGATGTTGGGCTAAGCCTGAAGCATCGGTTAGTAGTTGGTTAGCTGTGAGCACTTTTTTCGTTTGGAGTGCCACGGCATGTCCTGAATCGATAATTTGTACGTCGGGTCCTGTTATGGCTGCTATTTGAGGGTAGAGGTAGGGATAATGCGTACAGCCTAAAACGATACAATCGGCATTTGCATTGAGCATGGGGCTCAGGTAGCGCTCTAGTAATGCGGTCATTTCGGGACTCGATATGGCTCCGTTTTCAATGAGGTTTACGAGTCCTTCACCCACCTGTTCCACGATGAGGAGATCTGCATCTAGTTGTGCACTGGTTTTTTCAAAGAGCGCACTGTTGAGTGTTCCCTGAGTGGCCAAAATTCCTACGACCTTCGATTTTGTTGCGATAGAAGCTGGTTTGATGGCGGGTTCTATGCCGATGAAAGGAACGTCGTAATGCGCCCGGAGATAGCCGATAGCATTGGTGGTAGCGGTATTACAAGCAACCACTATCAATTTGCAATTTTGGTCCAGCAAAAATTCAGTGTTTTTGATAGAGAGTGCCAGAATTTCGTCAACAGAACGTTGTCCGTAAGGAGCATTTTTACTGTCTGATAAATACAGTGTGTGCTCGTTAGGGAGTTGTTGTTGAATTTCTCTCCAAATTGAAGTACCTCCAATTCCAGAGTCAAAAATACCGATAGCGTTTTGTCGATGTTCCATAACCTTACAAAAGTAAAAAACCCGCTAAATTAATAGTGGGTTTTTTATAATTTATATCTAGAAACTATTCTTAGAA
Organism: Tenacibaculum litopenaei; assembly: GCF_964514025.1. Taxonomy (NCBI): domain Bacteria; kingdom Pseudomonadati; phylum Bacteroidota; class Flavobacteriia; order Flavobacteriales; family Flavobacteriaceae; genus Tenacibaculum; species Tenacibaculum litopenaei. Next base: position 336,432 of record NZ_CAZEQT010000002.1, read on the forward strand.
TCCTAATTTAGTTTTTACAGCATTGTAGATATCTTCACCTTTGTCAAATACGATTAATCCTTTTCCAGGAGCCGCATCTAATACGTAGATAATTCCTTTTTCAGAAGCTACAGCTTTGATCGCGTCTTCAGCTTTCTTTAAAATTGGAATTGTCTTCTCTTGGTATTTCTTTTGCATTTCTTTAGCTGCAGTTTGCTCAGCTTGAGAAATTTTTAATCTATCTTGTTGTACTTCGATAGCTCTTTTTTGGTTAACTTCTTGTGTTTGTTGCTTACCTTCAGCTTCGTACTTTTTAATTTTAGCTTCTAACTTCTTGTACATAGCTTCAATATCGTCACGGTAAGTTTTATTCAATTTTTCAAGCTCCGCCTTCATTGCCTTAGTTGCAGGCATCTCTGCTAATAATTTATCAGTGTTAATATGTGCAGTTTTTTGTGCGTTCGCAACACCACCCAATCCAACTGTAAAAATTGCAACTAATAATAACGTCTTTAAATGTTTCATTTCTGTTGTTTTGATTTAATTATTGTCTTTATTCTTGATTTATTTGCTCTTTTCTTCTTCTTCTTTTTGTTGAGCTTCTTGTTTTTTCTTTTCTTCTTGAGCCTTTTTGAGGGCTGCGCGCTTCTCTAATAATAATTTTCTCTTGGCTGCTCGAGCTGCTAAACGGGCTTTGCGCTTTTCTTCAATTTGTTTAGCTTTCTTTTGACGAGCCGTTAGTTTTTCTTGGCGCTTTTCTTCTTTTTTGCGCTCTATTTCCAACTGTTTGTCAGATTTTCCACCGTCTTTTAGCAGCGCTTTTTTCGCTGCAATCTTATCTTTCTTGTCTTGTTGGCGCTGATCAATATTAATCATCTTTACAACAAGGTCGCTAATATCGTGTTTTTTATTAGAATACAGCATAATTAAATCGGAAGATTTATCAAATACGAAATCGTATTTTTTACGCTTAGCTATATTCTGAACCGAATTGTATACCTGGTCTTGAATCGGCTGAATCAACTGTTTTCTCAAGTTGAACAAATCACCTCTCGGACCGAAGTACAACGACTCTAACCTGCGCAAGGCTTCTTGCTTTACTTTGATGTCTTCTTCGCGCTCATCAATTAGGTCTTTTGTCAAAATGGCTTTTTCATTGGCCAAATCGGTTTTCATCACTTCTATTGCTCGTGCTTCTTTATCCAATCGAGTTTTCCATTTTTCCACCTTGGCATTGAGTGCATTTTGCGCATCGATATAATCTGGAATGTTTTGGAGTATATACTCCATATCAATGTAAGCAGTACGCTGACTCTTTTGCGCTGAAGCAACAGATACAATAAGTAAAAGAACGACTAATAGAATGTTTTTTTTCATCTTTGTTATAATGTGTTTAGAAAAAACCGTGCCAAAAAACCAGTCACATTACAAATGTAAGGTTTTAGAACTGTCTTCCAATAATAAAATGTGTTTGCCATCCAGATTTCTGAGGATTCACCGCATTTTCAAGACCCGGTAATGGATCAAACCCGTGCGCAAAGTCAATACCTAACAATCCAAAGGCAGGCATGAAGATACGAATTCCTAATCCAGCTGAACGCTTTAATCTAAACGGATTAAAATCGCTAAAATTGTCATAAGAATTACCTGCTTCTAAAAATCCTAAAGTATATATCGATGCTGATGGCTTATCTGTGATTGAATAACGCAATTCTAATTGGAATTTGTTGTAGATAGATCCTCCGTCAATAGATGAAATTCTATTGTTTTCGTATCCTCTCAATCCAATAGTTTCTCTACCGTCTAATTGCCCTTGTGCAATTCCATCTCCTCCTACGAAGTATCTTTCTACTGGAGTCAATCCTAATTCGTTGTTATAGGTTCCTAAATATCCAATTTCGAAGTTAGACATAAGGACTAATTTTTTAGCTAATTCTGTATACCACTTTCCTTTTGCTGAAATTTTATAGTATTCTAACCATTTGTATTTATCGGCAAAATAAGCTTGCTCTTCTGGTGATCCTTGTAATAGATCAGCAGGACGTGTGTAGTCTTTTCCATTCACCAATGAGTATGGGAACGTCGCTTTAGCACGTAGTGTAAATTCCGAACCGTAGGTTGGGAAAATCAAACTTGGACCTGCCGAGTTTCTCGTCAAAGCAACCGAATAGGCGAGGTTGTTTAAGTCTCCTTGGCTTAAAATAGCATTTGATGATCCAACGCGGTACCCGTAATTTTGCAGTTCAATACGTTGGTAACTTATCGATTGTGATAATTGGAAATAATCATCTGGCCAGCTCAAACGCTTTCCGAGTCCTACTTGTGCACCGATGATGCTTAAGCTTTCATTTTTGTTTACGTTGTTTGTTCTGAAATCAAAACGGTATTGATTAGAGAAGTACACAGAAAATGATAAAGACTGTGGTGTTTTTCCTCCTAACCAAGGCTCTGTAAATGAAAAGCTGTACGTGTTAAAGGTTCTACTCGCTTGTAAACGCAATGATAAGCTTTGTCCGTCACCCATAGGTAAAGGTTTATAAGCGTCTTTATTGAAGATGTTTCTAAACGAGAAGTTGTTAAATGAAAGTCCGAGAGTTCCGATGAATGATCCTCCACCATATCCTCCTTGGAGTTCGATTTGACTACCTCCTTTTTCTACTACTGAAAATTCGATATCAGCAGTTTTATCTTGATAGTTTGGTTTCACGTCAGGCGTTACATTGGCGTCAAAAAATCCTAACTGTCCAATTTCACGAATCGAACGGATAATATTGGCACGACTAAATAAGTCACCTGGTTTTACGCGTAATTCTCTATAAATAACGTGGTCATTGGTCTTTAAGTTTCCTACGACACTAACCTTTTTGATGGTCGCTTGCTCGTCTTCTCGGATACGAACCTCAACCGTAATCGAATCGTTTTTTACCTTGGTTTCAACGGCATTTACTTGTGAAAATAAATAACCGCTATTGTGGTAAAGCGTTTGAATGTCTTGTGAAGAAGGTGTTCCATCACCAGAGATACGCTCCTTTAATACTTTTCCGTTATAAACATCTCCCTTGTCAATTCTCAAAATAGCACGTAATTGCTCGTCGGTATAACTCTTGTTTCCTACAAATAAGATATCGGCAAATCGGTACTGACGTCCTTCTTCTAGTTTGATTTCAAGGTTAATGGTATTGTCGTCATTCCAAGTAACTTTGTCAGAGAGGATACGGGCATCGCGATATCCTTTTTCGCTGTACATTTCGAGTATGCTCTCCAAGTCTTCCTTGTAGTCATCAATAATGTATTTTGAAGATTTCCAGAATCTACCAAAGAACTTACGCTTGGTATTTTTCATGGCTCCTCTGAGCTTCCCATCAGACATGGCTTCGTTACCTTCGAAGTTGATTTGTTTGATTTTGATTCGGTTTCCGCGGTCGATAAAAATACGCATGCTAACGGTATTGATATCCGCGGTATCTTTTTGAGTATCTACAGATACTTTTGTCTTCAAGTATCCCTTGTCCGTAAATTTTTTCTTAATGTAGTTTCGGGTAGTAACGATAAGGTTGTCCGTAACCATCATCCCTTTTTTAAGTTCCGTCTCTTTACGGATATCCTTACGCTTTGATTTACTTACACCAGTAATTGTAATATCTGACAACTGAGGGAGTTCGGTTACATCAAATTGAAGGTAAACGGTATTACCGTCGCGTTTCGCTAAGTATACATCAACCTCGCTAAATTGTTTACTCTCGTATAACTTTTTGATAGCACTGGTCAATTTATCTCCCGGAAGTTTGATAGGTTGCCCTTTTGCCAATCCGGTGTATACACGCACGGTTTGTTCGCTAAATTTTTGGAGCCCTGTAACGGTGATTCCTCCTAAGGTATATTGCTTCCCTTTTTCATACGAAATTTTGCCACTTGCAGTTTTGGTACTGTCTTGAGCTGTTTCTTGTCCTTGTACTGTTACTGTAAAAAATGCAGTAAGTACTACTGCAATAAAAAATGAATATCTATTCATTGGTCTCTTCAATCTGTTCACTTGTTTTTCCAAATCGTCTTTCCCTGTTTTGATAATCTAAAATAGCATCTAAAAGATCTTCTCTTCTAAAGTCTGGCCATAGCACCTCTGTAAAATAGAGTTCTGCATAAGCCATTTGCCATAATAGAAAATTACTTATTCGTTGTTCCCCACTTGTACGTATCATTAAATCAACGTCAGGCAAATTAAACGTATATAAATGAGTATTTATAATTTTCTCGTTAATTTTTTCGATATCTATTTCATTATTAACAACTTTTTTAGATATGTTTTTAATAGCATTAACAATTTCCTCACGGGCACCGTAACTCAGTGCAAAGGTGAGGGTTATTTTGCTATTATCCTTAGTCTGATCAATGACATGAGCAAGTACTCGTTGCGCGTTAGCAGGTAAACTGTTGAGGTCACCTATGGCATTAACGCGAACGTTTTTTCTCATAAATTCAGGGAGTTCTTTTTTTAGCGTAGAAACGAGCAGACTCATTAAAGCGTCTACTTCTAGTTTCGGACGATTCCAGTTTTCAGTTGAAAAGGCGTAGAGTGTTACGTATTCGATATCTAGCTCTGAGGCAGTATCAGCCGTTTCTCTAATTGCAGTTAAGGCATTTCGATGCCCAAAAACACGTTGCATTCCTTTACCCTTCGCCCAGCGTCCATTCCCGTCCATAATAACTGCGATATGATTCGGTTTCTTGTGTAAATTAATGCGTCGTAGTTTTTCTTCCATATGTTTATTGTGTTAAACCGCTGTAACATTGGGGACGTCCAAAGGTGTATACCAATGATATACCCGAAAATACGTACCAATCATTTCCATTACCAGCGAAATCTAAATCACTGATTGTTGGAGTACTGTAGTCTAATTCATCTGTAAAACTGTAGCGCGCTCCAATTTCAAATGAAATAGCTATATCTCCTATAAGTTGTCCTTTGATACCCACACCAACCGGTAATGCGTATGAAAAGCTATTTTTTAAGCGAACGTTGTTATTTCCTAAATACTCTACAGGACTCTTGTAGCTAAATGCTGCGAGTTTAGCAAAGATGTACGGAGTATAAGAGGTTCTATTATCAGCGATATTGTAGTCGTAAAAATTAACTTCTACTCCCGCTGCAAATTCGTGAATTGTATTTTTAAAACTTCTGCCAGCTGCCTTGCGATAGGCGTTTTCAGATTGACTGTCATCTCCTGATACTGGAATGTAGTTGTAGCTTCCTCTCAGGGCTATTCTAGGGTTTAAGTTGTATTTGTAAATAAGACCACCAGCAAAGTCGGTTGGATATACATAATTGGTCCTACCGATATCGCCAATGAAATTAGCACCTCCAAAAGAGAGCCCTATTTCGTGGCTTTGGGCACTTAAGTTTGCGGTTAAAAGTGCGAATAATATGAATAAAATGTGTCTTTTCATTTTAAAAATAGCGTGCAAATATAGCGAATTGAATTTGCTTTAAAAAGTTAATAATCTGTCTTTTTTGATTAACTTTTAAATTTGATTTTTATTGTAAGGAAGCCCCGTTATAATGCATCATTTCTGGTATCTTCTCCCCATAAAAGTTTACTTCGTAAGGTTTTGAGGTACGATTGATTCTTGGGAAGTATGGTTTTTATTGTAAAAGGTGCTTTTTGAATGTGAATCTTCGTTTCTTGTTCCACGGTTGCAATTCGAGAGTCCAAAGTGATCAGAAAATCCTTTTCACGAGCGCTGACTTCGAGTTCGATATTTGTGGTGTCCGGAATAACCATAGGACGCGCATTTAAGTTATGTGGAGCTATCGGCGTAACTACGAAACTCTTGGAGTTGGGTAAAATTACTGGTCCGCCACAACTCAACGAGTATCCTGTTGACCCCGTAGGAGTAGAAATTATTAAGCCATCGGCCCAGTAGTTAGTGAGGTACTCCCCATCCAAATAGGTTTTGATACCAATCATCGAGGTGGTGTTACGACGCGCGATGGTCACCTCATTTAGAGCAAAATTTACTTCTGAAAAAGCCGTTGTTTCCGGTGTGGTGTCTATTTGTAGCAAGCTGCGTTCTTGGATGGTGTATTCCTTTTTTAACAAGAGTTCAATAGCAGGCTCTATTTGGTTTTTTTGCACGGTAGCTAAAAAGCCCAAGCGCCCTGTGTTGATTCCCATAATCGGTATGTTCAAATTCCTGATATAGGTAACCGCTCTTAAAATGGTACCGTCACCCCCCAGGGTGAACATCACATCAAAAGAATCAGATAATTCATCAAAATGCGAATAAGTTGGGTATTTTTTACCTAGGGTTCCGTGATCTTGAAGCAAGTCGTAAAATTTCTTTTCAAAAAAAACGACAATCTGATGTTTGTGTAAAACGGAGAGTAGAATTTTTATTTCAGTAGCAGCAGTAACCGTATAGGCCTGACCGTAAATGGCTATTTTTTTCACGTTAATAGAATGAGTTGATGAAGGGTAAATTACATGTCTAAATACTTGCGCAAATAACGCGCTCTATCTTTTAATTCTTCGAGATAGGTGTCGTCTTCGTGCTGAGTGATGAGGGTGTAGTTGTACCTTCTAAACGTTTGGATAATTTCATTGAGTTCGTCAGTTACAATCTTTAGGGTAATTTGAAGCGTGTCTTGCTCTTGCCCAGAGATGTACATGCCGAGGAGCTTTGATTTATTACTTTCAATGATTTGCGAAATTTCGCTCATGCTGTATTCATTTTTGTTTTTTTGAATAATCAGCGTGTCGCTTTCGATGTGGAGAAAAGGACTGTCGGCAAAAGCGTCGAGTATATCTCCCAATTCGTAATAACCTGCGTAATTTGAGTGCTTGTCTAGCACGGGAATTAGATTGGTGTCATTGTCGGCAAAAAGTGTCACTAAATCTAGCAGTGTAGACTTTTCGTTGGTGTAAAAATGGTCTAATAAGTAATCGTATTCTTTTAGTAAGCCATCTTTGTCGTCAATTGTTTGAATATCACTTTCCGGTAAACATCCCACGAGTTTTCCATTGTTGACAACAGGCATGTGGGTAATAGGGAGGTTTTCAAATACCCTTTGCGCTTCTGCAATGGTATTATTCAAACTGAGTTCCTTTATTTCGTTTAATATAAAATCGTTAATATTCATTAGTACGAATATAGGTTAAAATGATTTAATGGTTTACTTTTGTCCCTTTAAAATAACGGCTTTTTTTACAAAAAAAAGAGCAAATGTATTTTACAATGACAAAGCTAAGTGTAAATATAAATAAAATAGCAACGCTAAGGAACTCTCGAGGAGGTAATGTTCCTAATTTATTAAAGGTTGCTGCAGATGTTCAGGATTTTGGTGCTCAAGGGATTACGATTCATCCGAGACCCGATCAGCGTCATATCCGTTATCAAGATGCCTATGATCTAAAATCCGTAGTGACTACGGAGTACAATATCGAAGGAAATCCAATTCCGCAATTTGTCGATTTAGTACTGGACATAAAACCTACCCAGGTTACTTTGGTTCCTGACTCGGAAGAAGTACTTACCTCAAATGCTGGTTGGGATACGGTAACACACCAAGATTACCTCAAAGAAGTGATTAAAACCTTTAAAGATGCCGGTATTAGAACATCGATTTTTATCGATACGGATCTCGCTTTGATCGAAGCGGCAGCGACTACTGGGGCTGATAGAATAGAATTGTATACTGAGCAGTTTGCGAAAGATTTTGAAGCCGGAAACACGGCGGGCGTAAAAGCTTATCGAGAGGCAGCTATTCGCGCACATGAGCTAGGATTAGGAATTAACGCGGGGCATGATTTGAATTTGGACAATATCGCATTTTTCAAAAGTGAGATTCCAAATTTAGCCGAGGTGTCTATAGGACATGCCTTAATTTCAGAAAGCATTTATCTCGGTATAGAGAACGTGGTGAACATGTACTTGGACCGACTCAAAGGATAAATCGAGTTTATGGAAATGTTACACAGTAAGGTAGTAGGAGCGGGGACGCCATTGCTCATATTACACGGGTATTTCGGTATGGGAGACAACTGGAAAACTCATGCTTTAGCGCTGTCTAAAATTGGATTTGAAGTGCACATGATTGACCAGCGAAATCACGGTCGAAGTTTTCATAGCGACGTCTTTGATTACGAGGTGTTGGTAGAAGATCTATTGCATTATATTACAGCAAAAGGATTGAGTAAATGTTGTGTTCTAGGACATTCAATGGGTGGGAAAACCGCTATGCTCTTTGCTACACAATATCCAGAACTCGTGGAAAAGCTCGTTGTCGTAGACATTGGTCCAAAAGAGTACCCGCCACATCACAACGAAATTTTAGCCGCTTTAAATGCTGTTGATTTTAGCGTGGATAGTAGTAGAAAGTTGGTCGATGAACGATTGAGTGTCTTGATTCCTGAAGTTGGGGTACGTCAATTTTTAATGCGCAGCGTATATTGGCGAGAAAAAGGCGTGTTGGATTTTCGATTCAATGTAAAGGGACTTACAGAAAATAACCGTGAGGTAGGACGTGCTTTACCCGCTTTTGAGGTGTATGAAGGGGCAACCCTCTTCGTTGCAGGAGAGCGTTCTAGCTATATTCAACGAGAAGATTATCCGCTGATTCAAGCGCATTTCCCGGCTGCTATCGTCAAAACGGTGAGTAAGGCTGGACATTGGTTACACGCAGAAAATCCTCAGGAATTTTACGAGATTGTTTCGGAGTTCTTAACAGAATCTAAATAAATAAAAGCGAGGCGGTAGCATGAATCTATCCACCCCGCTTTCGTCCTCGGGATATTGATGTTTTTAGAATTTGAATGAGACTTTTATTACTTAAATTTTAAAAAACTATCCCTTGCTCAGCAAAAAATATCGGTCTTAGTAACTAAGATCCAAGTATAGTTCGTAAAAGTTTTGGACAAAAACAGGATTTCGTAGAAAAAAGTGAATCGCTGTTATCCGAATAGGAACAAGCTTGTTTCTCGTTGATACTCAAAAAATTGAGTCAGTTACTTGAGAAAGCAAGTTGATTAATTATATTTGTAGGAGTTTTGTGAATAATGCGCTTCAAATATAACGCAAAACTCTAATACTGCAAACAAAAAAATGTTAAAATTAGAATAAAGTTATATAGTTGATGAATAAACTCGGTGATTATATTGATGAAACTTACAAAAGAGTTGAGAAAATTATTGTAAGTAACCATTTAAATGTGAAGTCTTTTGAGGAGAAAGTTCAAGTTTCTAACAATTCAATTGGAACGGCTATTCGAAGAAAGTCTTCATTTAAGAGCAATGTTTTGAACAAAATTCTCATTGCATTTCCTGAAATTAACCCGACCTGGTTGCTTACCGGAAAAGGAGAAATGCATTTGTTTAGCGGATTGAAAAATCCGATCAATGAGACCAATTCAAAATTCCAGACACTGCGATTGAAAAGTGAAATTAAAACACAGTTGATGGATTTGTTGGCTACAGATTCAGAAATTCATGAAGTGTTGGAGTCTCAAATGGTGTACTTGACAAAAAAATCAGCGGAGGCTGAAGAATAAAAAAGAGAAATAGCCTAAGGTATTTCTCTTTTCTCAATATTATACTACCTGATCCACGCAGGAAGCTCGCAATTGTTCGTGCAGTTTTTTGTGATGGCTCAAAATACGTACGATACTTTTCTGCTCTATACGATGACAGGAATGGATTGCCTTTTCTATGTGCTGTATGCAATTTTCTAAGCGTTGGTTTTCAAAAACATTACCACTTCCTACGACCAATTCACCCGAAGGCTGTACAAGTGTCTTCAGTTCCTGTTTTGTTTCAATGTTTGGAAGGGGGCTAAAGTTGAGTGTGTCAATTTTTTGAATGCACTTGTTGAGTAAGCTCACTACTTCCCGCACCAGATTGCTAAACTTTACTTGATCACCTTCTTCGAATTGACCTTGCTCTTGAAGTTCTTGAAAAGCGCTCATGATTGCCATTTTTGAACGGTTAACGGTGCTGTAGAGCTCTGTAAAGTAGGCGTGTTGTTCATACAGGTGTAACAAGTCAGCTCGAGAATCAAATCGAGTAGCTAAGTGGAGATGGATAACGCAAAAATCGATGTCCCACTGTTTAAAGTCTTCCTGAAGGATGCGTTCTCTTTCTTCCAGTAGTTTTAGGTAGCCTTCTTCTACTGTTTTTTTAGTGTATTCCTTTTGCTGGAAATGAAATGAAGAACTCGTTGCCGTACCTTGAGCAATCGCTACAGCTTGTTCTATGAGTATTCCAATTTCTTGAAAAGGTTGCATTCGCTTTTTTAATTCCTCTTTTAAGTCTGTAATAGTGGTTGCTGAAACAGCAGTGATCGCATCAGATGTACTGAGGAGTGTTTCGATGGGTTCCAAATGTAAATGACGTTCTGCAAAGGTGTGATGGTATTCTTGCAGTAAATCATCTCCTAGTTTTTCTTGTGCGATAAAATGTTCGAAATCTTCAGGACTAGAAAATTCAGTAGGGGATTTTTGCAGGTATTCTTTGTAAACAAGTGCCGTAACAGTTTGCTGAAGTTGTACGGGGTTTGAAAACAAGATCCAAGGAGATCTTAAGTCCTGCTCACATGCGATATAAGGCAATTTGGCACTTTCCTGACGATGATCATTAGGTGGGTGACTAGCATACATACCTACCTTTGAAGTACTCGTCGTGGTAAAATAGGCTATGCCTCCTAACGGATGTGCTTGCAGTTCGTCGAGTTTTTTTTGTTGATGTGGAAGGTGTTCTTCGTGTAATTTTTGGTTGTGAACATACAAGTTTTCTGAATAGACCTCTTTGGACAGTGCCAGGTATGCGTGATTAAGTGTTTGATTCCAGTAATCGAAGCCACTGTCAAGTTTCCACAAGGCCGAAATAATGGCGTCACTTCCAGAAGTACTGATGGCTACTTTATCGGCATTAAACTCCATTTCTCTCGAAAGTGAAGAATACATTATGTTTAAGAGCTGGTAAAACAGTGCCAGAGTTTGTCGAATAACCCAAATTACCGGTGTAATGAGCCATGCGGCAAGTGATAAGCGGATGTCTGAGGCTCTCCAGCTCTCCAAGGCTGAATCCCAGCTATCTCGATCGTAAATCATACCGTGAATAATGGTGTTAGCAGAATGAATATAACTACCAATTTTCATAGATTTTTGTGCGAAATGTCCAAACTCGTGCGATATAACTGCTTTGAATTCAGAAAGGTTTAAGCTGTCGATCAATCCGATACCGATAGTCAGCTCTTTTTTGATAGGTAATAGTAGGCTTAACCACATATTGCTATACGAAACATAGGCATTTACATCGGGGTCAACATAGATGTTTTTAGGTTTTGGGGCTCCGGTCTCTGTGCAAATTTGATGGACAAAGGACCAGAGTTCTGGATGTGTATTGGAATCCAGTTTTAATCGATTCGTTCTCGTAGGGTTCCGAAGTTTAAATACGAACTTTAGCGTAAATACGAATAGCATTCCGGCTCCAGCAATTGCTCCAATTTTTAGGAGTATGGTAATTTTGTTTATGGAACCCATAGGATAGGTAATGGCCAGTTTTGTCAGGTAAAACAAGGCGACTACCAAAGAGGTGTACAGGGCAAAAAACAAAACAATGGCAACAATGGCAAAAAAGGCTTTGAATTTGTAAGTGTTGGGTAGTTTGGTAAGGCCCTCAGGAATTGTAGGGCTTTTTGGATAGTTGTTTTTAGCAATCATTTTTCTTTCTTTTATAGAGTAAAATTACAAATAATTAAACGAGTTGCCTAGGAAAAAGAAAAATGAGGGGCGTTCTCCCCCTCAAGGCTAAACAACCTATAGTTAAAGCTGTTTTTTTCCCAATGCATACACCTGATTTAACCAAGAGGCACGTTGTTTTTCATTGGAGTTTTTAATTACCGAGATATACGTGGTTTTGATGGGTGAAACACCACAGAAAGCCAGTACTCCTTTGTTAAACTGATGGCGAACAGGACGTTTCATATACAAAAAATCATACCATTTTGGGGTGTCTGAGGTAATGATGACTCTTGCTGACTTTCCCTTTAACAAAGGCTTGGGAAAGGGCGATTTTTGCTGTGTTTCAAAGGTGATACCCGGTAGAAAAGTACGGTCGATAAACCCTTTCATAATGGCGGGGTAGCTAGCCCACCAAGTTGGAAAAACCCAAACCAAGTGCTCTGCAGCTTTTAACATGGTAATAGCCCGTTCTAAGTCTGGTTCTAAAGAGGTGCGCTTGCGATAGCCGTAACGGAGGTTGGGGTTAAAATCTAAAGCGGCAATATTGATCACAGCTACTTCAGCATTGCTATCTTGAGCGCCTTGTAGGTAGGCTGCAGCTAAACTGTGATTGAAGCTTTCCGTATTCGGATGTCCGTTGATGATGAGAATTTTTTTCATGACTGTTGTTTTTAGCAAAGTAACGAGGCTTAAAAAGGAAGTCACCGGACATTTGTCTAATTTTTGATCTGCTGCCGAATTCTGCTGAGATGTCGTTGGCTAATACCCAAGTAGGAGGCCAGGTATTGGAGAGGAATTTCCAGTAGGTATTTTGGGTGGTGCTGCAATAAATGCAGGTAGCGCTGTTCTGCACTTTCTCGCTGTAAGGTAAAAATTCGCCGTTCTAAATTCAGGTATTCTTGCTCAGCCAGTGTTTTGAATACCGTGAGCCAACGGACGTTGTTTTCTTGGAGCTCTTCCAGTGCGGATTTTGAAATGTATACGAGTTCCGAAGGTGCCAAAGCCTGAATGTTTTCAGTGGTGCGTTGTCCTGTAATATAGGCTGAGTAGGCGGTGAGCAAGGATTGTTCTGATAAAAAACAATAGGTAACTTCCTCGCCATTGCTGTTGTGGTAAAACGAGCGGAACAAGCCCGATTCAATAAAGGCCACTTCATTGCAATGTTCATTTTCACGAACGAAAAACGCACCTTTTTGCAAGGTTTTTCGTCGCGTGTGTTTCATGAAATTCTCGATGTCCTCAGCGGTGAGTATATGAAAAGATTGAAGAAAAGTTTTCATGTGTTTAGATTAAAATTAGCAAGAGAAACTGACAAAAGTGCAGTTTCTATGGTTTGGTACAATTGTGGAGGGTAAGTTACTATAAACATCACAGAAAGTGATATAAAAACCATAGCGTATGAAACTTTTATTAAAATTAATACTGACTTCTGTTGCGGTTTTAGTCTTGGCTAAATTACTGCCCGGTGTTGTGGTAACGGATTATTTGACAGCCTTTTTTGTAGCGGTAACGTTGGCTTTACTCAATACTTTTGTCAGGCCTATATTAATCTTTTTTACCTTACCGGCGACGATTGTAACACTGGGGTTCTTTTTACTTGTGATCAATGCCCTCATTGTAATGCTCGCAGGAAGTTTAGTAAGTGGATTTGCGGTCAGTGGTTTTTTTACCGCTTTTGTGTTCAGTTTTATGTTGTGGATTTTCCGCAGCATACTATTCTCTTTGATAAAAGAAGAGGAAACTAAGTGATAGCCAAGCTGTTTATACCCCTAAAAAGACCATATAATAATTAATAATTTAGGCGATTAATTACTTCTCGTGAAAAGGCTTGGTTCTCAATAAGAAAAGTAGTAATTTTGCCCCCGATTTTAAAAGAAACAGATTTTTAAGATGAACATAACAAAAGAAAACGTAGATGCTTTAAATGCAATTGTAAAAGTTGATATTGTTGCAGAGGATTATCAAGATAAAGTAACGAAAGTATTAAATGACTACCGTAAGACAGCTACTATTCCTGGATTTAGAAAAGGACATGTTCCAATGGGAATGGTTAAAAAACAGTACGGTAAGGCAGTAATGATTGATGAGGTAAACAAACTTTTACAAGAATCATTAAACAAGTTCTTAGTAGAGGAGAAGTTAGATATCTTAGGAAATCCGTTACCAAAAGTAAACGATGAGTTTTCATGGGATGCTGAGCAATTCTCATTTGAGTTCGAATTAGGATTAGCTCCTGAATTCAACGTTGATTTAAATGCAGAAACTGTAAAGCAGTACAACATCGTAGCTACTGAAGAGTTAATTGAGAAGGAAGTAGAAAACATTCAAACGCGTTACGGAAAGTTAATTTCTTTAGAGGCAGGTGAAGAGCAAGCGAGTATCACAGGTACTTTCGTGAACGAAGAGAAAGGAATTGATAAGAAAGCGACGTTTGCAATCGCTGAATTAAACGGAGATGCAAACCGCGGAATGTTTATCGGAGCAAAAGTTGGTGATGTTGTTACTTTAGCATCTAAAGAGCTTTTCGAAGATGCACATAAATTACAAAACGTATTAGGAGTTTCTCACGACGAGGCACACGATTTAGACGTAGAAGTACAATTGACTGTTGAAGAGATCAACAAAACTGAAAAAGCAGAGTTAGATCAAGAGTTATTCGATAAGTTATTTGCTGACGGAAGCGTAAAGAATGTAACGGAGTTAAAGGAGAAAATCAAAGAGGATGCTGAAAAGCAATTCCAACAGCAAGCAGACCAACAGTTATTGAACGCTGTTACTGAGAGTTTAGTTGCAAATACGAGCTTTGACTTACCAAAAGAATTTTTACAAAAGTGGTTACAAACTGCTGGTGAAAAAGAATTAACTGCTGAAGAAGCGGTTGCTGAGTACGAGAAGTCTGAAAAAGGATTGCGTTACCAGTTAATCGAAGGTAAAATCATGAAAGATAACGATATCAAAATTGATTATGCTGAATTGGTAGAGTACGCAAAAGGATTCATCAAAGCACAGATGGCTCAGTTCGGTAACATGAACCCAGAGGAGAAAGAATTAGACGATATCGCTGGAAGAATTTTATCAAACCAAGAAGAAGCACGTCGCTTACAAGAGCAATTAGTTTCTCAAAAGTTAGTATCTTTCTTTAAAGATAACATGACTTTCGATACGAAAGAAGTTTCTTACGAAGATTTCATTAAAGAGGTGTACAACGTTGATGCAAATCAATAAAACCTCGCTGTAAAGCACATACCTAAGTCGCATCGTTAGATGCGGCTTTTTTTATGGTTTTTCTAGGGAAAATACACCTTGATATACCGAGAGTTTCAAGTTGTAATCGACAAAAGCAACCACGTGAAACCTCACAATTTGCCTCGTGTCGTTTTGAGATGCACAGAAGCAGTATTTCAATGGCTCAGTTCGATAAACTTATGCTCCTAGAAAATAAAAAATGTTAGTATATTTACATCTTATAACCCGAAAAACTTTAAACAATGGATTACGGAAAAGAATTCGAAAAATACGCGACTAAGCACCACGGTATAAACAGTGCTTACTACGGAAAAATTACCAGTAGTTTAACCCCATACATCATGGAAGAACGCCAGTTGAACATTACACAGATGGACGTTTTTTCTCGTTTGATGATGGATAGAATTATATTTCTTGGAACTGGAATTAACGACCAAGTAGCCAATGTAATTCAAGCGCAGTTATTGTTCTTAGAAAGCGTGGATGCGACGAAGGATATTTCTATTTATATCAATTCACCAGGAGGTGGCGTATACGCAGGTTTAGGTATCTACGATACCATGCAGTTTATCAAGCCAGATGTAGCTACTATTTGTACGGGAATGGCAGCCTCTATGGGAGCAGTGTTAATGTGTGCAGGAGAGAAAGGAAAGCGTTCAGCATTACCACACTCTCGTATCATGATTCACCAACCATTAGGTGGGGCACAAGGACAGGCTTCTGATATGGAAATTACTGTTAAGGAAATAGGAAAGTTAAAAACGGAATTATACAATATCATTTCACACCATTCAGGGCAAGACTTCGATAAAGTACACGCAGATTCTGATAGAGATTATTGGATGAAAGCTGAGGAAGCTAAAGCATACGGAATGGTAGATGAAATTCTATCAAGAAAGTAATTTCTGAGAAATTACAGAACAAAGGCCTACTTTTTTGTTAGTAGGCTTTTTGATTAAATACTAAATTAACGTAAGAATAATGTCGAAAGAAGAAAATTTACAGTGTTCTTTTTGTGGTCGTAAAAAACCAGAAACGGATTTGTTAATCGCTGGATTGGATGCGCATATTTGCGATAAGTGTATCGAACAAGCCCACGGGATTGTCGAAGAGGAAATCGCAGAGGCTCGCACCAGTAGTTTGTCTAACGATCTCACTTTGAAAAAGCCTAAAGAGATCAAAGCTTTTTTGGATGAATATATCATAGGACAGGATCAAACAAAAAGAGCCATGTCTGTAGCGGTATACAATCATTACAAGCGCTTGTTACAAACGCGTGATGATGAAAATGAGGTGGAAATCGAGAAGTCGAACATCGTTTTGGTAGGAGAAACAGGAACAGGGAAGACCCTAGTAGCTCGTACCATCGCAAAAATGTTAAACGTTCCGTTTTCTATCGTCGATGCTACCGTGTTGACGCAGGCAGGATATGTAGGTGAAGATGTAGAGAGTATCTTAAGCCGTTTGTTGCAAGCTGCGGACTACGATGTAGACAAAGCTGAACGCGGTATTGTTTTTATCGACGAGATTGATAAAATTGCTCGTAAAGGAGATAATCCGTCTATTACTAGAGATGTTTCAGGAGAAGGGGTACAACAGGCCTTGTTGAAATTATTAGAAGGAGCTGTGGTAAATGTGGCACCAAAAGGTGGACGTAAGCACCCAGAACAAAAGTTTATAGAAGTCAATACTAAAGACATCCTTTTTATCGCAGGAGGTGCATTTTCGGGTATCGATCGTATTATTAGTAAACGATTGAATATGCAGGCGGTTGGATATAGTGCTTCTATTGACGAGGATAAAATTGACGAATCAAATTTATTGCAATACATCATTCCTTCTGATTTAAAAAACTTCGGGTTGATCCCTGAGATTATCGGACGTTTACCAGTATTGAGTTATATGAACCCCTTAGATGCTGAAACCCTAAGGGCGATCTTAACGGAACCGAAAAATTCGATTATCAAACAGTATACAAAACTCTTTGAAATGGACGATGTCGCTTTTTCTGTAACTGAAGAAGCCTTGAATTTCATCGTTGAAAAAGCAGTAGAGTACAAGTTAGGAGCAAGAGGGTTGCGTTCACTATGTGAGGCAATTTTAACCGATGCCATGTTCGAGCTGCCAAGTGCAGACGAGAAGGAATTTGTTGTTGATAAAGCTTATGCAGAGCATAAACTCACTAAAAATGCCTTGACAAAATTACGTGCGGCTTCGTAATAATGACAACGAAGAAGCTATCGATTGAATAAAAAAACCGCGGAGTTGAACAACTCCGCGGTTTTTTTGTCTCGTATGTTAAGCAAACAGCTTATCGGTTAATCGTACTCAATTGAGTAATCCAATCTCCCAATTCCTTGGCGCTTAGTTTGTACTTCTTTTGAACGGCTTCTTTGGTACTTAACAAATGTGCCGGACTCAATACGGCCATTTCGTATTCCGCAACGACCGCCTTTTTAAATTTATTGTAATAATCCGCAGCGTTCTCTGCTGGTTTAGGTGCTTGTTTTAACGAGAGCTTCCCGTATTTTCCTAACCAAGTATTGAATTCACTTGCCGAAATATTGTATTTTTTCTGAATTTCTTCGCGTTTGCTACGCAAGTAGGCAGCATCTAAAATCAAACTTTCGTATTCTTCAATCGCTGATTGTCTGAACTTTTTAAGGAAATGCGTAGAGCTATCAATCGTATAGGTCGATTTTGAGCGTTCCACATTGTGAAGAGACAACTTCCCGTATTGGCTAATCCAAGTACTCAAATCTTTTTGATTTAAGTGGTATTTCGCTTGGATGTCTAACTGTGTTTTAGTCAAGTGCTTTGGTGCGAGTACCAACTGATCGTATTCTGCAACTACCGATTTTTTAAACTTTTCAAAATAACTCGCAGCAGAATCGTTAGCGCTAGCCGAGTTGGTAGTGCTGGCAGTAGCTGCAGGTGTTGTTGCTGTCGTTTGTTTTTGACTCGGTGCAGGAGCAGCCTCTTTTTTAGGGGCTAGCTGGTCGTCAAAATAAGCTTCACCTGATTTTTCAGCATAAGCCGTTTTAGGATCTTTGTACCACCCTTCTGACAATGCATCGTAATACTCTTTTTTGATGAAGAGTGTTTTCATTTTGTTTGAACTCGCATCCAAATTGGTCAAAGTAGCACATCCACTGATGTCTAATGACTGCAATTGGTTGTTGTTACAATACAAATCTTTTAATGCAGGTTTTTCACCGAGTAGTAAAGTACCTAGTTTGTTGTAATCACAATTGATGGCGTAAAGTTCTGGATTGTTGCTCAAATCTAAATACTCGATTTTGTTATCGCTACAATTCAAAAAGTTTAACTGTGCGTTTTTTGAAAGGTCCAATTTGGTAATGGCATTTTCAGCACAGTCTAAGCGCTTGAGATTACTAAAGTGTTCAATACCTTCTAAACTCTTGATAGGAGAGTTTACATTAGGTAGTTTTTCGTTTTTAGTTGCGTTGTTGATATTTAAATTGACGATGTACTTAATATCGCTAACTAAAATATTTCCCGTCAATCCATTGGAGTCGTATTTTAGGGCGATTAAAGCTTCTTCAAATCCAACATCAGGGATAGGAATAGTTTCCTGAGCAGTGAGTTGAAGCGTCAATAAAAATGCAGCAAGGCATGTACTAATTAATTTCATAAAAAGGGAATTTTCGGCAAAATTATAGAATTGAATGAATCTGTACAATTTATTTATTGTAGATATTCTTAAAATTATCACAATTCAATTCTCGTATCTTTGCAACGGCATTAGATTATTATGATTACACAAAATACAATTGACAAGGTTTTTGAAATTTCTCGTGTAGAAGAAGTTATTGGGGAATTTGTACAGCTGAAAAAGGCAGGATCCAATTTTAAAGGATTAAGTCCTTTTACAGATGAGAAAACGCCTTCATTTGTGGTGTCACCGGTCAAGCAAATATGGAAAGACTTTAGTACCGGAAAAGGGGGGAATGCCGTGTCTTTTTTAATGGAACACGAGCATTATACCTACCCAGAAGCTATTCGTTGGCTAGCCAAAAAATACAATATAGAAATCGAGGAAACTCAGCAGAGCGACGAGCAAAAAGAACAAATGAACGAGCGAGAAAGCATGTTCTTAGTTTCGAAATTTGCTAAAGATTATTTCCACGATGTTTTAATGAATACCCAGAGCGGTAGGGCCATAGGACTGTCTTATTTTAAAGAACGCGGGTTTCGAGAGGAAACCATTGAGAAGTTCGATTTGGGGTACTGTAAGGATGAATGGGATAATTTTACCAATGCCGCTTTAAAAAAGGGATACGATCTTAAATACCTCAAAGAAACCGGATTGACAATCGTTAAAGAGGGAGGGACTTCACTGCGTAAATTTGACCGCTTTAAAGGAAGGGTAATGTTTCCTATTCACAGTATGTCTGGACGTATTTTAGGATTCGGAGGACGTATTTTGACCAATGATAAAAAAGCGGCAAAGTATTTAAATTCACCAGAAAGCCCGATTTATCATAAGAGTAAAATTCTGTACGGACTGTATTTGGCCAAAAAGGAAATTGCAAAACAAGACAATTGTTACTTGGTAGAAGGTTATACAGATGTGATTTCTTTTCATCAAGCGGGTGTAGAAAACGTAGTGGCATCGTCCGGAACGGCCTTGACCCCCGATCAGATACGTCTTATCAATCGACTGACTAAGAATATTACCGTACTTTTTGATGGAGATGCTGCCGGAATCAGGGCTTCACTGCGAGGGATTGATTTGATTCTGGAACAGGGTATGAATGTCAAGGTAGTCTCATTTCCAGAAGGAGAAGATCCGGACAGTTTTGCGCGTGCCAATTCAAGTGCTGAACTCAAGCAATACCTAAACGACAAAGCACAAGACTTTATTGAATTTAAGGTGTCTTTGCTGATGAAGGAGGCGGAGAACGATCCTGTTAAAAAAGCTGGATTGATCCGTGATATTGTTACGAGTATCTCAAAGATTCCAGACGGAATTCAACGTGAAGTATACGTACAGGAGTGTGCGAATATCATGGATATTTCCGAACAGGTTTTAGCGAGTGAACTCGCTCAATTGCTCAACAAAGGAGCAGGGACGAGAAGAGCCAATAGTGGCAGTGCTGGTCCGCGTCCTTCCGTACAAGAACGCTTGGCTAGTAAGGGGCGCGAAGGTAAAGGAATGGAGCTCATTAAAGGAAGAGCAGGGAGCCGAGCACAACAAAAAATTGACCAAGTGAGCATCTTGGAAAAGGAGATACTCAGAATTTTATTGCTGTACGGGAATGAATTGGTCGATTTTGAAAACTGGGTAGATGCTTTTGACAAACACGGGCGTCCGATACTGGAAAAAGAAGAATATCAAAATACTGTATCTAATGAGCTATACCTCAATTTACAAGAAGATGAAATTGAGTTTTCCAACGAGTTGTTTCGTTTAACCTATTACGAAATGGTAAGTCAAATGAACCAACGTGAAAAGATTGTGGTAGATGAGCTAATTATGCACGAGAATACGGAAATAGCCAGTTTGGTGACCAACATTCTTATGGACGAGGAAAAATATACCTTGAGCAGTTGGGAGCGCAAAGAGGTATTTGTTACCGAAATAGAAAAAATACTTCCCAAATTAGTTACAGATGCTATTCTAAATTTGAGACGCGTACTCATAGAAAAGAAAATACAAGGGATAATGACAGAGATGCAATCAGGTGAAGTGGTGCCTGATTTGGAAGAAATAGGGAATTATACCGACCTAAAACGCTTACTCTTCGAAAGGCTCAATCGAGTAATATAGGAATATCCCCCTAAAAAACAGGGGGATAAGCTTAATGTATTCCTAACATAAGTTTGTTTTTTTTTTGTAATTTAGCGCACGGAAAGAACAAGAAATCAAATAAGAAATGAGAAAGTTGCTGCAATTTTGTGAGCTAATTCGGCTGATTATTTTACTCCCCTTTAAAATTTCAAACGGACAAAAAAAACGAGCCTACAAAAGAATTAAACAACAGTTAATTTCGGTTAATTTACTTTAATTCTTTAGGTATTTCGCATACGGGTATCGGAACCATTTTATGCTGATTGATTCGGTTTAAGCGGGTGTAAATAGTGAACACTTCCAATTTTCTACCGTCAAAATCGTCAGCTGTTTTTCCTTGTGCCTGCATGTCCATTGCCCATTCTAATTCATCATACGATGCGCCAATTTGGTCTTCGTCAGTTCGGCTGTCGCCAAATAATCCATCAGTAGGCTGTGCCTCTTGTATAGATTGTGGGACGTTTAAATGAGCTGCGAGCTCGTATACCTCTGATTTTACTAAATCGGCTATCGGACTTAGGTCAACACCTCCGTCTCCGTATTTGGTAAAAAATCCTACGCCAAAATCTTCTACTTTGTTTCCGGTACCTGCTACGAGTAATCCGTGAAGTCCGGCAAAGTAATACAAGGTGGTCATA
The DNA here is from genome assembly GCF_964514025.1 of Tenacibaculum litopenaei. Classification (NCBI taxonomy): domain Bacteria; kingdom Pseudomonadati; phylum Bacteroidota; class Flavobacteriia; order Flavobacteriales; family Flavobacteriaceae; genus Tenacibaculum; species Tenacibaculum litopenaei. The sequence continues at coordinate 357,844 of NZ_CAZEQT010000002.1, forward strand.
CGCAGTCTGGCACGTGTATTGGCGAGTGCCAAATCTACTTTTGGTGACGATGCTACCGCGGGAACTACAGTTTTAAAATCTTCAAAGGTGCTGGTTAAATTTACTTCTGCTTCGCTCACGTTAGGATAGCGTTCGCGCAATTGAGCAATGTGCTCATTAGCTCTGTTTACTTGGCTTTCCGCTTGGTGTATAGGCAGTTCAACACAGAGGGTAGGCAAGCCAGTTTCTGCACAAAGTGTGGAAGTTAAGGCACTGTCAATACCTCCAGATATTCCAACGACAAATCCGTTTACTTTTGCATTTTCAGCATAGCTCTTTAACCATTGAATAATGTGATCGGCAACTTTAGCTGTATTCATTGAATTTTGATTTTTTGAAGTTAACTAGTTTTAAAGGCTAAAACTATTTTAGTAATTTCGACGTTCTAATCTCAACTGTAAATATACTAAGTTTCATGCGAAAAATATTAGGATTCGTGGCAATTAGTCTGCTGCTAACGGCTTGTTTTAAGGAAAAGAAACCATCGATAGATGTTTCTAAAATACCCGTAACCATGAATGTGGAGCGTTTTGAAGTTGATTTTTACGGAAATCAAGAACTGGAGCTCCCAGCATTAAAGGCGAAGTATCCGAAAATGTTCCCCGCAGAGAACGATAGTGTATGGGAACGAAAGAGAACGGATAAAGACGAGTTGGAATTGTACCGTGAAACGCACAAAGTATTCAAGAAGTTTGACGATGTTGAAGCGGATCTGGTTCGCTTTTTTCAGTATGTAAAACACTACAACCCCAATTTTTTAGAACCCGAAGTATTTACTGTTATTTCTAATATCGATTATCAGCACAGAGTGATTTACAACGGTGAAGTATTGGTGATTTCTCTCGATGCTTACCTCGGTGAGGCACACGAGTTTTACGGAGATTATCCGGGGTATATTCGCCACAATAACACCAGAGAACGCATCGTGGTGGATGTTGCCAATGCACTGGTACAACAGCAGGTTCGCATAACTACGGGAAGGCGTTTTATAGAGAAGGTGGTCAACAGGGGGAAACAGCTATATGTATTGAGTCAGTACTTACCTTTTGTGGCTGAACCGGTATTACTGGGCTACAGTCCTGAAAAATTAGCATGGGCATCGGCAAATGAAGAGGAGGTTTGGCGTTATTTTGTAGGAAAAGATCTCTTGTACAGCACCGATAAAAGTTTGGATCGTCGCTTTTTGGACCTCGCTCCATTTTCTAAGTTTTACATGGCTCATGACAACGATTCACCGGGACAGATAGGAGCTTGGATAGGGCTGCAGATTGTGAACGCATTTATGGAAAATAATGACGTATCTTTGCAAGAACTAATAAAAACAAACGAAGAGCAAATTTTTGCAAAATCAAAATACAAACCGAGAAGATAATGAGCGTAGAACACACATCGAAAATTACTTTTAAAGTAGGCTTAGACGAGAATAGAATTCCAGAAGAAATTCAGTGGAGTGCTGAAGACGGTGGAATCACAGATCAATATTCAAAGGCCATCATGTTGTCTGTTTGGGATCACAAGCAAAAAGATACCCTGCGTATGGACTTGTGGACGAAGGATATGCCAGTAGATGAAATGAAACAGTTTTATCACCAAACCTTAGTATCGATGGCAAACAGCTTCGAAAGAGCCACGAACGATGAAAAAATGAGTGCTACCATGCGTGATTTCTGTGATTATTTTGCAGAGAAATTAGAACTGGTAAAAAAATAAAAAAGCTGTCTTCGGACAGCTTTTTTTTATTCGTGATTCTTTATCGTATTGATAATATACTCGTAGTCGTTAGCATTGTTGACAAAATCTAAATTCGACACATCAATGATGAGGACGTTTAAATCTTGTTGCTGTGTCTTAATGAAATTGACGTAGCCATCGTGAATTTTTTGCAAGTAGCTAGCTTCAATATTTTGCTCGTATTCACGACCGCGCTTTTTGATGTTTTGTAACAGCCTGTTGGTATTTTGGTAGAGATATACGTACAAATCTGGTTTGGTTATCTCTTTGTACATCAAATCAAACATTTTGCGATAGAGTTTGTACTCTTCTTTTTGCAAGGTGATTTGGGCAAATATCAACGACTTAAAAATGTAGTAATCTGAAACTATAAAGTTTTTAAACAGGTCAAATTGAGCTAAATCGTCTGATAGTTGTTGATACCTGTCGGCCAAAAAACTCATTTCAAGCGGAAAGGCATAGCGTTCGTTGTCTTCGTAAAACTTTGGCAAAAACGGATTGTCCGCAAAGCGTTCCAAAACAATTTTAGCATTGAACTCATCGGCCATCATATTGGTCAACGAGGTTTTTCCGGCACCGATATTCCCTTCGATAGCGATGTAATTGTACTTTTCAGTAATTGGAATAGGCCGCTGTACTACGGCGTCTATTCGTTTAATTTCTGAAGTGTCGGTACAATCGCGAAGGCAGTTTATCAACTTTGCTTTGGCAATGGGGTGCATTTTGTTGGGAGCGATGTCGGCCAAGGGAGCCAAGGCAAACTTTCGTTCCAACATTCTGGGGTGAGGTACGATGAGATTTTTCGAAAAGATGATCTCATCATCAAACAGCAATACATCGATATCGATACTTCTATCACTGTATTCTCCAGAGTTGTTACGAACCCTTCCCAGTTCTTGCTCGATGGCTAAAATAGCGGTCAAAAGAGCTTCCGGAGGGAGGTTGGTAGAAACTTTTACACAGGTATTGTAAAATGCACTGCTTTCAAATCCCCACGAAGGAGTTTCGTAAACGGGAGCTACCTGTAAAACAGCTCCAATTTTAGTAGCGATACTATTGACAGCCTGTTGAAGGTTGTCGAGCTTATCTCCTTGATTGGTCCCTAAGGATAGATATGTAATTCGTTGTATTTTCATTTGTAGAGTGCAAAGAAAAATAAAACCAAATCAATTAGCGAATAAAAAAAATAAAATTTTTAAAAATAAAAGTAGGGTAATCTTTTTTTGAATTGTTTTACTAATGAATTTCTTAATAGAGTAAGGTTTTTTGCTAAGATTCTAATTGGGGAATTAGATCTTATAATTCACAAAAATCTCTTAATTTAAAAAGGCTACCAATTTTGGTAGCCTTTTTTAGTTTTTATTGTTTGCTTTCAGATTTCTCTGTCTGCTTTTTTTCCGGTCTTGGTTTTTTCTCAGCTCTAGGAGGTCTTGGTAACAATGCCTTTCTAGAAACTTTCTCTTTTCTCGTTTTCGGATCCACACCGAAGTATTTAACGTCGAGTAGGTCACCGAGTTTTACAACGTCTTCTACGTTGTTAGTACGCTCCCAAGCCAATTCAGAAATGTGTAATAATACCTCATTACCTGGAGCCTCTTGATACTCAACTACAGCACCAAATTCTAAAATCTTAACGACTTTTACTTCGTAAACACTTCCTCTTTCTGGTTTGAATGTAATTGCTTGAATTCTAGCTAATACCTTGTCAATTCCTTCTTGGTTGGTTCCTAAAATTTCAACGATTCCTTCTTCCGTAGTTTCGTCTTCGTTGATAACAATCGTAGTTTCAGATTCTTTTTGTAATTCTTGGATGTGTTTTCCACCAGGTCCGATAACGGCTCCGATGTATTCACCAGGAATACGTACTGTAACCATCTTAGGTGCATGCGCTTTTACATCTGCGTTTGGTTGCTCAATCGTATCTACTAATTTTTGTAAGATGTGTAAACGACCTTCGCGTGCTTGCTTAAGTGCTTTTACTAAGATTTCGTATGATAAACCTTTGATTTTAATGTCCATCTGACAAGCGGTGATTCCGTCTGCAGTACCTGTAACTTTAAAGTCCATATCTCCTAAGTGATCTTCATCTCCTAAGATATCTGATAATACAGCGTAGCGATCTCCGTCAGAAATTAATCCCATAGCGATTCCTGATACAGGCTTCTTCATTTGAACTCCAGCATCCATCAAGGCCATGGTTCCTGAACACACAGTTGCCATAGAAGAAGAACCGTTTGATTCTAATACTTCAGATACAACACGTACTGTATAAGGACAATCTTCAGGAATCATCTTTTTCAACGCGCGTTGTGCTAAGTTTCCGTGTCCGATTTCACGACGAGACGTTCCTCTTAATGGACGTGCCTCACCCGTTGAAAATGGAGGGAAGTTATAGTGTAAGTAAAAGCGCTCTTCGTCTTGAATTGTAGGTGAATCAATCATGTTAGCATCACGAGAAGTACCTAAGGTAACCGTTGCTAATGCTTGTGTTTCCCCACGTGTAAAGATCGATGAACCGTGAGTTCTCGGTAAATAATCAACTTCACACCAAATTGGACGAATATCGGTAGTTGTTCTACCGTCTAAACGCAATCCTTCGTTTAACGTTAAATCGCGAACCGCAGCTTTGTGCGCTCTGCTAAAGTATTTGGAGATTAAATCTCCTTTTTCTTCTAATTCTTCTTCGCTAAAGGTGGCTAAGATTTCTTCTTTTACCAAAGAAAACGCTTCTCCACGTTCTTGTTTAGAAGTCCCTCTTTTAGCGATTTCGTAACACTTTTGGTAAGCAGCTTCGTTAATTTGTGCCTCAAGTGCTTCGTCAGAAGCTTCTCCTTCGTACTCTCTAGTTTCTTTTTTACCAACAGCTTCTGCTAGGGCTATCTGAGCTTCACACTGTACTTTAATAGCTTCGTGAGCTACTTTGATAGCATCTGCCATCTCTTCTTCTGAAACTTCTTCCATTTCACCTTCTACCATGGCAACGAAATCTTTAGAAGCTCCTACCATAAGGTCGATATCTGCTTCTTTAAGTTGTTCGTAATTTGGGTTTACGATGAACTCTCCGTTTACACGTGCTACGCGCACTTCTGAAATCGGAGCTTCGAAAGGAATGTCTGATAATTGAATAGCAGTAGAAGCCGCTAAACCAGCTAAAGCGTCTGGCATCACGTTTTCGTCATGCGACATTAATTGGATCATTACCTGTGTTTCAGCGTGGTAATCTTTAGGGAATAAAGGACGCAATACACGGTCAACTAAACGCATGGTTAAGATTTCTTCATTACTCGGACGCGCTTCACGCTTCATAAATCCTCCAGGGTAACGTCCTGAGGCAGCAAATTTCTCTCTGTAATCTACTGTTAAAGGTAAAAAGTCAATGTCTGGATTAGAGGTTCTTGCCGACACTACAGTCGCCAATAACATCGTATCTCCCATTCTAACAACAACAGAACCGTCTGCTTGTTTTGCTAATTTTCCAGTTTCTAATGTAATGGTTCTTCCATCTCCAAGTTCGATAACTTGGCTAAATACTTTTGGAATCATAAATGTTTTTTCTAAAATTCTTTAAATCGTTTTTTGTTGTTGTGTTGTGTGTTTGTTGTTGTTTCAATGGAAGTATAAATACTTTTTAAATTGCTGAAAATAAACAACAGCTAGGTTAAAAGTACTGAAATTTATTGAATAATGAACAATAAAAAAGAGGCAGGTAAGCCCTGCCTCTTTTTGTAAGGTTATTTTCTAATACCTAATTCTTTGATAATCGCACGATATCTGTTGATTTCTTTCTTCTTTAAGTAATCTAATAAGCTTCTACGCTTACCTACCATCTTTACTAATGAACGCTCAGTGTTGAAATCCTTACGGTTTCTTTTCAAGTGCTCCGTTAAGTGGTTGATTCTAAATGTGAACAAAGCGATTTGTCCTTCTGCAGTACCGGTATCGTTGTTTCCTTTACCGTGTTTTGCGAAAATTTCTTGTTTTACTTCTTTAGTCAAATACATGCCAATATTGTTTAAATGATTCTTATGTACTCAATGTTTTTTCATTGAAGGTGCAAATGTACAATTATTTTTTTTATTTCTCTTTGGAAACTGCCTATTTCAAAGGTTTTTCTCGAAGAAGTTATTGACAATTTGTTAATAGCGTAGCGGGGTTGCTAGCGTTTACTTGCGAGGGATCTTTGTTTTGGAGTTGTATTAAGGAAATTTTAACGCAGGGCTGCTTACAATAATAAAGTAAATAAAAGGTTATTAGAGTATCAAATTGCCTTAATTTAACAAACGGGGAATTTATTTTTTAGGGGAAAAAGAAAGCCAGCGAAGTGCTGGCTTTTTTATTTAGGCTCTTATCGGTTGATTTTGAATCAAATCAATGTATAGGTTTACTTGTTTTTTCAAGTCTTTACGCTCGTAAATAGCGTCTAAGAATCCGTGTTCTAATACAAATTCAGAACGTTGGAAACCTTCTGGTAATTCTTTTCCTGTAGTGTCTTTAACAACACGTGGACCAGCAAAAGCAATCAAGGCGTTTGGCTCTGCAATATTAATATCTCCTAACATGGCAAATGAAGCGGTAGTTCCTCCTGTAGTAGGATCAGTACACAATGAAATGTACGGAACTTTAGCATCTGCTAACTGCGCGAGCTTTGCAGAGGTCTTTACCAATTGCATGAGTGATAAAGAAGCTTCCATCATACGTGCACCTCCCGATTTTGAAATCATCAAGAAAGGCAGTTCTTTTTCGATGGCGAAATCGATAGCACGGGCTATTTTTTCACCAACAACGCTTCCCATAGATCCACCGATAAAGGCAAAATCCATAGAGGCAATAACGATATCTTTTCCTTGAGATTTACCAACAGCTGTACGTACAGCATCTTTTAATCCCGTTTTCTTTTGAGCGTCTTTTAAGCGCTCAGGGTATTTTTTGGTATCCTTGAAGTTTAATGGATCTTCTGCTGTTAAATTCGGATTTAACTCTTCAAATTCATTATTGTCAAAGAACAGTTCAAAGTACTCGTTACTTCCAATACGTACGTGGTAGCCATCTTCAGGACTTACGTATAAGTTCTTCTTTAATTCGTCTGTGTCAATTATCTTCCCACTTGGGGTTTTGTACCACAAGCCTTTGGGCGTGTCTTTCTTCTCCTCAGTTGGGGTGTGAATTCCTTTGTCTTTACGTTTAAACCAAGCCATAATAATGCTCTTTAGTTATTTGTTATAGTATTTGGTTTTCTTTCTCTTTTAGCTGGTCAAGATACAAAAATCTTTTATAACGTATTTACGTTATTTAAATCTTCAAAAGCTTGCTTTAATCTCGCTTTAAAAGTTTGCTCTCCTTCACGTAACCATTTACGAGGGTCGTAATATTTCTTGTTAGGAACATCGTCTCCTTCTGGGTTACCAATTTGTGATTGCAAATATGCAGATTTTTCTTTCATATAATCACGTACTCCTTCAGTAAATGCATATTGAAGGTCCGTATCGATGTTCATTTTGATAACACCGTAACCGATAGCTTCGCGAATTTCTTCAAGGGTAGACCCTGATCCTCCGTGGAATACGAAGTCGATAGTGTTTTCAGCAACTTGGTATTTCTCGGTGATAAATTCTTGAGAATTTTTTAAGATTTTTGGTGTTAATTTTACATTCCCTGGCTTGTATACCCCGTGAACGTTTCCAAAAGCAGCCGCAATAGTGAACTGATCACTCACTTGCATTAACTCTTCGTAAGCAAAGGCTACCTCTTCAGGTTGTGTGTATAATTTAGAGCTGTCAACATCCGTATTGTCTACTCCGTCTTCTTCTCCTCCAGTAATTCCTAATTCTATTTCTAAGGTCATTCCCATTTTACTCATACGCGCTAAGTATTCTTTACAAATCGCGATGTTTTCTTCTAATGGCTCCTCACTTAAATCAATCATGTGAGAGCTGTATAAGGGCTTTCCTGTTTCTTTAAAGTGTTGTTCACTTGCATCTAATAAACCGTCAATCCAAGGAAGTAATTTTTTTGCAGCGTGGTCGGTGTGTAAAATTACTGGAATACCATAGGCTTCCGCCATTAAGTGAATGTGCTTCGCTCCAGCAACAGCACCAGCAATCGCCGCTTTTTGATCTTCGTTTGACAAGCCTTTTCCAGCGTTGAACTGAGCTCCTCCGTTTGAGAATTGAATGATAACAGGTGAATTGAGCTCTTTAGCAGTTTCTAGTACCGTATTAATAGTGTTTGAGCCTACTACGTTTACAGCAGGTAGTGCAAAACTTTTCTCTTTTGCAAGTTTAAAAATTTCTTGTACTTCTCTACCAGTGGCAACTCCAGCTTTAATCATCAGTATATTATTTTAGTTATGATTGTTATTCAAAAGCAAATCTACACTTTTTTAACCAAGGATGATGATTTTTTTACTACAACGTTTTATTAGAATGGGTAGTTGATTCCGATGTTGAGCACTGACTTTGAAAAACCGAAGTTGCTAAACCAGCGTTGGTTGGACGGTAAATACGGTTCGTGCATTTTGAATCCTAAATCTAAACGAGCGACCAAAAATTTGAAGTCGTAACGCATTCCAAAACCACCGCCAACAGCGAGGTCTTTTACAGAGCTAAACCCTTTAAATCGCGCATCTTCTTCCTGAATTTTTCCGAGGTCCCAAATGTTTCCGGCATCGACGAACAAAGCCCCTTTGAGCGCTCCTAAAACATCGAATCGGTATTCAAAACTCGTCAAGAATTTTAAACTTCCAATATTGTATTCCAATACCGGTGGACGTGTACCAGGACCTAGGTCGTAGGTTCTCCAAGCGCGAATGTCGTTACTACCTCCAGCAAAATAACTTCTGTTAAAGGGAATACCAGAGTTGTTGTAGGTGAAAATGGCACCTAGAAACGTTCGGTGAGCTAACAGTGAGTTTTCGCTTAAACGCCAGTATTTTTTGTATTCAATATCGGTTTTGAAGTACTGAGCTACCGGTATTTTAAATACGGTAGGTTGCTTAAAATCGTCAACCTGATTGCTCAGTAAGCCCATGACGTTTCCAGAGTTGGCAACGCGAATTTTGAAGAATGAAAAGCTTTGATCTTTGATTCCTTGTTGGTTGTTAAAGGTAAAACTATAGGCAATTTCAGGGATTAAGAAATCCGAGGTAATAATTTGAAAACGGTTAAAACTATTAAAAGTTTGTAAGTAGGCTTGTGGGTAAGCGGCTCCAAAGGCACCGTCATCGAGCATGGCCTCTATGCGATTTTTAATATTGTTGAATTCCGAAATTTGATTGGCAGGAAGTCCATTTCCAGATTGCTTTATGGCTGCTGCGTTGAGTTTGTCGTATTCGGAACGGTAAATTAAAAAGTAGTTTTCGGTGTTTAAGTTTCGAATATATTGAGCATTTAACAATTCGAGCTGTATGGTTTTGCGCTTGTCAAATTGCCATTTGTAGTCGATTCCCACCGAAATATTTTGCTTGTCGAGACCTATGTTTTTCTGAATATTGATACCTCCGTAAAATTTCGTTCTCGGAAACATGCGTTTCGGAACAAATTTATGCAGTCCAAAAGGTGCCATAAACCTTGGGATTTCCAAAGAAATATCACCTCCGAGTTCCCAACCTGGACCGTTGTTGGAATTAAAGTACGATCCTAAAACGGAAAATTTGAAGATTTCGGCCCCTTTAAAGGTGTTTCGGTTAATCAATGAGAACTTTCCAGAAATATCGAAGTTTCGGATGTTGGAACGCGAGAGTTCTGTGTCAAAACCAAGCGTGTATTTTTCAATGGGTGAGAGCAGTATCGTGGCCTCTAGTTCATGGTCGTTGAGCTCTCGGAAACGTATGGAGGTCGATTTAAAGTTTTTAAGCCCGCGCAAATGCGTTCGCGTAAGCTTACGCAAGGTGTCACTGTATATTGAATTCGGTTTCATAAACAGCGATTGCGCTAAGTATTTAGGATTGTATTTGAGTTTTTTATGCGCCCAAAAATGAATACCTTGATAGTTTGTAGAGTCTTTAAACCCCTCGTCTTTCATGCTGTACGAATAATCCGTAACCACGTGAATGTCTTTGATTGTTTGTACCTTGTATGGCTGCGCAACATAATCACCGTTCTGTTCTACGATGCGATCAGAAATAACGAGTTCGACATTGGTTTTGGCGGCAGCCGTATCAGCGATGTAGAAATCGATACTGTTATTTTTGTCAAAGTGATAAATACCGTTGTTCCTAAATAATTTTGTCAGCCTGTTGGCCTCGTCAATAAAGTTTTGATCTTTGTATTGATCGTTTGCTTTTAGAAAACTCGCAAGTTTGGTGGTTTTGTATATAGAATCGAGAACGGGCGATTTAATTTCTCGGGTGATGGTATCGAGCATTAGCGGTGCTCCCTTTTGAATGTAATAGGTGATTTTACCTCTTCGAGTTCCTATTGAGTCTTTTTCTGCACGCAGTTTGGCCTTAAAATACCCTTCGTTTTGAAAGTAAGTTTTCAGGTTTAAGAGCGTTGCTCTCGTTTTTTTATCCTGAATAATTACCGGTGCTTGGCCACTTTTTAAAAACCAATTGTTAAAACTAATTGCCGACTTGGCCACAGAAATACTCTGCTTCTCTGAAAAAAGGCCTTTAAAAAAATTATAGGTTCTCGGGTGCTTTTTACCCCAAGCACTGGGAGTTTGTGGTCCTTCTGGATTACCGATGTTGTAAAAATGCAAGGAGAGCGGTAAACCAAAAGTTTTGGCATTCGGACGCTGCAGGAGCAATTCGTTGATTTCCAAATCAGAGGTCTTAACACTGTCTACAATTACTGTGTTTTTGGTAAGTAAAAGCTCGTTTTTCTTAACGTATTTAATCGTGTTACACGAACTTAGTACAAGGAATAAGATACAATAAGTAGAAAGTTTTTTCATTAACTTTGCGGCGCGAATTTAAGTACCAAAAATACTACTTTTTTGGTGGTTTAGGTTGTTAAAAATTATTTAATGAGTTTATCCAAAAACAATACCAAACTAATAACTAGTTTACAGCAAAAAAAGTATAGGCAAAAGCACAATTTGTTTGTAGCAGAAGGAATTAAAGTAGTTCAAGAACTCTTGAATTCTAGTTTAAATTGCCGAGCATTGTACACTACTGATGCAGATTTAGAATGGGCCTCAAACATTGCAGTAAGCTTGATTAGCGAAGCGGATTTAAAAAAAGTAAGCAGTTTAAAGTCGCCAAACAAAGTATTGGCATTGTTTGAAATTCCGGAAGCGCCTACCTCAGTGTCAAACGATTTGACCGTAGTGTTGGACGGCATCAACGATCCGGGGAATTTAGGAACCATTATTCGTCTTTGCGATTGGTTTGGTGTGGGGCAGTTGCTCTGCTCTAAGAATACCGTAGACTGTTATAATTCAAAAGTGATTCAGGCTACGATGGGTTCTATAACGCGGGTAAACATTCAATATACCGACTTAGTTTCGTTTTTAGAAAGTACGGCACAGCCGGTTTATATTGCAGATATGGACGGAACAAACGTGTATACTGCTGAATTGCCTACAAACGGTGTTTTGGTGATGGGGAATGAAGCCAACGGGGTATCGGATGCGGTGCGAACCTGTGTTGACCGCGTTTTGAGTATACCGCGTTTTGGTAGTCTACAAAAAACAGAAAGTTTAAATGTAGCTACCGCCACGGCTATTTTATTAAGTGAATTTAGAAGAGGGTTAAAATAACCCGTTAATCTGAGCATCGATTTTATCGATGATGTATCCTAAGTCTTCTTGGTTTTCAACAAAATCTAACTCATCTACTTCAATGATGAGTAATTTTCCTTTGTTGTAACCACTAATCCACGCTTCGTATCGTTCGTTTAAGCGACTCAAGTAGTCAATGCTAATAGAGTTTTCGTACTCTCTGCCTCTTTTGTGGATTTGCCCTACCAAGGTAGAGATATCCGCACGCAAATAGATGAGTAAATCAGGTGGGGTTACTAAGTTTTCCATGAGTTCAAACAACGAGGAATAGTTGCTAAAGTCTCTGTTGGTCATCAAGCCCATGGCGTGTAAGTTGGGCGCAAAAATATGCGCATCTTCATAAATAGTACGGTCTTGGATAATTTTTTTACCCGATTGGCGTAATTCTAAAATCTGACGAAATCTGCTATTGAGGAAGTATACCTGTAAATTAAATGACCAACGTTCCATTTCACCGTAAAAATCATCGAGATACGGATTTTCATCGACAGCTTCAAAGTGAGGCTCCCATTGATAGTGTTTGGCTAATAATTTTGTTAAAGTGGTTTTTCCCGCTCCTATATTTCCGGCAATAGCTACGTGCATAATTTGTGAATTTCAGGGCGTAAAATTACATAAAAAAATAAATTAAGAAAGCAGTTTAACAAATCAATTTATACCCGTAACCTCGAATGTTTAAAATTTGGATATCAGGATCGACTTGTAATTTTTTGCGCAGCTTTGAGATAAATACATCCATACTACGGGCATTGAAGAAGTCGTCGTTACCCCAAAGTTTTTGTAAGATAAAGGAACGGTCGAGGATCTCATTTTTTTTCTGGCTCAAATGGAATAGTAAGGCCGCTTCTCGATGCGTGAGTAAAATAGAGGTTCCATCAATTTCTAATGTTTGCTTAGGATAGTCAAAAGCAAAAGCTCCTATGGCAATATTGCTGTGATCATTTTTTATTTTTACACGATCGAGCAAGGCGTGAATTCTAACAATTAACTCTTCCATAGAAAACGGTTTTTTGAGGTAGTCATTACCTCCGTGCTGAAAGCCTTCCAAGACATCTTTTGTTTGCGATTTGGCAGTCAAAAATATGATGGGGATTTGTGCGTCATGGGCGCGAATTTCTCGTGCGAGTGTAAAACCGTCTTTTTTCGGCATCATAACGTCCAGTACCAGTACTTCGGGTTGCTTTTCAGTATACAATTGCCAAGCTTCTTCTCCGTCCACAGCGTGAAATACTTCAAAGTCTCTCGTTTCTAAACTTTCTTTCACTATGTGCCCTAAGCTGGGTTCATCTTCGGCGAGTAAGAGGGTTATTTTTGAACTCATAAGTTTATTTTAAAGGTGGTTTGTTGCGGGTTGGAGGTCAAGCTCAGGGTACCGCCGTGTTTCTCTACGATTTTTTTGGTGTAATACAGACCGATACCAAAGCCTTTTACGTCGTGAGTATTTCCTTTGGGAACACGATAAAATTTGTCAAAAATTCGTTCTTGCTGGTGTTTGTCGATTCCTGAACCGTTGTCTACCACAGAGATTTCGACCTGTGATAAAACTTGGTGTAAGTGCACTTCTATTTGATTTCCCCCGTACTTTACGGCATTGTCAATGAGGTTTGACAAGGCGTTTTCAAAGTGAAAGGCATCTAAATTTGTCTGGTAGGTATCGCTGTTTGTGGTGAATTTAATCGATTTTTCACGGCTGATTAATACGTGTTTTTGAACGGTTTTTTCTGCCAGCTCTACCAAGTCTGTAGGTTCCTTTTTTAAGAGTAATTTTTCGCTGTCGAGCGTAGCTGTTTCTAGTAACTTTTCGACCATTTGATGTAGCTTTTTCAATTGAACAGCTGAGAGTGCCAAAAACTTTTTCGTTTTTTCCTTATCGTCAATGATGTTGAACTGATCGATAGCTTCAATAGCTGTGGATACTGTGGTGATTGGCGTTTTAAATTCGTGGGTAATATTGCTGATCAGGTCATTTTTAATTTCAGCGAGTTCTTTTTGTTGATTGATAACCCTGAGGAGGTAAAACAGGCTGGCGATAATGGCTAAGGAAAAAGCCAAGGAGAGTAAGATGCCTGTCGAACTCCTTTTTAAAGCTTCTTTTGTGGGGTTAACAGCAAAGAGAGCGATGGTTTCGTCAGGTTTTAAATAGGTAGACCTTGCCGTCGTTTGAATCGGATAGACTTTGGTACTGTCTTTAGCACCGATATAAATTTGTTTTTCACCTTTGTGGTGTTCTAGGTAATAGTCACTGGCGATTCCTTTTTTGCGCAATTCATTTTGGAGTAAGCTATCGAGCTTTTGGTGATTGATAGTTTCATTTTTAATAGAAATGTAAACTGTTTGTAGTCCTTTGATAAATTTTAAACTGTCGACAGATTTTTGACCCGAATATACACGGATTTCCGAAACCTTTTCAGGAGCGATTTCCAAGTGGTGCTCTAAATCGGTATGAACAGGTAATTTTTTACTGAGGGTACGTGCTTCCTTGACTATGGAGTCGAAAAAAACGCTGTCCATTTTTTGAAAGTCATCGTCAGAACTGGCTCCAAATTCTATCGCGGAAACTTCGAATTTTTTCTTTTTGTTACCCAGTTTTTTGGGAATGATGTCGTCTTTTATGGTAGCCATGATACTGTCAAACACGGTTTGTCGTTTATCACTGGAAACTCTTGATTTGGGTTCGACTATGGCAAAGAAGTTCTCTTTGGTTAAACTGGCAAAATACTCCTCTATCGATTTGTTTAAGCTCTCTTGAATTTCCGTGACAACGTATTGTTTGTTTTGTTGGTAATTCTTGAAATTCCAATACAGTTGTACCCCGATAGTGACGAGTATCGTGGCACTTATAAAGTACAATATCCAGTTAAAGCGGCTGCGTTTCATAGTACAAAGATACTAGCTTATTGGAAAGAAAAAGAATCGGTTAACACTCGTTAACACTACTTAACGCAAAAGTAGGGAAGTTCGCAGCACCTTTGTCTCAGAAATCAAAAAACCAATCATTATGAAAGCAATGTTGTACATGACTTTTTTATTAATAACACTGGGGCTGACGGCTCAGAATTCTGGGGCTTCCGCAACCATTAAGGAGCACAAGGTATCGGCTTTGACTTTTAGTGTAACGAGCCCAGAGGAATTTAAAACGGTAAACTGGAAGGATGTTTATGAGATTTTTGAAGGAGCAAAAGCCGATGATAAACTGTGTTTAGGGTTTGAAATTCGCCTTCCTGAAGATCCAGAGAAAAAGATTAGCAAAGCGAATTTTGGAATTCGCATTGAAGACACGGCAGCTAACTTAGAAAAGATGATTGCTAAAGGTCAAAAGAGCGTAAAACAACTGATAAAAATGGCTACAAATTTTAAAAACTATATAGATGAAAACTAAAGTATTATTAGGACTCCTTTTTTTGAGTATTGGAGTATTTGCACAAGATTTTCGAGGAAAAGCGGTGTACAAAACTCACCGTAAAATTGATTTTAAATTAGGGGATAAGCAAGGAGGAGAGAACAGTGCGTTGCAAAAGCAGTTAAAGGCACAGCTGATGCGTCAGTTCCAAAAGACATTTACATTGAATTTTACTAAAAACGAGTCTACCTATAAGGAAAACAAAGCACTTTCGTCACCACAGCAGCAGATGGGAGGTATGCAAATCCAGATCATGGGTAATGGCGGAGGTAATGATGTACTGTACAAGAACATTAAGGAAAAACGTTATGCTAATAAAACAGAAATCAGTGGTAAGCGATTTTTGATCAAAGACGATTTGCCGAACTACGGATGGGAAATGACAGGAGAAACGAAGAATATTGGAAAGTATACCTGTTACAAAGCAACTAGAAAACGAACGGAAACGAGAAGGACTATAGCCTTTGGTGACGGAGATAAGGACGGTGACAAAGAAGAAATAATCACTATTGAAACCGTTGCTTGGTATACTCCAGAAATTCCAGTGAGTAACGGTCCGGAGAGTTTTTGGGGGTTACCGGGGTTAATTTTAGAAATTCAAGATGGGAAACAAACGATAGTGTGTACAGAAATTGTTTTAAATCCTAAAGAAACCATCGAAATCAAAGAACCTAGAAAAGGAAAGAAGGTCAGTCAAAAAAAGTTTGAGACAATCATGGAAGAACATACTAAAGACATGATGGAGCGATTTAAGAATAGAAGGAGATCCAATGATGGAAACTCGGTACACATTGAAATTCAAGGATAATTTTCTAACCGATTAAACCTTTGGAGCTTACAAGAGTCTTACTTCCAAGAGATTTAAGATAACTTGTAAAAACCAAACAGATGAGAAAATACGCAATTGTACTGTGCTTGTTAGGGAGCATGGGGGCTTGGTCGCAAAAAGCGTTTCAAGGAAAAGCAGTATATCAGTCAAAAACGACTTTCGATATGAATGCTTTTGGGAACGATATGTCCGAAGAACGCAAAAAGCGAATCAAAGAACGCATGAAAAACTTTTTAGAAAAGACCTATACCCTGCATTTTACAACGAAGCAATCCGTATATAAAGAAGAGGCAAAACTGCAGGCTCCCGGATCAAGAGGATCCCGTTTTGGAGGTTTTAGTGGGGGAGAAACGACCTTTAAAGACGTTCAGGAGCCCAAGGTTTTGGCTGCAGTAGAATTCTTTGGGAAAAAGTTTTTAATAGAAGAACCCAAAGAAAAACTAGCTTGGGAAATGACGGGTGAAACCAAACAAATTGGTAAATACACCTGTTTTAAAGCTACGCTACTCAAAAAGAATACAGCTTTTGATTGGCGCTCGATGCGTCGTAAGCCCAGAGGTAAAAAAAAGGAAAAGCAACCAGAAAAGAAACGCCCAAAAGAGATTTTGGTAACAGCTTGGTATACTCCTCAAATACCGGTGAGTAGTGGACCTGGAAGTTACTGGGGGTTACCGGGGCTGATTTTAGAGATCAATGAAGGTCGCACCACGCTATTGTGCTCCGAAATTGTATTAAATCCTCAAGAAAAAATAGCGCTTAAAGAACCGACCAAAGGGGAGAAGGTGACCCGAGAAGAGTACAACAAAATCATCAAAAAGAAGATGGAGGAGATGCGCGAGATGTTCCAGAGAAGGCGCGGAGGCGGTAATGGAAGAGGACGCGGACGATTTTAAAAATTCGAACAATTTAACATGAAAAATATATTCATAGCAGTCATTCTAATGATGACGGCCTGGGCAACTACAGCCCAGATTTCAATAACAGGGGTAGTAAAAGATAGTATCGGAGCCCCCTTAGAAATGGCAAATGTTATTGCTATTAATAAACTGACAAAAAAGTTGGACTCCTACGGGTTTACTGATTCCAAAGGAAATTACAAGTTGTCTTTAAAAAAGAATGCGAACTACGATGTAAAAGTTAGTTATGTCGGTAAAAAGACGTTGAGTACTACCTTACAAACTACGGAGGTTTCACTGAGCAAAGATTTTGTGTTGTACAGTGATGAAACCTTAGATGAAGTTAATATTACGTACACCATGCCAGTCACGGTTAAAGGTGATACCATAGTTTACGATGCTGACAGTTTTAAAAGTGGAACTGAAAAAAAGTTAGGAGATGTTTTACAGAAGTTACCTGGCGTGGAAGTCAATGATGATGGGGAGATTGAGGTAGAAGGAAAAACCGTTCAAAAAGTAATGGTAGAAGGAAAGGATTTTTTTGATGGCGATAGTAAATTAGCGACAAAAAATATTCCGGCCAATGCCATTGACAAGGTAGAAGTCCTTAAAAATCACAGTGAAATCCGTCAATTGAGCTCAGTTACTGATAACGAGGATAATGTCGTTATCAATTTAAAACTAAAAGAAGGAAAAAAGAATTTTTGGTTTGGAGAAGTAACAGCTGGTGTGGGTATGGCTACGGAAACATCGCGGTATTTAGCCCATCCGAAACTCTTTTACTACAGTCCGAAATACAGTTTAAACATCATTACAGATGTGAATAATATAGGGGAAGTACCTTTTACCATGCGTGATTATTTTAAATTCACCGGTGGATTTAGAGGGGTAGCAGCAAGCACAGGAACGAATTTTAATGTGAGTTCTAACGACATTTCCTTTCTAACCTTGAGAAATAACCGAGCTAAAAATATCGAATCCCAATTTGGAGCCGTCAATTTCAGTTATGCACCTAAGAAAACTTGGGACATTAGCGGATTCGCTATTTACTCGGGTAATAGAACGGAAATGCAGGAGAACACCGAGAACATTTATTCAAATACCGGTATTAGTAGAACAAACTTGCCAGCGAATGCCAATCAAATCATTGACAGGGAGACCACAGAAAATGCCACTATTCAAAACAGTGACTTAGGGCTTTTTAAAGTGAGCTCTAGCTATAAACCGAATGCCGACAACCAGTTTGATTACGATATTTTTGCGAAGGTATCTCAGCAAAAGCAGGACATTCAAACCTTATCACGTCGCCTGTTCTTAGACGGAACGGATGAGTTGGTACCGGTATCACAGTACTCACAACAAGCGCCCTATTCTGTCAACCAGAATTTAAATTATTACTACACGCTGAACGAGAAGCATATCTTTTCTTTTGAAGCTCAACACCTATGGCAGGACGAAGATCCTTTTTACAATGCTGAATTGAAAAAGCTGGCTTTTGCTAATTTGATAGGATTAAATCCGAGTGCCGATCCATTCAATGTAGAGCAGAGCAAGCGTATTAAAACGAATAAGATCGATGCGAAATTGGATTATTACTACGTACTGAACGCGAAGAGCAATTTAAATGTCACCGTAGGTACTACCCAAAGTGAGCAAAATTTTAACTCCAATATCTACGAAATTTTAAATGGTAACAAAAATCAGATTACTGCTGCCAATACGAGTAATGATGTGTCGTATTACTTCGGGGATGTTTACGCTGGAATTCACTACAAGTTTATCACGGGGATTTTTACCTTTAATCAAGGGGTTAATGCACATACTTATATTGCAAAGAACACGCAGTTAGGGACGGTTGCACAGCAGCAGTTTACCAGAATTTTACCGGATGCCTCGATCAAGGTGAACTTAAAAAAGTCAGAAACCCTACAGCTGCGATATGCAATGCAAACCAGTTTTACGGATGTCAATCAATTGGCTGAGGGCTATGTGTTTAATAACTACAACAGCTTGTATTCTGGAAATAGAGAATTGGAAAATTCCTTGTCGCACAATGTGAATCTGAGTTATTTCAGCTTTAATATGTTTAACTATACCAATGTTTTTGCCTCTATAAACTACAGTAAACGCATTGATGCTATCAAGTCGAACTCGGAGTTTATTGGAGTGAACCAGGTAAGAACGTCGATTAATTCGCAGTTTGCTGATGAAAGTTTGTCAGGGAATGCTAATTTTCAGAAGAGCTTTCGAAAGTTTAAACTTCGTTTGGGTGCTAATATAACTTATGCAAAATCAAACAGTTTGTTAACCAATCGCTTTACCAATGCAGTGAGTAACCGTTTAACCAAAACGTTTTCGCAGAGCTATCGTACCCGCTTCAGTACTAATTTTAGAGATGCACCGAATTTTGATGTCGGATACAACGTGACAATAAATCGATCTGATATTGGAGGTGTCAAGAATACTTTTACTACTCATAGTCCCTTTATCAATACGGATGTGTATTTCTTAAAAGCCTTTGCTTTTACGGCAAAGTATACCTTTAATCAGGTTGTAAATTCAGGAAGAACGATTGATAAATACGGCTTTTTACGTGCGAATATCAGTTATCAGAAAAAAGACAGTCCTTGGGAATACCGTATTGAAGTTACCAATTTACTAGATGCTAATGGGCTTAATCAGAACAGTAGCAATGACATTTTGGTAAGTAACAGTACTTATTTTATACAGCCTCGTATAGGGATGTTTAGTGTAACATATAACTTGTAAACGTTATATACTTATTTGAATTGAAAAGAAAAAGGTGAGCAGTAACTGCTCACCTTTTTTACAATATGGTGTGTTTTGACTAGTTAATCATTAACTTTTTGGTGGTTTGTGCACCTCCATTTTGGATTTGTAACAAGTACATTCCTGATTTTACTTGGTCAAAAGTCAATTCTTTGTTAAACACTGATGGTGTGTTGGTAAATTCTTTACGCTCTACCAAACGTCCGCGAATATCAAATAATTGTACACTTACTTTGTCGTTAGACTTTACAGCAAAACTCAATTTGATAGTTCCATTTGACGGGTTCGGGAAAAGGTTAAAGTTTTCAAAGGCTACATCTTCTGTTGAGGCGGTAGCGTCTTTTACAACAACAGTATAGTCTTCTACTTCACCGTCAAAGTTTGTTTCACAACTACTTGGGTCTCCATCACCAGTATACTTAGTAGAAACACGTAATACAGTTGATCCTAATTCAGCATCGTTAGGTACTACTACGTTTAATGGACTCAAGGTAGTTTGCGTATCTGCTCCTCCAGTAACAGTTCCTAAGTCTAATTTTTCACCTGCGTCGAACTGACAGTTTTGGTTCCAGTCAATCCAAGCAAAAGTTTTTGTTGAATAGGCTTGTGCTCCAGAATCGGTATTGGTTCTTACAGTTAATTGGTGAGTTTCTCCTCTCTTAACATCAGTTGTCAATGTCTTGAAGTCATTGTAACCAGCAGTTTTGTTTGGACTCGCCTTTTCAATGGTGTTGAACTTTACATAGGTAGTACTCGTTTGGTAACGGGTAGTTCCATTTGAAGCACATAAAGCGTTCGATACACCGAGTTTAATTTGTAAGGTTCTAGTGATCGTAGTTCCTTTAGCCGTTACAGTTAAGGTATAATCACCGGCAGCAACGTTATCTAAGTTTGATAACTTTAATTGGGTAGTTCCCGCAGCGTTCAATGATGTTGGAGTAAAGGCACTCGTTGCATTAGCAGGTACTCCAGCAACGCTGTAGTTTACTGTTTCAGCGTATCCGTTTGAGGTAACCATTTTAATTTCAAAGCTCTGCTCTGTCGCTTTGGTGTTACAAACATTAGCATCTCCTGTATTGTTTGAGATGGCAAAGTCAGGACTAGTACTAATTTTAAATTTAGAAGTGATATTATAGAAAATATTATCAGCTGCTTCAATTTTAATAATAGCATTGTCAGTGTCTGCAAGGCTAGCAGGTAAAGTAATGTTTTCGCTTCCGTCATTTGCGGTATTCGTAGCTAAGTCAATACTAAATGTAGTTCCACCGTCTACTGATAATTTGATGTTTACCTTTTGACAGTTGATCGGAGCAACATTCGATTGTCCTACAACCCAAGTGATATCTCTTGCTGTATTTTGAGCCCAAGTTGCTTGGTTGTTTACAGTAAATGGCGCAGCATCAACTACAGTAATTTTAATATCGTCTCTAGCAGTAGATCCTCCACCTGCGTGGTTGTCACGTACTGTTACAGCAAAATTCATACTTCTCGCTACCGAAGGAAGTACTTCCCAAGTAGTTGAGGTATTTCCGGCTAAAATGGTACTAAATGCAGGGAAATAACGTTCTGGAGTAGATTTAGAAGAAATTGATCGGAATAATGGTCCTCCTAAACTACTAGCTACTGGAGGCATCGTTGCGATTTCAGTATCTGTTTGTTCCCAGTTATAGGTTAAACTTCCTGTACCATCAGCATCAGTAGCCTGTGCTTTTAATACAAAAGGTGTTGATTTAGGAATGCTTACATCACTACCGGCATTGGCAGTTGGCGCATTGTTTCCGGTATTGCTCGTAGCAGCACAGTTAGCAGTACTTTGGATTTTATCCCACATCTGCTTGATACTTACAGCGTGGAAATGATCGTCACTATTGCTTTGAACATTAGGATTACAAATACCTGCATAAGCCATAATAGTCGAACCACTACCAGGCTCTACAGCTGTAGATCCAGTTCTGTTTCCTCCACAGGCATTGTTAAATGTGTGTGTAGCACCGAACTGATGTCCAATTTCATGCGCTACATAATCGATGTCATAAGGATCACCGATAGGTTGAGAGCGACCTGTAATTCCACGTCCTTTTTGCCCAGCAATACAAACAACTCCTAGTCCAGCTAATCCACCACCACCGGTACTAAAGGTATGACCGATATCGTAGTTTGCCGATCCAATTTGAGCGTCACAAACCGTTTGACTTTCGTTGATCAAAGCACTAGCACTTGAATTTGAAAGGTTGTCGGTAGCTGCATCTAAATAGATGATTTTGTCGTTATCATTTACAATGATCATACGAGTGGCCAAATCTCTTTCGTAAATTTGGTTTACACGAGTCATCGTGGTGTTCATTGCTGACAGAACTGCTGCTTTTTTAACCGCATCAGTAGCTCCAGCTGCTACTCCTTGTTGTGTTAGGTGAAACTGAGCGTATTCACCAGTACAAGCAATGGCAATTTTAAAGGTACGTAATTTACCGTCATTAGCATTTCTACCTGCTAATTTACCAGTTTTTACGGCATCGTCTTTAAGATCCTCTACTTGACACTCAAAACCATTGTCAGTTTTTGGCGCATTTCCACGCAAATACGACATATATGTTTTGTTGTCTTTGGTATACGGATCAATAAATAAAGTCTCGTGATGAGCAGAACTCACCATGATGTGAGCACCGTCAGTACCGATACTAATTTTTGCAGTGGCAGTAGGATCTTCTATTCCTTGAGCAGAATACGATTTGATCATTGGAAATTTGGCAGCCAAGCCACTTTCGAATACCGATGTTTCACGAATTTTAAAGTTGGCTATTTTGCCTGTAGCCGTAGGTAATGCTAGGGTGGTACTTGCGATACCTCTGGCATTTGTGCTCAACGCTTTACTAAATTCTGTAATGTCTAGTGTGAAGAGTTGGAAGTCTTTCGGGAAGGCAGCCCTTTGGTAGGTGCTGGTTTTCTCGAAATCTTGATTGGGTTTTGATTTTTTCCAGTAATTTTGTGCAGTACCTATCGTAGTGAAGGCAACCGCCAAAAGTAGCAGAAGGGGTGATTTTCTCATCTGTGATTGTTTATGTTTAATAATGTAATAATTTGGTGAATTTCTTAATAATAATTGGGGTTAACGGCTAAAGTATGAATAAATTAGTAAAATTAAAAGACTTAGGGAATAAAGATTTCAAAGAAACTTGGGATTTACAAACGAAACTTCTCGATGCGACCGTTGCGATGAAACGCGCCCGCAGAGCAGGGGATACCGATATTGTGACGCCTAATCATTTTCTATGGGTGGAGCACCCACATGTGTATACGCTAGGAAAGTCCGGAGACATGCAAAACCTATTGCTTAACGAAGCACAATTAGAAGCCAAGGGCGCTAGTTTTTACAAAATCAACCGAGGTGGAGATATTACGTACCACGGTCCAGGGCAGCTCGTGGGCTATCCTATTTTAGACCTTGAGAATTTTTTTACCGATATACACAAATACCTTCGATTGTTAGAGGAAGCGATCATTTTAACCTTAGCGGAGTATGGAATTGAATCGGAACGCAGCGATGGCGAAACAGGAGTATGGTTGGATGTGGGTACTCCTTTTGCACGTAAAATCTGTGCGATGGGAATCCGAGCAAGCCGTTGGGTTACCATGCACGGTTTTGCCT
Organism: Tenacibaculum litopenaei; assembly: GCF_964514025.1. NCBI lineage: Bacteria > Pseudomonadati > Bacteroidota > Flavobacteriia > Flavobacteriales > Flavobacteriaceae > Tenacibaculum > Tenacibaculum litopenaei. The sequence continues at coordinate 380,895 of NZ_CAZEQT010000002.1, forward strand.
TGAATGTCAATGCCGATTTGGGATATTTTGACAATATTATTCCTTGTGGAATTCGCGGAAAAGCCGTGACCTCGATGCATGTTGAGCTAGGAAGGCCCGTAGATGAGCAAGAGGTGAAAGATAAAATTTTGAAACACTTTAAAACCTTATTTGAGGTAGAAGCATATATAGACTAAAAGGTAGTTCTTGAGGTCAAAAAAAAAAAAAAAGAGGTTGTGAAAACAACCTCTTTTTTTGTACGACAGGCGTAGCTTATTTTTTTGCTTTGATATCAAATGACAATTCAATTAAATCGTTGATAAACTTGTCTTTTAAGTTATCAAAGAATTTTTTAGACTTGTATTGAATTCCGAACTCTGTACGGTCAATGCTAAAGTTTTCACTTTTAAAGTTAACAGTTCCTTCTCCTTCAGTAATAGTTGCAGGAATAGTGATACTTTTTACAACATCTTTTACCGTTAAATTTCCGGTGATGTGTAATTTACCGTCTTTAACCTCTGATCCTGTGATTGCAAATTTAGCGGTTGGGAATTTTTCAACGTCGAAGAAATCAGGAGCTTTTAAGTGCCCTTCTAAATCTTCTTTACCTTTACCAGCCTCTAAGTCTGTACAAACAATAGACTTCATGTTTACTGTGAACTCACCGGCTTTTACAGCGCCATTTTCGATCTCTAACACTCCGTTTTCCAAAGCGATTGTTCCCATGTGAGCACCTGTAGGTTTGGTTCCTTTCCAAGAAATTGTTGATTCAGCAACATTGGCTTTGTAAGAGTTAATCACGTTTTCAACTTGTTTAACGTCTTTTACTTCTTCTTTGGTTTCTACTTTGTTCTTTTCACTCTTACAAGCGATGGTAGTAACTGCTAAAAAAGCAATGGCAAAAATCGATTTCTTCATAATATTAGTTTTAATGATTGATCTGTTCTAATTTAGAACAAATGTAAATAAAATATAGTTTCCGTGGAAGTTATTTTTTGCTTATTAATTTGTTAACTACATACGAAGCTGCTTGTAAGCCAAAAGCGGCGGGCATATAACTGATTGTTCCGTAAAACGATTTTTTGAAGTTGGTACCATCGGTGAGCTTTAGGCTATTAGCACGTTGCATTTCTTCAGAGTATACGGCGCGAATTCCCTTGTCAATATTGTGCTCTTTAAGGCGTTTGCGCAGTACTCTTGCCATGGTACAGTGTTTGGTTTTACTGATGTCTTTGATTTTGATTTTGCTGGCGTCGAGTTTTCCCCCAGCCCCCATAGAGCTCACGAGCTTTACTTTTTTCCTCCTAGCGGCGATCATCAGGTTGAGTTTCGGTGTGATGCTATCGATACAATCGAGGGCGTAATTGAATTTTGGATCCATGATTTCGTACGCGCGTTCTGGCGATAAAAATTCTTCAATCACTTCCAATTCGATAGTAGGGTTGATGTCGCGTAGGCGGGCTGCCACCGTTTGTGCTTTTGACTTACCGACCGTACTGTGTAAGGCGGGTAACTGTCTGTTAATGTTTGTAGGGTCAAAAACATCGCCGTCTACGATGGTCATTTTTTGAACGCCTGCTCTGGCTATAAACTCTGCTGCAAAGGAACCTACACCTCCTAGTCCGACGACTAGTATATTGGCGTCTTTAATTTTTTGAAGTCCTTCTTCCTGCACTAATAATTCTGTTCTTTCTAACCAACTCATAAAGAAAATACTCGTTTAAAATTTTTAGATATTTCTGCCTCAATCAATGAAATACTTTCATTTTTTAGCTCGGCAAATCTAGCGTAAATGTTTTGAATAGTATAGGTGCTGGCATCAGTTTCTAAAAAGATCTTATCGAGGGGAATACGAGGAAGGAATTCTTGTAGTTTTGGATGGTGGTATAGCGCTGCACCGAACGAAAGGTAGCAGCCGTGTTGCAACAACGTCATGGCTAATTGTTCACTTTTAGTAAACCCATGTACAATCCAAGTTTGTTGCGGACGCAGCTGTTTTTTAAGTGCTAACAACCGCGGGAAGGCTTTGACACAGTGTATAATCAGTGGCTTTTGATGAGTTTCGGAAAGTTGCACCTGGGCGATAAAAACGCGTTCTTGCAGTGCTAAAGGCGCATCTGCGAACGGATCGAGTCCGCATTCACCTAAAGCCAAACACTGAGGATGTTTTAATCGTTGTGAAATGGACAGCAGTTGTTGCTCCCACTGTTGCGGATGTACGTACCAAGGGTGGATTCCAACAGAAAAATGGTTGTTGGGGAGCTCACTCGGAGGAAAACAATTAAAGAGGGTAGTCGTTTCGGAGTTATTAACAAGGTTATGGCTATGTATGTTAATAAAAGCCATTGTATTATTCTTTGTTTTTGGTGTCGATGATAATCGTTACCGGGCCGTCGTTTAAGAGGGCTACTTTCATATCGGCTCCAAATTCACCCGTTTGTACAGGTTTACCCAATTCATGTTCTAATTGTTTTACAAAAGCTTCGTATAGCGGAATGGCGACAGGCGGTTTTGCCGCTTTGATATAGCTCGGTCGGTTTCCCTTTTTGGTCGAGGCGTGTAAGGTAAACTGGCTCACCACAATGATATCACCATTCGTGGCATTAATGGCGGTGTTCATAACTCCTTCAGCATCGTTAAAAATACGCAGGTTTACAATTTTTTTCGCCAACCAATTTATATCGTCAACTTCGTCAGTAGCAACGATACCTAAAAGGATTAACAAGCCTTCTTTGATTTCGGCGACACGATTGTGGTCAATGGTTACGCTAGCTTCACTAACGCGTTGAATAACAGCTTTCATAAAGTGGGTTATTTCCAGATATCTGTTCGGTAATTTTCTTCTTCTCCTTCTAATATTTGCAGGTAGCTCTTGTAGCGAGACCAAGAAATTTCTTCGTTTTCTAGCGCTTCTTTAACAGCGCAATGAGGTTCGTTAAGGTGAATGCAATTGTTGAATTTACAATGTTGTTTAAGGGCAAAAAATTCGGGGAAATAGTCTCCCAACTCATCTTTATCCATATCGACAACGCCAAAACCTTTGATTCCAGGAGTATCGATAATTCTGGCATCGAAACTCAATTCGAACATTTCAGCAAAGGTGGTCGTGTGTTGTCCTTGCTTGTGTTGTTCAGATATTTCTTTGGTTTTTAAATTGAGCCCAGGTTCAATGGCATTGACCAAGGTCGTTTTTCCTACACCTGAATGGCCGGCAAACATGCTCACTTTTGAGGTCATGAGTCCTTTGATAGTATCGATGTTCTTTTCTTCCAAGGCAGATACTTCAATACAGGTATATCCTATAGCCTCATAAATATCGCGCAGGTAGAGAATTTCGGCCTTTTGCTCAATTTCATAAGTATCAATTTTATTGAAAACCAAGACTACATCAACAGAATACGCTTCTGCTGTAACCAGAAATCTGTCAATAAAGGTAGTTAGGGTAGGTGGGTTGTCAATGGTAATTAACAAAAACACCTGGTCGATATTTGCCGCAATAATATGCGTTTGCTTGGATAGGTTTACCGATTTGCGAACGATGTAATTTTTACGATCGTGAATTTTGGTAATTACCCCCGTTTCATCGTCGGTTTTGGTTTCCATATCAAAACTGACAATATCGCCTACGGCAATAGGGTTGGTACTTTTGATACCTTTGATTCTAAATTTTCCTTTGATTCTACATTTGTACAAGGTATTTTCACTCATCACCCAATACCAACTTCCGGTAGACTTGTATACGGTTCCAATCATATAACAAAGATGAGAATAAAAATTGAATCTCGAACGCGAATTTTCTAGGAGTTTAGATCTTGAATTTTTTGAGCGACACTGCCTTTTTCTCCGAGCCTAATAATGGCGAACAAGAGCCTAACTATCCATCCGGGCTGGGTGATAATCTCAGCTTTTTTGGCTACTTTTTCATCTCTGGCAGCAATGAATTTCGGTTGCTGTTTTTCAGGGGTGTCGGCCAGTGCTACAGCAAATTTCCAGGCGCCATCTCTGGCTAGTTCCATGCTAAAGTCGATTAAGAAATTGTCGAAGTGTCGCGTCCAACGCAAAAGCTTTGCTAAGAAGGGCCAGATACTGCTCAAATCTCGTTCTACATCGGCAACTAGTGACGATAAAATTTGATTGATGCGGTTGAAGTCGGTATGTAAATCATCCATGGGTTTTCCTCGTTGCACTTCGGCAGCAGCAATGCCTAGGTCGAGATTGATGTGGGCATTCATTCCTACGAGCAGGTGCTGCAGTACTATGGGCCAAAAGGTATCTGTTAAAGCAAAGGCTCTGGTCCAAGCCATACTGGGAGTTTTGCCGTTTCGAAATTGGTGGTAAGCTTCAATATAGCGTTTGGCAAAAATGACATCGAGTTTTTCCATCCGAGGGCCGTCTTCAAAAAAACCTTCAGCAATGCCCTGTTTTACCTTTTTGGTAACCTTTAAATACAACGCGGCAAAGTAACCCGTGGTACTGTTGTGGTCTATGGCGTATTGTAAGATATACTCCAATTCACGGATGACATCGTCAATGGTATTAATAGGCTTCATTTTAAGTGAGTTTGGTAACTGCAAAGTACAAAATGTAGCGGTGTAAAAAAAGCTACCCGAAGGTAGCTTTGTCTTAGCCTTTGATAATTTTTTCTTGGTGATTGATACTCTCTTGGTGAATGGCTTTGAACATTTTTAATACAAATTCTTCACTCAAGCCTCTATCTTCTCCCTCTAAAATCATGTTTCCTAAAATTTCGTTCCATCGTTTTGATTGTAATACGGCTACGTTTTTCTCCTTCTTTAGGGCTCCGATTTTATCGGCTATTTTCATACGTTTACCGAGTATATCAATGAGTTGGTTATCTACGACGTTAATTTGTGCTCTCAAATTTTCGAGAGATTCGCGGTAGCTCTTATCGGAAGTGGTTTCTTTTCTCACGCGTAAATCGATCATCATTTGTTTTAAGGTATCAGGAGTTACTTGCTGAGCGGCATCACTCCACGCATTGTCTGGGTCGATATGCGTTTCAATCATCAAACCATCGAAATTTAAATCGAGGGCCATTTGTGAAACGTCAAAAACCATGTCTCTTTTCCCCGTAATATGCGAAGGATCACAAATTAAAGGTAAGTCGGGAAAGCGGTTTTGGAACTCGATGGCCAACTGCCACTCCGGAATATTTCGGTATTTCGATTTTTCGTAGGTCGAGAATCCACGGTGAATAGCTCCTAGTTTCTTGATATTTGCGGAATACAAGCGTTCAATTCCTCCTAACCACAAAGCTAAATCTGGATTTACCGGGTTTTTTACCAGTACAATTTTATCGGTACCTTCCAATGCATCAGCGAGTTCTTGCATGATAAATGGACTAACGGTTGAACGGGCACCGATCCACAATAAGTCAACATCGTGCTCAATGGCTAATTTTACGTGAGTTGCATTGGCAACTTCGGTACAGGTTTTCATTCCTGTTTCTTCCTTTACCTTCTGTAGCCACTTGAGCCCTAAAGCCCCCACACCTTCAAAGTTTCCTGGTCGCGTTCTAGGCTTCCAGATTCCTGCGCGGTAGTAATTTACATCCGAGTCTTTAAGCTCATGGGCAATTTTTAAGACTTGCTCTTCTGTTTCTGCACTACAGGGACCCGCAATTACTAAAGGGTGAGATAATTGCATGTCGTTTAACCAGGTTCTTAATTCTTTTGTATTTTCCATACTCTTGTTGTTGTTAGGCTTCTTGTAGAATACCGTTTAATATTTGTTTTATATGATTTGTATTTTCCATTTCGCGAAAGATCTCTTCGAAATCATCGCGAAGCATTAATTCTCTAAATTGTTGTAGATTTTGAATGTACTCTTCTAGTGTTTCGAGGACATTGCCTTTGTTTTGCTTAAAAATGGGGGCCCACATGGCGGGCGAACTTTTTGCCAAGCGAACGGTAGAGGCAAAACCACTGCCTGCCATATCAAAAATATCGCGCTCATTTTTCTCTTTTTCGATTACTGTTTTTCCCAACATAAATGAGCTGATATGCGACAAGTGAGAAACGTAGGCGATGTGTTTGTCGTGCGATTTCGCATCCATATAACGAATGCGCATACCAATTTTGGCAAAGACTTCTAAGGCGCGCTCTTGCAATTTGAAAGCTGTTTTTTCAACCTCACAAATGATGTTGGTTTTTCCTTGGTAGAGGTGTTCCAATGCGGCTTTTGGTCCTGAAAACTCTGTTCCCGCGATTGGGTGAGTTGCCAGGAAATTACGTCGTTTTGGATGGGATGCCAAGGCATCGCATATGGCCTCTTTGGTCGATCCGACATCGAGCACCAAGGCATGGTCGTTGACCATATCCAATACCTGTTGGCATACGCGAATAGAAATGTCGACAGGTACCGAAACGATAACGATAGTGGCTTTGTTTAAATCGTCCATGCTGGCAGCGCTGTCAATAATACCGAGTTCCAACGCTTGCGACACGTGTTCCTCGTTAGTATCGATGCCAAATAGTTGTGCTTGTTTAAATTCACGTCGTATATCCAACGCCAAGCTCCCTCCAATTAATCCTAATCCTATGATAAATACGTTCATTTAAAATCGTTGTATTGCTTCGTTAATTTTTTCTTCGGGTACGCACAGTGAAAAGCGGATATAGCCTTCCCCTTGACTACCAAATACAGTTCCGGGAGCTACAAAAATGTGCTTGTCATAGAGCAGCTTATCTACTGTTTTTTCCGAAGTTTTTCCTTTGGGCAAACGAGCCCAAACAAACATGCCGGTAGCATCGTTTTGATAGTTGCAGTCTAAGATGTCTGCTAACTGGAATATTCGTCGTTGTCGTCGCGCGTAAATTTCATTTTGCTCGTCAAACCACTGTTGCTTTAAATTGAGGGCTTCGATGGCTCCTTTTTGAATTCCGTAAAACATGCCCGAGTCCATTTGGGTTTTTACCTTGAGTACTTCGTTTAAAAAATGAGCGCTTCCGAGCAGTTTCCCTACGCGCCAGCCTGCCATGTTAAACGATTTACTCAAAGAGTTTAGTTCTAGGGCGATGTCTTTAGCACCGGGAACTTCCAAAATACTCCTGGGGGTTTCGTTTAAAATGAAGCTGTACGGATTGTCATTGACGATAACGATTTGATGTTTTTTACCAAAGGCGATCAGCTTTTCATAGGTCGCAGTAACGGGCTGTGAGCCTGTAGGCATGTGCGGATAGTTTACCCACATGAGTTTTATCTTACTCAAATCGAGTTGCTCCAAGGCTTCGAAATTAGGCTGCCATTGGTTTGCTGCATCGAGTTCGTAAAAAATTGCTTCGGCTCCTACTAAATTGGTTACGGAACTATAGGTTGGGTATCCGGGGTTCGGAATCAAAACACCATCTCCTTCGTTCAAGAAGGCCAATGATATATGCATGATGCCTTCTTTGCTTCCCATTAGGGGGAGCACTTCGGATGCTGGATCAATGTCAACGCCGTAGTGATCTTGGTAAAAACGGGCTACAGCTGCTCTGAATTCTGGTAGACCTTGATAGCTCTGATACTTATGCGCGCCAGTTTCGTACAGACTGTTTTGTATGGCCTGTAATACGTTTGGGGGTGGAGGGAGGTCAGGGCTCCCGATTCCCATATTAATAATGGGATGACCTTGGGCAGCAAGGCTGCGTACTTCTTTTAGCTTTTTAGAAAAGTAGTACTCCTGAACGGTGTTTAAGCGATTTGCAAAAGTGATCATAATCGTCCGTTTTTGTATTCTCCTAATATTTTAAAATTGTTAGCCATAATCTCTAGTACGGATTTGGCTTTTTGGTAATCTTGATATTCTTGAAAAGTAACGTCTACGAAAAACGCGTACTTCCAAGGGGTTTCTATAATGGGAAGCGATTGAATTTTTGTTAGGTTTAATTTACAATCGCTCATAATATTTAACACAGTAGCCAAGCTCCCGCGTTTGTGGTCGAGCTCAAATCGCAAGGAAGCCTTGTCAATTTGGTCGATGCCATTTTCAGGAGCTTCGGTTTTTAAAATTACGAAGCGTGTTTCGTTGTCCTTCATGGTTTGAATTTCGTCTTCGAGCACTTCCAAACCAAAGATGTCTGCGGCAATTTTTGGGGCAATGGCAGCCACACCTGGGAGCTGTTGCTCACTGATTGTTTTTGCCACAGCTGAGGTATCAACGTCTTCTACGAGTTTGATAAAGGGGTATTTCTTAAAGAATTCCTTGCACTGCAAAAGGGCCATGGGGTGTGAACACACTTCCTTAATGGCCTCCATATTTTGGTTGGGCAGTGCCATAAGGTGGTGGTGTATAGGTAGGTAATACTCACCGGCAATGTGCAAGTTGTGCTTGTCAATCAAGGCGTAATTCGGAATAATAGAGCCTGCGATGGTGTTTTCGATGGCCATAACGGCTTCGTCAGCATGTCCTTGCAACAGGTTGTCTGTCAGTACGTCAAACGACAAGCACTCGTTGAGGGCGATGTCTGTTCCGTAGTATTTATTGGCAACGATATGGTGGTTGCTACCTCTGATTCCTTGAATGGCTATTTTTCTCATTTTTAAAGCAAAAAAAAAAGCCTCGATGTAATCGAGACTTTATAGTTTATATTATTTTGATGCTAGTTAACAATACGGTATAAAGTCTCTCCTCTTACTAAAAAAGTAAAAGTAAAAATAGAAACCTTGCCATACGTTTTGTAACATGAAATACTGTCGTTTATTTGTTTGTGACAAATCTTTAAAATATATTTTAGATATCCAAACATTTTATGAAAAAAAAAAGTTAATAGCAGAGGAGTCCTTGTAAACAGTTGTCTTAAAGAAGAAAAAAGAAAAAAATAAGTGGTCGGTGATGGTGTATTTGATAAAAAATATATCTTTGCAACTGCGTATATGAAAAATTAATAATTGCTAAAATCACATTTTATTTATGAAAACAAGAGTGCTAAGCATTGCTGTAATGCTAGGGTATGCATTGTTGGGATATGGGCAAGATAATGGAGTAAAGCCAAGTGCGGATTTACCTAAGTTAGTACCACCATCGCCAACTGCTTTTGAAATGACCAAATACGGAGAGTTTCCTGTAGGACTGTATACAGGAACCCCAATGGTAAACGTTCCGATTACTGTTTATGGAACAAAAAATATCCAAGTGCCGATTAGTTTAGACTATAGTTCCAATGGAATTAAGGTGGACCAAATGAGTTCGAATGTCGGATTGGGCTGGAGTTTAACTGTTGGTGGAGTTATTTCCAGAATAGTTAAAGGAAAGGAAGATGAGAATTACAGAAGAATGCACCCGATTGAGGAAATTAACAGAGTTGATTTGTTACCGATAGCGGCTTTGAATAAGCAACCTTCTATTGATGAGCCTACTATTAACGTAAAGCCTGAGATTGTATCTTTTCTATACAATTCAGGGAAAAAAGATTATATAGACTCAGAGTCGGATTTGTTCTCTTATAATATCCAAGGAAGGTCAGGAAAGATCGTTATGGATAATGAAGGGGTTTATAGAACCGTTCCTCATACGAACTTAAGGATTGAGAGAGATTTCAGCCTAGGAAGAAATAACTTTAAATTAACTACAGAAGACGGTGTACAATACGAATTTAACGCACAAGAAAGGACATATGCAAAAAGTCGTTGTGATAATGGAGTGGTTTCACCTCCAGAACAAGGGTACACCACGTCATGGTATTTGACAAAGATAACGCATCCGAAAGGAGATGAGGTTTATTTTCGATATGATGATAAAAATGATGAATATACCTATACCTCAAATTATACTCAAAGTTTAAAATTGGCAACTTCTTATCCTTTAGGAGATTCGGAGTTTCCTGTGACCACAGGAGTTTCTACTTGTGAAACGGTTCATCGTGTACAATCCAAACGCTTAATAGAAATTAGTAGTAATAATGCTAGTAGAGGGAAGGTGGTATTTGATAATTTTTTAACCCACCCTGCAGGAATATTGAATTTCATGTTAGTTAAACGAATTCGTCTTTTAGATGAAGGAGGTAAAAATATAGAAGAAGCTAATTTGAATTATACCTTTACGAGTAATAAAAGAGTTTTTTTGGAAAGTGTGTCAATGAAAAACGCTGCGAAAAAATACGCTTTTGATTATGAAAATATGCACCGATTCCCGAAGAGGTTTGCTATTAGTCAGGATTATTGGGGGTTTTATAATGGAAAAGGAGTCGGTAATTTATCTAGTGGAGGAATTTTACTTCCTGATTTAGGTGATGCTTACCCTGTATTTAAAAAACACATAACTAATTTAGCAGATAGGAGACCAGATGCATCGTTTTCAAAAATAGGTCTCTTAAATAAAATAACATTTCCGACTAAAGGATTTACGAAGTTTGAATACGAAGGTAATGATTATTATGGAACCGAAAGTAAAGATGTGTATATAACTGCATTGGCATCAAAAAGAGGACCGAATACTCATAGTAGTGGAATTCTTGACTTAAAAGATTATCAATTACCTCTCGGGCAATTAGTACCTGTAACGCTAACAGGTCAGGTTTCTGGATATGTTAATACCGCAGAAGGCTGCTTGGATTTCCCTAAGATTAAGGCTTCGGCCATAGTAAAAATATATGAGATCACGGGAGGATCAGAAAAGGTAGTTTATCAGAAAGTGTTTACAAATGACACGAACCTTAATGAGCAGGCTTTTATACAGCCAGCTAAAACGTATAAAGTTGTAGTTCTAAGAGATCCGAATGGAGATTCTTCTAAGTGTATTACAGCGAATGTTATAGCAAAGGCAACGAAAACGATAGGTAGTTTTAAAAATTTACCTACGGGAGGAAATAGAATTGCTAGGGTTCAAAGTTATGATTCTGACTCACAGAAGTTAACAAGTAAAAGGTATTATTATTTTAAGTCGTTGGAACAAAAAGACCAATCTTCAGGGGATGCAACTCGTGCTGGTTTAGGCCATGTTTCTTATTATACGCAGTACAAATTGATGACTGGCCTGGCACCCTCTTATAGGTCTCAAGGTTTTTCTATCTTGAATACTTCAGGGACCTTTCCTATAGTTAATTCAGGAAGTAGTAATGTCTATTATAGCAAGGTTTTTGTAAGTTACGGAGGTGACAATTTTGAGATAGGAGGAAAAGAGCATAAGTTTATTATTCATAGAAATCGTCCTGGAGAAACGTTACTAGGAGAGGACAGAGCTATGTCTAACTTTACAAATTTCGGATGGGATCACGGTTTAGAGAAAAGCGTAAAGTTTTTGTCAAAACCTTCGGCTCCGAATGCTCTTCCAAAAACGATAAAGGAAGTTGTAAATGATTATAAGCTTGATAGAACTGTTTCAGAAATTTCAAATTACAGTGTTTCTGAGGCGTATAATTTTGTGGGAACACGACCTGCGACCCCTACTTACAAATGTAGTGCAACAGATGTGGCCTATCCAGGAAAACCGATATGGCAATGTCAGACGAATCATACACATGAAATTTCAACAGGAGGTCTTTTAGACCCTGTAACCTTGTTTAGTCCTGGTCAAAATAACAAGGGACCGCTTACTGTCGGGAATATGAAATGTCATGCATTTGGAAGTAATAATCTTATAGTAAGGTATTCGGTGAATCCTTGCTACAACAGAAGAGAGGGTGAGTTAGTTTCTTATTCTTCTCTAATAAGAAATTTACATATCTATAAGTATAAAACATACTCGTATTGGCATTATTTGAATAAAAAGACGGAAACACTTTACGATGTTAACGGTGAAAACCCAATTACAAATGTTGTAAATTATTTTTATGACAACGTTCAACATTTACAGTTAAGCAGAACGGAAACAAGAGATAGCAAAGGAGGTATAATTATTTCTAAAATGTTTTATCCAGGTGATAAAGCCCAGCTTTCAGGATTGAATACTTCGGCCTCTCAGGCAGTAGATGAATTGGTGAGAAGGCATCAACATGCAATACCTCTTCAAGTAGAGACCTATAAAAACGGACAAAAATTATCTGTACAACGTACCAATTACAAGTCTTTTGGGTCACTGATATTACCAGAACTAATTCAAATCTCTAAAGGAACGTCTACATTGGAAAATAGAATGACTTTCCATTCTTATGATAGTAAAGGAAATCCCAGAGAAGTAAGTAAACAAGACGGGACGCGTATTACCTACTTATGGGGGTACGATTATAACCATCCTATTGCTAAAATTGAAAATGCGAGCTATGCGCAAGTGAAGACTGCTTTAGGAAAAACAAGTACTGATAACTTGGGGTATTTACAAACGATGACGGAGGCGAAATTGCAATTAGAGATGACGAAATTACGTGCTAATTTGCCAACGGCACAGGTGAGTTCATATACCTATATTCCATTGGTAGGGGTTTCAACGATAACCGATCCGAGAGGACAAAAAATGACCTATCACTACGACGCGTATAACAGACTTCAATACGTAAAAGACAGTCAAGGAAACATATTAAAGGAGCATAAATACAACTATAAAAACTAAGCGCTATGAAAAAACTATTGAATTTGCTATTCCTGATATCGGGAGTAGTATTTGCGCAACAAATTCCGGATAATTTGGTGAAGTCCAATTATACGGTGACGGTAAAAGACTCGCTAAAAGCAACTCAGAGTATAACCTTTTTACCGACCACCTGGATCAAGTCAGGAGCAACGTTTAAAGCTACGATTGTAGATCAAGTCTATACCCCGATCAATTTGAGTAATGAGAATTACGTTTTTACGCGAGTTTTTCAGGAGGCAACGACTTCTCCAACGATTACTAAAAATCAATCAGTAATCGATCAGGTGGTGTATTTGGATGGATTGGGAAGAACCAAGCAAAGTATTGCAATTGGTCAATCGCCAAGCCAAAAGGATATTGTTACCCATGTGGAGTACGATGATTATGGACGTCAAATTGAGGAGTTTTTACCCTATACTGCGAGTACCGCTACGGGTAGCATACAGGTAGGAGCAAAGGTAGCGACCCAAACCTATTATAAAAATGCCTATCCCGAAGATTTTATAGGGGTTACGGATATAAACAATATTACAGCTTATTCGAAAAAAGAGTTAGAGAATTCTCCTTTATCGCGAGTGTTAAAGCAGGCTGCCCCAGGACAGGAATGGCGCATGGGGAGTGGTCATGAAATAGAAATGGAGTACGGGACCAACAAAGCTGATGAAGTACGGTTGTTTGGAGTGAGTTTGGCTTTAGCGAATAAGGTATATACACCAAGCTTAACAGGAGGAACGAGCTTTTATGCTGTAGGAACCTTGACAAAAAATGTGGTAAAAGATGAAAACCATTCAGGTACCGCATCAAAATTGCATACTACCGAGGAATTTAAAAATAAGCAAGGGCAGGTTTTGTTAAAAAGAACCTATTTGGAAGCACCTACAGCAGATGCTACAGAAGATCGGTTCATACCTCACGATACTTATTATATATATGATGATTATGGGAATTTGACCTATGTTTTGAGTCCTAAAATGAATGCGGGTACAGGTACCTTAACAGATGTGAAAACAGGATTAGATGCTTTAGGCTACCAGTATGTTTACGATTACCGCAACCGTTTGGTAAAGAAAAAGATCCCTGGGAAGGGCTGGGAATATGTAATTTACGATAGTTTAGATCGCCCAGTAATGACTCAAGATGCCTTACAGCGTAATAAGCATCAATGGTTGTTTACCAAGTATGATGTGTTGGGTAGGGTTGTTTATACCGGTAGCTACCAACATACTACAGCCTTAACCCAGGTAGCGATGCAGGCCCAATGGGATGCTACACATACTGCAGCGAATCATAATTATGAGACACGAACTTCAACCAAAAACGAATTGGGAATGTTTTATACGAATGCTCATTTTCCAGTTAGTAACACAAAGTTGTTGACCATTGCATATTATGATAGCTATCATCAGGTATTGGAAGGGATAGCATTGCCTACACAGGTTTACAGTCAGCAGGTAACTACAAGAGTACAAGGCTTAGCAACGGTGACAAAAACGCGTATACTAGATACGGAAACTCTTGAAAATTCATACTGGATAACCAGTGTTATTTGTTATGATGAAAAAGCGAGGCCATTATATGCTTATGCTCACAATAATTTTTTACAAACCACGGATATCGTCGAGACCGCTTTGGATTTTATTGGAAAAACTAAGAAGTCTAAAACGACGCATCAAAGGCAAGAGCAAGAAACTATTATAACAGAGGATGTTTATGAATACGATCATTCAGGACGTTTGATAAAGCAGGTACAGCAAATCAATAACCAGGAAGCAGAAACCTTAGTAACCAATGTGTATGATGCTTTAGGGCAATTAAAAACGAAGAAGGTAGGAGGTAAGACACAGGCCTTGCAAACAGTAGATTACACCTATAATATACGTGGGTGGCTCCGAAAAATAAACGAAGACAGTAAGGTAGATAACGATCTATTTAATTTCGAGATCGCCTATAATACCAATACAACAGGAACGAAGTTGTTTAATGGAAACATCAGTCAAACGAGCTGGTCGACCCTGAGTCAGGATAAAACCAAACGTAGTTATCACTACAATTACGATGCTTTAAATAGAATTGTAAGTGCCATTAGTTTAGGAGACGATAAGTACAATGTTTCGGGTATTAGCTATGACAAAAATGGAAATATTTTGCATTTGCTTCGTAAGGGACATACCAATACCAATGCGACCAGTTTTGGTGTGATGGATAATTTAACCTATGCTTACGATGAAGGGAATATGTTAAGTAAGGTAACGGACAGCGCCAACAAAACTTTCGGATTTAAGGACGGTACTCAAACTGGGGCTGATTATAGCTATGATGTTAATGGAAATATGCTTACTGATGCCAACAAAGGGATTACAAGTATTAAGTACAACCATTTAAATCTACCGACAGAAGTAATATTTAATAATTCGAATACCAAGAAAATAAATTACATTTATGATGCTGCTGGAGTAAAAATTCAGAAGCAGGTGACTGATCAAGGAACGGTTATCAAGCATTCCTATGTGGGGAGTTATGTATATAAAAACAATGATTTTCAGTTCGGAGCTCAACCTGAAGGTTATATTAAAAAGACAAATGGATTGTTTACTTATGTATACCAATACAAGGATCATTTAGGAAATGTCAGACTGTCTTATACCGATGCGAATAAGGATGGAGTAATATCACCAAGTACAGAGATTGTCGAGGAAAGTAATTACTATCCCTTTGGACTCAAGCATAAAGGATACAATAATATCACTACCTCTTTAGGAAATAACTCGGCTCAAAAATTTGGGTTTAATGGGATGGAGCTTAATGAAGAGTTAGGAATTGAGTGGCATGACTTTGGTGCTAGAAACTATTATGCGTCTATAGGAAGATGGATGAATTTAGATCCACTCGCCGAACAGATGAGACGTCATAGTCCATATAACTACGCGTTTGATAACCCGGTTTTCTTTGTTGATCCTGATGGGATGAAGCCTTGCCCTACTGGTGATTGTGATGATCGTATTTTTAAGGAAGATGAAACAGTTATTGGAGAAAACGTATATAATGAATTAGACGAAGTTGAAATTGATGCTGCAGATGGAGTTTATACTTATGGTGATAAACAATCTTTCTTTCAAGAAGGAAATATGATGTATGGATTAAAGACTGAAGGAAGAGTTGTTGCAAAAAATGGTGATTTTACAGTTGAGGGTAAGGTTAAATTGGAAGTTTTTAAAATAGGAACAGAAGGGGGAGATGTAGTGAATTATAGAGCGAATGGTAAAGCGGAAGCTACTGCATTGGATTCTTCGGCTTCACTAAAAGTTAAGTACGGAGATTTTACAGCAGAGACTGAGGCCAAAGGAACATTGTATACAGCCAGTGCTAATTTTGATATTGGGCCTATTACAAATGAAAATGGAGATACCATTGGTATGGTGTCAGAAATTGGGGCAGGAGCTTATGGCGCAAAAGGATCTTTTAAAACTGGGATTTCAATAGCAGGTTTTAGAATTGGTCTTTCATATGGAGGATCTGTAGGGAGTGCTCATGCAGGAGCAAAATTTAAGACATATGTTGATAAACCAGCAGGAGAATTCGAGTTAACAGGTTATGTTCATGCTGGTCTCGGAGCTGGAATGAAATTAGGTTTTGAAATAACAAGAGAAAAGAGAAAAGTGTACAATAAGAAAAGTAAAAAATAAACTGTTAAAGGTTTTAATTATTCTTTATTATTGTGCTTTAATAAGTAAAGGTAAAAAACAAGTTGTGATTATTATTTATATTCATTTGTTCTCAATCTTAAATTTGTTGATTTTTCTTTTCTTACCAAGAGGGAAATAAATAACAATAGTATACTATGACTTAATGTTTTTTTGTTGTCATTTCTTACTTTTTAAAGAAAAGTTAGTAGACATTGATAGGATTTTTGATTTATTCTTTTAAGTTTTTCAATGCTTCTTGTATTTGATCTGGCACTTAAAGTTTTTTATGGTATTAAAAAAGAGGATGATATTTGATGATAAATTTGTAAAAGAAGATTTTAAATTTATTAAAAAATTATATTCTTTCTTGTTTTTGTTACTTTTTCTGAAATAATATTTATAGTTTTAAAATAGAGTGAAAAAATGATGTTTAAAAGATTGTTTTTAATAGTATTAGTTATTACAACTTTAGGATGCAGTCAAAAAGAGAATTTCATGTATCTTGAGAAAGAAGATTTTATTGTATCATATCCAGTTTCTTTAAGTTTAACTGAAGAAGGAGATGAAGGAACTGTTTTTGTATTAAGAACTTCAAAAGAAGATGAGAATGACTCATTTGTCGAAAATATTAATTTAGTTACAGTTAATATTGGTAATTTAAATTTTGACTCTTTAACTTCTAAAGCAATTATTGATATTGATAAAATAGCAGATATTATTGAAAACAGAAGGATAAAAATGAAAGGTTCAGAATGTTTGAGAGTAATATTTCAATTATCTGAACAAGGTAAAAGAATCAAGGTGATACAACATTTTTATGTTAAAGAGGAAAAGGCTTATGTTTTGACTTTTACTAGTGAGGAAAGAAATTTTAATAAGTTTTTTGATAAAGCAAATTCGGTTTTAATGAGTTTTAGATTGAAATAAATTTGGTTTTATTCTTGATGTTGGAAATATGACCCCATCTGAAGTGACTGGTGTTACTTTATCTAAATGGATATCTTATACTTTAGTTACTGTACTGATGGGACCTCTTATCTTTAAAATTAAAAAAAGAAACAATAATTGTAATGAAGATATGTTTGTTCTTTTCACACTTTCACGATTATAATGTAGAAGGAACTAAGATTTAATTTTAGATTTTTTATATAGAAAACTACTTCAAGAAATTGAAGTAGTTTTTCCTTTTTTAGATAAGTAGCTACTGTAAGTGGTCGTATTAGAAAGTTAAAAGTACAATAAAAAAGGAATCCTTGTATAAAGGAAGGAATATAGGAATGAAGAAAAAAACAAATAGCTTTCTATTGTTTTGAAAAGATAGAAATCATTTTTTGAGGTGGTTTTGTTAGGGAATCTATGGACAATTTGGAAAGTTTGAAAACTCACGAAATTACAGGTTTGTTTATCAATGTTTTTTGGTAACATAAGAATATGCCCAAAGGAGGTCTGCTTCTTTTTAATTTTTGCCCAATCGCAGAAAAAGCCGGAGATATTAAAACCGTTCAATCAGGCTCAAGTAAATATGTTAATTTTAGATATCGAACAACTAATAGAAGGGTTAGATCAGTAAGAATAACTTTTTAAATATAATATATTTGTAATATGAACATTAAGTTTTTTTTCGTTGCAATAATAACTTTAATATTTACCAATCAAAAATCTACTGAAATTGATACATATGGAGAGTCTTTGAATATTATATTAGATAGCAAAGAATATAAATCAATAACAAAAAATAGAAAAAAGTATCATGTATCTGATGAAGTTATAACATACTCCAAGTTAGCTAATTTTTTTAAGAAAGAACTGAATTCTATTAATCCAATAACATTAGAGGAGATAATTAAAAATGGAGATAATGAGAATTTAAAGATTGTGAAACTTCAAAAATTAAATATCAAAAAAGGTGGTTGTGTTCAAATATTTTTTTCAGAAATACAAAACAGTATATTTTTTGCTGAGATTTTTGAGAGTAAGAAAGCTTTTGATTATTCAAATAGACCTCATTTTGGAGTTAGCTATGTATATATGTTTAATGCAAATTCAGGGTCAGTAAAATTAGTTTCAAAACAAGAGCTTATTTATAACTAAATTGGGTTGTGTCAAAAACTAACACCACTCCCGCCAGTTTGTAACTGGTGCCGAGTATGAGTAAGCAATACAGAAATTAACTTTTAAAAATAATAAAGATAAAACCAACGCAGTACTGTTGTAGTTTTGTTTGTTTTATAACTTGTATTACTTAACAAGAATAAAAGTACTTTTAAACACTATTATTTTCATTTTGTCTTAGATACAAAACGAAACAAAAAATCAAGTGCAAACAAGGAAATTACTGAGTACCGCTCGTTTTCGAAATTCCA
>NZ_CAZEQT010000003.1:0-30698 GCF_964514025.1 Tenacibaculum litopenaei
TTTGTTAGGGAATCTATGGACAATTTGGAAAGTTTGAAAACTCACGAAATTACAGGTTTGTTTATCAATGTTTTTTGGTAACATAAGAATATACCCAAAGGAGGTCTGCTTCTTTTTAATTTTGCCCAATCGCAGAAAAAGCCTGAGATATTAAAACCATTCAATCAGGCTCAAGTAAATATGTTAATTTTAGATATCGAACAACTAGTAGAAAGGGTAGATCAGTAAGAAGAACTAAAAGAGTAACTATTTAAATATAATATATTTGTAATATGAACATTAAGTTTTTTTTCGTAGTAATAATAACTTTAATATTTACTAATCAAAAATCTACTGAAATTGATACATATGTAGAGTCTTTGAATATTATATTAGATAGCAAAGAATATAAATCAATAACAAAAAATAGAAAAAAGTATCATGTATCTGATGAAGTTATAACATACTCCAAGTTAGCTAATTTTTTTAAAAAAGAACTGAATTCTATTAATCCAATAACATTAGAGGAGATAGCTAATAATGGAGATAATGAGAATTTAAGAAATATAGAACTTCAGAAATTAAACATCAAAAAATGTGGGATTGTTCAAATATTTTTTTCTGAAATACAAGACAGTATATTTTTTGCTGAGGTTTTTGAGAGTAAGATAGCTTTTGATTATTCAAATAGACCTCATTTTGGAGTTAGCTATGTATATATGTTCAATTCAAATTCAGGGTCAGTAAAATTAGTTTCAAAACAAGAGCTTATTTATAACTAAATTGGGTTGTGTCAAAAACTAACACCATTCCCGCCAGTTTGTAACTGGTGCCGAGTATGAGTAAGCAATACAGAAATTAACTTTTAAAAATAATAAAGATAAAGCCACAGCAGGATTGTTGTGGTTTTGTTTGTTTTCTAATTTGTATTGCTTAACAAGAATGAAAGTATTTTTAAACATTATTATTTTCATTTTGTCTTAGATACAAAACGAAACAAAAAATCAAGTGCAAACAAGGAAATTACTGAGTACCGCTCGTTTTCGAAATTCCATGCTCTCGTGCTATCGCACCGCAATTTCATTTCTTTACTCGCTATTTCTTAGTTTGCACAAATACTAGCCTTCATAAGGCTATAAGCCGAAGATATGTCTGTTCCTGCTAGAAATTCTTTCTGGTGGTAATGACTAAAGAAAAAGGAATCAATTTAAAAAATAATATAAGATAAAGCCAAAGTGGCAATATTTTGGTTTTGTTGTTGATATGAAGGTTTTTCACGCTTAGAGAGGAATGAGTAGTACGAACTAATAAAGATTGGATCAAGAAAGAATAAAAACAGTAATATTCCATCTAGTGTTTGAAAACTATGTGTATTTTTACTTGAAGATTGCCGGAGTAGGGAAAGTTAATTCAAATAAAAGAATTGCTGTGGTTATTCAATAAAATGAGTGAAAACTAGTTTAGGTAGTTGATGAGATAAAGTAACTACTATTCCTTTTGGAATGGAACATTACAGGTCCAATAACTACATTTCTTTCCTTGGGAATAGAATAGCATTGTTTAGAGTTAGGTTGTTGGTAGTAAGTGTTTTGGGTAGGTTCTTGAAAAGAGTGTTATAGCCTATCAATAGAGATATTATGCCCCAGCTGTAGAAAGGTTTAGAAAATTGACAGATTCTCTGAGAAATATAAAAGTCATTCAGCATATAAATTTTAATAAATAACGAGTAAAAAAAAAGTAATGTATCAAAAGTTAAGGTTGCTAGTTAAAAATATGGGAATTAGCTCACTAGAACTAAAGTTTAGTAGAGTCTTAATTGTAATATTATTGATTTATTTAATCATTGAATTGAAGAAAGACGATAATATTATATTTGAGGATTCTAATGGGAGGGTTTCTTACATTGATTTTAGGAATACGTCTGAAAGTGGTGTTTTAATTTATAAAATTGTCCAAAAGGGAGATGTTTTGATTTTATATACAGGTACAAAAGATGATGAGATAAGAATATTTAACACTAAAGAGCCTTTTTCTATATCATTGATAAATGAATCATCTTCCAACCTTCGGATGTTTACTACTAAAAAGAAATAAGAATTAATTTTAGATTTTTTTATGGAAAACTACTTTAAGAAATTGAAGTAGTTTTTTCCTTTTTTTACCAAGTGTAGCTACGAATGGCAATTATAAATACAATAATCTAGAAAGGAAATATTACCTTAGTTTCGCAGTGGGGAATAGGTTAGATGTTATGACCAAGAATGAATATAGAATGCTGTTCCCCAATCAAAAAGAAGTTCTTAAAAAGAATTAATCTTAGTCGCTATATTTTGAGTCAAAGGATACAAACTCTCTTGAGGAATTAACTCCATAGCTTTATTTTTTAAGCCCTTATTTATGAGATTCTGGATACTTTTACATTTTTCTGTAATATCTTCTATTTGTACAATCCATTCTGATAAATACTTGTCTACAGCGATGCCCTTAATTCCTATCTGTATAGATCTATAGGGTAAAGGATTAAGAGCAATATCTCTTTCAGGATCCCATTGAATTCTTACAGGCGATTTTTGTAACTCTACTTTCCAATCATCATAAGAATCTTGTTTTTCAGTATGATATCTAGATAAAGATGAATTATTTAATGCCCATTCAAAACCTTCCCTTTTAATTTTGATAGCTAAGATTCTTTCTTGATTTTCTTTTTGTGCCCAACCACAACGATACATCATCCATAAAAAAGAAGGCTTTATCCAGGTCATCCTTTCTTTCTTAAATGGAGGGGAAACAAAAGTCTGATTTAGTACTGCATGATTGGCAATTAATTCATTGTATGCTTGATAAATTGTTATTGTGTCGTCGTTATAGTCAGCTCGTATTACTCTTTCCTTCATTATTAAACGTTTTTGTAGCTCCTAAGAGGTTGTGCCTTATTAATAAATTTTTCATCAAATAAAACGAAAAAAATTGACCAGTGCTAGAATTTTTCTGCTCTTGATGATACCGAATAATAATAAATACAACAACCGCTACTTTTTTAATCGGTATTGTGTTTTTCTTTTTTTGTATTTTGAAGATTTTCAGAACAACGGTTGCAAGGAGGGGTGTAACTGTTTCATTTCTATTTACTAAACCGCCGTGAAAACTCGTTATCTATAACCGTAGTATCAGTTATGTAAATACTACACGAATCTATTTTAATTAACTTCTAATCTTACTGTCATACGTTTTCTATCTCAAAAAAGACGAAAAGTATTCTGTTTATATCCCGCAAGTTTAATGATATAGCTATTTCTGTATATGAGAATGATTTTAGATATGTAGTTGATAAATAGTTGACTATATCGGATGAGGTATAGAACATAGTCTAAATTCTGCTATCTTATCCTTTTTACTAGTGGTTATAAGTAAGCAACTACAGTTTGCATTTCTGAAAATAATAAGGATAACATCAATGTAATAATGCTGAGGTTTTGTTGTTTTTAATGAGGTTCTTCTCGCATAGAGAGGAATACCTAGTATGAACCAAAATGTAGAGAATAAATCAAGAAGATTAACAGGAATACTACTTTTGTTCTTTGAAAACTTTATGTATTTTTACTTAAAAGTTGCCGAAATTGGAGAAGGTACTTCAAATAAAAGAACTCCTGTGGTTATTCAATAAAATGTGGGAAAACCAGATTAAGTAGTTGATGAGATAAAATAACTATTATCCGCCCTTTGGAATACTACGGTTCAAAAATTTAAATACAATTGTGTGGAGTTAGAAGAGTCTTTAGGTCTAGACTTGTATGAAATGGATGCTCGAATGTATGACCAATCTATTGGGAGATTTAATGGAATTAATCCAGTAACCCATTTTTCACAAGGAACAAGTGTTGCTTTCGACAACAATCCTATTTATTGGGCAGATCCTAGTGGTGCAAATTCAGAAAATATGGAAGATTTCATAAGTGACTTATGGAATAGGTCAAATGATGATGGATATGCATATACATATGATGGAAATGGTAGTCTTACAGGTGTAACATCAGCAGCAAGTATAGGTATTGTTTCTTTTAAAGGAGCTAATTTACAGATTAAATCAATTGATAGAAGTAAAGGAAGAAAAATAGGGTATCGTACCCTTTATCCAATGACAATTCTTAATGCAGGAGGAGAAGAAAGGTCTGCTTGGGTTGCAAGCCGTGTTACAAGTGCAGGATATAGAGATGATTACTTCATTGGACCTAAAAAATTAGCAGAGTTCACAAAAATGAAAGGTAGCTATGCAGCTATGGCAAGTTGGGACAGCAGGGCTGTTAATCATGGTAGTGTGTGGGGTGGTTATGCTTCTACTTGGAATGTACAAAGTGTACTATCTGGTTTATCTGTTGGTTTTGGAGGTGCTTTGGCTTTGAATTTCAGAAGAGGCGGTATGTCTATTAATGCTGGTTATGGTAATGCAATTTTACCAATGAAATTTGAAAAAAGCCTACCTAAAGGGATTAAAATTTCAGATGTAGTAAATAAAATGAAAGCAATGACTTGGGCTTCAGGTAACGAACATGCTGCAGTAAGATTAGCTAATGGTCAAAGAGCTATAGTTAGCGGTGGTCCTAGAGGAATTTATTTTGAATATGGTCAAATAAGAGTAATTTATGGTCATACTCATCCAGGTAATTTACCTCCAAGTGCAGGAGCTTATGATTTCCATAAAGAATATATTTTCACAGGAGGAAGAGTAGGTCAAAGCAGACAATATATTTTCCACGGAGGTCAGAGAACGATGATAAGACCTAATTAAAATGAATATAATTATGAAAAATTTTTCTTGCAGTATTTGTGGTTTAAAATTAGATAAAGATATACACTCATTTCCACCATTTGTAGCTAATCTTAAGGATCCTTTATATAAATATGGTGATACGTCATTTCATTCTAATTGTTTAGAGAATAATGAAGGTAAAAAAGCAATCGAATTATCAGAAAGATCTCTATTTCATATTAAACCGGTTAATCGGATTTGTAAAATAGACGGAAATCTAATTACAGATCCAGATGATTACTTATTTATCCCTTTACTAACATCAAACGAAAATGAAGAGCTTTATAAATTTAATTTTTTAACTTTCAGTAAAAAAAATATTAAGAAATGGCCTAATGGGAATAAATTTATTGAAGTTGCAGATGATTTTATTAAAGAAGGAAAATGGTTGGATACAAGTGAGTTTAAATTTTTAAATCATTTAATTCAAGAGGTAAGTATTGGTAATGATTCAAATTACGGTGATAGGTCAAATTAGGTAATGTCCTAAACTGGCGCTTATCATTTAAGTGCAATTTTAAATGATAATAATCAGAAATTTAAATAGGGATACCGTTCTGAAAAGGACGGTATCTTATGTTCATTGAAATATTAAAAATTTGTTAGAGCTTATAAAAACTGAGTTTTATATTGCTTAATGTCCTAAATTGGTACCTAAAAAAATTGAGTGCTATGAAATGTGAAAAATGTAATACTGAGAATTGCATCAAAAAAGGACTTCGGAATAATTTATAACGATTTAATTGTAAAAATTGTGGAAAATACTTTCAAGTAAATTATAAATATTACGCTTATAAATCTGAAACTAATGAATTCATTAAAAGTTTACTAAAAAAAGGTTGTAGTACTAAAAAGGGAGGTTTATAAACACGATAATGATTTATCAGAAATAGTTGGAATTATCAATAAAAATTTCGAGTTGGATTACTTTTGTCATAATTATTAACTCTTCGAAGATTGACATCTAGCTATAGCGTAATAATTGGTTAAAGGAGTTTTCAATAGAAAACGTTACTAAAAACGCCATTTGTAATGGCGAACAGTATATTTTTAAAATAGTGTAAATAACGCTGATTTTCTAATTGCTAACAGCACCTAAATTCGGGAGGAGATCAAACAAAGGTCAATCTCTGGTTTTTAGTAGTCTTCTTACAAGAACTATAATTATAAACAACGCTAAACCTGTACATGTAAAATAGAGTAGGTTAAAATTCATTATTCTTTCAATATTCCAATATATATGACTGTATTCTTTTATCAAAAACCATAAAAGATTGAAGAAAATATGTGCTATTATTGAGTATAATAAGCCGTATCGAACAAAAATAACCCCTAGAATGATACCTAGAAAGAAGCTATTGAATATCGAGCTGTAATTTATAGTTATCAAACTTAAATGATTTAATGAAAACAGAAAACTAGAAAATAAAATAGCAAATAGCATTGAGTTTTGTTTTCTAAGTTTCCCGAGAATAAATTTTCTAAAAACTAATTCTTCAAGAAAAGGAATAATCAGTACAGTGTTTAATACAGTAAGTGTGTTTTTTATAGGGGTGGATATACTTTCTTTAAAATCTGGGACTTGTTCTATTCCCATTATTATATCTACTCTATAAAAAGGGGCTATAAGAATGCGATAAAATAAAATAAGAGAGCAAACGGTTATAATTTGGGGTAATATATTCCTTTTGTTAAAATCATTGATGTAATTCTCTTTCCTAAAAATGATGAAATAAAAAAATAAGAAAGAAATTGAGTAAACGAATGTGTCAATTAGTAATAGTAGATCTGCGTTGATATGAGGGGTTTCTATTATTTCTTTTCCCAGGGTTAGATACAAAGTTGCGCTTAGTATGGCATTTAATAGATAGTAGGTTATAAATAAGAAAGAGGTTTTTAATACAGTGTTTTGTGAGATTTTCATTTAATAAAGGAGGCTTTCTTTTCTTAATAGTTGAGTCGTAAAAAATGGATCTTAGGTAAAGATTTAAATAGTCTCTGTTTAGAGGTGAAATATATTTAGTTTCTTTCCTATATGCAACTAAAAAAGGTAATTGCTTTTACTATCTACTTTACCTTTGAAGCTATTTTTAGATATAATTGCCTCTTAAAACTTTTTTGTCCGCTTTTTTAAGGAGTCGACAATTATAAGGTGTAAGTTACCTCTTGTAAGAACTATTTACTCGTTAAATAATTTGTAAAAACCTGGGTCTTTTTTAAATTCGTTTGCTGAGAATAAAATGCATGCAAGAAGTCGATAATAACTCACAAGATTTTTAGTGAGTAGTTATGGATAAAAAAGAAAAGCAATGAAAAAAATAACTGTTGTAGGAGGCGTAATTTTAGTTACTCGATTTATAACAGAAAAAAGTGGGATTAAGGAAAAGGAGGTCATAAATTAGAATGTCGATTCTCCTTTAGATTTTAACCCAGTTCCGAATAATTATTCTTAAAAAACTAAAAATCTAAGATAAAAGAAAAGTTGTCCAAAATTAAAAAGATAAAGTTTAGTCTACATGAAAAAAGGTAAATTCATATTGTTAATTGTTTTGATTACTGTCCTTGTTCTCGTTGTTGAGTATGCAGTTGATATGTATTATTTTGCTAAAGGGGTAGAAGAGGACTTAAAAAACGAGAACAATATTGTAAAGAGAGATTCAGTTAATCCTAATATGTTAATAATAAACATAGATAGTCTGAAAGCTGATAATTGAGGTAAGCATAAGATGAGAATTTTACTTCCCAAGTGAGAAACAAATTTTTTACCTGGGCTATCATGATATGAAAAATGATGATGTCTAAAGATATCACCTTTTCTTTATTGAGAGTAGAATTTTTTTTCGTCGAATAAGCCAAAATGGAATTTAACGGGAACATGTTTACGGTGTAAGTTTCCTCTTGCAAGAACTGTTTACTCGTAAAATAATTTGTAAAAATCTGGGTCTTTTTTTAATTCGTTTGCTGAGAATAAAATGCATGCAAGAAGTCAAAAATAACTCACAAGATTTTTAGTGAGTAGTTATGGATAAAAAAGAAAAGCAATGAAAAAAATAACTGTTGTAGGAGTCGTAATTTTAGTTGTAGTATCTATCTTTTGTATTAAAAAAGAAGAATCAAAGAAAGAGAATGTTATCACCGGAGATTGGGTTGTTTACCATGCAGATTCGTTGAGGGAAGGAAAATCGGAAGAGTTGTTTGAATATACTGAACTTTTTTTCAGTACGAATACCCTATATCGGTATTCAAATTTAGGGGGATTGTTGTCTCCAACAAAATATGAAATTACTCAGGATTCTTTGTTTTTTTATACAAAAGAGTCAAGCTCGAATAAAAGCTTCGTAGGTAAGTTAACTATAGCACATAAAGATACTTTATCGATAACGGATGGAAATTATACGATAATACTCTATAAATTACGCAGTGAACATAAGTTGATGAGTGATTATATAGGTTTAGAGGATCATTTTTTTACAAAGTTTGATACATCAAATAAGGAGTTTTTAACGGGCTTTCTAGATAGAATGAAAACGTGTTTTAAAAAGGTAAAATAATTTGTAAAAATGTGCGTCTTTTTCAAAATTCGTTTGACTTAGAATAAAATGTATACAAGAAGTAAAAAATAGCCACTAGCTTTGTTACGAGTAAGTATGTATTAAAAATAAAAGCAATGAAAAAAATAACTGTTGTTGGAGCCTTAATTTTAGTTACCGCATATTACTATTGGAATCAGAGGTATGTTCAGTTTTTTCCTGTAGTAGAGTTTGATGGCGATGGATATGTAACTGCTAGTAGTTCACCAGATGCGGATTTTTATAATAACTTAGCGTTTGTATTAAGTTATTATGATGAAGGAAATAGAAATTAATTTTCCAAAATAATAAAGATGGAACCAACGCAGTACTGTTGTAGTTTTGTTTGTTTTATACTTGTATTGCTTAACAATAAAAAAGTATTTTTAAATACTATTATTTTCATTTTGTCTTCGATACAAAAGGAAACAAAAAATCAAGTTCAAACAAGGAAATTACTGCGTACCGCTCGTTTTCGAAATTCCATGCTCTTGTGCTATCGCACCGCAATTTCATTTCTTCACGCGCTATTTCTTAGTTTGCACAAAAGTCTACAAGTCGAAAATATATCCATTCCTGCTAGTATCCTTTTTAGTGACCGCTATGAGTATGCAGGTAGAAATTAAATTTTCAAAATAATAAAGATAAAGCCACAGCAGGATTGTTGTGGTTTTGTTTGTTTTAGAACTTGTATTTCTTAACAAGAATAAAAGTATTTTTAAATACTATTGTTTTCATTTTGTTTTTGATACAAAACGAAACAAAAAATCAAGTCCAAACAAGGAAATTACTGCGTACCGCTCGTTTTCGAAATTCCATGCTTTGGTGCTACCACACCGCAACTCCATTTCTTCACGCGCTATTTCTTAGTTTGCACAAATGCTTACCTTCATAAGGCTAAAAGCCGAAGATATATGTGTTCCTGCTAGAAATCCTTTTTGGTGGTAATGACTAAAGAAATAGGAATTAATTATAAGAAATAATATAAGATAACCACGGCAGAGATGTTGAGGTTTTGTTAGTTTTATAACTTGTATTGCTTAACAAGAATAAAAGTTCGTTTAAATACTATTATTTTCATTTTGTCTTCGATACAAAACGAAACAAAAAATCAAGTCCAAACAAGGAAATTACAGCGTATCGCTCGTTTTCGAAATTCCATGCTCTTGTGCTATCACACCGCAGTTCCATTTCTTCACTTGCTATTTCTTAGTTTGTACAAATACTTATCTTCATAAGGCAACAAGCCGAAGATATATGTGTTCCTGCTAGAAATCCTTTCTGGTGGTAATGACTAAAGAAAAAGGAATCAATTTAAAAAATAATATAAGATAAAGCCAAAGTGGCAATATTTTGGTTTTGTTGTTGATATGAAGGTTTTTCACGTTTAGAGAGGAATGAGTAGTACGAACTAATAAAGATTGGATCAAGAAAGTATAAAAACAGTAATATTCCATCTAGTGTTTGAAAACTATGTGTATTTTTACCTAAAAATTGCAGGAATTGGAGAAGTTACTTCAAACAAAAGAATTGCTGTGGTTATTCAATAAAATGAGGGAAAACTAGTTTAGGTAGTTGATGAGATAAAGTAACTACTATTCCTTTTGGAATGGAACATTACAGGTCCAATAACAACATTTCTTCAATTGGGAATAGAATAGCATTGTTTAGAGGTAGGTGATTGGTAGTGAGTTTTTTGGGTAAGTCCTTGAAAAGAGTGCTATAGTTTATCAATGGAGAAATTATACCCCAGCTGTAGAAAGGTTTGGAAAATCGACAGATTCTCTGAGAAATATAAAAGTCATTCGGCATATAAATTTTAATAAATAACGAGTAAAAAAAAGTAATGTATCAAAAGTTAAGGTTGCTAGTTAAAAATATGGGAATTAGGTCACTAGAGCTAAAGTTTAGTAGAGTCTTAATTGTAATATTATTGATTTATTTAATCATTGAATTGAAGAAAGATGATAATATTATATTTGAGGACTCAAATGGGAGGGTTTCTTCCATTGATTTTAGGAATAAGTATGAAAGTGGTGTTTTAATTTATAAAATTATCCAAAAGGGAGATGTTTTGGTTTTATATACAGGTACAAAAGATGGTCCTATAAGAATATTTAACACTAATGAGCCTTTTTCTATAACATTGAGAAATGAATCATCTTCCAACTTTTGGATGTTGACTACTAAAAAGAAATAAGAATTAATTTTAGATTTTTGTATGGAAAACTACTTTATTAAATTGAAGTAGTTTTTTCCTTTTTTTAATAAGTATAGCTACGAATAGCAATTACAAATACAATAATCTATTCAAGAATAAAAATAGTGTTTTAATAACGGTAATAATAGCTCTTCTGTTAATATTATTTTCTCATTTTATAGATTCCAAGTTAGGTGAATCAAATTTTGAAATTGACAAATCAATCTTTTATAGTAGAATTGGAGGGTACTTGTTTTTCGTCCTCCACGTAATTATGTTATTAATACCATTGATATTGGGAAGTTTAAACCGTTTTTCAAAAAATGATGAATAAATATTTTTTAATTATGATTCTGTTCTTCTTATCATGTTCGACACAAGATAAAAAAGTGGAGATGGAATTAATGAACTGTGTTAATGAGGCATATTCAGCTAGTGTTGAGAGTTTTTATGGAATTAAGAACGAAGTAAGTTTTTATGATTTGATGCTAGAAGTAGAAAAAGTGCTTATAGATGACAAATTATTGAAAAACACAAAAAAGAATTCATTTATTGACTTTTTTTCAAAATTAAAAGAGAGTGACAAAAAATTAGCACTAGAAAAGATAAATAAATTACTCGAAGAATCTAAATTCGAGATGAATTACAATAATTTATATTCTATTTTTCAATTATGTCCGTATAAGTTGTTAGTAAAGAACAAGAACATTGATTCAGATCTTTTAGAACAGCATCAGATCTTTGGTGAAATGGAACTTAAAGGAAATGATGATTTAATCTTACTTCATAAAGTGATTGAGACAACAGAGGACAAAATTTTAAAAAATAGTTTATCGAGCGCCAATAATTTTATTAGCTGTAATAAATATGAACTATTTAGTTAATGGAAAAAGAGAACCTCAAACTGTGAAAATTGATCAATAGTCAGCAAGTTTCATCTTCTTCCTTCAGTCTGCAACGAGTAAAAGATATGATTAAAGAACTTTATTTAACAAAACTACAAAAGCCATATCGTGGTTTTGTACTTTTCAAGAAAGTTTCTCGTTTTTCGAGCCAGAAGCTAAACATTGGTATTGCCTTTAATCTTAGAGTACTTTGTGTATTTTTATCAGAAAAATTGCTGGAACTAGAGGAGTTACTTTAGATAGAAGAGTTACTGCGGCTATTCAATAATTAAGGAAAACCGAAGGAGAAGTTAATTTTTTTATTATCTGAATGGTAGTATTAGAAAAGTATAATAAAAAGGAATCCTTTTAAAAAGGAAGGAATATAGGAATGAAGAAAAAAACAAATAGCTTTCTATTGTTTTGAAAAGATAGAAATCATTTTTTGAATTGGTTTTGTTAGGGAATCTATGGACAATTTGGAAAGTTTGAAAACTCACGAAATTACAGGTTTGTTTATCAATGTTTTTTGGTAACATAAGAATATACCCAAAGGAGGTCTGCTTCTTTTTAATTTTGCCCAATCGCAGAAAAAGCCTGAGATATTAAAACCATTCAATCAGGCTCAAGTAAATATGTTAATTTTAGATATCGAACAACTAGTAGAAAGGGTAGATCAGTAAGAAGAACTAAAAGAGTAACTATTTAAATATAATATATTTGTAATATGAACATTAAGTTTTTTTTCGTAGTAATAATAACTTTAATATTTACTAATCAAAAATCTACTGAAATTGATACATATGTAGAGTCTTTGAATATTATATTAGATAGCAAAGAATATAAATCAATAACAAAAAATAGAAAAAAGTATCATGTATCTGATGAAGTTATAACATACTCCAAGTTAGCTAATTTTTTTAAAAAAGAACTGAATTCTATTAATCCAATAACATTAGAGGAGATAGCTAATAATGGAGATAATGAGAATTTAAGAAATATAGAACTTCAGAAATTAAACATCAAAAAATGTGGGATTGTTCAAATATTTTTTTCTGAAATACAAGACAGTATATTTTTTGCTGAGGTTTTTGAGAGTAAGATAGCTTTTGATTATTCAAATAGACCTCATTTTGGAGTTAGCTATGTATATATGTTCAATTCAAATTCAGGGTCAGTAAAATTAGTTTCAAAACAAGAGCTTATTTATAACTAAATTGGGTTGTGTCAAAAACTAACACCATTCCCGCCAGTTTGTAACTGGTGCCGAGTATGAGTAAGCAATACAGAAATTAACTTTTAAAAATAATAAAGATAAAGCCACAGCAGGATTGTTGTGGTTTTGTTTGTTTTCTAATTTGTATTGCTTAACAAGAATGAAAGTATTTTTAAACATTATTATTTTCATTTTGTCTTAGATACAAAACGAAACAAAAAATCAAGTGCAAACAAGGAAATTACTGAGTACCGCTCGTTTTCGAAATTCCATGCTCTCGTGCTATCGCACCGCAATTTCATTTCTTTACTCGCTATTTCTTAGTTTGCACAAATACTAGCCTTCATAAGGCTATAAGCCGAAGATATGTCTGTTCCTGCTAGAAATTCTTTCTGGTGGTGATGACTAAAGAAAAAGGAATTAATTTAAAAAATAATATAAGATGAAGCTACAGTAGAGCTGTTGTGGTTTTGTAGCTGTTAATAAGTCTCGCTTTAAGTGAAAAAGAGTACGAACCAATAAGATTAAGAGGAATACAACCTTAGTTCTTTGAAAACTTTGTGTATTTTTACTTGAAAATTGCCGGAACTGCAGGAGTTACTTCAAATAAAAGAATTGCTGAGGTCATTCAATAAAATGAGGAAAACCAGGTTAGGTAATTGATGAGATAAAATAACTATTATCCGCCCTTTGGAATGCTACGGTTCAAAAATTTAAATACAATTGTGTGGAGTTAGAAGAGTCTTTAGGTCTAGACTTGTATGAAATGGATGTTAGAAGTTATGACCCTGCTATTGCAAGATGGACTTCAATTAATCCAGTTACACATTATGAATTTTCTCCCTATCAAGCTTTTGACAATGATCCTATTTTTTATGCAGATTCTAATGGTGCCGATAGTCAAAATTATTTATGATTTTGATGGTAATCCTTGGAATGTTGATTGTGAAAATGGAGAGTACGATAATACAAGAAGAGCAGATGGTTCTGATGATGAATGTCTAAGCTGTGAAACTGAAGAAGATTGGGGAAACTACTATTCTCAGGCGAGAAATACTGCTGCTATGTTGGGAGAAGACCCTAATTTTGGAGGGAATAGACTTACAGTAGGTTATGACGAGAATGGTGAAAGATTTTATTATCTAGCATGGGGAGTCAATGGATTTGGTGAAGCATAAAAATAGATTAAATACTTTTATACATACTTTTGATGTTAATTTATTTTTACCAGCGTTATTGACCAAGTTTGGTAATATTTTTAAATTGTTTGACAAAAGTGATGATGTTGTTAAAATAACAGCTAAACTGTCTGATGAAGCCATACAAACGTTAAAAGTTGAAAAAGGCAGGTTAGAAAAAGTTTTGAAAGAAGTTCAAATACAACTTCAAAATGGAAATGACCAAATTGTAAGAGAGATTAGTAGAGGTCATACTCCTAACCCACATGGATTAGCCAAAGAAGTAAATGAAACGCTTCCAAGACAAATTGAGTGGATACACAATCGTTTGAATGAAATAAACCAACTAATAAAGTAGCAGTAATTATGGTTAAAAATTTAATAAATAATAACTTTAAAGATTTTCTTTTGTATCTCAATGAATCTTTACCAGATAATATTGATTATAAGGATGTATCAAATTTGTGTTTGTCAATATTTTTTACGGTGGATTTTCTTCCAAAAAAATATCAATCATTGGAGCTAAATAAAGAAGTTTTATCAATCGTTTTTTCAGAAATATGTAAAGAAAAAGGAATAATAGCTTATCCTAATAGTGCTGTTATTTATGGAGCTTCTTTTCATAATAGCCATGATAAAGGTCATTGGTTGGAAGTCTTAGCTAGTGTTTTTAAATTGAATATTGAACCAAATATAAAAGAGGCTAAAAAGTTGTTATTCCCCGCTAATTGACATTTAGCGATTGTGTAATGGCAATTAGTTAAAGAAATTTTAAATAGAAAACGGTACTAAAAACAAGTATTATAGTTTAAAAATAATAGCGAAAAAGCCACAGCAGAGATGTTTTGGTTTTGTTTGTTTTATAACTTGTATTTCATAACAAGAATGAAAGTACTTTTAAACACTGTTATTTTCATTTTGTCTTAGATACAAAACGAAACAAAAAATCAAGTCCAAACAAGATAATTACTGCGTACCGCTCGTTTTCGAAATTCCATGCTCTTGTGCTATCACACCGCAATTTCATTTCTTCACTCGCTATTTCTTAGTTTGCACAAAAGTCTACAAGTTGAAAGTATATCCGTTCCAGCTAGTATCCTTTCTAGTGACTGCTATGAGTATGCAGGTAGAAATTAAATTTTCAAAATAATAAAGATAAAGCCACAGCAGGATTGTTGTGGTTTTGTTTGTTTTATAATTTGTATTGCTTAACAAGATTGAAAGTACTTTTAAACATTATTATTTTCATTTTGTCTTCGATACAAAACGAAACAAAAAATCAAGTCCAAACAAGGTAATTACTGCGCATCGATCGTTTTCGAAATTCCATGCTCTTGTGCTATCGCACCGCAATTTCATTTCTTCACTCGCTATTTCTTAGTTTGCACAAAAGTCTACAAGTCGAAAATAAATCCGTTCCTGCTAGTATCCTTTCTAGTAGTCTCTTTGACTAAGAAAAGAGGAATTAATTTTAAAAATACTGTAAGATAAAGCCACAGCAGAACTGTTGTGGTTTTCTTGTTTTTAAGAGAGTTTCTCGTTTTTTAAACTAGGAGATAAACAACAATATTTACTTTGTTCTTTGAAAACTATGTGTGTTTTTACTCAAAAAATGCCGGAATTGGAGCAGTTAGTTCAAAAACAAGAATTGCTGAGGTCATTCAATAAAATGAGGAAAAACCAGATTAGGTAGTTGATGAGATAAAGAGAAAAATGAAAAAAAAGTAACGAATATGGTTGGTCAAATCATTGATCATAATCTTAGAGGGAATCTTTCTGATGCTTTTAGGCATATCCTCTTACAGGTCCGGAATATTTAAAGTAATGAAGCAAAGAATACAGAAATATGGTCAGATGCTCATGAGCATTCCGTACCATGGAATCAAATGGCAGACCTTTATATGGATGTTCCTAATAATACAATTGGTATTGAAGTTGGAAAGACGAATCCAAATGCAAGCATATACGATCTTGTTAAAATAATTATGAAAGAATTAGCAATAGTGGTGGTCGAATAATAAATAAAAAAAATAAATTAGTGAGCTCTAACAAAAAAGGTAAATTCTTTTTTTTGTTAAAAGAAAAGGATTTTCAAAGAAAATTTATGGAGTAATAAAAAATGAGACAATTCAATCGAAAATATAAATTTCATAATGAGTAAAAAGTTTTATTTAATTGTAATTACTGTACTTTTAATATTTTCATGTCAAAGTAGTTATAAAGAAAGTATTAAGGTTAATTACTACAGTTCAATTAAATCTGAACTAGTTGATACTTTGAAAGTTGATTCAGAAGATTTAATTACTAGATTAATAATAAAGATAAAAGGTTATTCTAATGGAAAGTTTAAGTTTTATTATGGTAATAAAAATGATGATAATTTTCAAATAATAGAAATGAATAATGAATTTAACAAAGTAATTACCTCTGAATGGTATAAACCAGAATGTGTAATTAAAATTATTCCAAATTATGGAGTGAAAATAGATAGCTTATCTGTTAAATTTGAATTTAGATAGCTGTAAGGTTAATGTGTTGATTAGCAGGTGTTTTCTGTTTGGTGGTGCCGTGATACTACGTAAATGTTTGCGTTTTTTTATCTAGGAAATGATAAGAAAATAAGTTACAATTTAGTATTCGATTTTTAAGAGATGACTTAAAGTTTCTGTTGTCTATTTTTGATGCGTCGTCAAAAAAAAGCGAACATTATTTTCTATTTTTTTTACTGTTTAATCATTTTTTATTCTCTTTTATCCTATCTGTTTTCGAAGGTTTTAAACTTTGATGTTTTCTATTGAGAATATGGTGTAACTGAATCTTTCTTATGGTTACTCGTTCTAAATTTTTGGCTTTCTGTTTTGATTGCTGTTTCTGTAATTGTTGGTTTCTATTATCAGATAAGTTAAGTAACATTGTTACATCCCCAATCAAATACGAACCGTCTTTTAATAATAATTTCCTTAGGACATTTAAGGTGAATGGATAGGAACGGCGATAATCTCCTCTCGAATATAGGTACTATTAGCATTTAGAAAATATAGATTTTGACTCTTATCTTTTACAAGTTGACAGAATAAGGGTAATTGAAGAAAAAGAAGTAAGATATGTAACCAACAGAATAAGAGCTCAGATTGACACAACAGTTGAAAAAGATCCTCTTCGTTAGGTGTATTAAAATATTCCGCTTAGTGTAAATCCATTTAGACTTAAACCCAACAAGGATGCAAAAACATATTACTTTTAGCGTAATTAAAAAAGGGTATAAATATTATAGAAAGAATTAAATTATGAATAGATTTAGTTTATTGTTAATTGTAATTTTATTTAGTTGTAAATCTAGCTTTGTAAAAAAAAATGAATATCAAAATGATAATTGTAAATTGATTTCTAAGGACTTTGGCGTTGATGAGAATACATTTAAATATTTTAAAAATGAACTATCCTCTTTCTTAAAGGAAAATCGCAATTTAGATATCTTAAAAATATTTTATAGTGGTGGTAATAAAAAAAGTCATAAGCTTATAAGATGGTCTATAGATAACGATAAAAAAATGACAACGCTTGAAATAGAGGGAGAAAATAGTAGAACTTTTACAACATCAGATTATGGCCTAAGTGAATTTGAAAAAAAAGTATTTACTATTGAGAATAAGAGAATAATGCAGATATGTCCGTATGATATTAGTAATGATACATATGTTTTACTTATAAAAAGTAAAGGCATATATAAATTTAAGTACATATCTAATTCATCTAATTATAGTTCACTGAATAACATAGAGAAAAAGAAAATTCTGGGCGTTATTGACCTTATTAATTATTTAGAAAAAATGAATAAATAAAATGTTACGAATTAGGAGTGTAATAGGGGGTAGAATGACTTATTAGTAAATTAATATTAGAAGTATTATAAACCATAATAGCTATAATAATGCAGCTTCGTATTAAGAATAACAAAATCCGAATTTGTGGGTTTTTCTTATCTGAATAAGTCCTTATAAGTCTTACAGATTAAAAGATACCCTAATCCCTCTAGAATTCTTGCTAGTGGCGGTAATGAATAAGTGATTAGAAATTAGGTTTTAAAAGTAATATAAGATAAGGTCACATCAGAGATGTTGTGGTTCTGTTGTTTTTAAGAAAGTTTCTCGTTTTTAAAGCTAAAGATAATGGAGGTTTTTCTATAAAAGTTTCTGTGGCTGAAGGGCAGGCTATAAAAACATCAGGATTTAATGCGGGGGCATTTACAATAAAAGGAGGTATGTATGATAATTAGCATAGTGAACTTAAAATTAGTAGATACTATAAACAAGAAACTACCAAAACCGTTGTACCTTGCGTTGCAATTTTTAGTTTTTTTGGTAATGGGAGTTTTGATAGCAATGGAAGCGATTTTCACCATATAATCCCCTAAATTAAATGATAAATCCATTGAGATTTCAGATTTAGTAGATCCGGGTGATGATAATGGAACTGGTGGAGAACATAGTGTAAATGTATATCAATTAAAAAATAACATAATGAATAACCTTTTTAAAGTAACTACTATAATTTTTTCTTTATTACTTCTTGTCTTACTTACTATATCATGGTACAATTTAGATTCTTTAGTATTTGGGAAATATAGAGGTAAGTCTGAAATGGCAATACTTGCTTATTCTTTAACTTTCAGTATTTCTATTGTTGTTTTATATAAATTACTTAAAGTTTATATAAATGATTGGGACAAGTAGAATGGATGAATAAGCTGAAGTTATAAAAGTTAGATAGCTTGGATTTTTAATCAGAGATTTAGATAAGTATTAAACAATGTTATATTTAATTATGTAGCTTTGTTTTAATATTTTAAGAATATGCTTTTTTAGCTTTATAGTCTCATATCAAAGCATCAATATGGTACTAGTATATCAACGTAATTGATAGTGCTAGTTTTTAACTAGTACTGAGCAAGTGTAAGCAATTAGAAATTGAATTTTAAAGTAATAAAGATGAAACCACTGCAGTACTGTTGTGGTTTTGTTTGTTTTATAACTTGTATTACTTAACAAGAATGAAAGTACTTTTAAACATTATAATTTTTATTTTGTCTTCGATACAAAACGAAACAAAAAATCATGTTCAAACAAGGAAATTACTGCGTACCGCTCGTTTTCGAAATTCCATGCTTTTATACTATCGCACCGCAATTCCATTTCTTCACTCGCTATTTCTTAGTTTGCACAAATACTTGTCTTCATAAGGCTACAAGCTGAAGATATATCTGTTCCTGTTAGGAATTCTTTCTGATGGTAATGACTAAAGAAATAGGAATTAATTTAAGAAATAATAAAGATGAAACCAATGCAGTACTGTTGTAGTTTGGTTTGTATCATAACTTGTATTGCTTAACAATAAAAGTACTTTTAATTACTCTAATTTTCATTTTGTCTTAGATACAAAACGAAACAAAAAATCAAGTTCAAACAAGGAAATTACTGCGTACCGCTCGTTTTCGAGATTCCATGCTCTTGTGCTATCGCACCGCAATTCCATTTCTTCACGCGCTATTTCTTAGTTTGCACAAATACTTGCCTTCATAAGGCTACAAGCTGAAGATATATCTGTTCCTGTTAGGAATTCTTTCTGATGGTAATGACTAAAGAAATAGGAATTAATTTAAGAAATAATAAAGATGAAACCAACGCAGTACTGTTGTAGTTTTGTTTGTATCATAACTTGTATTGCTTAACAATAAAAGTACTTTTAATTACTCTAATTTTCATTTTGTCTTCGATACAAAACGAAACAAAAAATCAAGTCCAAACAAGGAAATTACTGCGTACCGCTCGTTTTCGAAATTCCATGCTCTTGTGCTACCGCACCGCAATTTCATTTCTTCACGCGCTATTTTTTAGTTTGCACAAATGCTTACCTTCATAAACCTAAACGCCGAAGATATGTCTGCTCTCTCTAGAATCCTTTCTAGTGGCTAATTATTCAAAAGAATGAAGATAAAACCACAGGAGAGCTGTTGAGGCTTCGTATTTTTTAAGAAAGTTTCTCGTTTTTAAAGCTGGAAGATAAACAACAATATTTCCTTTGTTTTTGAAAACTATGTGTATTTTTACTTGAAAATTGCTGCAACTAGAGGAGTTGATTCAAATAAAAGAATTGCTGTGGTTATTCAATAAAATGTGGGAAAACTAGTTTAGGTTGTTGGTTGGATAAAGTAATTACTATCCGTCCTTGGGAATGCTACGATGCAGAAGTTTGGGTATAATGGGGAATGAGTTAAATGAAGAACTAGATATCCAATGGCATGACTACGTCGCTTGTAATTATGATGCTGCTATAGGTGGATGGATGAATGTGGACCCGTTAGCTGAAGAAATGCGTGTGTATTCGAAAACTAAATCCGGTTTGTTTTATTGATCCTGATAGAAATATTGTCTTTACTTCTAGTGGTAGTATGTTGCGAACTGGAGAACAATTAGTAGATTAAGTTACAGCTAAAAGTGGGGTAACGACTTTTATTATTCTTGATCGAACTTATGAGAAAGGGAATATTTATGTGGATAATGGAACGGTCGTAGAGACATTGAGTCTAGTCTCTGTAACTCAAAGAATATTGAAGGTTGATAAAAACGGTATAATACTGATAATACTCATCTGTAAACACTACTAAATGTGATTGTGTATCAGATTGTCTTGGAAACATCCTCGGAGTTAATCAAATATGGATTAATAATAATCAAGTAGAAACCATTCTAGAAAATGATGATTATGTAGCTACGAGTATTGAAGTTATAGCTGAAATTACTGAGTTCAAGAATTGGAAGGGCAATGTTGTTCATTCAGCCGTTAGAAATTCAATGGAATTTATGATGATAATGCAGGAGTTAATACTACTAAAAAAGGTAGGTCTGTAGAAGTAGTATATAGAGGGGGGAACAGAGGGAAGCGTTCGAACTAATGTTGGAAATGGGTTCAAAGGAAATATTAATTTCTTTTTTTTAAAATTAATGATAGTGTTTTGGATAATAAGAAAATTAATAGTTTTGGAACTGAGAAAAATGGTGTACGAAAAATTACTGATAAAAAACAAATACTAAAATTTTTAAGGATGACCAAAATGATTAGATTTATAGTTTTAAGTTTTATGGTTCTTTTTTCATGTTCAGACGAAAAGAATTTTTTCGAAGTATCAGAATTTAAAAGTTCGATATTCAAAAGTATAGATAATGATAAACATTATAAAATTGACTTTACCGGAGCTAATAATCAAGTTTTACAACCAACTGATTTTTTAAAGTTTTCTGATAAAGATAAAATATTAATGATCGAAGAATTACTAAGTTTTGAAGGAGATTCAAGAATTAGCTCTAGCCCTTTTTCAAGTTATAATAATTTAAGTTCTCAGATTTATACTGGAAAATCTAAAAAGCACTCTGTTCAAGTAGAGTCCTTATTTTTGATTAATAAAATTTTCTTTGAGAAACCATTTAACTATTCTTCTATGCCTGTATTATTAGATAATAATACTAAAGAAGAATATACAGTTGATGAGGAATCAATTTCTCAAGTTTTTTTAGCTTATAAGAAATGGTTATCCAAAGTTAAGGAGATCGGTTTTGATTCTGCTCGAAGAAAAAATCTAGATCCATTAGAGAATACTAATTTTTCTTGGTGGGGGAGTTAAATTTTTTTAAGTCAGGTATATAGACATTTAGTTTTAGTGTGATGGTAATGAGTTAAAGGAATTTTAAATAGACAACGCTACTATTAAAGCCATTTATAATGGCGAGAAGTAAAGTTAAAAGTAATAAAGATGAATCCACTGTAGTACTGTTGTGGTTTTGTTTGTTTTTAAGAAAGTTTTCATTTCTAAAGCTAGAAGATAAACAACAATGTTTCCTTTGTTCATTGAAAACTATGTGTATTTTTACTTGAAAATTGCCGGAACTGGAGGAGTTGCTTCAAATAAAAGAATTGCTGAGGTCATTCAATAAAATGAGGAAAAACCAGATTAGGTAGTTGATGAGATAAAGTAATTACTATACCTTTGGACTCAGATACAAAGTATACAATAATGTAACGAATTCATTAGGTAATAGTGATGCTCAGAAGTTTGAGGCTAATGGAAAAGAGTTAAACGAAGAACTTGGCATACAATGGCACGACTTCGGGGCTAGGAATTATGATGCTGCTTTATGGTAGATGGATGAATCTTGATCCTCTTGCTGAATCGATGCGTATGCATTCGACATATAACTATGCATTTAATAATCCGATTTATTTTATTGATCCTGATGGAATGGCACCAGTTGGACCGGATGCCCCAACAACTCATCAGGTGAAGAAAGGAGAAACATTAACTAAAATATCGAAACAATACGGTTTTTAAATAACTGACTTATAAGTGCTTAGTTGTGTAGAAGATGTGAGCAAAATATTCGCAGGACAAACTTTGAAAGTAAATCCTGAAATGGACTTTACAGATAATCTTCATGGTGGTTATCGAAATAAGAACAATAATGTAGGTGTTAAGGTTAAACCAGACTATTTAGTTGAGATAGGAGCAGATTTTGTTTTTGGGGAAGGACATGAAAATAGTGTAATAGTTGGTGGAGGTGCCTTGAATAGTGTTCAAAATTGGAAACCAATCAAAGATAAAGTTACGCAAGGTTTGTTGAATAATATATCCGATGGGAAAGCATCCTCAGGGGAAACATTTGTGAGTAGTTATTCTCCAGGTAACATAAAAAAATGGGCGAAAGATAATTGGAATAAACCAGGAAACTGGATTTTACCCGTCCATGTTCTTGGAAGTATTGCTATTACTGTCAGAGTTAATGGAGATGGGGAATCTTTTACTGTTTCTGTTTATGACAGTAAAACTATGTCATCTTTCTCCGACAATAATTTAGGTAGTGATTCAAATAAGGAGCGAGGAGATGGAAATAAAGCTATGACTACTACTTATCAAAGATATATTTGGACAGAGAAACTTCCTCGTAAAGGTTATTATGAATTTTAAGGTAAACTTTACCGCTTGTTATTGGATAAAGAATAGAGATAATTACAGAATTTATGAATATGAAAAAATATTTAACACTAATAATTTTAATGTTTGCTATTTCATGTGGATGGAATGATAGTCAATGGAATGTTATACAAAAAATAGATGAAAAATTTAAGATATTAAAAGACCCTAATGACGAACGAGCTGGTTTTCGCTTAGTTTCTATGGGTATACACGATAGTAGTTATAATCCATTAATAGATAATTGTACAATTGTCTATTATAATTCTAATTATATCTATGTTAAATCTTTGAATTTCAATAGAACTTCTATATTTACTAAAATAAAAAGAGATGATTCAATTAATTTATCTTCTACATCGGAAGGTATTGAGGCTATTTCTGAGCAAATATTTAACAAACAGGTTTTAAATTGTGAAGAATGTTTAAAAATTGACTTATCAGAAAGCGTTTTGAGTAAGTAAATAGAAATTAAATTATTAAAATAATGGAGATAAAGCCACGACGAGAGTTGTGGTTTTGTTTGTTTTTAGGAAAGTTCTCATTTCTAAAGCTAGAAGATAAACAACAATGTTTCCTTTGTTCTTTGAAAACTTTGTGTATTTATACTTAAAAATTGCTGGAACTAGAGGAGTTACTCCAAATAGAAGAATTGCTGCGGTCACTCAATATAATGATGAAAACCAGGTTAGGTTGTTGATG
Source organism: Tenacibaculum litopenaei (assembly GCF_964514025.1). Taxonomy (NCBI): domain Bacteria; kingdom Pseudomonadati; phylum Bacteroidota; class Flavobacteriia; order Flavobacteriales; family Flavobacteriaceae; genus Tenacibaculum; species Tenacibaculum litopenaei. Next base: position 23,558 of record NZ_CAZEQT010000003.1, read on the forward strand.
AGATAAAGTAATTACTATACCTTTGGACTCAGATACCAAGTATACAATAATGTAACGAATTCATTAGGTAATAGTGTTGCTCTGAAGTTTGAGGCTAATGGGAAAGAGTTAAACGAAGAATTAGGCATAGAAGGGTATGACTTCGGTGCTAGAAATTATGACCCAGCTCTTGGTAGATGGATGAATGTTGACCCTCTTGCTGAACAAATGCGCAGGCATCCGCCGTATAACTATGCGTTTAATAATTCTATTAGGTTTATAGAACCTAATGGGATGGCTCCCGAAGCTTGGAGAGATAAAAACGGAAAAGAATTAACCGCCGAGCAAAGAAAGATTGTAAAAGTCTATATTTTCTATGACCCTAAAGAAAACGGTAAAGATGGGGGCAAAGCAAGCAATGGCTCAATATGATGATGCTTTTGAACAGTATGGAGAGGGAGCAGTTGCTTTAATTGATGCGAATACGGAGGCTGAATTTTCTCAAGATTGGGGAGATATTGATGGCAGTCCAGAACAAATTGTAATTGATGCACACGGTAGTAATCAAGCTCTAGATCTAGATTCTGAAAACGGCGAATATATAGTCTCTACAGGTAATGGAAAAACGAATGTTTCGGGAACATCAGGAACAAATGTTTCAGATTTACCAACTCCTAAAGGAAATTTAGAAAACACAACTCTGTGTTTAAATACGTGTAATTCAAATAACCCTAGTCAAAACCCTATGAAAGGTTCAAAAGAAACTTTAGCTTTAGGCTTTAGTAAAACGAGCGTAGGAACACTGAGAGGGAGTAATAGGAAAGCTAATATTAGTGAGACGACGGGTAAAGCTACTATTCCATTATATCAAGCACTTAAAGGTGGAGTTTGGTAATTCTTTAAAAATGGAAAACAAGTACAGCGTAAAACTAATATCAAATATCCTACAGGGGCAAAATTATAAAACTATGAAAATTAATAAATTAATAATTTTAATAATATGTTGTGTTATGTTTAGTTGTAATAAAGACACAGAAGTTAGTTTTGAGTTTGTAAAAAGTATTGATATCAAAGAAAACTTTGACTATCCTCCTAAACTAATACATAAAAAAGAACAACTAATTCATATTTTTACTCAGAAACATAAACCATTCTATAAGCTAAAAGACTACATAAATTATGAGGCTTTTGATTTTGAGAATTTTGATTACCTATTAGTTTTTAATAATGAATTATTGAAGATTGAAATAGCAGAAGACGAATGTGGTTATTTAAGTAAAACTCCTGTAAAAGCTATTTATAGTGAGGGTAATAAAGAGAATAGTTATATTTATGTTTATAAGATTTTTGATAAAAATAAATATAGAGATTTATGCCCATAGCATAAATAATCACTCTTCGAAATGGTGATATATTATGTTTAAACACAAAAGCCTTGCGAAATGTAGGGCTTTATGTTTTTATGTTTGTGTTTGCTGGTTTGGTTGTTACTTCTGTTTCTTGTGAGTATTGGTATGCGGTTTAAGAGATTTTATGCTCTTTTGTTTTCTTTTTAAAATGTGTCGTAATTGCATTTTTCGTAGCCTGGCTCTATCTATATTTTTAGCTCTTAGCTGTTCCAGTTTTTTGCTTAGTTCCTTGTTACGTTCTTGTGCCAAACAAAAGAGCAATCCTATATCTCCAATCATGTACCGACTATCTTTGAGATACAGCTCTGTGAGTAGTCCTAGAATAAATAAACTGGTTCTGTGTAGTAATATGATTGCTCCTTTACCTATGGTAGTATCTCCGCTTTGATAATCTCGCATCATAAATATTTTGCCTTTTGCAGATTTTGCACGAAACTGCTTGTACAAAGTCTCAAAATCTCTCCCCCTCCAAATATCAATCATATTAAATATTCATTAAAAAGTAATAGACAATTTATAATATTGCGTATAGCTTTTAAAAGAATTTAAATTGTGCAATTTTCTTTTGGAGAAATTGGTGTAATGACTATAAAATAAAGGGTGAAAAGAAGTTGCTTTTTGAAAATCATATCAATGATTTGCTGTAATAATCCTGTTTTATAGAATATTGCAAATACTACCATAAAGCCTAGCATCCATAAAATTTGCCTAAAGTTTTTGGCATCGGTTCTGTCCTTTTCATGTGGGTGTCCGCATTCGGGGCAATTTTCAGCACTAGAGTTAATTTGTTTTTGACAAACTTCACAGGTAATTAATCTCGCCATAAATTAAAGAGTTGCAATATTTTTGTTAAAGAAATCTTTGAACTTTGTTTAGCATACTATCAATAATACGAAATACAGCTTTTTTACCTTCATCTTCGAGCTGTTGAATTAAATTGATGCGTTCAGATTCGGATTTATCTACAATGGTAATTTCTTCGTGTACTTCTTCGCTCATGTGTATGAGCTGGTCAATGGTAATCCGAAAATACTTAGCCAGTTTGTAACTAGTGGCGAGTATGAGTAAGTAATTAGAAATTGAATTTTATAGTAATGAAGATGAAACCATTGCAGTACTGTTGTGGTTTTGTTTGTTTTTAGGAAAGTTCTCATTTCTAAAGCTAGAAGATAAACAACAATGTTTCCTTTGTTCTTTGCAAACTATATGTATTTTTACTTGAAAATTACTGGAACTAGAGGAGTTGATTCAAATAGAAGAATTGCTGCGGTTATTCATTAATACAAGAATAAAAAATAGATTGCGATTGTTGATTAGATGTAGTAATTATGATTATTTATGGTGTTGAGCATTAAAAAGATGGCTCATTAATGAAGAAGATGAAAACACCCTCAAACTCTCATGGAGACAGAAAGGCTGTTGGTCCAACTTCATTCCAAGATTTATTTAAAGCATTTAAAACGGAAATAATTTTTTAATGGAGGGAAAAAATAATTTTACGGAGTTAATAAAAGGAAATTACACATTATTAAATGTATTAATAAAGTTCGTAATCTTATTAATAGCTTATTTTATTTCAGAGTATATCATTCAAATTTTTAAGTTAAAAGTTACTCAAAAACAGTTTGTTATTGCAGTTTTTGCTCTATACTTAGTCGTTAATCTGCTACTATCATGGATATAGCAACCTTGCACGGCTAGTGCTCGTTTACTCCTGCTATCGCAAGATTTACTTCCCCCGTTCGTCCTAGTATAACAACGTAACGGCTAGTGCTAATCTGTGACTAATACCGAGTATGAGTAAGCAATACAGAAATTAAATTTCAAAAATATTAGAGATAAAGTAATTCCTATCGGTCCTTGGGAATGCTAGGATGCAGAAGTTTGGGTATAATGGAAAAGAACTTAATGAAGAACTTGGATTAAAATGGCATGACTTCGGTGCTAGCAATTATAATGCTGCTTTAGGTAGATAGGTGAACGTTGATCTGACTGCTGATGTTTTGGGAACTTCTTAACAGTATGTTTATGCTTTAAATATACCAATATCCTAATTTTCCTAGCAGAAAGTAGTAACCAAGCATTGATAACTGATTTTTTTATACAATGAGAGAATTAAGAATGACAGTAACGGTAAAAGAATAGAAATGAAATATTTAATAAATATAATTGTAGTATTAGTAAATGTTGTTTTGTATTTTGCTTTACAAATAATAGGTACTTTTATTCATTTTTTTAGTTTTGGTTCCGGGGGAAGCGCAGATAAATATCTTTTAGTAGTATCTATTTTTATGATATTAATTCAATTGATTTTGTTGATTTGGTTCGCAACCAAAGTAAAGTTTATTAAAAATAACAGAATCTTATTATTTATTCTTTGTTTAACCCCAGTCATTATGAGGCTATGGGGTTATTAAATTATAGCTGTTCATCCGATGGTACATAGATGTCGGAGTATGGCCCCTGTTAGAATCCTTGCTAGTGATGGTTAGGAGTATACAAGTAAAGAATATATTGTAAAAACATCCAAGATAAAACCACAGCAGGGATGTTGTGATTTTGATTGTATCATAACTTGTATTGTTTAACAAGAATAAAAGTACTTTTAATTACTATAATTTTCATTTTGTCTTCGATACAAAACGAAACAAAAAATCAAGTCCAAACAAGGAAATTACTGCGTACCACTAGTTTTCGAAATTCCATGCTCTTGTGCTATCGAACCACATTTCCATTTCTTCACGCGCTATTTCTTAGTTTGCACAGATGCTTACCGTCATAAGCTTACAAAACGAAGATATATCTGCTCCTGCTAAAAATCCTTTCTGGTGATAATGACTAAAGAAATAGGAATTAATTAAAAAAATAATATAAGATAACCACAGCAAGGATATTGTGGTTTTGTTTGTTTTATAACTTGTATTACTTAACAAGAATGAAAGTACTTTTAAATACTATTATTTTCATTTTGTCTTCGATACAAAACGAAACAAAAAATCAAGTCCAAACAAGGAAATTACTGCGCACCGCTCGTTTTCGAAATTCTATGCTCTTGTGCTATCGCACCGCAATTTCATTTCTTCACTCGCTATTTCTTAGTTTGCACAAATACTTACCTTCATAAACCTAAACGCCGAAGATATGTCTGCTCTCTCTAGAATCCTTTCTAGTGGCTAATTATTCAAAAGAATGAAGATAACCCCACAGTAGAGCTGTTGTGATTTTGTAGCTGTTAATAAGTCTCGCTTTAAGTGAAAAAGAGTACGAACCAATAAGAAGAGAATGTATTAAGAAGATTAACAGGAATACAACCTTAGTTCTTTGAAAACTTTGTGTATTTTTACTTAAAAATTGCTGGAACTGGAGGAGTTACTTCAAATAAAAGAATTGCTGAGGTCATTCAATAAAATGAGGAAATTAACATATCAAAATAGTTGAAAATAAAATGTAAGGGGTATGTTTTTTAATAAGAATGGTATCTTCAAATCTGAAGAATCTGGATTATTAAAAGATTTTGATAAAACTGTAGTAAAAGTCGATATGATAGGAATAAGTAAAGAAGAAGCAGACAAAGTGTTTCCTAAAAATTAAATATGTTTAAAACAAAAAAATAAAGACTATGAAAATAGTAAATAATAAGGCAATTAAATTGACATTATCAATATCTCTAATTATAGCATCCATAGGAAATCTGATCCTTAGGCTAGCTTCAGGTCATCACATAAATACGAAAGATTTTGAAGGTATAAAATTAATAGGTGTTATTACGTTTTTTTTTCTTTCAGGTGTTTTATTGTTTTTTTTTAACAGAAATAGTAGTTCATTTATTAGATATTTGAATATTCTTTTTCTTTCTTTATCTGTAATTAGCTTGCTGTACATTCTTTATGAATTAACAAAGATTAAATTAGATTTATTTTCAGCACTCTTTCCAATTTTATTTTTAATAATAATTTTGTTTTTATCTGTAGTTATGTTAGTCAATATAGTAAGGATAAATAAAAGGTATTGAACCAAAATAGGTTATGATAATGTAAGTCACATAAAAGCTGCTACGGACAAAATTAGAAGGGTACTTATTATTTTATTCGAATGAAAATTAGATTTGCAATGTCTCGGAATAGTAGCCTTTTAAAACACCTTAGAGTAGGTGTTTCGGTATTGTTTATCTTAGAATAAAAAAGGGTTATTGGGTGATTTCAAAAGAATATTACGATAATGCCCACAAAAAATAGTTGAATATCAAAAAGGAATAGATGATAAAAAAAAAAGTAAGAAAAAGAAAAAAACTAATCATGCTCTTATTGTTTCTAGCTTATGGAGTTTATACATGTGTGGAAGAAAAGCGTTTTACGCTTCAAGATTTTATAGTTAGTCTTTTAACATCAATATTAGTCTACATTATTTTTATCTGGGGTTATGATAACAAGGCAAGCTAGTTAATCAGTGCTGTCTGTGAGTAATGAGAAAGCCACTGATAAATATATAATTAGCAGGTTATTTACCCGGAAAAATGCCGGAATTGGAGAAGTTACTTTATTAGAAGAATTTCTGTGGTAATTCAATAAAATGAAGATAAAAAAGAGGTTATGATAGTTGATAAGGTATTGTAATTACTATACCTTTGGACTCAGACACAAAGTATACAATACTGTAACGAATTGATTAGGTAATAGTGCTGCTTAGAAGTTTGGGTATACTAGAAAAGGGCTAAACGAAGAGTTAGGTATACTATGGCACGAATTCGTAGCTAGAAATTATGATGCTGCTTTGGTTAGATGGAATAAATTTGAGAAACCAATTTTAATACAAAAAAAAGTGAAAATTAAATATCACTTCATTGATTAATGAATTAGATAGAAATGATGGATTCAAAAGAAGTTTTTTATAAAGTTATACTAGATTATTATGTTGGTAAAACTAAAGCCAATAATGTTCAAAATTATTTGAATGAATTAGCTGAGTATCTAAGTTTATATTTTTTTAAGCAGTATAAAGAATATAGGAGACTATATCCTAAATCAAAAAAAAGATACTCCACCTTTAATACTAAAGACTTAGAGAACCCATTAACTCACGACTTAATAATTAATTTTTTTAAAGAGAGATTCAATGAAAATTATAGGAATTATAGCTCAAAAATATTAGGTATTAATAATGATGAGTTTTTGAAATATGAAAAGAATAGAAATGATTTTTATGACATGTGGTAGCCTAGCTCTGATGGCACATAGAATGTCAGGCCTACCGCTAGAATCCTTTCTAGTGGCGGTTATGAGTAAGCAATTGAGAATTGAATTTTGAAAATAACAAGAACAAAGCCACTGCAGAACTGTTGAGGTTTTGTTTGTTTTATAACTTGTATTGCTTAACAAAAAAAGTTCGTTTAAATACTATTATTTTCATTTTGTCTTAGATACAAAACGAAACAAAAAATCAAGTCCAAACAAGGAAATTACTGCGTACCGCTCGTTTTCGAGATTCCATGCTCTTGTGCTACCGCACCGCAATTTCATTTCTTCACTCGCTATTTTTTAGTTTGCACAAAAGTCTACAAGTTGAAAGTATATCCGTTCCAGCTAGTATCCTTTCTAGTAGTCTCTTTGACTAAGAAAATAGGAATTAATTTAAGAAATAGTATAAGATAAACCCACAGTAGAACTGTTGTGATTTTGTAGCTGTTAATAAGTCTCGCTTTAAGTGAAAAAGAGTACGAACCAATAAGAAGAGAATGTATCAAGAAGATTAACAGG